>NZ_JAWQCX010000001.1:0-676701 GCF_036317945.1 Collinsella sp. CM84Y_54
CATCGCGCCGAGAGTACTGCGGGGTCAGCCCGTGGGAGGCCAGGGCGCCGCTGACCGGTGGACGGCACCGAGCCGTCAATCGACTTGAAGAAGGGGGAGGCCTCGCGGCCTCCCCCTTTTTTGCGTTTGATAGAGAGTTGTAATACACGAACTCGTCTTCGTTTAGCTTGTCTTACTGTTTGGCTGTATTTTGAGTCCTTCGTTTGTATTTGCGCGATAATAACTCGCATTGGCGTTAGGGAGGACTTGATGTTTACCGTTTTTGTCTTGGGCAATATTGCTTCGGGTAAGTCGACTGCCTGCCGCTATCTCGAATCTCATGGCGCCATGCTTATCGATCTGGATGAGCTTGCCAAATCGCTGTATGTGCCAGGCTCCGATATCGTCAATGCCCTTGCGGAAGAATTCGGTTGGGACATTCTGGACGGGGAGGGCGGCATTCGCCGCAATGTCCTCGCTGCTCGAGCTTTCGCCTCTCCTGATACAGTTGCGCGGCTCAATGGCATCGTTCACCCGGTTCTCATCGAACAGCTTTCGCTGAGGATCCTTGATCCGGTTTGCTGCACGGTTTCGTCCCCCCGTTATCCCTTTGCGGTAGTCGAGGTTTCTGCCCCGACTGGTTTTGAGGATGCTTTTGGCCTGGCTGATGAAATTCTGGTTATCAGCGCTCCTTTAGCAGTTCGTCGCGAGCGTGCCATTCATCGTGGTATGGAGTCCTCTGATTTTGATGCGCGCTCTGCATGCCAACCTGATGAGGCTTCGCTTTGCAATCTCGCTACGACGGTAATCGATAATTCGGCAGGCGATAACTCGCTCTTTGAACAACTGGACGCATGGCTTGCGCGTCATGGCTTCGGGGATGTAGCGGATAGGGAGGAGACCGATGCCTAAGACACGTTTCTTTACGTGGTATCGCGTGGCGCCACTTGCCGTTATGTTTGTTTTCGGCCTTATTTCGCTCGTCTACTCGTATGCCCCTGCCGCCTTCTTTAAGCCTTTGTATCCAATTGACTACGAGGCGTACGTAAAGCAATCGAGCATTTCGCACAATCTTGATCCGTATCTAGTGTGTGCTGTCATAAAGTCGGAATCGAATTGGGATCCCGAGGCTGAGTCGAATCAAGGCGCACAGGGATTGATGCAGCTGATGCCCGAGACTGCCCAGGATATGATTGCCAAGGGTCTTGTCGATGGCAGCGAGTATTCAGCCGGCGACCTTAACGATCCCGCTACGAACATCGAGTTTGGCTGTGCGTATCTTTCGTATCTTCTAACGTATTTTAACGGGTCGACTGACAGTGCCATTGCCGCCTATAACGCCGGCATGGGCAATGTCGACGGATGGGCGCAGCAGAGCACGTCGCTTCATAATGCAATCACCTTTCCCGAGACGCAGGCGTATCTGATTCGTGTCAATAATGCCTGGGTTCGCTACAAGACCCTCTATCCCGATCGGTTCGTATAGGACTATGCCCGCCGCCTGCGTATACTGCAGATATATGAGTTAGGAGTATCCATGGCGGAATTTGAAGTTGAGCGTGTTGGAGGAGAGCTCAAACGTTTTGGCGTTGAGGGCTCTGAGGTGCCGTTTGAGGTCGTGTCTCCATACGAGCCCGCCGGTTCCCAGCCCAAGGCCATTGAGTCGCTTGTGCAGGGTGTGAGGGACGGAGATCGCTATCAGGTTTTGCTGGGCGTGACTGGTTCGGGCAAGACCTTCACGATGGCTAAGACTATTGAGGCCCTGGGGAAGCCGACGCTGGTCATGGCTCCCAACAAAACGCTTGCCGCTCAGCTTGCGAGCGAGCTCAAGGAATTCTTCCCTAACAACGCCGTGGTCTATTTTGTGTCGTACTACGACTACTATCAGCCCGAGGCATATGTACCTCAGAGTGATACGTATATCGAGAAAGACTCCTCGATTAATGAAGAGGTCGAGATGCTGCGCCATCAGGCGACGGCATCGCTGCTATCTCGACGCGATGTGATCGTCGTCGCATCGGTCTCGTGTATCTATGGCATTGGCTCTCCCGAGGACTATGCGGGCCTAGCTCCGAACGTCGATAAGAAGGTGCCGCTTGAGCGCGATGACTTTATCCATGCGCTTATCGATATTCAGTACGATCGCAATGACTATGATTTGGCACGTGGCACCTTCCGCGTGCGCGGCGATGTCGTCGACGTATATCCGCCCTATGCCGAGCATCCGTTGCGGTTTGAGTTCTTTGGCGACGAGGTCGAGCTTATCGCTGAAATCGACGAGGTCACCGGGGAGATGCTGCGTGAGTACGAGGCCATTCCCGTGTGGCCGGCCTCGCACTACGTGACTGAGAAGCCTAAGGTCAAAGCGGCTCTGAAATCAATCAGCGAAGAGTGCGAGAAGCGTGTGGCCGAGCTCAAGGCGACCGACAAGTTGCTCGAGGCACAGCGCCTGCAGCAGCGCACCGACTATGATCTCGAGATGCTCGAGACCATGGGTTTTTGCAACGGTATCGAGAACTACTCGCGTCATCTGGACGGTCGAAAACCGGGCGAGCCGCCGTTTACCCTGATCGATTACTTTCCTAAGGACATGCTCTGTATCATCGACGAGAGTCATGTAACGGTGCCGCAGATCCGCGGCATGCACGAAGGCGACCGCTCGCGTAAGGTGACGCTGGTGGAGCATGGTTTTCGTCTGCCTTCGGCACTCGATAACCGCCCGCTTCGCTTCGATGAGTTTGAGGCGAGGATTCCCCAGTTCATCTACGTTTCGGCCACGCCGGGCGACTATGAGCTGCGGGTTAGCCAGAACGACGTTGAGCAGATTATTCGTCCGACCGGCCTGCTCGACCCCAAGATCGATGTGCGTCCGGTTCGTGGGCAGATTGACGATCTTGAGGACGAGATTCGCGAGCGCGTTGCCCGCAAGGAGCGCGTGCTGGTGACCACGCTCACCAAGCGCATGGCTGAGGACCTGACCGACCATCTGCTTGATGCCGGCATTAAGGTCAATTACATGCACTCCGATACAGCGACGATGGACCGCGTCGAGATCCTGCGAACGCTGCGCGAGGGAAAGATTGATGTTCTCGTTGGCATCAACCTGCTCCGCGAGGGTCTGGACCTTCCCGAGGTATCACTGGTGGCAATTCTCGACGCCGACAAGGAAGGCTTCTTGCGCAACCGCCGTTCGCTGATTCAGACGATTGGCCGTGCGGCCCGCAATGCCGACGGCGAGGTCATCATGTATGCAGACGTTGTGACCGATTCGATGAAAGAAGCCATCGAGGAGACGCAGCGCCGTCGCGAGATTCAGATGGCATATAACGAAGAGCATGGCATTGTGCCCAAGACGGTCCGCAAGGCCATTAACGACATTTCGAGCTTTATTGCCGAGGCCGAAAAGACTGTGGGCTCGAAGGGACGCTCGAGAGGCGATTCACTGGGTCACGGTGCGTTCTATACACCCGACGAAAACGGCGAGGGCGCCGCGCCGGAGACGGTGGCACCCGAGCAGACGCTTGCCGAGCAGCTAGAAGGGCTACCGCATGACGAGCTCGTGCGGATCGTCGAGACCATGGAGGAAGACATGCGTAACGCTTCCGCCGCCATGGACTTTGAGGAGGCGGCGCGTCTGCGCGATGCCGTCGTTCAGATTCGGGCGATGCTTGAGGGCGCATCTGAGGACGAAACGATTGAGCGTTTGCGTTCGCAGGCTCGCAAGGGCTCTACCTTTGCTTCGGGTAGAAAACGCCAGGGTGCACGATTCAGGAAGTAGTGAACAGGCCCCGAGTTCCCTGTGGAGCTCGGGGCCTGTGTCGTTCGGACGCGAGAGTTCGTGCACTAGAGGTCTGCTATCAGCGCCCCAGCGCAACGGATGCCGTCGGTGGCGGCACTCATGATGCCGCCGGCATATCCGGCACCCTCGCCGCAAGGGTAAAGGCCCGGGGTCGACACGGCGTGGCATGTTCGATCGCGGATGACCGTAACCGGGGAGCTCGAACGCGTCTCCACGCCAGTGAGGACCGCATCGGGGCGGTCATAGCCACGCAGTTTCTTACCGAGAAGGGGAATTCCCAAACGAAGCGATTCGACGATATGCTGCGGGAGGGCATCGTCGATCGCCGTCCAGGTCACGCCAAGTGGATAGGTTGGTTTTACCTTTCCGGGTGCCGTGCTGGCGCGTCTAGCAAGGAAATCTCCGACGAGCTGTGCCGGCGCGTTCCAGTTGGAGCCACCCAGGCGATAGGCGGCTCGCTCGCAGGCGCGCTGGAGCTCAATGCCTGCGAGCGGATCATCGCTGGGAAGGTCATCAGGTGTGACGTTAACGAGTAGGGCGGCATTTGCGTTGCGCCCGTCGCGGGCATTGAGGCTGGCACCGTTGACGCACAGATGGCCCTGCTCGGAAGAAGCCGCGACAACCTGTCCGCCGGGGCACATGCAAAACGAGAACACGCTGCGGCCGTTGGGGAGATGGGCGACAAGCTTGTAGGGGGCTGCTCCGAGTGCCGGGTGCCCCGCCGAAGGGCCATATTGGGCACGGTCGATGTCGCGCTGTGGATGCTCGATGCGCACACCCATGGCAAAGGTCTTTTGCGCGAGGGCAACGTTATGCTCCTTGAGAAGCTCGAATACGTCGCGGGCGGAATGGCCGCAGGCGAGAATGAGGTGCTTTGTGGCGATTGTCTCGCTTGTGGTTTCTTGGGGCGGTTGGACATCGACGCCGGTGATGGCGCCAGATCCATCGGTTCGAATATTGACGAGCTTTGTTCGATAGCGGACGGTTCCACCGAGTTGCTCGATGCGCTGAGATATGTTGGTGACGACGGTGGGGAGGATGTCGGAGCCAATGTGCGGCTTGGCGTCCCACAGGATGTCGCGAGGTGAGCCCGCTTCGACGAAGGTCTCAAGAATCAGTCGATGGGCAGGATTCTTGGTTCCCGTGTTGAGCTTGCCGTCCGAGAAGGTCCCTGCGCCGCCCAGGCCAAATTGGATATTGCTTTCGGGGTCGAGGGTACGCTCCTTAAGAAAGAGGTCAATCGCTTCCGAGCGGCGAAGTGCGGGGTCGCCGCGCTCGATGAGCAGGGGTTTAAGTCCCGCTTCGGCAAGGGTCAGGGCGGCGAAGAGACCGGCGCAACCGGCGCCGACAACGACGGGACGCTCATTGGGTGCATTCGGGACAGGGTTGGGGAATGAAGGAGCCTCGCCGTCTACCATGCGGATGCGCGAGCGGTCGCGCTCGGCGACGCGGTCGACCACCTCCTGCTCGAGTCGGGAGCTTGTCAGTTCAACTCGAAAGCTCAAAATAAAATGGACATCTCGCTTTTTACGGGCGTCGATTGACTTGCGATGGAGCTCAATGGCTTTAATCTGGGAATCCTCGCATCGCAGGGCTCGTTTGACGGCGCGTCTGCCAATAGCAAGGCAGGCGGTTTCGTCGCCGGCCTCATCGAGTGACGCGTGGACTTGGGTGATTTCGATCATCGAGGTCTCCTTTGATGCAAGAAAGAGGCCGCCCGGTGTCCCAGACGGCCCGAATGCGTTTTGATTATAGACTGCGCGGCTATAGGCTGCTTGCAGCGCGAATACCCGAGATCCAAGCCCATGCAAGGTTGAAGCCGCCGCAATCGGCATCGATGTCGAGCGCCTCGCCACAGATGTAAAGCGGGGCGTCTGCCGCGTTGCTCACGCAGAGGTTGGGAGCTGAGACGCTCTCGATGGGCACGCCGCCGCGCGTGACCTGGGCCGAACGCTCCTCTGTCGTTCCCTCGACGAGCAGCTTAAAGTGCTTGAGGATTGAGACCAGGTGGATGACGTCGTGCGACCCGGGGTGGCACTGTTCGAATGCGGTGCAGACAACGCGAGAGAACTGCGGGGCGAGCATGCCGTCGAGCCAGCGGGGGTCGCGGGGTGAAAAGCCGCCGAGCAACTCAACTCGCTGGTTGAGCATATCGAGCAACTCGTCTTTGGAGAGGTCGGGGAAAACGTCGAGCAGAATCGTGTCGCCGCGCTGGACGCGACGGGAGAGGTTAAAGGCGGCGACGCCCGAAATGCCAAAGGTTCGGAAGAGCACTTCGCCGTCCTCGCGCCAGAGCTCCTCGTGATTGCGGGTGAGCGTCAAACGGGCGCGGACGCGCAGGCCATCCAGCGTCTTGAGCGCCGTCTGGTCGCCGAAGACCGATGCCGACACGGGGCAGAGGACGGGGCACTGCAGTGTGAGGGAAAGATTGAACGTCTTCGCGATGTCGGCGGGGCTGCCGCCCGTAGCGATAATTACGGCCTTTGCCTGCAGCGTCTCGTTCTTGCGAGGGGTGTCGGCGAGCGCCTTCCGAAGTGAGCGAACCTCCGTTTTTCGGTCGTCGTGCTTTTTTGCCTTGAGTGCTCGCGCAGGACGGTCTATTTGGAGTGTCCAGCCCTCGGAGGCTTTGAATGCCGAGGCAACGTTTGCTCCACAGATCAAGGTGATACCCAGGTGATTGCAAGCGTTGAGAAGCGCATCGCGCACCGATTCGGCACGAAGGGAGCGCGGATACAGGCGGCCCTCCTCGGAGGTCGTCATGATGCCCAGCGAGGAGAAGAAACTGTCGAGCTCTTGCTCGGGCTGGGGACCCATGACGGATTCGACGAATGCGGGGTGGTTGTACCGCTGGAAATCAATTGATTCGTTGGAAAGGTTGCAGCGGCCGTTGCCGGTCGCAAGGAGTTTAAGGCCGCAGGCAACATCGCGCTCAACGATGCAGGCGCTTTTGCCTGCGTGTGCGGCCGTAATGGCGGCGGCGAGACCCGAGGCCCCGCCGCCGATTATCAAGACGTCATAGGAGGCGTTTGTGTTCACTTAAGCCTCGACGGTCTCGTGCGGGGCAATGGCCTCGACGGCAGAGACGGCCTGGGGCAGCATACCGTCGGGCAGTGCGGTCTCAACTTCGCCCTTATCGCAAGCCTCGGCGAGTGCCGGATTGATGGGAAGCTGCCCTAGGATCTCGAGGTTGTAACGCTCGGCGACCTCGGGGAGCTTGCTCTTGCCAAAGACTTCGATCTTCTTGCCGCAATCGGGGCACTCGATATAGCTCATGTTTTCGACGATTCCCAGAATGGGGACGTTCATCTTCCCGGCCATGTTGACTGCCTTGGCGACGATCATCGAGACCAGATCCTGCGGGCTCGTGACGATGACGATGCCATCGACGGGCAGCGACTGGAAGACAGTGAGGGCGACGTCGCCCGTTCCCGGAGGCATGTCGACCAACAGGTAGTCGATGGGGCCCCATGAGGTTTCGCTCCAGAACTGCCTGATGGCACCCGCGATAACCGGACCGCGCCAGAGGACGGGGTCGGTTTCGTTTTGGAGCAGCAGGTTAGAGCTCATAACCTTGACGCCGTGCTCGGAGATTTCGGGCAGCATAAGGTTGCCGAGGGCATGGACGTGACGTCCGCTCATACCGAACATCTTAGGGATAGAGGGGCCGGTAATATCGGCATCGAGGACGCCGACCTTGTGACCGTGGCGGGAAAGCTCCGTGGCGATGGCGCCGGTGACGAATGACTTGCCGACGCCGCCCTTGCCGGAAAGCACGGCGATAACGCGCTTGACCTCGGACAGCGTATTTTCCTCAAATTGCGACGGCGACGTTTGCCCGCCGGCTGCCTGTGCGTGCTCGCAACCCATGTTTGACTCCTTTGTATGTGTTGGGGCCGGAGCCCCGCGGTGTGACACGAGCGTCATTGTACCCTCGTTTGCGAGCGGGAGTCATTTATGATGCGTGGTAGGCGATCGACAGTATTCGAAAGTACGGACCGAGCGTGCGGCCTGCGGCGTCAGACAACGCAAAAGGTCTGCGAATCTTGTATTACGAACATCTGTGCGCGTCGAGTGCGCTAAACTCATCGTCAGTGTGATTTGAAGTTGTAGGAGGCAAGGAGCTTCCATGTCTGATTCTTCTATCGTTATTCGCGGCGCGCGCGAGCATAACCTGCGCGATATCGATGTTTCCATTCCGCGTGACCAGCTCGTGGTCATAACCGGTCTTTCCGGATCGGGCAAGAGCTCACTGGCGTTCGATACCATCTATGCCGAGGGCCAGCGCCGTTACGTCGAGAGCCTTTCGAGCTATGCGCGTCAGTTTTTGGGCCAGATGGACAAGCCCGATCTGGACTCGATCGACGGCCTTTCGCCAGCTGTTTCGATCGATCAGAAGACGACGTCCAAAAACCCACGCTCGACGGTGGGCACCGTAACCGAGATTTACGACTACCTTCGCCTGCTATTTGCTCGCGTGGGAACGCCGCACTGTCCTGAGTGCGGTCGCGTCATTGAGCGTCAGACGACCGATCAGGTCGCCGATAAGGTGCTGGCGGCGGGGGAGGGCCGTCGCGCGTTTGTGTTGGCGCCGGTGGTTCGTGGACGCAAGGGCGAATATGCCAAGCTGTTTGAGGACCTACGTGCGGAGGGCTTTAGCCGTGTGCGCGTCGACGGCGAGGTGCGCTCGCTTGACGACCCTATCGACCTGGACAAGAAGTTCAAACACGACATTGAGGTCGTGGTCGACCGTATCGTGATTCGAGAGAACTCCCTGGGTCGCATTGCCGAGTCCGTTGAGCAGGCGACGGCACTGGCGCACGGTAACGTGAACGTGTACATGCTGCCCGACCGCGACGCTCCCGAGGGAAGCGAGGGCGAGCTGCTGGAGTATTCGCTGGCACTGGCGTGCCCGGAGCACGGGCATTCCATCGACGACCCGCAGCCGCGCGATTTCTCATTCAACGCGCCCTATGGTGCATGTCCCGAGTGCGATGGCCTGGGCTTTAAAAAGACAGTCGATGCCGAGGCGCTGATTGAAGACCCCTCAAAGTCGATTGCCGACGGAGTCTTTGGCAGCCTGTTCGGCAATTCCAACTATTATCCGCAGATTTTTGCCGCGGTCTGCAAACACTTTAAGATAAGTGCCGATACGCCATGGGAGGACCTGCCCCCGCGGGTGCGTCGTGCGTTTTTGGATGGCATGGGCGACACGAAAATTTCGGTCGACTATCAAAAGCTCGATGGGCGTCGCAGCCAGTGGGACACTAAGTTCTCGGGCGTGCGCAACATCCTGTACGAGCGCTACAACGAGACGGCGAACGAGAACACCAGAGCTCGCTTGGAGAAATACATTCGCGAAGAGCCATGCTCGAGCTGTCACGGTGCTCGCCTGCGTCCCGAGATGCTTGCCGTCACCGTGGGCGGCAAGTCCATTTACGATGTCTGCTGCCTGTCGTGTCGCGAGTCGCTCGAGTTTTTTGAGGGCCTGGAGCTTACCGAGCGTCAGCAGTTTATCGGCGGGCGCATCGTCAAGGAAATCCTGGAGCGCCTGCGTTTTCTGGTCGATGTCGGACTCGACTATCTGACGCTCGATCGCGCCTCGGCGACGCTTTCCGGCGGTGAGGCCCAGCGCATTCGCCTGGCAACGCAGATCGGCGCCGGCCTCATGGGCGTTCTGTACATTCTGGACGAGCCGTCGATCGGCCTTCACCAACGCGATAACGAGCGCCTGATCAAGACGCTCGAGCGTCTGCGCGATATCGGCAACACCGTTATCGTCGTTGAGCACGATGAGGACACGATTCGCGCTGCCGACTATGTGATCGATATGGGGCCGGGCGCGGGCGTCAACGGTGGGCACGTAGTCGCCGCGGGAACGCCCGCTGACATCATGGCGTGTCCCGAATCAATGACGGGCGCCTATCTGACCGGCAAGCGAATGATTCGAGTTCCCGATGAACGTCGTAACCCCGGACGTGGTTGTCTTAAGATTACGGGCGCATGCGCCAACAACCTCAAAAACGTTACCGCCAAGATTGAATTTGGCACGCTTACCGTCGTAACCGGCGTATCGGGATCGGGAAAGAGTTCCTTGGTCACCGATACGATTGCGCCTGCCCTCACCAACGCTATCCATCGCTCTACGCGTCCCGTGGGCCCGTACAAAAAAATCGACGGCATCGAGTGCATCGATAAGGTGATCGATATTGATCAGTCGCCTATCGGCCGTACGCCGCGCTCGAATCCCGCTACCTATATTGGCCTGTGGGACGACTTGCGTGCACTGTTTGCGAGCACGCCGGAGTCGAAGGCGCGTGGCTACTCGCCGGGACGATTCTCCTTTAACGTGAGTGGCGGACGCTGCGAGGCATGCAAGGGCGACGGCCAGATCAAGATTGAGATGCACTTTCTTCCCGATATCTATGTGCCCTGCGAGGTTTGCGGCGGTAAGCGCTACAACCGCGAGACGCTCGAAGTCACTTACCGTGGCAAGACCATCTCGGACGTGCTCGATATGAGCGTGGCCGAGGCACTGGCTTTCTTTGGGAATATTCCGCAGATCAAGCGAAAGCTTCAAACCCTGTATGACGTCGGCCTAGGTTATGTGAGCTTGGGTCAGCCCGCCACGACGCTCTCGGGTGGTGAGGCGCAGCGCGTAAAGCTCGCCAAGGAGCTTCATCGTCGTCAGACGGGTAAGACGTTCTATATTTTGGACGAGCCTACGACCGGTCTTCATTTTGAGGACGTTCGCCAATTGCTAGATGTGCTTCAGCGTCTAGTCGATGCGGGCAATACGGTGCTGGTGATCGAGCACAACCTCGATGTCATCAAGGTCGCCGATCGCCTGATCGATATGGGTCCCGAGGGTGGCAACGGTGGCGGAACTGTCGTGGTCTCGGGTACGCCAGAGCAGGTTGCGGCATGCCCACAGAGCTATACTGGCAAGTTCTTGGCGCCCTTGCTCAAGCGCGATAAGGAGCGTCAAGCGCAACTCGATGCCTAATACATAGGTGTTTTTGAAACATGAGCGCCGCCGATTCCTTGCGATTCGGTGGCGCTCTCTTTGTCGAGATAGCGTATGCCGCGCAAATGGACATATACTTAAACCTTGTGTTCGTATATGAGGGAAAGGATATGCCATGTCGAAGGCCGTGAAGACGCCAAAGACCAATGCGATGCGCGAGCTGGAAAGCGCCGGCATCCCCTATGTTCTCCATACGTACGAAGACGATGGCGATGAATCAGCGGGCCTTGGCGTTGCGATTTCCGAACAGCTTGGTGAGGAGCCCGGCCAGGGATTCAAAACTCTGGTCTGTGTCGCGCCGTCAAACGATCACGTTGTGTGCTGCATTCCCGTTGCCGACGAGCTCGACCTCAAGGCCGCCGCGCGCGCCGCAGGCGAAAAGACGCTGACCATGATGCATGTCAAAGATTTGCTCGCCGCGACGGGGTATGTCCGCGGCGGTTGCAGCCCGGTCGGTATGAAAAAACGCTTCCGGACGCTGATCGATGAGACATGCGTCCTTTGGGATACCATTTTTATCTCGGGAGGCAAGCGTGGCTACCAGCTTGAGGTCGCGCCCGACGATTTAGTTGCATTTTGCGGGGCCGCGGTCGCCCCGATCACGAGAGAGGACTGAGCGATGCCTCAGGAAGATTCAAAGCGCGGGGCTCATTTTGCAAAAGGGCCGACCTCCTCGGCGTCTTCGCCTGAGCTGGCTTCGGTCGAACATGAGATTCGTAAAGTCTGGTCGGCTGCCGCCGACCCGGGTGAGACGGCGGTGTATTTGCGTGCCGCCGGTGCCGGTCCGGTGCCTTCTCGTTCGTCTCTTTCCTCGACTCGACCCGACGAGACGGCTGTGTTTTTGGCCGCTGCTCGTACAGGCGTGGATCGGATGTCCAGCACTTCGGATACGCCTCATGCCCCGCGTCCCGATGAGACTGCGGTGTTTTTGATGGCCGCACAAGGGAAAAGTTCGCATCAGGGCGCGGCCGCCGTTAGCCCTGCAACGCAGGACGCTCCCGATGACGGCGAATCGTTGCTTTCAGATGATGAATGGTCTCCGCTCGGTTCAATTGGTCTCGTCGAAGGCGTGACGGTCGATGACGATGACGATTGGGATCCCTTGTCGTTTTCTGGTCGAGGTGCTGCCACACAGGAAGTCGATACGGTGTTTGGGGATCATGCCGCGTCTGGTGACAATGCGATCTTAGTCGATGATTCCTTTTCAGCGAACAGGTCTCTTTCCTCTGTGGATGAGATTGAGCCTCAGTCTGTGTCTCACATGGAATCTCAGGATCACGTAGACGATATGGGCTCGTCCGACTACTCCACGGTTGGTCGGTCTGCCGGCCTTATGACCGTATTGACCATTTTGTCGCGTGTCACCGGTTTCATCCGCACGTGGGCCATGGCAGCCGCCATCGGCATGTCGCTGCTCTCGTCCTCCTATCAGGTCGCTAACAACCTGCCCAATATGCTCTACGAACTCGTGATGGGCGGCATGCTCGTGACGGCGTTTTTGCCCGTGTACATGGGCGTGAGGCGTGAACAGGGCCGCGAAGCCTCAAATGAATATGTGGGCAACCTGCTTGGCATCCTGCTCTTGCTGCTGGGCGGCATTTCGGTGCTGGGTACCGTGTTCGCTCCGGGCTTTATTTGGACGCAATCGTTCCTTTCGGGTGACGGCGGCAGCATGGATACCGCTGCGTTCATGTTCCGTTTCTTTGCCATCCAGATATTGTTTTATGGTCTGGGCTCGGTGTTCTCGGGCGTTCTCAACGCGCATCGCGATTACTTTTGGTCGACGTTCGCCCCCGTTTTGAACAACGTGATCGTTATCGCCAGCTTTATTGGTTTTGCGCCCGTGTCCGCGCAATTTGGCGAGCATGCAGGCATCATCTTGATTTCGGCTGGCACGACCCTCGGCGTCTTTGTCCAGATGGCCTGCCAGATTCCCGCGCTTGGCAAGTACGGCGTGCATCCCCATATCCATATCGACTTTAAGGATCCTGCGCTTCGTCAGACGATTGCGCTCGGTATCCCGACGCTGCTCGCCACGGTGTGCACGTTTGTCCAGACCTCCATTATCAATGCCGCCGCGCTGGTGGTGCAGCCCGAGACCGGACCTTCTGTCATTGCATACGCGCGCTTGTGGTATACCCTGCCTTATGCTCTAATCGCCGTCTCGCTCTCGACGGCGCTATATACCGAGCTTTCGCATGATGCTCAGGAGCAAGACTACGATAGCGTTCGCAGCGGCATCTCGAACGGCGTTGCTCAGATTCTCTTCTTCCTAATTCCATTTGCGCTGTATTTGATCGTCTTCGCCCGCCCACTCAATATGATCTACTGCACTGGCAAGTTCGATGAGTCTGGTGTTGCGTTGGTGTCGGAGTTCCTTATTTACCAGGCTCCTTCGTTGCCACTTTACGGAGCGGTTGTGCTTATGCAGAAGAGCTTCTCGGCCTTGCTCGATATGAAGCCCTTCGGTCGTTATTGTCTTTACTCCACCATCGGACAGGTCGGTTCGGTGCTGTTGTTTGGCGTGGTGCTTGGCTACGGCATGCCTGCGATCGCACTTTCGTATGTTGTCGACTACGTGATTTTGGTTGGCTGCTCGCTGTGGTGGCTGCGCCGTCGCCTGCATGGCCTTCAGGTTAAATCTATTCTGCATGGCGGCTTCTTTGGCCTTATGCTTGGAGGCCTGGGTGCGGCTGCGGGTGCCGGTGTCATGTGGGCGCTTGAGCACTTTTTCGGCGCGCTCGGCGGCTCGATTCTGATTACCTTGGGCTATGTTTGCGTTGCGGGCATCGTCTCGCTCGCCGTCACCATTGGCTTGGCCATCGCCTTTAAGGTGCCCGAGGTCTCCTCGCTGCTTCGCCGCAAGTAGGCAAACGTGGCCGGTCACGACAACATTCCAACACTCGCCGAGCAGGTTTCGCGCGTTCCCACGCAGCCCGGATGTTACCTTTGGAAAGATGCCAAGGGCGATGTCATCTATGTGGGTAAGGCGAAAAACCTGCGCGCCCGCATGCGCCAATACGTAACGCTGCAAGATGAGCGTCAGAAGATTCCACTTATGATGCAGCTGGTGGCGAGTTTCGACTATATCGTGGTGGAGACCGAGCACGAGGCGCTTGTACTCGAGCGCAACCTGATCGGCCAGTACCATCCGTACTTTAATGTGGACCTTAAGGACGACAAGAGCTATCCCTTTATCGCTATCACCAAGAGCGATCTGTTCCCAGCTATCAAATATACGCGTGAGCGCCATAAGCCGGGAACGCGTTATTTTGGTCCCTATACCGACAGCCGCGCGGCGCGTGAGACCATTGATACGTTGCGCAAGGTGATCCCGATCTGCTCGGCGGCTTGTGCGGAGTGGCGTCGATGCCGACGTATTGTCGAGTCCCACAAGGGCGAAGAAGATATCGTCAATATGATTTGCGCGCAAAACGGACGGCCTTGCTTTGACTATCATGTCGGCCGAGGGCCGGGAGCGTGTGTCGGTGCGATTTCTCCCGCCGACTATGCCAAGAACGTTAAGCGCGTCGAGCGCTTTTTGTCTGGCCATCGCAAGGATGTCGTCGACGAGCTCACGACCGAGATGGCAGAGGCTGCCGAGGCGCTCGATTTTGAGCGTGCGGCGCGCGTCAAGCGTCGTCTAGATGTCATCAGGGGCCTGGATGATCGCCAACAGGTCGTATTTCCGTCCAGTGTCGATATCGATGTCATTGGCTTTTATCGCGAGGAGACCATCTCGGCTGCCTGCGTCTTTGTCGTGCGCGAGGGCCGAACGGTTCGAACCTGTGAGTTTATTCTCGATAAGGGCCTCGATGTCGATGAGGAGGAACTCCAGTCGGGTTTTCTTAAGCGCTATTACGACGAGACAGCTGATATTCCAGCTGAGATTAACCTTTCTGTTGAGCTTGAGGACGCGGAGGCGCTGGGGGAGTGGCTTGCGGCCAAGCGCGAGCGCTCCTGCCATCTCCATAGACCTCAGCGCGGCGAAAAGCATCGATTACTCGATATGGCATCCAAAAATGCCCGTCATGCCCTTATGCGCTACATGATGCGCACGGGTTATGCCGACGATCGCACCAATCAGGCACTTTTGGAGCTTGAGAGTGCTCTGGCACTGCCCGAGCCTCCGATGCGTATCGAGTGCTTCGATATTTCCACGCTGCATGGCACCTTCACAGTTGCGTCGATGGTGGTGTTTACCAACGGCCGTGCCGACAAGAGTCAGTACCGACGCTTTAAAATCCAGGCCGAACTGGACGAGGCGAACGACTTCGTGTCGATGTCCGAGGTCCTTGGTCGGCGCTACGCTCCCGAGCGCATGGCCGATGAGCGCTTTGGCTCGCGCCCCGATTTGCTTGTTGTCGACGGCGGCAAGCCGCAATTGACGGCAGCCATTAAACAACTTGAGGCCCTTGGGCTCGATATACCAGTTTGCGGCTTGGCGAAGGCCGATGAGGAGGTTTTCGTGCCTTGGGACGAGACGCCTGTCGTGCTGCCGACAGGGTCCGCTTCGCTCTACCTAATCAAACAGGTGCGAGACGAATCGCACCGTTTTGCCATTACATTCCATCGCGAGCTGCGCGATAAGGCAATGACGGTCTCGGTGCTCGACGATGTTCCAGGCGTGGGACCC
Source organism: Collinsella sp. CM84Y_54 (assembly GCF_036317945.1). Lineage (NCBI taxonomy): Bacteria > Bacillati > Actinomycetota > Coriobacteriia > Coriobacteriales > Coriobacteriaceae > Collinsella > Collinsella sp. CM84Y_54. The sequence goes on from NZ_JAWQCX010000001.1 coordinate 15,439, forward strand.
ACCAGAAAACGTGCCATTATGCGCCATTTTGGCTCGATGAAACGGTTGCGCGCGGCGAGCGAGAAAGAGATTGCAGAAGTTCGAGGCGTTCCTGCCGATGTCGCAAGATCGGTCCATGAGGCTCTTGCTGCCTGGAATGAAGAGCGAGACAAAGCCTCCACAAGTGGATCCGAAAACTAAACTCGCCCTAAACAACTGATATATATGATTGCGCGAATTACAACCTTATATTTCGCTATGATTGCCTGCTGATTTCTCGTTTTATTAACGCTAAAACGTTTGACTACGCCGAAGGAAAAGCGCTGCTATCCTGCGGATTGACGATGACTGATATCTCACCTCATCGATGCATACTGTCTGCCATTTTGTTTGTCAACGATTTCGGTGAACGGTAGTAAATACCGTTCAAGCGGATGTATGTATCGGTCGCCGAGCGCGGCACCCAAGTTGGGTTTGTCGGTAGGTAAGGTATATATCGTCCGCAAGTTGCGCGGGGGCAAGTCTAGGTGCTCCCGGGTAAGATTCTCTATTGATAGGAGAAGACATGGCCATCATCAACAAGGGTATGTCCAGGCGTTCGTTCCTCGGCCTCACCGGCAGCGTCGCTGCTGTCGCAGGGCTTGGTCTCACCGGCTGCGGTGGCAGCTCTAGCGACGAGGGTTCCGCTTCCGGTTCCACCGATTCCGCCAACCGTGGCGGCGGCGTGATCACCGCTGGTTCCGCTTACGCTCCGTCCAGCTTCGATCCCGCCAGCACCGGCTCCGCTGTGGGCCTGGGTGCTAACTGGCACGTCGTCGAGGGCCTCTACGGTATCGATTACCACGACTACAGCACCTTCAACGAGCTCGCCACCGACGATCCCAAGTCCGTGGACGACACCACGTTCGAGGTCACCATCCGCAAGGGCGCGAAGTTCTCCGATGGCACCGAGGTCACCGCTGACGATGTCGTCGCCTCCTACACCGCTTGCGCCGCTTCCGCTACCTATGCTCCGTTCTTCCAGCCCTTCGAGTCCATCGAGGCCAAGGACGCCAGCACCGTGACGGTCAAGACCAAGGTCCCCAACTTCTCCCTGCTCAAGGATCGTCTGGCCATCGTCCGTGTTACCCCGGCCACGCAGGCCGAGGAGGATCGCGCCAAGCAGCCGATCGGCTCCGGCCCCTGGATGTACGACTCTATCTCCGATACCGAAATCACCCTGGTTCCCAACCCCGAGTACAACGGTGAGTATGCTGCCGAGGATAAGAAGATCCAGTACAGCATCCTGACCGACCCCACCGCTCGCGTTACCGCTCAGCAGGAGGGCTCCACGCTCGTTATGGAGCTCGTTACCGCTGACGCCGTCGACCAGCTCGAGAACGCCGGCTGCAAGATCGATAACGTTCAGGGTTTCGGCACCCGCTTCATCATGTTCAACGTCGCCAAGGAGCCTTGGAACAACGTCAAGGTCCGTCAGGCTGTCATGTATGCGCTCGACACCGAGAAGATGGTCAGCAACACCTTCGCCGGCCTTGCCACCGCTGCCAGCTGCTACCTGCCCAAGAGCTTCACCAACTATCATGAGGCTTCCACGGTGTACAAGACCGACGCCAAGAAGGCTAAGAAGCTCATCGAGGAATCTGGCATCACCCCGGGTGCCATCACCCTGCGCACCACCGACAACGAGCAGATTAAGGGCATGGCCGCCCAGGTCAAGAACGACCTCGACGCTCTCGGCTTCGATGTGACCATCCAGACCGATACCTCGCCGGCCACTTACGCTGCCATCGACGGCGGCGAGGCCTACGATATCCTCCTTGCCCCTGGCGATCCTTCCTGCTTCGGCGCCGACCCCGACCTGCTGCTCAACTGGTGGTACGGCGACAACGTCTGGATGCAGACCCGTTGCCCGTGGAAGGAGTCCGCTGAGTGGCAGAAGCTCCACGGTCTCATGGACGAGGCTCTTGCCGCCGAGGGTGACGAGCAGCAGAAGAAGTGGAACGAGTGCTTCGACATCATTGCCGACAACGCCGTTCTGTACCCCGTTGTCCACGTCAAGACCGTCTCCGCTTCCTGGGACGATCCGTCCACTGCGCCCAACGGCGAGGCCCTCGATGGCTTCAAGGGCATCGGCACGACGAGCATGTCCTTCAGGGGCGTTGCGACCGTCAAGGCGTAAGACTCGCTTGAGTCTGTATGCAGGATGTCGGTCGTTGGGACCGTATCCTCATAGTTGAAACAAAGACCCGGGCGGCAACGATGTCGCTCGGGTCTTGTAATGAGTATCCATACTCATATACCAGTTGGTCCTACCGACAAAAGAAAGGGGAGAGAACGTGAACAACTTGCTACGTTTGATTGGAAGGCGTCTTGTGGCGCTGCCGATCATGGCATTGGGCGTCACCGTCCTGGTGTTCTTCCTTATGTCGTTCTCCAAGACCGACCCCGCCTACACGGCGTTGGGTGACGGTGCCTCGCCCGAGGCGGTTGCCGAGTACCATGAGAAGTATGGTCTGGACGACCCCTGGCCCGTGCGCTACGTGCGCTATATGGGCGATTTGATTCATGGCGACATGGGCACCTATGGTGCTGCTCGCAACTCCGTTGCCAAGCGCATCTCCACGGCCCTGCCCGTCACGATGCAGCTGACCTTCATCGGTCTTGCCATCGGTGCGGTCGTTTCGTTTTTGCTCGGCGTCATCGCGGCACTGTATCGCGACAAATGGCCGGACCAAGTGATCCGCGTCTTTTCCATCGCCGGCTTGGCAACCCCGTCGTTCTGGCTTGCCGTTCTGTTGATCCTGCTGTTCTCTTCCTACCTTAAGGTGCTCCCGGCATCGGGTGCTCTGCCTCACTTCACCACGAATCCGGTTGGCTATCTGGGACGTATGATCATGCCCGCTATCGCCTTGGCATTTCCGCTGACGGGCCAGATGACTCGTATCGTGCGTACCGCCATGGTCGAGGAGCTCGACAAGGATTATGTCCGTATGGCTCGCGGCGCCGGCGTTCCCGAGAAGGTCGTCGTCGGCATCAACGTTCTTCGCAATGCGCTGATCACCCCGGTCACCACCCTCGGTCTTAAGATCGGTTACCTCATGGGCGGCGCCGTCGTCATCGAGGTTATCTTTAACCTCCCCGGCATGGGCACCGCGATTCTGCAGGGCGTTCAGGGCAACGAGGCGAACCTGGTTCAGGGCGTCGTTATCGTCGTTGCTCTTGCCTTCATCATCATCAACATCGTGGTTGACATGCTCTATCTGCTCATCAACCCGCGCATCAGGACGGTGTAGATTATGGTAAAGATTCGAGAGAAGCAAACCGAGCAGCTCGAGAAGGCTGCCTCCAAGGGGCTCAAGCTTGGTGGCTGGAAGAAGATGACGCTGTCTTCTAAGATTGCCGCCGTCGTGCTGGTGCTGGTCGCCCTGACTGCGATTCTGGCGCCCCTTCTTGCCCCCTATAGCCCGGTCGAGATCTTTACGGCTCGCCAGGCTCCCGGCAACGGATTTATCTTCGGTACCGACGATAAGGGTCGCGACATTCTGTCGCGTATGCTCTACGGTGGCCGTTACTCGCTGATTATCGGCTTTGGCGCCACTGCCATGGCTCTGGTCTGCGGCTCGGTCGTGGGCGCCCTTGCAGCGGTTTCGCGCAAGGCCGTCTCCGAGACGATCATGCGTATCTTGGACATCATCATGTCCATCCCGGGCATCGCCCTCGCGGCCGTCTTCGTCTCCATCCTGGGCAACTCCGTGCCGTCGATCATCTTCGCCATCGGCTTTATGTACACTCCGCAGATTGCCCGTATCGTGCGCGCCAACATCGTATCCGAGTACGGCGAGGACTATGTCCGTGCGGTCATCGTTTCCGGCGCCAAGGCTCCGTGGATTTTGATCAAGCATGTTCTGCGTAACTGCATCGCCCCGATCATGGTCTTCACCGTTACCCTGGTCGCCGACGCCATCATCTTTGAGGCCTCGCTGACCTTCATCGGTGCCGGCATCCAGGAGCCCACCGCTACCTGGGGCAACATCCTCGCCGACGCCCGCGGCGGCGTGCTCGCTGGCCGTTGGTGGCAGGCGCTGTTCCCGGGCCTGGCCATCATGATCACCTGCCTGGCGCTCAACATCCTCTCCGAGGGCATTACCGACGCCATGGCCGCTGCTCCTTCCGCCGCCCTGGATCCGACCGATTCCTCCAAGCGTCGCGAGGCCGACCTGCTGGTCTCCGACCCCGTTCGCGCCTACAAGGAGCAGGCCCAGTCCCTCTCCGCTCGCCTTGGCGCTCTGCGCGATGTCGAGCTCAAGCGTGACGATCGCCATGTGCCCGACGAGTCCGTTGAGCCGATTCTTTCGGTCCGTGACTTCTGCATTCAGTTTGAGCATCACGGTGATATCAACGTCGTCGACCATGTCAACTTTGACGTCCGTCCTGGTCAGACCATGGGCCTGGTAGGCGAGTCCGGCTGCGGTAAGTCCATCACCACGCTGGCCATCATGGGCCTGACCGACGATGACGAGCATCTTTCCGGCGAGGTTCTCTGGGAGGGCCGCGACCTGCTCAAGATGAGCAAGAAGGAGTGGTTCGGCCTGCGCGGTACCGATATCGCCATGGTCTACCAGGACGCCCTGTCTTCGCTTAACCCCTCCATGCTCATTTCCGCCCAGATGAAGCAGCTCACCAAGCGTGGCGGCACCCGTAGCGCCGAGGAGCTCCTGGAGCTCGTGGGCCTCGACCCCAAGCGTACGCTCGAGAGCTATCCGCATGAGCTTTCCGGTGGTCAGCGTCAGCGCGTTCTGATCGCTATGGCCCTTACCCGCGACCCCAAGCTGGTCATCTGCGACGAGCCCACGACCGCTCTGGACGTTACCGTCCAGAAGCAGGTCATCAAGCTGCTCAACGATCTTCAGGCCAAGCTCGGCTTTGCCATGATCTTCGTTTCGCATGACCTGGCTCTGGTCGCCGAGGTTGCCCATAACATCACGGTTATGTACGCCGGTCAGGTTATCGAGCAGGCACCCACCAAGGAGCTGCTCACTAACCCGATCCACGAGTACACCCGCGGTCTTCTGGGTTCCGTTCTGTCCATCGAGAGCGGTTCGGGCCGCCTGCACCAGGTGCCCGGCGCCGTTCCGAGCCCGCGCGATTTCCCCAAGGGCGATCGCTTCGCGCCCCGCTCGAGCCATCCGCGTATTGGCCTGGACACCCGTCCGGTCTTCAAGCGCGTGCCCGGCACCGAGCACTTCTATTCCGAGCTCCCCGACGAGGTGCTCAAGGCAAATGGTTTGACCCCTCACGCGGAGGTGATGTAGATGAGCGAGACCGCAGTCAACGGCGTCGAGCCGATCATCTTCCTTGATGACGTCCACGTCACCTTTAGGACCCGTACCGGCTCGATTCTGCACCCCAACCTGGTTCACGCCGTCCAGGGTGTAACGATTAAGCTCATGCCCGGACAGACCATCGGCATCGTCGGTGAGTCCGGTTGCGGTAAGTCCACCACCGCCAACGTCATGTGCGGCCTGCAGGCCCCCACGAGTGGCAAGGTCTACTTTAAGGGCAAGGACGTTACCAAACGTACCGCCGAGGACCGTCGCCACATGGGTCGCGTTATCTCGGTCGTGTTCCAAAACCCGGCCACGGCGCTCAATCCCCGCATGGTCGTTCGCGAGCAGCTGCTCGATCCCATGCGTGTCCACAACTTGGGCACCGAAGCCGAGCAGGAGAAGCGCGTCAAGGAACTCCTGGAGTTGACGGGCCTGCCCAGCTCCGCCGCCGAGGTTCTTCCCGGCCAGCTTTCGGGCGGTCAGCGCCAGCGCGTAGCTATCGCGCGTGCCCTGTCGCTGAACCCCGATGCTATCATCGCCGACGAGCCCACCTCGGCTCTGGACGTTTCGGTCCGCGCGCAGATTCTGAACCTGCTGACCGACCTTAAGAAGGAGCTCGGCCTGGCCATGGTGTTTATCAGCCATGACATCCAGACGGTCCGCTATATCTCTGACGACATCATCGTTATGAATGGCGGCAAGATCGTCGAGCAGGGCGAGGCCAAGCAGGTCTTCCAGCACCCTCAGGACCCCTACACCAAGATGCTGCTCGGCGCTGCGCCGTCGCTGCTGCATCCCAAGCTCGGCGAGTAGCCTCGCTTTCCCTCCCGTGCGCCCGGCTCACTTGCCGGGCGCACCTCCGTTGCGATTTCGAAAGGTTGGGTTCACGAGCCATGCCAAGTGCTCAGGAGCTACAACAGCAATTTGGTGAATATCGAGGCGCCATGCCCCGTCCATCAGATTTCGATCTCTTTTGGAAGGATCGCATGGCCGAGGCCGACGCCGTCGGGCTTGACTATGCGATCGAGGCGGCATCGGTCACCGATGCTGCGACCTGCCAGCTTTTCGATCTCTGGTATACCGGCATGTGTGGCGCTCGTCTGCACGCCAAGTACCTTAAACCTGTCTCGGACGAGCCCGTGCCATTGGTGCTTCAGTTCCATGGGTATCCGGGCGCAAGCCGCAGCTGGTTTGAGCAGGCGTCGTTTGCGGGTATGGGCATGGCGCTGATTGCTCTCGATTGCCCTGGCCAAGGAGGACCCTCCGAGGACATTGGCGGATTTGAGGGCACAACGGTCGCGGGCCATATCGTCGCCGGTATCGACGGCGATCCGGCCAATCTCTACTATGTCCGCTTGCACCAAGATATTCGCATCCTGTGCCGCATCGTTCGCGAGCTCGAGGGCATCGATCTTGCCCGTGTGTTTGTGAACGGCGCGTCGCAGGGCGGCGGTTTGGGTATTGCGACCTGTGCGCTTAACAGCGAGCTTATCAATCGCGCCGCCATCCTCTATCCCTTCCTGTCAGATTTCCGCCTGGTCTGGGATTTGGATGCCGACGACATTGCCTACGAGGGCCTGCGCTATTGGTCTCGCTGGTTTGACGAGGACTCGACTCGTATTGACGAAGCCTATGCCAAGCTGGCGTACTTCGATTCCAAGAACTTTGCCCCTATGGTCAAATGCCCCGTGCTGTTTGGCACGGGCGCGGCCGATATCGTCTGTCCACCGGCGACGCAGTTTGCGGTCTACAACAACCTGACCTGTGAAAAGCGTCATGAGTTCTTTGAAGGCTTTGGCCACGAGGAGATTCAGGATTTTGACGATCTGATCATTCCGTTTTTCTGCAAGGGAGGGGAGGCTCATGTCTAAGTGCGAGAGCAATGTCAATGAGCTGATTGTCCCCGAGCTTGCGGGAATTGCTGGGACGGTTTCGTCAAGGCTATCTGATTTCCGGGGTTGGCGCGGCGATACTTCTGCGGATGTTTCCGAGTTAGAGACAGCCGCTTTGAACCCGCACGTTTGCGGGCTGACTGTTACGGCGATTGATTTTGCCAATCCGTTCGCGCGCTACTCCGAGGTTTCCTTTGAACTCGGTGGGGATGTCGTCCACGGTCGTTTGATCGAGCCTTATGGTCGTGCCCGGGCATCCGAGCTTGTGCCACTATGCCTGATGTTCCATGACATCGACCGACCCGTGCGGGGATGGCATCACATGACGAGGTTTGCCGCCATGGGATATGCCGTGCTTGCGCTGGACGATGAAATGATTGGATCTAGCGATCTGCAGCAGGGGATTACCTCGCCTGCTTTTGTCGAGCGCGTCCGTTGGGGCTGCGCGTTGGCGAAGGTCGCGCGCAATCTTGATGGCATGGATCCCGACCGCATTTTTGCATGGGGTGAGGGTCTTGGCGGCGGTGTCGCGCTGGCGGTGTCTGCTCTGGACGAGCAGGCTCTTGTCTGCACGGCGGTCGCCAATCCAATTCCCGGCGGTCTCGAGGCGCTGTCGTCTCGGGTGCGCGGATCGGTGCTCATGGGCACATCGCTTATGGATACCGTGAGCGATCCCAAGGGTCAGTTTGCTGTATTCAACGGCCTTGAGTGTGACCGAAGGCATATCATCTATGCCAAATACGCTCATGAGCGCATCAATGCGTTCGAAAACGAAGTCGTCGACTTCTTTAACCAAACGTTCTACCCGTGTTCTTTGGCCTAGGCGGCCTGGACACTGCCAACAAGAGTGGATGGCATAGGGCCGTCCGCCAGACAACTAAGGAGATTCTTGTGGCAACTCAGAAATTCACTGGCGTTATTCCTCCCGTCGTTGTTCCCGATACCGAAGACCACCAGCTCGACGTTGCCTCCTTTGAGCGCAGCATCAACCGCATGATCGACGCTGGCGTCGATGGCCTGTTCTTCTTGGGCTCTTCGGGTGAGGTCGTCTTCTCCACCGACGAGCGCCGTCGCCAGATTATCGCCGAGGCCGTGCGCATCGTCGATCACCGCGTGCCTGTTCTGGTCGGCATCATCGATACCGAGACCGAGCGCATGATCGAGCACGGCAAGGTTGCCCAGGAGCTGGGCGCCGATGCCCTCGTCGCCACCTGCCCGTTCTATGCCCTGCAGGGCATGACCGAGGTCGAGGAGCACTTCCGCATCCTGCACGAGGAGCTCGACCTGCCCATCTTTGCCTATGACATCCCCGTGTGCGTCCACACCAAGCTCCCCTGGAAGCTCCTTGCCAAGCTCGGCGCCGAGGGCGTCCTGGCTGGCGTCAAGGATTCCTCGGGCGATGACATCTCGTTCCGCTATCTCGTTCAGGAGAACGAGAAGAACGGCCATCCGATGAGCATCCTCACCGGTCACGAGGTCGTTGTCGACGGCGCTTACCTCGGTGGCGCCGACGGTTCCGTCCCGGGTCTCGCTAACGTTGAGCCCGAGGGCTACGTGCGTCAGTGGAAGGCCGCTCAGGCTGGTGACTGGGCTACCGTCAAGGCCGAGCAGGATCGCCTCAATGAGATTTCGCACATCTGGGATGTCACCTCGGGCGTTCAGGGCTATGCCGGTGGCGTCGGCGCCTTCAAGACCGCTATGAATCTCATGGGTATCTTCGACAGCCCGACCATGCCGCGCCCGGTGAAGGCCATGACCGGCGAGAACGTCGAGGCGATTCGCAAGGTCCTCCAGGACAACGGTCTCCTTTAAAGCTTTCCCAGGCACCCGACCTCGCCGTTCAACCGTGTGACCATGACCCATTAGGTCGATGGCCACACGGTTTCTCGGCGATCTCGGGCACCTGGAAAACCTTTACCGCGCTGTGACGGCTAGCCTGACGGCGCATTTCCTGTAGTTGTTTTTATCTCCTAAGGAGAGCGACATGGAGAACAAGTACGTTTGCTCCGTCGATATCGGCGGCACCAAAATTGCGACTGCCATTATGGAGTATCCGGCTGACGGTAGTGTGCCCCATCCCGTATTTGAGGCTGAGGTTCCCACCGAGGCCCAAGAGGGCGGCGAGTCCGTCTTCCAGCGTATCGAGGCGTCCATCAAGGCCGCTCTCGAGGCGAATCCCGATGTCGAGGTCCTCGGTGTCGGTATTGGTGCCGCAGGCGTCGTCGATCCCAAGACGGGCGCCATCGCGTATGCCAATGAGATCATGCCCGGCTGGTCCGGCGTTCAGTTGGGGCCGCGTCTGCGCGAGGACCTTGGTCTTCCCGTTGCCGTTGTGGGCGACGTGCAGGCTCATGCTCTGGGCGAGGCCCACTGGGGCGTCGGCAAGGGCAAGTTCTCCGTCTTGTGCCTGGGCATCGGAACGGGTATCGGCGGCGCATATGTCGAGAACGGCCGCGTGATGCAGGGCTTCCATGGTGCTGCCGGCCATATGGGCCACATCGAGTGCTCGGCTGCCGCTGGCATTCCCTGCGCCTGCGGGCGTTCCGGCCATCTTGAGTCGGTTGCTTCCGGAACTTCGATCGGGCGCATGTACGATGAGCGCTTTGGCCGCGTCGACCCCAGCCGTCCTTCGGTCGGTCGCGACGTGAACGACCTGTGCCGCGCAGGCGACGCAAAGGCGACCGAGGTCATCCATGACGCTGGCTTTGCGCTGGGTGCCAGCTTGGGCTCGCTTGCTAACATCCTGGACCCTGAGGTCATCGTGCTTTCGGGCGGCGTGATTCACCAAGGTCCCGATTGGCGTTCACAGACGTGGAAGGATTCGGTGCACGAGGGCTATGCCAGCCAGGCGCTCGACCCGCTTCAGGACACGCCGATTCTCATCGGCTCTCTGGAGGGCGATGCGCCGCTTATCGGTGCCGCTGAGCATCTTCTTGCTTCGTTAAAGTAAACGTATTTGCTGTAGGAGCCTCCCGAGACAACACGCCTCGGGAGGCTGTTCTGAGAAAGGTTGCAGCTTTATGACCGTCGATCCTTTGATTCAATCCCTGAAGGGTAAGCTCGTCGTGAGCGTTCAGGCGTATATGGGCGAGCCGCTTCGTACGCCCGAGACTATGGCTCAAATGTCTCGTGCTTGCGAACTCGGCGGCGCCGCCGCCATTCGCTGCCAAGGTCTTGCCGACATTGCCGCCATTAAGGGTCGCTGTGAGGTTCCTGTTATCGGTCTGTGGAAGGATGGACACGAGGGCGTTTACATCACGCCGACGCTGCGTCACGCTCGCGCCTGCGTTGCTGCCGGTGCCGACATCGTGGCGATTGACGCCACCGATCGTCCGCGCCCCGATGGCAAGTCGCTCGAGGACACTTTCCGTCCGCTGCACGAGGAGGGCGTACTTCTGATGGCGGACTGCGCCACTATCGAGGATATTCGTCGCGCGGTCGATATGGGCTTCGATCTGGTGTCCACCACGCTCTCTCACGGTGTCGCAGCCATCGACTGCACTATGGCCGATGGCCCCGACCTGCCGCTCCTGCGTCAGGCGACCGAGGAATTCCCCGGCCTTCCCATCATTTGCGAGGGTCGCGTACATACGCCCGAAGAGGCTCGCGCTGCAATCGACGCCGGCGCGTGGGCCGTTGTCGTCGGCACCGCTATTACGCACCCCACGAGTATTACAAGTTGGTTCAAGGCTGCGCTTGAGGCGTAAGACGGGCCTCGTATCCGCTTGGGGCGGTATACTCAATAAAGGCAATTGATCGCGCGGGATCCGCTGGCCGGGTCTCGCGCTTATTTTAGGAGGCACACATGCAAAAGGGAGATGCCATGGATGCGGCGGAGCGCTCGGAGCGTATCCCCGATATCGTTATCATCACCGGAATGTCCGGCTCGGGCCGAACGCAAGCCATGCATGTGTTTGAGGACATGGGCTATTTTTGTATCGATAACCTGCCCCCGCGCCTGATTGCCCAGCTTGCAGAGCTCGTTGGCATCAATACGGGCGTGGGCAGGCACCTTGCCGTCACCTGCGATCTTCGTAGCCAGGGCTTGTTCGATGAACTGCTCGATGCTGTTGCCGCACTGGAAGAGCGTGAGATGAGCTGTGACATCGTGTTTCTCGAGGCGTCTGACGAGGTGCTGATTCGCCGGTATAGCGAAAACCGTCGCCGCCATCCCATTGCAAAGCCGGGGGAGACCACAGCCGACGCTATTCAGCGTGAACGTCTGCAGCTGCAGGGCGTTCGCGATCGAGCCGATATGATTATCGACACGAGTCGCTTGCGCACTTCTGCTTTGCGCAACAAGCTGCGCATGGCTTTTTCCGAGCTGTCCGACCAGCAACTTATGGATGTCCACGTGTTCTCGTTTGGTTTTAAGCATGGCATGCCCGTCGAGGCGGACATCATGATTGATGTTCGCTTCTTACCCAATCCTTTTTACGATCCCGAGATGCGTACCATGACCGGCCTCGATAAGAAGGTCTCCGATTTTGTCTTGGACCACCCCAAGACCCAGGAGTTCTGGAAGGCCTGGACCCAGCTGCTCGATACGGTCATGCCAGGTTATATCGCAGAGGGTAAGCCGCAGCTTTCCATTGCCATCGGCTGCACGGGCGGGCAGCACCGTAGCGTCGCCATTGCCGAGGCCACGGCTCGCTACCTGGAGGGTGCTCAGTATCATGTGAGCATCTCCCACCGCGACCTGTCGCGTGCCAACACGAAGGCATAGGTCTGCATGTCGTTTACCGCTGAGGTGCGCGACGAGCTTGCGCGCTGCGAACCCGAATGTGAATACTGCGACTTGTCGACGCTTGCTGCGCTAACGCGTGTGAGCGGCACGCTTTCGTTGGCGGGCTCGGGACGGTACCGCTTGACGGTCGCGACCGAGACGGGTGCTGTGGCGCGCACGATGATTGCGCTGACGCATCGCATCCTTAAGCTCAAGACCGAATTCACGGTTCGTAAGTCGGTCCTGCACAAGGTGCGAAACTATCTCATCACCTTGCCCGATCAGCCCGATTTGGATAAGGCTCTGGTGCTGTTGGGCATTCTCGACCGTAGGGGAGGGCTCGTCGCAGGTGTGCCGCGCCACATCGTCGCCCGTCCTTGCTGCAGACTCGCCTATATTCGCGGTGCGCTGATTGCCGGAGGATTTGTTGCCGACCCGCGTGGCGATTTTCATTTGGAGATCGCGGTTCAGGGCGAGGAGTATGCAAAGGGACTTTGCGATCTTCTGGAGCAGATTGGAGTTCACGCCCGCGTCAATGCGCGTCGCGGCTCGTATGCCGTGTACATCAAGAGTGCCGAGGAGATTAAACGTCTGCTACAGCTGATTGGCGCCAAGCGCAGCGTTGCCGAGATTGAAGAGGCCCGTGCGGTTAAGCTGGTGAAGAACGACGTGAATCGTCGCGTGAACGCAGAGCTTGCCAACCAGACCAGGAGTGCCGGTGCCGCCCAACATCAGCTTGCGCTCATTGATGAGCTTGATCGGCGCGGTTTGCGCGAAACGCTGCCGGACGCCCTGGCAGTCTTTTGTGACTTACGCGAGCGCTACCCCGATCTCTCGCTGCGAGATTTGGGGGAAATGGCTGACCCTCCTTTGTCGAAGTCGGCCTTGTATCACCGTGTTTTGCGCCTTGAAAAGCTCATTGAAGGAAGCAGGTAGGTTAACGAAATAGCTTTTATGGCGGTTGAACTGCTGTTTTATGCTTTAAAGCGTTTTAACGCAAATTTGATTTTCAATTTCGAGCATTCTCGTGAAATTCAAGTCAAAAAAAAGGTATATTAGGCGAGTGGTTAGTTTGTGGGCCTCAACGGCGGGCGCTGTAGCTTGCGGGGGCCTTACGAAAGGAGACACAATGGCAGTAAAGGTTGCTATTAACGGCTTCGGTCGCATCGGTCGTCTGGCCTTCCGTCAGATGTTCGGTCATGAGGGCTCCGAGATCGTCGCTATCAACGACCTCACCTCTCCCGATATGCTCGCTTACCTGCTGAAGTACGACTCCACGCAGGGCAACTATGCTCGCGATCACGAGGTCGTTGCTGGCGAGGATTCCATCACCGTTGACGGCAAGGAGATCAAGATCTACAAGGAGGCCGACGCCAACAACCTGCCTTGGGGCGACCTCGACGTCGACGTCGTTCTCGAGTGCACCGGCTTCTACACCAGCAAGGCTAAGGCTCAGGCCCACATCAACGCTGGCGCCAAGAAGGTCGTCATCTCCGCTCCGGCCGGCAGCGATCTGCCCACCATCGTGTACAACGTCAACCATGAGACGCTGACCGCTGAGGACAACATCATCTCCGCTGCTTCCTGCACCACCAACTGCCTCGCCCCGATGGCCAAGGGTCTGAACGACTTCGCTCCCATCGTGTCCGGCATCATGACCACCATTCACGCCTGGACTGGCGACCAGATGCCGCTCGACGGCCCGCAGCGCAAGGGCAACAAGCGTCGTAGCCGCGCTTGCGCCGTTAACATCGTCCCCAACACCACCGGTGCTGCCAAGGCTATCGGCCTGGTTCTCCCCGAGCTCAACGGCAAGCTCATCGGTGCCGCCCAGCGCGTCCCGACGCCGACCGGTTCCATCACCAACCTCTACGCTGTCGTTGACAAGAAGGTCACCGTCGACGAGGTCAACGCCGCTATGAAGGCTTACGCTGCCACCATCTCCGAGACCTTCGGTTACAACGAGGACGACATCGTCTCCACCGACATCATCGGCGAGACCCATGGCTCCATCTTCGACGCCACTCAGACCATGTGCTCTGACCTCGGCAACGGCCAGACCCTCGTTCAGGTCACCTCTTGGTACGACAACGAGAACTCCTACACCTCTCAGATGGTCCGCACCATCAAGTACTTCGAGAAGTTCGTTGCTTAATTTAGCTTTTAGCGAATAGCTCGTTGAGCGTCTAAAAAAGGGCGCGGCCTTATAGGGCTTACACCCTAAGGTCGCGCCCTTTTTATAAGAAATCGTCTGCCGTAATGGGAGGCAGACACGTACGAAAGGTAGAAGCAAACATGGCCTTTACCAAGAAGACCGTCCGCGACATCGATGTCGACGGCAAGCGCGTTCTCGTCCGCGTTGACTTCAACGTGCCTATCAAGGATGGCGTCGTTGGCGACACCACCCGCATCAAGGCAGCCCTGCCCACTATCAACTATCTCGTTGAGCACAACGCCCGCGTCATCCTCATGAGCCACCTCGGTCGTCCCGAGGGCACTGGCTTCCAGCCCGAGCTCTCCCTCGAGCCTGTCGCCAAGAAGCTCGCTGAGCTCTCTGGCCTTGACGTTGCTTTTGTTGCCGACACGTATGGCGAGAAGGCTGCTGAGGCTGTCGCCGCTGTCGAGCCGGGTAAGGTCCTCGTTCTCGAGAACGTCCGTTTCGACAAGCGTGAGAAGAAGAACGATCCCGAGATCGCCAAGATCCTCGCTTCCTATGGCGACGTTTTCGTCCTCGACGCCTTCGGCACCGCTCACCGCGCCCAGGGTTCCGTTGTGGGCCCCGCCGATTACCTGCCTGCCGTCGCCGGCTTCCTGCTCGAGAAGGAGGTCGACACGCTGACTGGCATCTTCGCCGAGCCCGAGCGTCCCTTCGTCGCTATCGTCGGCGGTTCCAAGGTTTCCTCCAAGATCGGCGTTCTCGATCACCTCATCGACTCCGCTGACACCCTGATCATCGGTGGCGGTATGGCCTACACCTTCTTCCTGGCTCAGGGCCTGACCGTCGGTCAGTCCCTCAAGGAAGAGGACTGGGTCGAGCGCGCCGGTGAGATGCTCAAGAAGGCCGAGGAGAAGGGCGTCAAGATCCTGCTCCCCATCGACAACCGCGTTGCCGGTCACTTTGGCGAGGACGCTGTCCCCGAGGTTGTCGCTTCCGACGCTATCCCCGACGATCGTGAGGGTATGGACATCGGCCCCAAGACCGAGGAGCTTTACGCCGAGGCCGTCAAGGGTGCCAAGACCGTGTTCTGGAACGGCCCCATGGGCGTCTTCGAGTTCGACAACTTCGCTCATGGCACCCAGGCTATCGCCGAGGCTGTTGCTGAGGCTGATTGCACCTCGATCATCGGTGGTGGCGATTCCGTCGCAGCTGTCAACAAGTTCAACCTGGCCGACAAGATGAGCTGGATCTCCACCGGCGGTGGCGCTTCCATGGAGCTCGTCGAGGGTAAGGCCCTGCCCGGAGTGGAGGCGCTTCTCGATGCCTAATCGCACCCTTCTTATCGCTGGTAACTGGAAGATGAACAACGACGTCGCCGAGGCCGCCAAGCTCGCCGACGAGCTGGCCCAGGCTCTGCCCGAGGTTCCGGCTGGCGTCGAGGTGCTCGTCTGCCCTCCGACCATTGACATCACCACGGTTCATGACCGCATTCAGGCTGCCCCCATCGCCCTCGGTGCACAGAACGTGTACTGGGAGGCCAAGGGTGCCTTCACCGGTGAGTCCTCTTGCGACATGCTCAAGTCCGCTGGCTGCACCTACTGCATCATCGGTCACTCCGAGCGTCGCGACTACTTCCACGAGACCGACGAGGATCAGAACAAGAAGGCCAAGGCTCTCGTTGCCGCCGGTCTTGTTCCCGTCTTCTGCTGCGGCGAGTCCCTCGAGGTCCGCGAGGCCGGCACCTATGTCGAGCACGTCGTGAACCAGGTCAAGGCTGGCCTTGCTGGTCTTGAGATCACCTGCCCCAAGCAGGTCGTCGTCGCCTACGAGCCCATCTGGGCCATCGGCACCGGCAAGACCGCTACCGCCGAGGACGCTCAGGAGGTCTGCGGCGCTATCCGTGAGACCCTCAAGGAGATGTTCGGCGAGGAGCTCGCCAACGGCATCCGCGTTCTCTACGGCGGTTCCGCCAAGCCCGGCAACATCGCCGAGCTCGTCGCCAAGCCCGACGTTGACGGCGCCCTCGTGGGCGGCGCTTCGCTCAAGGCTGCCGATTTTGCCTCTATGGTCGTCAAGGCAGGCGAGTAGGACATATGGCACAGCGTCATCTTCCTGCACTCCTGATCATCATGGACGGCTGCGGCCTGGCCCCGGCCGATGGTGAGAACGCCGTCGCCGCTGCCAAGACGCCCTTCCTTGATAGCCTGTACGAGAAGTATCCTCACACCACGCTCGGTGCTTCGGGCGAGGACGTGGGTCTTCCCGATGGCCAGATGGGTAACTCTGAGGTGGGTCACCTCAACATCGGTGCCGGCCGCATCGTGTTCCAGGAGCTTTCGCGCATCAACAACGCCATCAAGGACGGCTCCATCGCCAAGAACGAGGTCTTCGTCAAGGCTATGGACGATGTAAAGGCCGAGGGCAAGACTCTCCACCTCATGGGTCTTATGAGCCCTGGCGGTGTTCATTCTCACATGAACCACGTCGAGGCTCTGGTTAAGATGGCTGCCGAGCACGGTGTCAAGACCGTTCGCGTCCACGCCTTTATGGACGGCCGCGACGTCGACCCGCAGTCCGGTGCCGGTTACATGAGTGAGTTCTGCGCCTTCCTGGCCAAGATCTCCGAGGAGACCGGTTGCGACGCTCGCGTTGCCACCGTCTCGGGCCGTTATTGGGCCATGGACCGCGACAACCGTTGGGAGCGCATCCAGCGCGCCTACGACGTCATGGTCAACGCATCCGATGCCGATACCGACCCTGTTGCCGGTATCAAGGCCTACTACGAGAAGGATCAGCGCGGCGACGAGTTCGTCGAGCCCTTCGCTGCCCACAACGAGGGCATCCACGAGGGCGACGCGGCCATCTTCTTCAACTTCCGTCCCGACCGCGCCCGTCAGATGACCCGCGTGTTCACGGACAAGGAGTTCGATGGCTTTGAGCGCGAGCAGATCAAGCTTTCGCACTTTGTGACGATGACCGAGTACGACCCGACGTTTGACGTCGAGGTCGCCTTCCCCAAGACGTTCCCCGAGAACGTCCTGGCCGACGTTATCGCCGCCAATGGCCTGAAGCAGCTGCACACCGCCGAGACCGAGAAGTACGCCCACGTGACGTTCTTCCTCAACGGCGGCATCGAGGAGCCCAAGGAGGGCGAGGAGCGCGTGCTCGTCGCTTCCCCCAAGGTCGCTACCTACGATCTGCAGCCTGAGATGAGCGCTCCCGAGGTTACCGAGAAGCTTGTCGCCGCCATCAACGAGGATCGCGCTGATTTCTACATCGTGAACTTCGCGAACTGCGACATGGTTGGTCACACCGGTGTCTTCGACGCCGCCGTTAAGGCCGTCGAGGCTGTTGACGATGCCCTGTCCAAGGTTGTCCCGGCGATTCTCGCCAAGGGCGGCTTTGCGCTGATTACCGCCGACCACGGCAACGCCGATCACATGTTTGACGTTGCTTCCGACGGTTCCAAGCATCCGTTTACGGCTCACACCACCAACCGCGTCCCGTTCATCATCGTTGATGAGAAGGCCAAGCTCACCGGTATCGAGGACGGCCGTCTTTCCGATATCGCTCCGACCATGCTCACCATGGCTGGTATTGAGCCTTCCGCCGAGATGACGGGTCGCGTGCTCGCCACCGAGGCCTAAGAGAAAACGCCAAGCGTTTCTTTGAAGGGGGTTGTCCATATTCGGGCAATCCCCTTTTTTTGGTATTTCTGCCATATCTGCCCCGTCCCCAAATGGCAGGTGGGGGAGTGTCGGGGGTTGTGGTACAGTACTGGAGTTTGAATTGTTCTATTAAGGAGCTTATCTATGGGTCCGTTCCAGATTCTTCTGTTTGTCGTTTGGGCTGTCTCTGCCGTGGCGCTGACGATTCTCGTCCTGATGCATTCCGGTAAGGGCACCGGCGTTTCGGATATGATTGCTAGTTCGCTGTATAACTCCAGCTCTGCCACGGGCGTCATGGAGCAGAACCTCGATCGCCTGACGGTAATTATGGCCGTCGTTTTTGCCGTGTGCGTCGTCCTGTGCATGTTCTTCTTCCCGCAGGGCATCGTCGGCTACTAAGCACGAGCCGCATAAATATTTGAAAAGGGTTCCGTAAGTGCGGGACCCTTTTTGTTTACAGACTTGTAACAGAGTCAAAATATCCCCACATACTTCGCCCAACTAAAGAAATTCTCGACCGTTGACCGGAATTAGCCCCAAATCGTGCATAAAATGCGCTACTGTATTGCGAAACGTTGATCCGTTGTGCATAACCAGCCATAGCGGCGGGCGGCGTTTTGATGGTTCGGATCGGATTGTCTCGACATGTGTCCGACTGAACATTTCTTTGTCCTATCTCATAAGGAGGATGGCATGGCTGATTCTATGTTCCACCAGCCCGTTATGGGTCGTCGCGCCTTTGTTGGCGGCACCCTCGCTGCGAGCTCCATGGCTTTTCTTGCCGCATGCGGCAAGAAGGGCGGCGACGCTTCCGGTTCTGAGTCCGGTTCGACGCTGAACTTCTACATCAACAACCCGGTCTGCATCGACCCCTACAATGTCCAGGAGGACCAGGGCACTCAGGTCGAGTACCAGCTCTTTGATGCTCTGACCTCTTATGACGCCGAGAAGGGCGAGATCGTTCCGCTGGCTTGCGAGTCCTTTGAGGCCAACGACGACGCCACCGAGTTCACCTTCAAGATCAAGAAGGCCAAGTTCCACAACGGTGACGACGTTACCTCCAAGTCCTTCAAGCTCGGTTGGGAGCGTCTGGTCAACACCAAGTCGGCTATCGCTACCGAGTACGGCCCCTCCGAGGTCTCTTATCACCTTTCCATGGTCGAGGGCTATGACGACCTGCTTGCCGGTAACGCTACCGAGCTCAGCGGTGTTACTTGCCCCGACGATGAGACTCTCGTCGTCAAGCTGTCTTCTGCTTACGCCGACTTCCCCTTCGTCGCCTCTCACCCGGCTCTGGCCCCGGTTCCCGAGTGCGCCGAGTCCGATGTCAAGAGCTTCTATCTTGCACCGGTCGGTAACGGCCCGTTCATGATGGACGGCAAGTGGGAGGATGGTCAGGAGATCAACCTCAAGAAGTTCGACGATTACTATGGCGACAAGGCCAAGATCGATGGCATCCACTTCCAGGTCATCAAGGACATGGAGACTGCTTACAAGGAGTTCCAGGCCGGTAACCTCGATGTCTGCGACGTTCCCGTTGCTCAGATCGATGCCGCCAAGAAGGATCGCGGCGTGTCTAAGGACGGCTACACCATGGGTGACGGCGAGCGCATGCTGCTCGGCGCCGAGCCTTCCACGTACTATCTGACCTGCAACACCACGGCCGAGCCGTTCAACAACGCCGACCTGCGTAGGGGCATCTCCCTGGCCATCAACCGTGAGGCCATCTGCAAGACCATCTTCAAGGGTACCCGTACCCCTGCCGACGGCATTGTTCCTCCGGGCATCGATGGCTACAAGGAGGGCGCATGGGAGTTCTGCGCCTACGATGTCGACAAGGCTAACGAGTACCTCGACAAGGTCGCTCCCGCTGGCGCTAACGGGGATCGTGGCATTAGTGTGACCCTTTCCTACAACCAGGACGGCGGTCACAAGGAGATCATGGAGTCCATCATCGGCGACCTCGCCAAGGTTGGCGTTACCGCTGTCTCCGATACCCCTGAGTGGTCTGCCCTGCTCGAGCAGTATCAGAACTTTAACTATCAGTTCGGTCGTCTGGGTTGGATTGCCGACTACCCGATCATGGACAACTTCCTGTATCCGCTGTTCCACTCCGACTCCCTCGGTGGCGACAACCGCTCCGGTTACAACAATCCCGAGTTCGACGCCAAGGTCGACGAGGCTCGTACTATTGTTGACGACGAGGAGCGCGTCGCTAAGATGCAGGAGGCCGACGCAATGGTCGCTGCCGACTGCCCGGTCATCCCGGTGATGTTCTACACGCACACCATCGTCGGCTCCGATCGCATCAAGCACCTCTATGTCGATCCGCAGAAGCATGCCGATCTGGGTACCGCTGAGCTCGCCTAAGAGTTTGCAGCTTCCGTGAGGGTCAAGTATTTACGTAGACCTCATGGGAAACATACAGTTCTCCCTAACCTGGGGTAAACTGGCTGATGGTAATTTTGGGATGCCGGTCTGGCGATCGGCATCCCATTTAGGTTAATCCCTAGATAGGGGAGTGGTATGGGTAAGTACATCGTTAAACGTGTGCTTCAGTTCATCCCGGTGTTTTTGGGCGTTACGCTGATTCTGTTCGCCCTCCAGAATATCGTGCCGGGAGATCCGATCAAGCTGATCGGTGGAGACAAGGCTCTGTCCCCCGAGGTGGAGCTTCAGCTTCGCGTTCGCTATCACCTGGTCCAGTCGGACGAGGACGGCAACGCGATCCTTGACGAGAACGGCGACCCCGTTCAAACGTCGCTCGTAGACCGTTACTTGTATTACATGAACGGCCTGCTTCATGGCGATCTGGGCAATTCGTATCAGCGCAAGCTGCCGGTTACGGAAATCTTTGCCCAGAAGTATCCGTATACGGTCAAACTCGCCGCGTGCGCCATCGTGCTCGAGGCAATCATGGGTATCGGTGCGGGTATCATTTCGGCGGTTAAGCGTTATTCCTTCTGGGATATTTTGGTAACGCTCACCACGTCGATTCTCGTTGCCGTCCCGGCTTTCTGGCTCGGTATGTTGCTGCAGCTGTTCTTTGGCGTCATTCTCAAGGACGCCACGGGCGGTGCATTCTCCATGCCGATCTCGGGTGCCGGCGGTTCCAGCTCTCAGTATCAGGATTGGATGCACTATGTGCTTCCGACCATTACGCTGGCTTCGGTTTCGACCGCTTATGCCGCCCGCATTATGCGCTCGCAGCTGCTTGACGTCATGAACCAGGATTACATTCGTACGGCAAAGGCCAAGGGTCTCTCCAATCGTGCGATCATCATCAAGCATGCGCTTAAGAATGCACTCATCCCCGTCGTTACCTATATTGGTGTCGACTTTGGCGGCATGCTTTCGGGCGCCATCCTGACCGAGACGGTCTTTAACTGGCCCGGCATTGGCTATGAGGTCTATCGCGCCATTAGCATGCGTGACTGGCCCATCGTTATGGGCGGCGTTACGCTCATCGTCGTCGTCGTCATGGTGATCAACCTGCTCGTCGACATTAGCTATGCATTCCTCGACCCGCGCATCCGCCTTGGCGGTCCGTCGGATAAGGCCTAAGGGAGGTACGTCTCATGCAGGAAACTGATTCTCAGTCTCAGGAGCAGGCTACCGCCACCAAGGCCGCATCTGCTCCCGCCAAGTCCCGCACGCTGTGGGGTGACGCTTTTAAGCGTCTTCGTAAGAACAAGCTCGCCGTTATCGGTGTCTGCTGGATCATCATCGTCGTTGTGGTTGCCCTGACCGCAGATCTGTGGGCTAAGCCCTGGCTCGGTTCGCCGACGGCTTCCGATTCGACCACCATGGCCGAGACATCGCTACTGGCTCCGTGTGCCGAGCACCCGTTTGGCACCGATGCCCTTGGTCGCGACATCCTCGTCCGTGTTATCTACGGTGCACGCGTTTCGCTGTCCGTCGGCATCATGGCCACCGCCATCTCCACGTTGATCGGTCTGGTCATGGGCGCCCTGGCCGGTTTCTACGGCGGCATCTGGGATACGATCATCATGCGCTGTGCGGATATCTTCCTGGCGTTCCCGTACGTGCTGTTCGTCGTCGCCATGATCGCCGTTATCGGCCGTGGTCTTCAGAACGTCTTCATCGCCATCGGTATTCTCGGCTGGCCTTCGATTGCGCGCGTCTTCCGATCTGCAATCCTGACGGTCAAGGAAAACGACTATGTTGACGCTGCGCGCGCGATGGGTGCATCTGATGCTCGTATCGTCGTGCGTCACATCTTCCCGAACTCCGTCGCCTCCATCGTGGTCTACGCGACCATGAACATTGGTGGCGCCATTCTGACCGAGTCCGCTCTGTCCTTCCTCGGCATGGGCGTTATTCCGCCTACGCCTTCGTGGGGCTCCATGATTCAGGACGGTCAGCAGTATCTTCTGACCGCTCCCTGGATGATGATCATGCCCGGTCTGGCAATTCTCTCGACGGTGCTCGCCTTCACCCTTCTGGGTGACGGCCTGCGCGACGCTCTCGACGTCAAGATGAAGGACGCATAAGGATGAAGAAGAACAAGAACTATGTGGACCTGAAGGACCAGCCGGTTCCCGAGGGCCAGCATCTGCTCGAGGTCGATGACCTTAAGATGTATTTCCACACCGAGGATGGCGTCGTTCGCGCTGTCGACGGTGTCTCCTACACGCTCGATCGTGGCGAGACCCTGGGTGTCGTCGGTGAGTCCGGCTCTGGCAAGTCCGTGACTGCCATGACCATCATGGGTCTTATCTCGATGCCTCCGGGAAAGATTGAGGGCGGTGACGTTCGCTATCGCGGCCGCTCTATCCTCGAGATGACCGAGGAAGAGATGCAACACATTCGCGGCAACGATATCGCGATGATCTTCCAGGATCCAATGACCTCCTTGAACCCGGTCTATAAGATCGGCAAGCAGGTGGGCGAGGGCCTTCGTCTGCACCGCGGCTACTCCAAGCAGGAGGCGCTCAAGCGCGCCACCGAGCTTTTGGATCTCGTTGGCATTCCTGAGCCCGAGAAGCGAGTCAATGAGTATCCGCACCAGTTCTCTGGCGGTATGCGTCAGCGCGTCATGATTGCCATGGCCCTTGCCTGCGATCCCGATATTCTGATTGCCGACGAGCCCACGACTGCCCTGGACGTTACCATCCAGGCTCAGATTATTGAGCTTATGCAGGAAATGCAGGAGAAGAACGGCAACGCCATCATCATGATTACCCATGACCTGGGTGTTGTCGCCGATATGGCCGACAAGATCATGGTTATGTACGCCGGCCGTCCCGTCGAGTTCGGTACTGCTGAGGAAATCTTCTACGAGAGCCGTCACCCCTACACCTGGGGCCTTATCCGCTCCATCCCGGAGCAGGCCATCGATGAGAAGAAGCCGCTTACGCCGATTCACGGTAACCCGCCTTCGCTCATGAACCTGCCCGAGGGCTGCGTGTTCTCGCCTCGTTGCCCCTATGCGACCGATAAGTGCCGCAAGCAGCGCCCCGAGCGCGTTGTCACCGAGTCCGGCCACTATTCTGCGTGCCATTATTCCGGTGACCCCGAGTTCCTCAAGAACGCTCCTGATACGTCCCGTACGCGCAAGGATTCCAAGAAGGGAGGCGAGGCGTAAATGGCAGACAATAACGAGCGTACTCCGCTGTTGAAGGTCGAGCACCTTTCCAAGGAGTTCCCCGCAGAGTCCGGCATGTTCGCCAAGCGTTTTTCCAAGCGCGTCGTCTCTGCTGTAAATGACATCTCTTTTGAGATTTATCCTGGCGAGACCTTTGGTCTGGTTGGCGAGTCTGGTTGCGGCAAGTCCACGACGGGCCGCACCATCATGCGTCTGACCAAGCCGACTGCCGGTAAGGTGTTCTTCCAGGGCAAAGACGTTGCCGAGATGAGCAAGCATGAGATCAAGGACATGCGTCGCGAGATGCAGTTCATCTTTCAGGATCCCTATGCTTCGCTGAATCCTCGTATGACCATCGGCGAGATCGTTTCCGAGCCCATGACCATTCACGGCGTGGGTACCAAGGAGGAGCGCATCGAGCGTGTTCGCGAGCTTCTCGACGTCGTCGGACTCAACCCCGAGCACATCAACCGCTATCCGCATGAGTTCTCGGGCGGCCAGCGTCAGCGTGTCGGCATTGCCCGCGCTTTTGCGCTGAAGCCCAAGCTGATTATCTGCGACGAGCCGGTTTCCGCTCTGGATGTGTCCATTCAGGCCCAGGTTTTGAACTTGCTCAAGGAACTGCAGGACAAGTTCGGTACCGCGTATCTGTTTATCGCCCACGACCTGTCCGTCGTGCAGCACATCTCCGATCGCGTTGCCGTTATGTATCTGGGCAAGATGGTCGAGGTTTCGGACTGGAAGACGCTCTATAGCGAGCCTCATCATCCGTACACGCAGTCGCTGTTGTCTGCTGTGCCGGTTCCCGACCCGGATATCCAGAAGACCCGTAAGCGCATCATCCTTGCCGGCGATCCGCCGTCACCGCTGGATCCGCCGACCGGTTGCCGTTTCCACACCCGTTGCCCGATCGCGCAGGGTATCTGCTCTGAGAAGCTTCCCGAGTTTAAGGAGGTCGCACCGGGTCACTGCTGCGCCTGCCACTTCGCGGAGCCGTTCCCGATCAAGGAATCGCACATCGACCTCTAGTCGGTTGTACTCGTCCGGCCCCGCCCTGAAGTTACTTTTCAGAACGTCCTCGGACATGCAAGAAACCCCCGCTACGCACTTCGTGCGGCGGGGGTTTCTTGCGTCCTGCGGAATGTTCTGAAAAGTAACTTCAGGGCGGGCCCTGCGGTAACTCGGCAGGGAGAGTGCGATTCCCTGATCGCTCACTTAATCTAATAAGAAATTGAGTGAGGCCGGAGCGTTGGCTCCGGCCTCCCCGTATAAGGGCTCGGCAAAGCCGAGCCATCAAATTTGCATCAGCCCCTAGAACATGTTTGAGAACTGTGCCCCGAGTACATACCCCTAGGGCCGGAATGAGGTTGCTTTCCAACGCATTCCGCAGGGGGCGGCATTATTTTGTAGCGCGAAACGCGGATCAAAATAATGCCGCATGCCCGAGGACGCGTTGGAAAGCAACCTCATTCCGGCCCGAACAGGTCCATCTACCTGTACATTTACAAATTTGTAAACTTTTTTCAAAAAAGTGCTTGCACAGTTCTCGAATCATAGGTTATTATCTTCCTCGTTGAACGCGCGGGTTCAACAAAACGAACCGCGAATCAACAACATAGCATGTCGGAGTGGCGGAATTGGCAGACGCGCTAGCTTGAGGTGCTAGTGACCGCTTTTTGGTCATGCGGGTTCAAGTCCCGCCTCCGACACCATCGCATTTGAGAAGCCTCTTCGGAGGCTTTTTTGTTACCGATAGACGGTGAGGTTCACGATGGAAACGCTTGAGCGCAACGAGTGGGCAGACGTTGCCCAACTAGTCGAGATCACGAGCGATGCTGTCATCATCTGCGAGCTCGACGGAACCATTCTGCATGTGAATAATCGCTTACTTGGTTTGATGTGCGAGGAACGCGCCGACGTCATCGGTGGAGATGTTAAAGACGTTCTGTACTCATCCGCTTTTGAACGTGCGACGGAACATCGTCTGCCATTTGAAACTGATGGCTCCGAGAACGAACTGATGCTCAAGCTGAGTGACGGCTCTTTTATCCCCGTCTTGGTTCGCGCAGGCTCCGTAACGCCTCCACGTATCTTTGGGCGCAGCGCGCCACGTGTCCTGGTGGCACTTCACAGTATTGAGGAACAGTATTCTCACGACCGTCAACTCAAGCGTGCGTTATCGGAGCTTAGAGTGGCAAATAAGCGTCTCTCTGGCACGCTCTCGGTCATTATGAGCACTGTGGGCTCCGATGAGCTACCCGGCCTGCTTGATACCGTTTTAAATCAGCTCGTCGGAACGCTCGATGCTTCTGGAGCTGCGATTTATTTTTCGGAGAGCGGTGGCTTTAAGCTCCGCGGTGTTTCTAAGGAGCTTGAGGATAGCTATTTGCCCGAGTTTATGCCGTATGGCGCGGGCATCCCGACGTACGTGCTTCGCGAGTCGCGCGCTTGCCGTCTGTCGATTCAGCAGGACCTTGAGGGCGATCGTGTCGCCTCGGGCATGTTTATGGATTTGGACAATCGTTCTAAGCACCTGTTGCGCGTGCAGGATATGCCTCCGTACCGCAGCGAGATCTGTCTTCCCGTTTTTTACGGTACGCAGATCCTTGGCGTGCTGGAAGTTGGCTGGAAACGCCCCCAGGCACCGCTCGCCTATGACGTTAATGTACTCGAGGTCATTTGCGATTACCTGTCTATCCAGCTGGTCGGCATGGCATCGAGCCTTCGCTCTCGTCGCACGGCCGAGCTTGGCCGCTCGCTTAATGTGCTTCGGGATGAGTTGTTTGCCTATCTTGATGATCCTGTTGCCGCCTCGCGTGCGGTGTCGGCCGAAATTTGCGCCGTGCTCAATTGCCATTTCTGTCCCGTGGAGTATGACGCTAGTCTGGACGCCTACGTCATAGATTTTGAAGGCGGCAGTCGCGTTGCTTTGCCTGACGATCCCGAGAAGCTTTTCTTTTCCACGACGGCGCCAGCGGCACGTCTGGGGGCTGGCCCTGATGGCTTTGGGGCGTCTGTTTTGGGCGGCACGAGTGCCGAGGACCTTAAACACGTCCGTATAACTCGCGTTGACGAATCGATGCCTATGGGAGGCTGGCTTAGGGCGCATGGTCTACCTTGCCAAGGTCTCTACGTCGACACCGGCATCGAGGCGGGGCGCCCGCGCTCTGAGGGTGATGGCAAGCACAGCAGCGACGCAATTGTCCCTGCTTCTGTTGCGAAGGGCCCGACGACGCGCGCGCTGCTGCTTCGTGATGGCAGCCAAGAGCCGATTGATGACCTTGAATATGACTACTTGGTGCACTTGGCGCATGACTTTGAACTGATCTACGAAGGCGAATCTCAAAAGCGCGAGGAGCGCCATATCGCTCAGACCCTCCAGATCGGCATGAGAAATTCCCTGGGGGATGTTCCGGGTATCGCAACCGATTCGGTGTACCTGTCGGCCACGAACTCGGCGTTGGTCGGCGGCGATTTCTATACGCTCATCCGACTTCCCGACGACTGCGCCGTCATGATTCTGGGTGATGTGTCTGGCAAAGGCATTGAGGCCGCATCGATGTCCGCGCTCGTCAAGACGGCCCTGACGGCATATGCCTGGGAGGGCGCTGGCCCGGCCCGCATGGCGCGCTCCCTTAACAGCATGCTCATGGGCTTTTCGAGGGTCGAGACGTTCGTGACGGCCTTTATCGCCAAGATTGACCTTAAAGCCGGACGCGCAACGTATTGTTCGGCGGGCCATCCTCCGACCATGGTCATCAGGCCAGAGTCGATGCCGCTGGGCGGCGGCGAGGCCCGTGGGGGAGAGGTCGAACTGCTTGGATGCCAATCGGGCGTAATCGGTGCATTCGAAGGCATGGTGTACGAGACGGGTGCCTTTACGTTCGCCCCCGGCGACATGCTCTTTATGTATACGGATGGAACGATTGAGGCCCGTGACCGCACCGGAGCATTCTTTGGCGAGCAGCGCTTGCGCGACCTTCTGCTTTCTGTTTCGGGGGAGGGCGTGTCGGGCATTTGCGGCAAGGTCTTGGGCGAGCTCGACCGATTTACCGAATCGGCGCTGGACGACGACATTGCATTGGTGTCCCTTGAGTTTTTACGGGGTCGTTCATAGACGACGCTGGACGGGCTGAATCCGCACGGTTGGGGAAACAAATGCATCGAGTGGGCTTTTTTGGGGAACCATGGTCGTATGAATGAGTGGAATGACATAGCGGTTTTGACGCCACCGGGCGATATCGACATCGCCACGGTGCCTGCGCTGCGTCGGCGGTTGGATGCTTTGGTTGACCGCGGCGTGCGTCGTGTCGTCATCAACTGTCAGGCTGTTGGCTTTATCGATTCGACGGGCTTGGCATTCCTGCTTACGCGCGCTCGTGAGCTCATGAGGCGAGAAGGCCTGCTTTCGCTCGTCAATGCATCAGGCGAAGTTGTTCGCTTTTTGGAGATTGCTCGTCTTGTCGATATCCTTCATGTCGCGGGTCCGGCACGGGAGTCTATTCCCGCCATTCCGGTGGGGGAGCTGCCTCGCTGGAGTAAGAGCGTCGAGGTCCGTCAGGGTATCGAGAATCTTCCATACTACCGACATCACATCGCCGAACTCCTTGAATCGCTTCCGTTGCGCCGCGACGAGCGCTACGATGTCGCATTGGCGTCGGGGGAGGCACTGGGTAATGCCTATGACCATGCGGGCGGTGTCGGGTGCGTCCTGACGGTTCAGGCCTATGGCGATCGCGTTGTGGTTGAGGTGCTTGATCGAGGTGCCGGCTATTCTATCGATAAAACGAGCGAACCGGTCGCATCCGAGGAGCGCGGCCGTGGTATCAAGCTTATGCGTATGCTCGTCGATAACGTGGAGGTTGCGCGTCGTACAGACGGCGCCGGCACGCGCGTGCAGATGGTGAAGCTGTTTAGCGGAGCGCTCGAATCGTGTGCCTAGCCAATCGCTTTGGCGCGTTTAGCTACCGAGAACATGCGGCAGACAACTTTTTTGAAAAAAGTACTTGCGTCTTTTGGACAACTCGCGTAAATTAATAACCCGCAAGCGGACATGGCTCAGTTGGTAGAGCACAACCTTGCCAAGGTTGGGGTCGCGGGTTCGAGCCCCGTTGTCCGCTCCATTGCATTTACGGACCGTTTATGCGGTCCTTTTTCGGCGAAGTGGCCAAGTGGTAAGGCAGAGGCCTGCAAAGCCTTTACCCCCGGTTCGAATCCGGGCTTCGCCTCCAGGCAACATCCGGGCGCTCCGGCGCCCGTTTTGTTTTACATATGCGGACATGGCTCAGTTGGTAGAGCACAACCTTGCCAAGGTTGGGGTCGCGGGTTCGAGCCCCGTTGTCCGCTCCAAGCGCAACAGCCCGACTACTACGGTAGCCGGGCTTTTTCGTACCCATCGCAGAGGCTCGAACCCGAGAGGGAGCGAGCGTTAAGCAAACGCGGAGCGTTTGTAACGAGCTGGCGAGGTCGCCGGCAGGCGGCCGAAGCCGGTGCGGATCCGCGAAGCGGATACGCGGACGCCCCGTTGTCCGCTCCAACTATCTTA
The DNA here is from genome assembly GCF_036317945.1 of Collinsella sp. CM84Y_54. Taxonomy (NCBI): domain Bacteria; kingdom Bacillati; phylum Actinomycetota; class Coriobacteriia; order Coriobacteriales; family Coriobacteriaceae; genus Collinsella; species Collinsella sp. CM84Y_54. The sequence goes on from NZ_JAWQCX010000001.1 coordinate 44,342, forward strand.
CGCGGTTCTAACGAACCGCGTTTTTTGTTGACGCTGCGCGGGCTCCGGGCACCCCATCTTGCCCCTCAATCGTCGGTCGCGTACATAAAGTACGCTTCCCTCCTCTTTCGCGGCAACCTGGGGCACCCGGAGCCCGCTCGCTGTCGTGGCCGGGGGAGTGGGCCATCAGTTCTTTTCGCCTGATTGGTCAATCCGTTCCAGAGGCTCGAACTATTTTCAAATTATTCGAAAATAGTTCTTGCATTCGGGGCGATCATCCCGTATATTAAATCCTCGCAGGCGGACATGGCTCAGTTGGTAGAGCACAACCTTGCCAAGGTTGGGGTCGCGGGTTCGAGCCCCGTTGTCCGCTCCATTTGGGCGTTTAGCTCAGGGGGAGAGCGCTTCCCTGACACGGAAGAGGTCAGAAGTTCAAATCTTCTAACGCCCACCAAATGTTCACAGCCCAGAGGCTATGTCCTCTGGGCTGTTTTTTTGCCACCAAGCACGCCGCCAAATAAGCCACCAAATATTGATCCAAGGTCTGTACGCAATGGTTTTCGCATCCCGTAGGGCTGCCGGCAGATTGCATACGTCCTGGCCGATCGTGACCGCAACATGTTGGTCAAGCATAATCTTTTGGATTCTTTTGGCGTGAGCGGCTTGGTTTTGGTCCTATTTGGCGGTGGCTCGGTTGAGGGGGTTTTATAACTGCCATGCAGGTAGTCGTGTTGATAACGTTTTATCGACTTGCCAAGAACCCCTCATAATTAATGCGTCTGCAAAATGACTAATTGCTTTGACCTGCTGAAACACTATATATTGTGTTTGACCTAAAAAAAGAATACAGGATATAGATGTCTCTTTGTCGTATGATAGATGGCGGACAGAGAACGAGGACCTTATTCGCCCCATTTGGATGGATCTTTGAGCCCCTTGATTGGCTGCGAGGATTGTCCGCATGAGGGCCTATGGTTATCGAAAACACAGATTGCGCGACGGCGCCGCAAGACAGGGTAAGCCCTGCCGGGCATCGTTTGGCTCTGAAGCGCAATGAGGCTACGATGCGAAAGAGGCAAGAGGATGAAGATCATCAAGCGCAGCGGCACCGAGGTTACCTTTGACATCGATAAGATCGTCAATGCGATCCGCGCCGCAAACTTGGAGGTCGAGGAAGGCTCTCGCCTTACCGACCGCCAGGTGATCTATGCGGCACAAAACGTCGCCGAGGCATGTGAGAAGGCCGGTCACACCGTATCGGTCGAGGAGATCCAGGATTTGGTCGAGGACGAGATTATGCGTCTCGACTGCTACGAGGTCGCTCGCCACTACATCATCTATCGCTATGTTCAGAGCCTAAAGCGCCAAAAGAACACGACCGACGACAAGATCCTGTCGCTGATCGAATGCAACAACGAAGAGGTCAAGCAGGAGAACTCTAACAAGAACCCGACCGTCAACTCCGTTCAGCGCGACTACATGGCCGGCGAGATTTCCAAGGACCTGACGCAGCGCGTACTGCTGCCCCAGGAGATCGTGGATGCTCACAACGAGGGCCTGATTCACTTCCACGATTCGGACTACTTTGCCCAGCACATGCATAACTGCGACCTGGTGAACCTGGAGGATATGCTCCAGAACGGTACTGTTATCTCGGGTACGCTGATTGAGAAGCCGCATAGCTTCTCGACGGCCTGCAACATCGCGACGCAGATCATCGCCCAGGTTGCTTCCTCCCAGTACGGCGGCCAGTCGATTTCGCTGACTCATCTCGCCCCGTTCGTCGAGGTGAGCCGTCAAAAGATTCGCGGCGAGGTTGCTCGCGAGCTTGAGGAGCTCGGCGTTTCCGCATCTCCCGAAAAGGTCCGCGAGGTCGTGGAGGATCGCCTGCGCGATGAGATTCGTCGCGGCGTCCAGACGATCCAGTATCAGGTCGTGACGCTTATGACCACGAACGGCCAGGCGCCGTTCGTGACGGTCTTTATGTATCTTAACGAGGCCCGTACGCCTCAGGAGAAGCACGACCTTGCCATGATTGTGGAGGAGACGCTTCGTCAGCGCTATGAGGGCGTTAAGAACGAAGCCGGCGTGTGGATCACCCCGGCGTTCCCCAAGCTCATCTACGTGCTCGAGGACGATAACATCCGCGAGGATTCGCCGTACTTCTATCTGACCAAGCTCGCTGCCAAGTGCACCGCCAAGCGCATGGTGCCCGACTACATCTCTGAGAAGAAGATGCGCGAGCTCAAGCTGTCTAAGGGCGAGACCGCCGGCAACGGCGATTGCTACACCTGTATGGGTTGCCGCAGTTTCCTGACGCCCGACCGTTCGGGCAACGGCTTTAACAACGTCGCCAACGCGCTGAACTATGACCCGAGCAAGCCTAAGTACTATGGTCGCTTTAACCAGGGCGTTGTGACCATTAACCTGCCTGATGTCGCGCTGAGCTCGCACCAGGATATGGACAAGTTCTGGAAGATCTTCGATGAGCGCCTTGAACTGTGCCATCGTGCCCTGCTGTGCCGTCATGAGCGTCTGATGGGCACGCTTTCGGATGCCGCGCCGATTCTTTGGCAGTACGGCGCCCTGGCGCGCCTTAAGAAGGGCGAGACGATCGACAAACTGCTCGTGGGCGGCTATTCCACCATCAGCCTGGGGTATGCCGGTCTGTATGAGTGCGTCAAGTACATGACGGGCCACAGCCACACCGAGAAGGAGGGCACGCCCTTTGCCATGGCGGTCATGCAGCGCATGAACGACAAGTGTGCGGAGTGGAAAGCCGCGAGCGATATCGATTTCTCGCTGTACGGCACGCCGTTGGAGTCGACGACCTACAAGTTCGCCAAGTGCCTGCAGCGTCGTTTTGGCATTATTCCGGGCGTGACGGACAAGGGCTACATTACCAACAGCTACCACGTCCACGTGTCCGAGGAGATTGATGCCTTCGACAAGCTCAAGTTTGAGGGCATGTTCCAGCAGCTTTCGCCGGGCGGGGCCATTTCCTACGTTGAGGTTCCCAACATGCAGGACAACCTCAAGGCTGTCATTCGCGTGATGCAGTACATCTACGACAACATCATGTACGCCGAGCTCAACACCAAGAGCGACTACTGCCAGGTGTGCGGCTACGATGGCGAGATCAAGATTGTCGAGGACGATGGCAAGCTGGTGTGGGAGTGCCCCAATTGCGGCAACCGCGACCAGGAGAAGATGAACGTCGCTCGTCGTACGTGCGGCTACATCGGTACCCAGTTCTGGAACCAGGGTCGAACCGAGGAGATCCGCGACCGCGTGCTGCATCTCTAATAACCATCCCAGGCTGCCCCGTAGCGAGGCCCCGGACCTTTACTCGCTATTTCGGACAGTCCTGGCTCACGACGGAGGCGCCACTGGCGCCTCCTGTTCGTGCGGAACTCATATCGAGCAAAGGTCCGGGGCCTCGCTACGGGGCAGCCAAGTTAATGTAGCTGAGATGCAGCATGCGGCCTGCTCACTCCTCGAAGTTCTTAGCGGAAATAATTTGAGCTGCAGCTGCGATTTACTTGCGATGGCGGTTGAGCCGCAACCCAGTTTTTATTGGACCTCGAACCCTATACTCGATGTTCGCTTCGTTCATTGAGTTGCCCTTTGCATGAGGCCGGGACATATCGTCCCGCCCGCAGTTTCGCAGGCCGCAGGCCGAGAATGTTTGAGGACGGGATGATATGTCCCGGCCTCCCAGGAGAGTTACCTATGAACTACGCGAACATTAAGTATTTCGATATTGCTGATGGAGAAGGCGTTCGTACTTCTCTGTTTGTGAGTGGGTGCCGTCGCGGGTGCAAGAATTGCTTTAACTCCGTCGCGTGGGACTTTGCCGCGGGCGAGCCGTTCGATCGCGCCGTCGAGGACAAGATTATCGAGAGTCTCGATCATCCCTTTATCGATGGTCTGACGATTTTGGGCGGCGAGCCTATGGAACCTGAGAATCAAGCGGGGCTTGTCGACTTTATCGAACGCGTGCGTGCGGCCTATCCATCGGGGTCGGGAAAGACTATTTGGTGCTTTACCGGCGATGTGCTCGAGGAGCTTATGCCGGGCGGTCGTCATCATACCGAGGTGACGGACCGCATCCTTACCTGCCTCGATATGTTGGTGGACGGTCCGTTCGTTCAGGATTTGTACGATATCTCGTTGCGCTTCAGAGGCTCGAGCAATCAGCGCGTGATCGATATGAACGCTACGCGTGCCCGTGCCGAGCGCGAGGGCGTTGCGCTTTGTGATGCGGTTGAACTTTGGCGTGATGATCCGGTCTATTCGACCCATACTATGTAGCTTGTGGTCGATGCCGGAGGGCGTGGTACCATAGCGCGAACGTGAAATCGGAAAAGTGAGGCCCAGATGGTCGATCAGGAAAAAGTCGAGGCCGCCATTAAGCTGTTGCTTGAGGGCATAGGCGAGAACCCAACTCGTGAGGGCCTGCTGGAGACCCCGGCGCGCGTTGCCCGTATGTATGGTGAAATCGCCGGCGGTATGGACCAGAGTGCCGAGGAGCACCTGTCCAAAACCTTTGCCGTCGCTTCGAACGATTTGGTTATCGAGCGCGACATCACGTTCTACTCGCTGTGCGAACATCATCTGCTGCCGTTTTACGGCAAGGCTACCATTGGCTATATCCCCAACGGCCGTGTCGCAGGGCTCTCTAAGCTTGCTCGCACGGTTGAGGTTTATGCCCGCCGTCTGCAGCTGCAGGAGCAGCTGTGTGCGCAGGTTGCCGATGCCCTCATGGAGTATCTCGCTCCCCAGGGAGCGATTGTGCTCATGGAAGCTGAGCATATGTGTATGACCATGCGCGGCGTGCAAAAGCCCGGCACCAAGACCGTGACGCTCGCTCGCCGCGGCGTCTTTGAGACCGACCCCGCGCTCGAAGAGCGTTTCTTTAGGATGCTGGGACGCTAACTATGAGAGTCGTCAACGACTTTACATCGAATACTGACGAGGGAACGCCGCGTCGCGGTTTTATGGCTTCGGGTCTGGCGCCTTTTGGTGTCATGCCTCGCATTGATTACATCTGTGCCAACGGTCTGTTCCGGCGGCACCTGGGCAACATTGCACAGTTGGAATCGGGGCGCATCTTCTGCCGCCACGGTATTGACCACCTGCTGGATGTCGCCCGTATTATGTGGATCAAGAATCTCGAGGAACAGCTCGAGTTTGACCGCGAGGTCATCTACGCCACGGCACTTCTTCACGATATCGGCAAAGATGAACAGTATGAATCGGGTATATCCCATGATGTTGCAAGCGAGCGCGTCGCTGATGCAATACTCGCCGGCATGCCCGATGACGTGGCGTTTGAGCCGGCCGATGCCGCAGCCATTAAGACGGCCATTCTGGGCCATCGAAAGCTGCGCGTGAACAGCCAACCGCTTGAGCGTCTGCTCTACGCAGCCGACAAAGCGTCGCGCGCCTGCTTTGCATGCCCCGCGCGCAATGCTTGCAACTGGAGCGACGATAAAAAGAACCTGTCGATTCGCGTGTAGTTAGTTTGCGCGGTCGGGGTTCTAAACGAAGGAGACGATCGCGATGAGTAACAAAAAACTGCCCGAGAATGCAACCAAGACTGAAGGTGCCGAGCTCGCCCGCCGTGAAAGGGGCAAAATATCCACCGCAACGGCGGTGCCCCACGTGAGCTATGACGATCTGCGCCATGCCGATCGCATTACTATCGACGGTCTCGAGGTCTTTGCCAACCACGGCGTGTATCCCGAGGAGAACGCCCTGGGGCAGAAGTTCGTCGTGTCCTTGGTGCTCTATGCCGACCTGCGCGCGGCGGGGGAGCACGACAACCTGGATGTCTCGATTGATTACGGCTCGGTGTGCCACGATGTCGATGGCTATCTGCGCGAGCATACGTTTAAGCTCATCGAGGCTGCAGCTGAGGGTGTGGCCTCGATGCTGCTACGTCGTTACCCCCTGCTGCTTGGCGTGCGTGTTAAGCTCGATAAGCCTTGGGCGCCCGTCGGTCTTCCCCTGGCAAGCTGCGGTGTCGAGATCGAGCGCGTGCGCTAGCCGACTCTAAATCTTGCTGGCGGGCGGTTTTTTGAGCCGCTGCGACAGAGCTCTATTGTTGGGGCAGTACGTGTCGAGCAGGGCGTGAAACCGCTGATTGTGGCTTGGTTCGAGCAAGTGGACGAGCTCGTGGGCGACAACCATGTCGAGACACTCGATGGGATAAGCGGCAAGTTCGCGTGCGATGCGAATAGCTCCGGTCTTGGGCGTGCATGATCCCCAGCGTGTTTTCATACTGCGCACGGAGACGCGGGAAACGGTGACGCCCATTGCGATTTCGTATGCGCGCACCATATCGCGTAGCGCTGCGGTGACCTCGGATGCATAGAGTTGGTCGATGCGTGTCTGGAGCTCGTCGGACGTTAGGCCGTCGAGGATTGCGCGCCGCTTGGCCTGTGGGCCTTCGTCCGATTCGTCGGTACCCATAAAACTTGCGAAGGTGGCCTGCTTGGGCCGCGGTGCGGGTGATGTAAAGTTGTGATCGAGCGCATCTTGTACCGTGATGGGTTTGCCCCAAAGCGCAATGATGGACGAGGGGCTGAGCGGCTCTCTCGCCGTCGCCTGACGTTGCTCGCGCTGGGCAAGTCGGCTGATAATCCAGGCGCTGTTGCGCTTCACAAACGCTTCGATACGCTCACGGCTGGCGCCGATCGGTGCGCTGGCGTGGACCTCACCGCTCGATGTGACGCGTAGGTTGAAGTTCTTGACGCGCTTTTTGGTAACGACGACGGGCAAGGACGTGCCATCCGGTCGGGGTAGGAAAAACGTAAATTGCTGCGTCAAAAGCGGTCCTTCAGATTGGGGACGGGTCGGCATGTCGACCGTTCGGCATGCCGGCCCGCTCAAGGGATGTGAAATTAATAACGCTCAAAGAAGGCAAGCGCGTTGTCGCTGCAGAGCTTTTGCATCACGGTCTTGCCAAAGTGCTTGGAGAGCATGTTCTGGAACTCGGGCATCTTGCTGGCATCGGAGAGGAAAGCAGGCACCGTGGCGCCGTCCCAGTCGCCGCCGAGCGCGATGACGTCCTCGCCGCCCAGGTCGAGCCAGTGCTCGATATGTGCCGCTAGCTGGTCGAAGGTGACGTCTGCGGCGGTCTTGTCGGTTACGTCGTTGGATAGGAACTCGCTGCAGTAGTTGAGGCCGACAATGCCGCCCATGTCGCGAATGGTGCGGAACTGGTCGTCGGTAAGGTTGCGTTTGACGCCGCAAACCGCACGGGAGTTGGAGTGGCTGGCGACGAAGGGGCGCGTGGCGTGGGCGACAACCTCGTCAAAGCACTCATCGTTGAGGTGGGAGACGTCGAGTACCATGCCGGCGTGCTCCATCTGCGTAAGTACCTCGATGCCGGCGGCGGTGAGGCCGGCGTGGGTATCGTGCCCGCTCGCGAGCGGTCCCTGCGCGTTCCAGCTGAGTGATGACATGAGTACGCCCAGGCTCTTGAGTACCTCGATCAGCGCGGGGTCCTCGGCAAAGAACGTGGCGTTTTCGATGGTGTGGATGCAGGCGACCTTGCCGTCTTTGAGCGCAGGGCGAATGTCTGCGGCGCTGCGCACGTTGACCATGCGGTCGTGGTTGAGCATGGCCTGGCCGCTCATATGTGCCATGATCTGCGCCTGGAAGCGCGCGGCGTGGGCGGTGGGAATCTCGTCGGGGACAAACGTGGCGAAGCACTGTGCCCACGGCGTGTTGCCGATCTTTGCGAGCGAGATGGCGCAGGCGTTGCCCTCGATGAGGTCGAAATCTTGCGGATGCGTTTCGTCGCCGGGGAAATAACCGTCGGTGCCGGCGGTAAAGCGCAGGTCGAGATCGAGCGTGGCCCAGCCGATGCGGTCGGCGGTGTCGCAGTGTAGGTCAAATATGGGGTATGCCATGGTTCCTCCGGTTGCAGCGTTTCTTTGCAAACTGTCATTGAATTGTATGACTAGGGTATAGTTAGCGCCATATGTTCATGGCGGCCCGCGTTGTGTGCCGCCCTTATCACGGAGGTTACCATGTCCAACCAGGGCAAGAAGGTCAAGACCCATTATCGCGGCACGCTCGACGACGGCACGCAGTTCGATAGCTCCTACGATCGCGGCGAGCCGCTGGAGTTCACCTGCGGCGCCGGCCAGATGATCAAGGGCTTCGACGCCGCCGTGGTCGACATGCAGGTGGGCGAGAAGAAGACCGTGCACATTCCTGCTGCCGATGCCTACGGCGAGCGCAATCCCGAGATGGTTCTGACCTTCCCGGCCGAACAGGTTCCCAACATCGAGCAGATCGAGAAGGGCATGAAGCTCTTCCTGTCCACGCCGAGCGGTATGCCCGTCCCCGCCGTCGTCATTGACGTGACGCCCGAGGCCGTGACGCTCGACGCCAACCACGAGCTGGCCGGCAAGGACCTCAACTTTGATATCGAGCTCGTCGAGGTCGAGGGTTAGAGTATGCCCGAACGCTTGGTTTCGACGACATGCTTGGGAAATCTCAACGATCCGTCCTATGAACTCCTGCTTCGCCGGAAGTTGGGCGGCGTCTTTGAAGTCGACGAGCTGCTGCTCGATTGGGACCAGGCTGATGTATGCGCGTTTGTGGGCGTGACGGAGCTGGGGCGCACGGTCGATGTTCGGCTGGATGCTGCCGACGGCGGTCGTCTTGCCGACGGCGACGTGCTCGCCGTCGACCACACGGGTGCGGTGCCCGTGGCGGTTGTCGTGCGCCTGCGCAGCGCCGAGGTTTATTTGGTCGAAGTTGACCGCATGGACCCGATTGCGCTCGCGCATGCGTGCTGGGAGATTGGCAATATGCATGCGCCGCTTTTTCGAGGCGATTCGGACGAGCATACCGTGGGCATGTATACGCCGGTGCAGCCTGTTTTGGGCCGCATGCTCCGGGGCGTCGAGGGCGTTCGACTCTCGGTGGTCACATGCGAGCTCGATGCGGACCGGCGCTTTGCGTCGAGTGCGGCGGACGCCGTTGTGAGTATGGCTCCCGACTTTACCATCGTAAAAAAGACGCGCGGCTAAGCGCGCGTATGCGCAAGACGGGCTTTGAGGGGCGACCAATCAAGGTCCGTCTTGCTGTTGATAGGAGGCTTTGGGGAAGCGTATGGGTCTTGAGGGAATCAAGCTGATTGCATGCGATTTGGACGGCACGTTGCTGCATCCGGGGGAGCGCGAGCCGCGTTCCGAGGCCTTTGAGCTCATCGACGAGCTGCATCGTCGCGGTATCGTGTTTATGCCGGCGAGCGGCCGTCAATATGCGAGCTTGCGCCACCTGTTTGCCCCGGTGGCCGATGAGCTCGCATATGTATGCGAAAACGGAGCCCTGGTGATGAGCGAGGGACGTGCCGTTGTCAAGCGTTCCATGGAGCGCAGCCTTGCTATGGATATCGCGAATGCCGTGGTTGCGTATCCCCATGCCGACGTGACCCTTTCGTGCGAGGGGCACCTCTACACCATGAGCGGCAATGATGCGTTCGTCGACCATTTGCGCTATGAGGTCCACTGCGATGTGGCGGTGGTCGACCGTCCCGAGGACATCGACGAGGACGTCATTAAGATTGCCTTCCAGACGCCCGAGGTTGATCAGCCGGCGGCGCTGGAGCATTTTGAGCGCCTCTTCAGCGACCGTGTCGACGTGATGACGTCGGGAACCGAATGGACGGACTTTATCGGTTTCGGTTCGGGCAAGGGCTCCGCGCTTGCCGATTACGGTCGTGCCCTGGGTATTTCGCCCGATGAGATGATGGCGTTTGGCGACAATGAGAACGATCGCGACATGCTTAACGTCGTGGGCCATCCCTATCTGATGGAGAGCTGCAATCCCTCTATGCGTGGCATCAACGACCGCGTCCGCTACGTGCGCACGGTCGAAGAAGAGCTGCGTCGTCTACTTGCTGAGTAGACATTTGGGACATGTCTAGAAATCTACTTTTTGCTGCAGAGTGCGGAAAGGTGGATTTTAAGGCATGTCCCAAACATCTATCGGCAGTCGGGGCAGAGACCCTCGAAGATGGTGTAGTGCGACGTGACGTGCCAGCCGATTTGCTCGGACGCTTTGGCGTCGAGCTGGGCATCGAAGGGGAGCGGTACGTCGATGACGCGGCTGCACGAGGTGCAGATGATATGCGCGTGCGGCTCGATGGTGCGATCGAAGCGACTGCCGCCCGGTGTCTTGATGGAGAGGATCTCGCCGGCGTCGGCCAAGAGATTGAGATTGCGGTAGACCGTACCGCGGCTGATTTTGTCATCCTGCGCGCGCACGACGTTGTAGATTTCGTCGGCGGTGGGATGGTTATAGCTTTGGCGTACGGCGTCAAGAACCAGCTTTCGCTGCTTGGTATTCCTTCTTTGCACCGCCATGCGCCTCGCCTCTTTTCTATCAACGGTCGTAGGTAAATGATACCGTATTTAGCACACAATACTAATAATGAGGAGTGAAACCGTCTTCATTGGCAAGTGGGGCTCGGGCCTCGGCGTCTACGAGGCGAAAACGCGTTCCCATGCGCTCGTAGGAGGCATGAAGCGTCTCGAGATGAGATAGGATGTTTGCCGGAGCTCCCTGTATCTCCATCTCGACTGAGCCGTCTTCCATGTTACGCACCCAGCCGGTGAGGGAGCGCGCCTGTGCGAGGTTGGTGTTGGTGAAGCGGAAACCGACGCCCTGGACCTGCCCCTCCCACCGCAGGAAATAGCGCTGCGGGGCGTCTTGAGTGGCCTCGTCGCTTGCGAGCACGGTGAGCCTACGGCGCAGCTCAAGCTCGACGCCAGAGGGCTTTTGGGGTTCGCGGCTGCCGCCGGTGACGCCCGAGAAAAGCTTGTCGAAAAAACCCATCGCTATGCCTGCTTGTTAGAGTCAGCGGGGAAGGCGATACCCGCCTGCTGTCGCACGGCATCCATGATACGCAGCGACACGAGCGTGACATCGCGGTAGTGGCCAAGCTCGTGGCGTCCCGCCGGGGTCTCCCAAATCTCTTCCTTAACGTTATCGATGCCGCCGATGGCGGTGATAAAGTCTGTGAGTTCGTATTCCATAGTGTTGCTCGATTTGGGTAGGTCGAGCACGAGGCTGTTGTCGCCCTGTTCGCGTGGTGCCTCGGTCGCCGAGCCGCGTACGACATCGCCGCGATAGTCGATGCGGACGTTGCGGGGCGTGGACAGATGGTCGATCTGGATAGTGCCACGCTCGCCTTCGATCTGCGAGGGCAGCAGGTCATTCGTAATTTTGGAGTGCGCGAGCTCGACGGAGATACGGCCACCGCCGTAGCTGGCGAGGATGGAACCGCAGCCGTCGATGGGGCCGTGCGTGAGCTGTCGCGTGGTGGGGTCGAGCAGAGTAGTCATGCTCGTAAGGCCGGAGGGCATGCCGAAAATCTCGACCATGGGCTCGACGGTGTAGACGCCAATATCCATGAGGGAACCCGATGCCATGTTGCAGTCGAAGATATTGGTGGCGCGTCCCGCGAGAATCTCGTTGTAGCGCGAGGAATATTTGCCAAAGCGCAATGAGGCGCGGCGGATGGGGACGATCTCGCCCAGGGCGTCCTCGATGGCGTGGAAGGCGGGATCGTGGAGGGGGCGCATGGCCTCGAGGGCTACGACACCTGCTGCCTCGGCAGCGCGGAAGACTTCCAGCGCCTGCGCTTCGGTTGCGCAGAAGGGCTTCTCGACGATGACGTGCTTGCCACCGGCGATGCAGGCAAGGGCCTGCTCGTAGTGAAGTGCGTTAGGGCTGCCGATGTAGACGGCGTCGACGTCGTCGGCGGACGCAAGCTCGTCAAGTGCGGTGAAGTTACGCTCGCCGCCGCGCTCGGCGGTAAAGGCAGCACCGCGATCTGCATTGCGCGAGAGCGTGCCCACAAACGCGGCTTGGTCGTTGGCGTTGACGACCTGGATAAAGTCGTCGGTAATCATGGATGTGCCGATGGTCGCTATACGCAGCATGTATCCCCCTCGTGCCGTTCGGTTTACAGGATGAGTGTAGCGCGGGAGGACACAAAAGCGTGCGAAAACGCCGTTACAGGTCGCTCTCGTTAAAGCCGGTGTCGATATCGAGGTTGCTGCCGTCGGCCGCGGTGGTGGCGAGCCCGTCGCAGCGCTCATTGAGCTCGTGGCCGGCATGCCCCTTAACCCAGATGAACTCAACCTTGTGCTTGCTCTTTGCGGTGAGCAGGCGCTCCCACAGATCGCGGTTCTTGACAGGCTGCTTGTTGGCGGTCTTCCAGCCGCGTTTTTTCCATCCGTCAATCCAGTGCTTGTTGAAGGCGTTGACGACGTACTGCGAATCGGAATGGACTTCGACCTCGCAGGGGCGGTTGAGTGCCTCGAGCGCCACGATAACGGCCATGAGCTCCATGCGGTTGTTGGTGGTCTTGGCGTAGCCGCGCGAAAGCTCGGAGGTGAAGGTCTTGCCGGCGGGGTTGGTGTATTTGAGCACGGCGCCGTAGCCGCCGCGTCCCGGATTTGATCGGGCCGAGCCGTCGGTATAGATGATGACCTTCACGGGCTTCCTTTCATTGGGTACGTTTCGTGTGAGTGACCATTGTAGCGCCATGCCCGCCGGGGGCTAGCAATCTACGATTTCTACCCCGTCTTCTGACAGTTAGTTGGCATGGATGATGCGGTTAAGTTCGTCGAGGTATTGCTGCAAGAGGGGAGAGGGCTTGCGCTCGTCGTGCATGATATAGCCTACGTGCATCGTTGGGGCGTCTGCTAACGGGATCGATGCCATACCCCATTGCATTTCATTGGAGAGGACACCGGTCGACAGGGTGTAACCGTTCGACGTGATAAGTAAGTTGGTAAGTGTTCCACGGTCCGAGATTCGTATGTTGCGGTCGCAAGGGATATAGCTAAAAGGTTCCTCGGCGTAATAGAAGGAGTTCGAGGTTCCCTGCTCAAAGCTGTAGCGCGTATAGGGCGTGAGGTCGGCAAGGGACAGCTGAGGGCGGCGTGCGAGCGGGTGACGCTCGCTAACGAACACGTGGACTTTCGCATCAAAGAGGGGATGAAAGCTCGCTCGGGCATCGGTAAAGGCCTTCTGCAAGACACGGGTATTAAAGTCGTCCAGATAGAGGATGCCGATGTCGCTGCGAAACGCGCGCACGTCGTCGATGATCTGCGCTGTGGTGGTCTCGCGCATGATGAACTCGAACTTGCTGTCGCGGCAGCGCTCGACCACGTTGACAAAGGCCTCGACCGAAAAGGCGTAGTGTTGGGCCGAGATAGCAAGGCGGGCTTGCGGGGTGCCGCCGTCCTCGTAGCGCGCCTCGAGCATATCGGCCTGCTCTACGACCTGGCGTGCATAACCCAAAAGCTCGGTGCCGTCGTTGGTGAGTGCAACACCGCGGCAAGAGCGCGTAAAGATTTCGATATGAAGTTCCTGTTCCAGGCTTTTGACGGCGTTTGAGATGTTGGACTGAGCGGTATAGAGGCGCTGAGCTGCGGCGTTGATTGAGCCGGACTCTGCCACGGCGATCAAAAAGCGAAGCTGCTGGAGGGTCATCGGCGCCCGTCCTTTCGATAGCTATCTATAAAACCGATAACAGGTTAGCGCTTTTAAGTGATTGACCGAGGGAAACAATGTTCGTACTATTCAAAACACACAAAGGCGGTAGGTAATTAAGCCAACCACGGAACCGGGATGCGAAAGGAGGCCCGCATATGAATTGCTTACCAAGACGAATGCCGGGCTCCTGTTTGCGCCCGTCGGCGTGATCAGGAGACAGCGACTTACTTCTCTCTTATTTATTTACTTTTATTTGATCAAGGAGATCGTCATGAGCCAGTTCATCAACAACCCCGAGCACACCTTTGGTTTCGATACCCTGCAGCTGCACGTTGGTCAGGAGAGCGCCGATCCTGCATCCGACTCCCGTGCCGTGCCTATCTACCAGACCACGAGCTATGTGTTCCGCAACTCCCAACACGCCGCCGACCGCTTTGGTCTTGCCGACGCCGGTAACATCTACGGCCGTCTGACCAACTCCACCCAGGGCGTCTTCGAGGACCGTATCGCCGCCCTCGAGGGTGGCGTGGCAGGTCTTGCCGTCGCCTCCGGTGCTGCTGCTATCACCTATACCCTGCAGGCTCTTGCCCAGGCCGGTGACCACGTGGTGGCTCAGAAGACCATCTACGGTGGTTCCTACAACCTGCTGGAGCATACGCTCTCCCAGTTTGGTGTCGAGACCACGTTTGTCGATGCCCATAACCTGGAAGAGGTCGAGGGTGCCATCAAGGACAACACCACGGTCATTTACCTTGAGACGCTCGGCAACCCCAACTCCGACATCCCCAACATTGACGCCACCTCCGAGGTCGCCAAGAAGCACGGTCTGCCGGTTGTCGTCGACAACACCTTCGGCACCCCGTATCTGTTCCGTCCGCTGGAGCATGGTGCCAACATCGTCGTCCACTCTGCAACCAAGTTCATCGGCGGCCACGGCACCTCGCTGGGCGGTGTGATCGTCGACGGCGGTAACTTCGATTGGAAGGCGAGCGGAAAGTACGCCCAGATCGCTGAGCCCAACCCCTCCTACCACGGTGTTTCGTTTGCCGAGGCTGCCGGTCCCGCTGCCTTCGCAACCTATGTCCGCGCTATCCTGCTGCGTGACGAGGGCGCCTGCATCAGCCCGTTCAACGCCTGGGTCCTGCTCCAGGGCACCGAGACTCTGTCGCTGCGCGTTGACCGTCATGTCGAGAACACCAAGAAGGTCGTTGAGTTCCTGACCGGTGACAGCCACGTCGCCAAGGTGAACCACCCGAGCCTGCCTGAGCACCCCGATCACGAGCTCTATCAGAAGTACTTCCCCCGTGGCGGTGCCTCGATCTTTACCTTTGAGATTAAGGGTGGCCAGGAGGCAGCTTGGAAGTTCATCGATCATCTGCAGGTGTTCTCGCTGCTCGCCAACGTGGCCGACGTCAAGTCGCTCGTCGTGCACCCGGCTACCACCACGCACTCCCAGCTCTCTGCCGAGGAGCTCGCCGAGCAGAACATCACGCCCTCCACGATCCGTCTTTCCATCGGTACCGAGAACGCCGAGGATATCATTTGGGATCTGAAGCAGGCCTTCGCCGCGCTGGACGAGTAAGGCGACTTGTGCAAGGACCCCTTGCGACTCGATAGGTATAACTGCATAAAATGCCTGATCAAGGCGCCTGTGCGAACAATGGTTGCACAGGCGCCTTTTTTGCATAGAGAGGGTGCAAAAACAGGGTTTTTGATACGATTTATGCATTTGAGTTGTGGAAAACTCCTGTTGAGAGGATGTGAGTTTTACGCAATTGACGTGCGCCTTTTGAGTAAAACCGCAGGTCGCGATTTGCTCGGGGTACTATGCAGCGCGATCGAATCACACGCAGCCCAAACGCAGCAAAAACACACTACGGAGGTTTCCAGCTACATGAGGATCGATTCACGAAAACCGAAAGCCGCCGCCCTTTCCGCCGCTCTGACCGTGGCACTTTTGGCGGGCGTCGGCGCAACTGATGCCCACGCGGCAACACTATCCGATACGGTCGGATCTACGCCGTCCGAGGCGACGCTGGTGCAGCCCGTCGACTACCGCGGTGACGGTTACGGCTCTATGCAGGAGTGGAACGCCTCGATGGGGGCGAAGCGCGATTCCCTGGAGATGCGCGCTCAGATCATTATGAATATGTATGGCGACTATGCTACCGATGACGAGCGCGCTGTGTTGCAGGGCTGCATCGACGGCGCGAGTAGCCTGTTGACGATGGGGGAGGTCGACGCCAAGTCGACCGAGCTCGACGAGCTTCGCTCTACGCTAGAGGATGCCAAGCGCGAGGCGCTCGAGGCTGCCGCAGCCGAAGCCGAGGCCGCTGAGGCCGTTCAGGCTTCGTATTACAACGCTGGCTCCGGCTCGTCTTACGCGTCTGCTGCGTATTACGCGAACGGCTCGGGCCTGACGCGCTCGAGCGGCGTCAATAACTATAACGGCCGCCGCGAGACTTATTACAGCAGCAACGTGTTGTATCACCACCGCACGGGCGAATGGACGCAGGACGCCGAGGGCTTTTGGCGCGATTCCGATGGCTACTACGTCGTTGCCGCGGGCGATAAGGCCCAGGGCTCCACGTTTACCGGGTCCAAGGGCGAGTGCAAGGTCTATGACTCCGGCTGCGCTGCCGGAACCACCGATTACTACACTGGCTGGTAATTTTTCTGCATCACGGATATTTGACGGACGGGCGTCTTTACCGAGCTTTAGGGCAACGTAAGGACGCCCGTTCTATGTATGCGTTTGAGTTAACAGAGCGCTTACCGTGGCAGTACGCCGCGCATATGGGCGCGGGGCACACTAGTTCATGAGAAATAAGGTCTTTCTCGTGGAGGAAGTGGTCTTGTGAACGCTCGAGATATTGCTATTGCCGCCGTCGCATTGGTGCTTGGCTGCCTTGGTCCTACGGCCGCGCTCGTTGTGGGCATGCAGGGGTCTTGTGGGGCTGCCTCTATCGTGGTCAGTGCGTTGATCGCGGCCGCACTGCTGGGAAGTGCGGGTGTAGTCCTTTGTCGCGACGATGAGGACCAGGCGTCGGAGTCGCAGCTCTAACCGTCGGGACATCGACTACTGGTTATAGATGAAGATGAAAGCCGCCGTAAGGGGAGTGCTCCTTGTGGCGGCTTTGCTGTTGAGCCTGTTGACGTGGTGAGCCGGGCGCTACCAGCTTTTCTCGATATCGCGGATGCGCTGATAGAGCCAATCGTTTTGCGGCACTTGGATATCGTGTTTGACGGCCAGGCGGCAAATGGTGCCCGCGAACTCCTCGACTTCGGTTTTTCGTTGTGCGATGCGGTCCTGCGCCATTGAGGGCATACCGGCGGGGTCGATTCCCTCGATGAGGTGCACCATCTGCGTCAGGTCTGCCTCGGTCAGCTCAATGCCCTCGGCGTTGGCGACCGCAAGCGTTTCGCGCATGGCAGAAACAAAGCAGCGACGCTGCTCGGAGCCCGGCTCCGTGGCGCTTCCGTAGGTCCCGCCGTAGGCCATGCACGTCTGGTTGATGCCGTCGTTGAGCATGAGTTTGGCCCACATGCGGTGCGTAACGTCGCTCTCGACGGTATGGGCGATGCCGCAGCGCGTGTAGAGCTCGTCGATGGCGGTGACGGTTGCGAGCTCAGTGCCGGCCGCCGCGCCAAAGCGGATTTCGCCCGCATTGGTAAAGGTGAGCTCTCCGTTGAGGAACACGGCGTCCATGCCCTGGCAAATACCAAGAACGGTATGCTCCCAGCCAAAGCGCTCGGCAATCTTCTGCTCGCTCGTAATGCCGTTACACAGCGAGGCGATGAGCGTATTGGGTCCCACGACGCGCTCCATAGTCTTGAGTGCTTGGTTGAGTCCAGTCGTCTTGACCGTGAGAATGACCAGATCGGCGGGCGTTGCCTCGCTGGCGCGGACGGACTTGAGCGCACAGGGCTTGCCATTGACGGTGAGCGCATCGCCCGCGTGACGCTCAAAACGGGCGTCATCCATAACGTATTCGACGGCGTCGTTACCGAGTGCCTGGGCGATCATACTGCCGTAGAGTAGCCCGACGCCGCCCTTGCCGATAAAGGTGACCTTGTTGATCTGCATGTGAATTATCTCCCCATATAAAAGGTGCCCGCGTAAGGGGCGCCTGATGGATTGTATGCCGCCAGCGCACCTTGTGCATGCAGGGTGGCGATTTTTAAATGAATGGACGTGTGGAGCTTACGCTGCGGGGCAGACCGCGAAAACGCGTGCGGGATATCCAACGCCATCGCGCACCTTGGGGAAGGTGCAGAAGATGACGGCGCCTGTGGCGGGAAGCTCGTCCAGATGGTCCATGACCTCGATCT
This sequence comes from Collinsella sp. CM84Y_54, assembly GCF_036317945.1. Lineage (NCBI taxonomy): Bacteria > Bacillati > Actinomycetota > Coriobacteriia > Coriobacteriales > Coriobacteriaceae > Collinsella > Collinsella sp. CM84Y_54. The sequence continues at coordinate 62,189 of NZ_JAWQCX010000001.1, forward strand.
GATAGCGGTCGACCGAGAGGATGTACTGCTCGCCGGGGTAGGGGTAGGCGTCCTCACGTGTGGTCACGGTCGCTTCCTTTCATCGGGCTTTTTGCTGATGTTAAAGCGGTGTCGTGACGGCTCGATTTCTGCTACGTTACGATACATTCTCGATTGCGATTCCACGATGTTTCGGCTGCGTGACCATTGTGTTTCGCCTTGCCGGGGCGCTGATGGCGAAGGGAGGGGCCGTGCAATACCGTGTTGACCCCAAAAGTGGTAACCGAATATCCGCTCTGGGTCTGGGCTGCATGAGGTTTCCCGGTGCGCCGGGACATCCCGATGCGAAGACGGCCGATGCCATCATTTCCCGTGCGGTGGAGCAAGGGATAACCTATCTGGACACGGCCTATCTCTACCCCGGTAACGAAGCTTGTGTGGGAGCTTCGCTTGAGCGCCTGGGTCTGCGCGACCAGATTTTGCTCGCGACCAAGTTGCCGCACGCTTCGTGCAAATGTGCGGAGGATTTCGACCGCTTTTTTGACGAGCAGCTGCGCCGTTTGCGGACTGACCATATCGACTACTACCTCATGCACAACATCACCTCGCCCGCGCAGTGGGAGCGCGTGGCAGCTTTGGGTATCGAGGACTGGATTGCGCACCAAAAGGCTGCGGGGCGTATTCGCCAGATAGGTTTTTCGTACCACGGCGGTGCGGCGGATTTCCTCATGATGCTTGACGCGTATGACTGGGATTTTTGCCAGATCCAGTACAATTATGCCGGAGAGCGCTACCAAGCGGGAACGGCGGGACTCATGGCAGCCGCCGAGCGCGGGCTCGCGGTGTTTGTGATGGAACCGCTTTTGGGTGGACGCCTGGCGGGCAAGCTGCCTCCGCGGGCCCGCGCCGTGCTCGATGACGTACGCGATCCGTACCTGAAGACGCCGGCTGCTTGGGGCCTTTCGTGGGTGTGGAACCATCCTCAAGTCACGATGCTGCTTTCGGGCATGACCGATACCGCGCAGGTGGACGAGAACGCGGCATTGGCGGATCGCGCACTGCCGGATTCGATGACGACAGAGCAGCTCGATACCATCGCACGCGTGCTGGGAGAGTTTGAGAAATCGAATCGCGTGCCCTGTACGGGGTGCGGCTACTGCATGCCGTGCCCCAAGGGTATCAATATTCCCGGCTGCTTTGGCGCCTACAACGCGAGCTATGCGCATAGTTGGTTTACGGGGCTGTCTCAATACTTTACGGCGAGCGCGGTGCGGACGAACGAGCCCAAGCTGGTGAGCAATTGCGTCAAGTGCGGCAAATGCGCACGTCACTGCCCGCAGCACATTGATATTCCCGAGCGTCTCGACGATGTGCGCCGACGTTTCCAGCCTGGTCCCGTAACGGCCGCGCTTAAAGCCTTTTGCAAAACGCGCTCCTGATGCCCCTTTTATAACTTGCGGTGGAATAGTTCCTGTTTGCGGCAGAATAGGGGCCAAGCAGGAACTATTCCACCGCAACTGAAGGGGGCTGTCGTGGGCTATCGGGATTCATGTGATGGTTTGCGTGATGTTCGCTGGGGCGTTTTGGGCGCTGGACACATTTCGCATCGATTCGCATCGTCGCTCAAGGAGGTGGACGGGGCACGGCTTGTGGCTGCCGCCGGTCGCACTCCTTCGCATGTTGAGGAGTTTTGCAGGGCGTTTTCGATTGATGCCGCGCACGGCTATGCCACGGCTGACGATAGCGGCGATGCGGCTTATGATGCGCTGATTGCCGACCCCGATGTCGACGCAATCTACTTGGCTCTTCCACATGGCATGCATGCGCATTGGGCCTGTCGGGCACTGCGCGCGGGAAAGGCCGTACTGTGCGAAAAGCCGGCCGTTTTGAATGAAGAAGAGGCCCATGCGATCGCCTCCGTTTCCCGTGAGTACGGCGTGCCGTTTATGGAGGCGATGAAGAATCGGTTTTGCCCGATGCGCACTCGCGTGAAGGACTTGCTTGCGTCGGGTGAGCTTGGCCGTATTGTCTCGATTGAAAGCGTGCAAAAGCTCGATTACGGCGAGTCTCCTTCGGGCTATCTGCTTGATCCGTTGCAGGGCGGCTGTCTATATGACATGGGCTGCTATGCAGTCGGGTGGTTTGAGGATCTGCTTACGGGCGCGTGCGATGTTTCGTCTCGTGAAGTTCGCTGGCGTGACGTATCGGGCGGCCGCGTGGATTGGGCCGATGAGATCCATATGAGTGTCGGCGGCATACCCATTCATATGGTGTGCGACGGCAAAGCAGCATATGAAAGCCGCTTAACGATTGCCTGCGAGCGGGGTTCGTTGGAAATCGAGCGCCTCCATCGCCCCGAGCTCGCCCATGTGAAGTACTCCGACGGACGAATGCTCGAAATAAATGCCCCGTTTGAGGTCGATGATTTCTACGGCGAAATCCGGCATGCGACCCAGCTCATCCGGGCGGGGAAACTCAAGAGTCCCGTCATGCCCCTAGCCGCCACACAGCGCTGTGCGCGCATCATCGATGCAATCCGTCTAGCCCTCTAGGACCTGGCGCTGACGCGTGAGGGATCATGACGCCCGCGCCCGTAGCCGTAGTGCTTGGTGGCCCGCATCTCTGATGCCCCTTTTATAACTTGTGGTGGAATAGTTCCTGTTTGCGGCAGAATAGGGCATCGACAGGAACTATTTCACCGCAACTGATGAGGGGGAGCTGGAGATGCTGACGATCGGGTGTCATCTTTCGACGACGAAGGGCTATCGGGCAATGGGGGAGACGGCGCTGTCCATTGGCGCCAATACCTTTGCATTCTTTACGCGCAACCCGCGCGGCGGCAAGGCGAAAGACCTTGACATGGATGACGTGGCGGCCCTGCGCGAGCTTATGGGGCAAAACGACTTTGGCCCGCTCGTGGCTCATGCCCCGTATACCTATAACCCCTGCTCGGCCAAAGAGCGGGCGCGCGAGTTTGCCCTGGAGGCCATGGCAGAGGACCTGCGTCGCATGGAAGCGCTGCCCGGCAACTACTACAACTTCCATCCCGGTGCGCATGTGGGGCAGGGCTCCGACGCCGGCATTCAGATGATCGTCGACACCCTGTGTCAGGTGATGTTTGAGGGTCAGCAGACGACGGTGCTGCTCGAGACTATGGCCGGCAAGGGCACCGAGGTGGGCCGCAGCTTCGAGGAGCTGGCGCTCATCATCGAGGGCGTTGCCGACAAACGCCCCGAGCTGTCGGCCAAGTTGGGCGTTTGCCTGGACACCTGCCATGTGAATGATGCCGGCTATGACATCGTCCACGATCTTGACGGTGTGCTCGACGAGTTCGATCGTGTGGTGGGTATCGAGCGCCTGCGCGCCGTGCATATCAATGACTCCAAGAACCCTTGCGGCGCCCATAAGGATCGCCACGAGTGCATCGGCAAGGGCTACCTGGGTAGTGAAGAGTTTGGCGGCGGTATGCAGGTTATGCAGAATATTGTATCGAATGGCCGCTTGCGCGCCTTGCCATTCATTTTGGAGACACCGAACGAACTTGCAGGTTATGCGGCTGAAATCAAACTGTTAAGGTCCTTGCAGCAGTAATGGCTGCCATAAAGTGGAGTGCTCCATTCACGTTATGGGTTTGTTTCAATCAGTTTTCTAATTGCAGATTCTTCCAAGCGGGTGCATAATAACCCTCAGTTTTTGCAGACCTCTGAATCACATGGGGTCATTGGAAGGAGACTGATTATGAAGCTGAAGAAGCTTGGCGCATTTGCCGCCACGGGTGCTATGGCGCTCGCCCTCGCTCTGACGGGCTGCGGCTCGTCCAACGCCACCTCTGGCTCTGATGCCGGTTCTAGCAGCTCTGACGACGCTAAGGTCGAGAAGGTCGACGGCTCCAAGGAGTACGCGCTCGTCAAGGACGGTACGCTGACCGTCGGCACCTCTGCCGAGTACGCTCCGTTTGAGTACAAGGATGACAACGGCGATTATCAGGGCTTTGACCTTGAGCTCATCAAGGCCATCGGCGACAAGCTGGGCCTGGATGTCGAGTACGTCAATAACGACTTTGACACGCTGGTTCCGGGCGTCGCTTCGGGCGCCAAGTATGACGTCTCCATCGCGGCTATCACCGACACGCCCGAGCGTGAGAAGGAAGTCACTTTCTCCGATTCCTACTACATGGACGATCAGGCTATCGTGACCAAGGTCGATAACACCGACATCACGGCCGATAACTACAGCGAGAAGCTCAATAACGCTGACGCTACCATCATCGTCCAGTCTGGCTCGACCGCCGAGTCCTTTGCCCAGGAGAACTTCCCCAAGGCCAAGATTGTCCCCTACAAGGACGCCACCGAGTGCTTCAGCGCCCTGCAGTCCGATAAGGGCGACGCCGTAGTCACCAACCGCTCCGTTGCTAGCCAGCTGACCGCCGAGCAGTTCAACACCTGTCAGACCATTAAGCAGATCAGCACCGGCGAGGAGTACGCCATCGCCATCAACCAGGGCAACACCAAGCTCAAGGACGACATCAACCAGGCCATCAAGGACCTGACCGATGACGGTACCGTTGACGCCCTCATGGCTAAGTACAACATCAAGTAAAATAACTACTTGATTGCGCGCGGGCCCTTTCCGTTTTGGCGGAGAGGGCCTTTGCGCTTCTCTTGACGGAGAGCATTTCCGTCTCGTTTTGCCGGCAACTTCTACGATAGGAGCCACCTTGTCTCGACTGAACAAAGGGGCCGCGGAGCAGCATTTTCCACTGCCCGCCTTGCTCCAAAAGCTAGTCTGCGTCATGGCCGTGGCGCTCGCGCTGGTTTGCGCGGGGGCATATGCGCCCACGACCGCCCAGGCGCTTGAGACCGCAAAGATTACCGCCCGACCCAACACCGGTTCGGGCAGCGCTGTGGTCGGCGGTACCGAGACGCGCGTTACCTGGGAGGTCCAAGCCGATGCCGATGAGGAGCTGAGCGGTCTTTCGCTGACGTTTGTCGACGGCACGACGTTTGGTACCGATGACACGCGATTGACGATGCTCTCGGGCGAGGACCTCATGGATCGTACGCCCATGAAGCCCACGTGCAAGGCTGACGGCCAGACGCTCAAGATTGACTTTGGCGAGACGGCGCCTGCCGGCGGCTTTTTCCGTGTCGAGGTTTACGGCGTGACGTTTCCCGTCGAGGGCGGCGATGAGGCCTTTAGCGGCACCTATACGCTTGCCGACGGTTCGACCAAGAAGATTTCCAAGATTCCTTCCGTCGAGATTAAGGGCGTGACGGCATTCGATAACTTCCTGGCCGACCTTAAGGAACAGCCGTGGGTCGAGGCATGGAATTCCAACATGTTCCTTCGCCTGTTCCTGAACCCGGTCATTTTGGTCCAGAGCCTGCCGATCGTCTTTAAGGGCTTCCTTATGTCGCTCTCGATCGTGCTCGTGGCATTTCCGTTGGCCATTCCCTTTGGCTTTGCGCTGTCGCTCATGCGCATTTCCAAGTCGCGCATCCTTCGTTGTCTTGCCGGCATCTATGTGAATATCATCCGCGGCACGCCGGCGTTCCTGCAGATCTACATTGCGTTCTTTGGCCTGCCGCTTGCCGGTGTCAAGGTTGACGACTACGTCTTGGGCGTTATCGTCATGGCCATGAACTCGTCTGCGTACCTGTGCGAGATCTTCCGTGCCGGTATTCAGTCGATCCCCAAGGGTCAAAACGAGGCTGCTCGCTCGCTGGGCATGAATGCCTTCCAGACGCTGCTCTACGTTATGATTCCGCAGACGTTCCGCAATGTCCTGCCTACGCTGACCAGCGAGTTTATCCTGCTTTACAAGGATACGTCGCTGCTTGCCGCCGTGGGCGTGGTCGAGATCGTCATGAACGCCCGCACCATCGTGGCAACAACGGGCTCCATTACGCCGTATGTGGTTGCCGCCCTGTTCTATCTGGTCATTACCCTGCCGCTTGCGCGCTTGGTGAGCGGTCTTGAGGCGAGGCTGCTGGGTACGGCCGAAACCAAAAAGAAGCGTCCCACCAAGAGCGCCGGACAGGTTGTCGCGACGCCCGCCGACCATATCGCTGGTCTGTAAGGAGGTTCTATTATGAGCGAAACCAATAACTCGAACGAGGTCGTCGTCAGCATCAAGAATCTCCAGAAGGCCTTTGGCGATAACGTGGTCCTGCGCGACATCGACCTTGATGTGCACAAGGGCGAGGTCGTCGTAGTCCTGGGCCCTTCGGGTTCGGGCAAGTCGACGATGCTTCGCTGCATTAACCGTCTCGAGGAGCCCACGAGTGGTTCGATTGTCGTCGAGGGCGTGGATGTGTGCGCCAAGGGCGTTGACCTCAATAAGGTGCGTACGCACTTGGGCATGGTGTTTCAGCAGTTCAACTTGTTCCCGCACCTGTCGGTCAAAAAGAACGTCATGCTTGCGCAGCAAAAGGTGCTCAAGCGCAGCAAGGAAGAGGCCGAGAAGATTGCCATCGAGGAGCTGACCAAGGTCGGCCTGGCCGAGCGCATCGATTTTATGCCGAGTCAGCTTTCGGGCGGTCAGCAGCAGCGCGTGGCCATCGCCCGCGCCCTGTCGATGAATCCGCACGTGATGCTCTTTGACGAGGCCACGTCGGCGCTCGATCCTGAGCTTGTCCGCGATGTATTGGGCGTCATGCGCGATCTTGCGCATGACGGTATGACCATGATCGTGGTGACGCACGAGATGGGCTTTGCCCGCGACGTCGCCGACCGCGTCGTCTTTATGGACGGCGGCGTTATCGTGGAGGATGGCACGCCGAGCGAGGTCTTCGACCATCCTAAGAGCGAACGCACCAAGGCGTTTTTGGGCAATATCTCGTAGCCGCTTTATATGACTGACATAGCAGAAAACGGGAGCCGGATGTGATCCGGCTCCCGTTTTTGTTGGGACGCGAATGTGTTTTGGTGCAGAGCGCGTTACGGGCGGAGCTCATTGCCGCTAGGCGAGCTCAGCTCCAAGGGCGCGGCAGGCCGCCTCGCCCTCATCGTCGGGGGCGTCGTAGCAAATGACGGAATCGACGACGTTGACACCTGCCTCGTCGGCATCGGCCTTCCAGTTGTCCATCCACTCGCCCTCGGCCCACGAATAAGAGCCAAAGAGGACGACCTTCTTGTCGCCGAGGGTTTCCTTGACTTCGTCCCACATCGGTTGGAACTCATCGTATTCAAGCTCCTCGGAGCCCATGGCGGGGCAACCGAAGGCGAAGGCATCATAGTCGGCGGCCCTGTCGGCAGAGAAGTCGGCGCAGGGGATGACTTCGGCCTCGGCGCCCGCGGACGTGGTGCCCTCGGCAACGAGGTTTGCCATGGCCTCGGTGTTGCCCGTGCCGCTCCAATAGACGACGGCGATCTTGCTCATGTTGAGTCCTTTCGGTTGTGCGGCGTGCGGCCGCGTTTTGTATGCACTATCGGGTTGCCTGGACAAGTTGTCCCAGGGTGCAGCCCCGTTGATAGATGTAGGTAAGGTATTGCGTGCATGCGCGATAGGAATCGAAGGTCGTGAGCGCCTGCTCAACGTTTGTGTATACCTTCCATGCGCCAAAGACCTTATAGTTTTCGCCGTGCTGGACGATAAACTGATGGACATCTTCGTAGGGATAGCCCAAAAAATAGCCAATTTCGTGGGGGAACTCGCACGTGCATCCCGTATCGCAGTGCCTATTTCGCGCGAATGCGCAGACGCTGCCGTCATAGGCGCTTTCTGCGGCATTGCTGCTTGCCAGCGTGATGCGCGCGGCGAGATGCACCAGGGATGCGGGCAGGTTGTGGACATCGTAACCTTCGGCTGCAAGCGCCGTCGTGGCGCGGGGGTCGGAGAGGTATCGCATGAGGTCCGCAGGGCGGTACACATAGATGAGCGCTCCGCAGGGGCGCCAGACCAAAACGCTCATATGGATCCCGAGTGGCCGGAGCTCGCGGTTGCATTGGGCTATGACGGCGAGCAGGCGAGAGCGTCGATCTTCGATATGGGCGGCGCTAGGTTTTCCGTTTTGGTTGGCGTAAACGCCGGGATAGGTAAAGAGCGATGCCGGCTTGATACCTGCGAGCGTAGAGGAGCAGTTGCGTACGACAGCCGTTTGGTATGTTGGGATGTCAATGGTTCGAGTCACGATGCTCCTTTCGGGTCCTCAGTTGTTAGCCTAGGAAAACTTATACACGAAAGTAAGCCTTGGTCAACTAAAAAGTTTGAAGAGGGAAACTAATTGACCGAACCGACACGAGTTTGGAGTAAGATGGGAACACCCCATGGGGGTATAGGTATAAGAGTTTGGAGAAAGGGGATCGCATGGACGACTTGATCAGCCCTGCAAATATCATCGTGCTTGCCGTGATCGCACTCGGCATGTTCTTTGGTGTGCGTCGTATTGCCGTATCGACACGCGGAAAGAGCTGCTGTAGTGATGGCGCGAGTTGCAAGAAGGCCAAGAAGGTTGTGGTGGCCGATGCCGATGAGTCTCACTATCCCTACCACGATGAGCTGCTTATCGGCGGCATGAGCTGCGACGGGTGCGCTCAGAACGTAGTCAATGCTCTCAATGCGCTGGATGGCGTGTGGGCAACGGTGACGTATGCGGACCACACGGCACGCGTGCGTTCGAAGCGCCCGATTGACCGCGAGGCACTCGAGACGGCGGTGAGAGACGCGGGCTATTTCGTTATGAAAATGTAGATGCTGCCCTCTCCAATGAGTACCGGCCTCCTCCCCATTGGGGCTATCGACGTCCTAAAATTTGCGCAAAAAACAACTCGCGGATGCGGCGAAAGTGGAGTTTGGTGACGGTTCGCGCGGAATTCGTGACCAATCGAGCATCCGCTATCCCGTAAGAAAAAATACAGGTGTATATTTATATGCTGATTATTGCTGTGCCCAGATTGCAATTAAACGTGGACAGAGATGATGAATGCTAAAACTGGGCTTAAGGACAGGGGAGGCTATAGCCTTATGAGACGAGTGGGAACACTTGGCTTGGTGGCAGCGCTTGCCGCTATCTTGGCATCACCGTTGCCGGCGAATGCCGAAGACACTTCGGGTGCCGTTACCTACAATGCGGGAAATGGATATTCCTTTGAGAAACTCTCGCATCCTTCGGTAGGAACGTCGCAGCCTGATGGCATCGTCGACTACCAGGGTGACGGTGTCGTTGCCGTCCCGGGCACCGACGGTAACACGGCCAATAACGAAGGCGATCGCGGCCAGAGCTACACTTGGGCGGCTGCGAGCTATGGTGACTGGCTTTATGTGGGCACCTGCTATGCGGCGATGGGCAACACGCTTACGCTCATGAACAGTACGCTGGGCGATTCCTTTGATGTCGAGACCATGCGCCTGACGCTGGAGGCCATGTTTAACGGCACGTTCTTCTATGGACAGCAGAAGGAGGACGGCACGGCCGACAAGGACAGCGGCGGCATCTTGGTCAAGATCAATACCAAGACCGGTGAGACCAAGCTGCTACTCTCTGAATCGCTCAACGGCGTCGCTCCTTTGTTCCGCAATGCCGTGAGCTATAAGGGCAAGCTCTATTTCTGCGGCAGCGTCAGGGCCAATGGCGGCAAAAGCGGTCTGCCTGCTGTATATGAGATTGATCCTAAGACGGATGAGTACAAAGTTGTCTATCAGGGCCTTTCGAGCATGCAGGATTACGGTGCCGCCTACAAGCAGGGCATTTCTACCGGTATCCGCGGCATGTGTGTCCATGATGGCCAGCTCGTCATCAGTAATGTGGGCAAAGACGCGGCCGGTAAGTTTGTGTCGACAATCCTGACGTCGCCTGACCCGTCAAAGGGCCAGGACAGCTTCACCGAGATTGCCAACTCGGACACGTTGTTTAACTATCCGGCGATTCGCTATCAGGACAGCATCTACGGCGGCGCCATTTGGGATATGGTCTCGTACAATGGCCATCTCTATGCGACCATCTGCACCGGTACGCCCGAGAACGCTCCCGATGATAATTCCATGCAGTCGTTTGCCATGGTTCGTGGCGACAAGAACGCCGACGGCAGCTATTCGTGGACTCCGATTGTCGGCGACAAGGCAGACGGTGCAAAGTACTGCTTTGGCATCGATCCTGCCCGTACCCGTTCTGGCGCTGCCAACCTCGTCGTCTACAACGACTACCTCTATATCGGTGAATACAACGACGAGGAGATTGCTCTCGAGCGCATCCTGTTCAACAAGTCCAGCACCGAAGAGGGCGGCAAGAGCAGCATGGGCGGCGTTGACTGCTCGTTTGTGAATGCCAATCTTGAGCAGTCGGTCAACATCTATCGCATGGACAAGGACGAGAACATGGAGCTCGTCGTTGGCGATCGCACTGATATGTTCCCCGAGGGCGGTATTTCCGGCCTGACTTCGGGCTTTGGCCGAAACGAGAACCAGTACATTTGGCGCATGCAGAAGTTCGACGGCAAGCTGTATATCGGTACCTTTGATACCGCGAGCCTGCTTGAGCCGATCGGCCAGTTCTCCAATGGCGACATTATCGATATGACGCCCGAGGAGTGGGAATCTCAGGTTCAGCGCCTTAAGGACCTGCTTGATCACCTGCTTGACGTGAATTTGCCCGATGCCCCCATCGTTCCTGTGGACACGCTTGCGGACGATGATTCAAACGAGGCCGTCGAGGTCGATGACGAGAAGACCGAGGCCGTCGAGGTCGATGACGAGAAGACCGAGGTTGCTAAGGGCTTTGGCGATCTAAGCGATGCGCTGGAGGATGCCACGGGCGATCTTTGCGATCAGGCCGCGACGATGTCCCGGGACTTTGAGGACGACGCAGCTTATGTCCAGAAGATCGATGGCGAGATCGCGTACTTCAAGTCCTTTGCCGACCAGTATCAGGACATGCTCGATAGCTATGAGAGCCTGAAGCAGCAGTACGAGGATGCCTATGGCACCGAGCTGCCGGGTGATATTCAGGATGCGCTCGATAAGCTGCTGAGTGCGGAGAACCTCAAGAAGTTGCAGAGTGTCCTTACGTGCATGTGCTACCTGCGCGATGCCGAGCGCGGCTTTGATATGTATGTGACCGAGGACGGCGTGAACTTTACGACGCTGACGACCAATGGCTTTAACGATCCGTATAACCATGGTCTGCGCACCTTTGCGGTGACCAACCAGGGTCTGTGCCTTGGTACCGCCAACCCGTTCTATGGTTGCCAGGTCTGGATCCAGCGCAAGGAGAATTCGGAGAATCCGGTTGATCCCGGTACTCCGGATCCGACGGAACCCACCGATCCTTCGCAGCCGGGTGGCGGCGATCAGCCTGGTGGCAGCCAGACGGGCGGCAACGACCAGTCGAGCAGCGCCACGACCACCGTCACGACGACCGCTAAGAAGACTCCGAAGGACGGCTCGCTGCCTCGCGCTGGCGACTCGACCCTCACGCTGGTCTTGGGATTGCTGGTTGCAGCTGCCGCAGTGCTTGGCATTGCTCTCGTCTTGCGCAAGCGTTCTCGTCGCTAGGCTCGACCACGCAGCTCAATGCCTTGGATATCGTCGAAGTCGATGGCGATATCCCTGAGTTTGAGCAGCTTGAACGCGGGTAGCACTTCGTCGAGAATGCCCGTGCGGCTACGATAGCCGTACATATCGTAATAGGTGACACGCACCAAGTCGCCACGTTTGAGGCCCTCGAGCTTTTTCGAAAGCTCGAGGGCTTTTTCTTCTGTGAGCTCGCATTTGGGTTCGACGGTGATTTCCTGCTTGCGTACGAGCTCGTAGTATCCCGTGAGGGCGGCAAAGGGCATAAACTGCGCGGCACGGCCGGCACGGACGGCGCCGTTGGCGGTGAGCTTGGGGTCGGCGGATCGACGTCTTCCCTCGGGGTCCGCTAGACGTTCAAAAGGCGTCGGTGGCCGCATCGGCTGTTGTTGGGACTTAGGCACGATGTCCTCCTACCTGATCGTTGCGTTCGCGTGCGGTGGCGCCGGTGGTGAAGCTTAATCCCTTGACGAGCGCGTTCTTGCCGTACTTGCCCTTCACGGCCAGGACGGCGCGCGCCAGGTCGCGCTCGCGCTCATCGGCCTTAATATCGCTAAACAGATCGATGGTGGCAAATTCCTCGGGCATGAGGTTGCCAAATCCCAGGTTGATGCGCTTGACCGGTCGTTTGGGATCGACAGTCTGCGCCCAGAGCTCATCGAAATAGCCCATGATCTTCTTAAACGAATTGGTGCGCTCGGGCAGCTTGCGGGATGCATTGGAATGTGCGAACAGCGCAGCATAGCCACCACGCGGTTTGCCGCCGTGCTCTCCCACAAAGATGCCGTCGATTGCCTGTGCTTCGCGCACCAGGCGGTGCCGTTCGTCATCGCGTTGGACGGGCCTGGGCGCACGGGGTGCGAGCTCGGGGCCGGCGGTTGCGGCGGGTTCGATGCTCGACGTGCTTGAACGCAAATGCCCGCATCCGTCTACATATTGCGCTGTGCCGCTGGCGTCGAGGCGGCGTATGCCGGCGCGCTCGCTCGCGTAGCCTACAAAGAGCGAGATGCTGTCGCACACCACGTGCTTATCGACTAAGTCCAACACGGCGTTGTCGACCATCTCGCGCAAGACGGTGTAGGCCTGCTCGTAGGCATAGCCTTTCGATAGCACTTGCCCCGTGGTTGTTGAGGTTACCTGCGGGCGATAGGCCTGAATATCGGCGATAGTTGTCGGCTCGCGCCCAAAGGCGTGGTCGATAAGATACTCGGCATTGACGCCGAGCTCGTCGTAGAGCAGGTTTTCGTCGAGCGCCGCGACGCCCATCAAATCGTAGACGCCGTATTTTTCGAGTCGCGCTGCCACGCCGGGCCCGATGCCCCAGATGTCGGTGATGGGGCGGTGAGGCCAGATTTCCTTGCGGAACGTCTCGTCGTCGAGTATGCCGATGCGGCTGGGTACGTGCTTGGCGGTAATGTCGAGTGCCACCTTGGCCTGGAATAGATTGGGGCCGATGCCAACCGTTGCCGTGATGCCGGTGCGCGCGAGGACCTCATCGCGCAACATACAGGCAAAGTCTTTGGCATTAGTGTGGTAGAGGTCCAGATAGGGTGTCACGTTGATAAAGCACTCATCAATTGAGTAGACGTGAATGTCTTGCGGGCTCACGTATTCCAGATAGATACCGTAGATTTTCGCCGACACTTCCATGTAGTGCTGCATGCGCGGTACGGCCTTGATGTAGCCGATGCCGTCGGGAATCTCGAACAGACGGCATCGGTTGTGTATCCCGAGGTCCTTCATGGCCTGTGTGATGGCGAGGCAGATGGTCGTGCGCCCGCGCGATTCGTCGGCAACGACCAGGCACGTAGTGAGGGGGTCGAGTCCGCGGTCGACGCACTCGACGCTGGCGTAAAACGTCTTAAGGTCGATGCAGATATAGGTGTGACGCTCGTGCCCCACGCGTCCTCCCATCAAACACATGTTCTTATCGAATACATGTTCGATAATACCCGCTCATCCGGACATCGTCAAAACCTGCCAAAAAGGGACTGGTTTGTTTTGGTAGGTATGGTCGTGCGGCTGCATCGGGGTTTTAACGCAGCTCTAAAGAGTGCGAAACAGCCCGGAAAACCTCGCTTCGTAGCATGAGCCTAACGATTGATATCGCCTATACGCACGGAAGGGTTGTGGGAAAGATGGTCAATTATGGGTTTGGTATGCCGACGCGCCTTGTTGCGGATGGAGACGTGGCTCGCTGGTGCGGGCGATTGGTTGCTCACTACGGTGGTACCAAGGCACTGGTCGTGCTGGGCGGTGACAAGCATACGTGCGATGAGCTTGTCTCGGCGGCACTTGGCTCGCTTGATCGAGCACTACTCGAGCGTGTACTTTTCCGCTGCGGCTCGGTTGAGGGCGACGGGGAAGACGAGCTGATCGACGAAGCCGTGGCCCTGGCGACCGACGAAGGCGTGGACTTTGTCTTGGCGATTGGCGATGCCGATACTGCTGGCTTTGCGCGCGAACTCGCGCGTCGCATGGCGGCGCTCGATGCCGGCGAAGACGGCTTTGTGCCTTATGGATGCATTGTCTCGGAGGGCAAGGTGCCTGCTGTCGTGGGCACCGGCGAGGTTCCCGTTTTTGCCATTATCGCGCCCGAACTGCTGGAGGGCATCGGGTCTCCTCTGCGTGAGTTGCTCGGTAGCGTCTGCGCCGCGGCCTAATATTTGCCAGAAAAGGACGGGTTATTTTTGGTTGGTAAAGCGTTTGACCTGCCAAAATAAGCCTGTCCCTTTTTGATCGGCTGCCGTTTGGGGGCCGATTGGCAACGCTCGCTGATTGTAGTCTTGACCTGCGCTAGAATAGTGGCATCTGAATGTCCGGGTGCATGGAGGCGTGCGCCCGTATGCTGAGGAGGACTCTATGGCAACTGTTGCCGCACCTATCGATGCTACGTCGACTGCCGCTTGGAAGGCACTCGAGGCTCATCAGGAGAAGCTCGAGGCCGATGGTATCGACCTCAAGGCCTGGTTCGCCGCCGATGCCGAGCGCGTGAACAAGCTGAGCTTTGACGCCGGTGACCTGCACTTCGATCTGTCGAAGAACCTGGTGACCGATGAGACCGTCAAGCTGCTGTGCGATCTTGCCCGCGAGGTGAAGCTCGAGGAGCGCCGCGACGCCATGTTCTCCGGCGAGCACATCAACACCACCGAGGACCGCGCCGTCCTGCACACCGCGCTTCGCCGCCCGGCAACCGAGAAGGGCCAGCTCATCGTCGACGGCCAGGATGTCGTCGCCGACGTGCACGAGGTCCTCGACCGCATGTATGCCTTCGCCGAGCGCGTGCGCTCCGGTGAGTGGAAGGGCGTTACCGGCAAGAAGATCGAGCACCTGGTGTCTATCGGCATCGGCGGCTCCGACCTGGGCCCGGTCATGGCTTACGAGGCCCTGCGTCCCTATGCCGACGCCGGTATCGACTGCCGCTATATCTCCAACATCGACCCCAACGATCAGGCAGAGAAGCTCAAGGGCCTCGATCCCGAGACCACACTCGTGATCATCGTCTCCAAGACCTTCACCACGCTCGAGACCCTCACCAACGCCCGCGAGGTCAAGACCTGGATGCTCGAGCAGCTCAAGGCTCAGGGCGCCATCGACGGTTCCGATGAGCAGAACGCCGCGGCCGTGGCCAAGCATTTCGTCGCCGTTTCCACCGCACTCGACAAGGTCGAGGCCTTCGGCATCGACCCCGCCAACGCCTTCGGTTTCTGGAACTGGGTCGGCGGCCGCTACTCCGTCGACTCCGCCGTGGGCCTGTCGCTGATCGTCGTCCTCGGCCCCGAGCGCTTCCAGCAGTTCCTCGAGGGCTTCCATGCCATCGACGAGTACTTCTGCAACACGCCGCTCGAGAACAACGCCGTCGCGCTGATGGGCCTGCTCAACGTCTGGTACGTCAACTTCTTCGGCTCCAAGAGCCACGCCGTGCTTCCGTACTGCCAGTATCTGCACCGTTTCCCGGCCTACCTGCAGCAGCTCACCATGGAGTCCAACGGCAAGCATGTCCGCTGGGACGGCAGCGCCGTGACCTCCGACACTGGTGAGATTTTCTGGGGCGAGCCCGGCACTAACGGTCAGCACGCCTTCTACCAGCTGTTGCATCAGGGCACCGTGGTGGTCCCGGCCGACTTTATCGCTTTCGCCAACACTGCCAACCCCGCAACCGACAGCGGCCAGGATGTCCACGAGCTGTTCCTGGGCAACTTCCTGGCCCAGACCAAGGCGCTCGCCTTTGGTAAGACGGCCGATGAGGTGCGCGCCGAGGGCACGCCCGAGCAGATCGTCCCAGCCCGTTGCTTTGAGGGCAACCGCCCGACGACCTCGATCTTCGGCGACACGCTGACCCCGTTCGCACTCGGCGAGCTCATCGCCCTGTACGAGCACATCACGTTTGTCGAGGGCACGGTCTGGGGCATCGACTCCTACGACCAGTGGGGCGTCGAGCTGGGCAAGCAGCTTGCCAAGCAGATTACCCCGGCCTTCCACGACGACGCCGCCAAGGCCGAGCAGGACGCTTCGACCCAGGCGCTCATCGAGTTCTACCGCGCTCACCGCAAGTAGTCGCTGCTGTTAACGCATCGCGCCTTATAGTCAGGGGCCCGTATCCGATAGGATACGGGCCCCTTTGCTTTGCCGTGGTCCCGGGGCGCACGGCCTTTGTGGAACATCGCCGGGGCGACGCGCGCTGCGAGAACCCTGCGCCTAGATCTCGGCCTCCGCATGGCCTCGCTGCGCCTCGGGCAGCTCCCCGTAGAACGGATGGTCTTCGAGCCTAAAGCGCTCGACCTGTTCGGGAGTGCGACCGCGTACAAAGAGCCACGAGCGATCAATCGGCGTCGCCATGAGCGTGCTGGGCAGCGCGTCGGCGCGGTCGGAAAACACCCGGGCACTCTCGGGATCCTGGAACGCCAGCACCAGATGCGTGTCGCAGTTGCCCATGATAGAGCGTGCGCGTGCCTCGCCATAGAGCGCATCGAGCTGGTTGGTCGACTGCAGCAGCAGCGTTGCCCAGATGTTGCGGCTTCGGATAATCGAGAGCACGTTGTCGATCTGGGGGATCTGCAGATTTGCGAAGTCATCGAGCATAAAGCGCACGGGCACGGGCAGGCTGCCGTCGGGCTGCCTATCGGCCTCGCGAATGAGGCCCATAAACGCCTGCGTAATAAAGAGGCCGGTCAGCGGATCGAGATTGCGGTCGATATCGCTCACGGTTACAAACAGGGCGCAGGGGGTGTGTCCCATGGAAGCGAAGTCCACCTGATGGCACTCACGATAGAGCTGTGCCGCACCGTCGAATCCCAGACACATGACCTTTTCGGCAAGGATGCCGACGATGCTCGCGTGCATGCGCTCGGCATTTTGCGTAATGGCGTAGCGCCGCCATAGCGAGAGGGCATAGCTTTGGGGGTCGGTCGTGATCAGGTCGTCAAACAATCGACCCGTGGCACCGTCCTGCAGGTGCTCGATCAGCTTGATGACCGAGCTGATCGTCTGCTCGTCGGCGGGTAGCTGTTCGGTGACGTAGGCGATAAGACACGACAGCAGGTTTGCCGCCGCATGATCCCAAAAGGGTTGGTTGTTGTCCTCGATGGGGCAGATGGCCTTTGCCACCGAGAGAATGTCCTGCTGGTTGGGCCTGCCGTCCGCCTTGCGGCGAATGTGCTTCAGGGGGTTGTAGCCGCAGCGCTCGATGCCGGGCGCAAGGGCCGGGACGGTGTTGAGGTCGGCGAAGTTGAGACGTTGCACGCGGTAACCGTGGGCTGCCAGCACGGGTCCCACTTCGCGACAGAGCGTGCCTTTGGTGTCGAGCACGATGTAGCTTGCGTTCATTTGCAGCAGGTTGGGCTTGAGGACGTTTCGGGTCTTGCCGGCTCCCGAGGGGCCGATCACAAGTGCATTGTTGTTGAGTCCCGTTTGGCGGGTGTCGCAGGAAAGCGTTCGATCCTTGGCGAGGATGGTGGACGATGCGGACTCAGATGCGGCGAGGCGGCTGACGAGGTTAGACATGGGCGACCTCCTTGGTGGTCGAGAGGATTTCGTGGGCAAAGCCGAGCTCGACGGCGCGCTCGGCCGAAAGGTAGGTGTCTTTTGCAGTGAGGGACTGGATGCGCTTGGGCGTGAGGCCGCTGCGGTCCGAGAGGATTTGCGTGAGGGTCTTGCGGGTCTGCATGAGACGCCGGCTGGTTTCCTGCAGCGCAAGTGCCGAGCCGCCTGCCCCCTGGGGGATCAGCGGGTCGTGAATCATAAGCTCTGCATGGGGCGCCATACGGCGATCGTCGCCGCCCATAAAGATCACGGCGCCCATGGACGCGGCGAATTCCAGGCAGACGGTGCGGATGGGGCACGATGCGAGGCGCATGGCGTCATAGATCGCAAGACCCGATCGCACGCTTCCGCCGGCGCTGGCGACAAATATGGTGATGGGGCGGCTGGGGTCGGTGGCATCGAGCAGGCGGATCTGCTGGCATAGGTCGTGGGCCATCGGGGTTTCGATATTTCCCATGACGGAGAGCTCGCGACGGGCGAGCATCTCATCGTAAATGCTGGTGAGCGTGATACCTCGGGCGGATTCACGCATGGTGAGGGGGCTGATGATGGGGGAATGATTGGTGTCCATGAGGACTCCTTTCTGTTGGTTGTGTTGTGGAATAGGATTGTTGCCCGCGGAGGGGCTGGCGGGCTACAGGGTTCGTCCGAGCCTGAGATCGAGCTCGGTTGTGGGGCAGGCTGCCTGTTCGTGCGGCTCGCAAGCGCCAAGGGCTCCAAAGCGATGGAGCGTTGCGACGGGCGTGGTGTAGGCGAGCCGCAGCTGATGCTCGACAGGGGCACATCCGTCATTTTTGTAATGAGCCGCGTAGTACTGCGCGATGCTGGCGTTCATCTCGCTGCCATTGCGATGGCGCTCAAACTGGCGTCTGCAGGTCTCGATGATCTTTGCTACCGACTTGGGTGCCGTCGCGGGAACAAGGGCGAGATAGCCCTCAAATAGCTCGTTGATGCTCAGGAGGCACAGCAGGTCGATCAGCGTCCTTATGGCTGCTCCCTCGGCGGAAAAGTGCGCGGTCATGCGGTTATATCGGTTGCGGTCGACGATGGCTGCATGGGGTCTCGGAGTTTTCTGCCCTGTGGTCCCGGGCTTTTGCCGCGCCTGTGTATTGAGCTCGACGTTGCAGCGCTTGAGGCCGTCCAACGGAAGGAACAGTGCGGTGCGCAGGGTGTTCCGCTTGCTTTCGAGTTCATGACGCTCGTCGGGTTCCCATTCGAGCTTGAGTTTCGTGTCGAGCGCCGTAAGCATATGGGCTAGGCAGCCTACGGTAAGAACGTACGAATCGTTGTCGCGTTTTGGGGCATAGGGGTCTGTCAGCTTGCGAATGTCGGGGTCGCCCATGATCTTTGTGCAGCGCTTCAGCAGTTGAGGGTGGTCGGCCAAGATCGTCGCGAGCGGTAGCGACGCGTAGTTCTTGATGGTCGCGGCGGCAAAGGCGGCGTCATATTCGTTTGCATATGCTCGCTCAATGCGGGCATCCAGAATGCTTTTCTTATCGCCGTCTTCAGCGTGATGGTTTGTCATAGCTTCTCCAATCGGTTGATGTTCGTGCTGTTTGTTGATGTGTTGGTTGTCGTGAGTGATGTGCTTGCCGTGGGTGATGTGCTGACGTTGGGGTGCTATGCGGTTTTCAATGTGCCCGTGAGGCAGTTGCTGCAGGGGCGGGATAGGACGGCCCATGCAAGGCGGAAGGCATCGTGCTCAAAATCGAGACAGCAATGCCCGGGGTGCCTCACATGTGGCAGTTACCTCATTAAGTTGTCATTGCGTTTGGGGTTGTACTTTGCCGATCTTCTTTCTCTTACACGCTAAAACTCAAACTTCATATGCTCGATCTACTTAAAACCGCAACGGCGGTCTTTTATCAACTTATATGTCGGAACGCGTCTTTGCAAGTACTTTTTTGCGTTTGTTTCAAATGGGGTGGTTTTGCAACCGTCATACGCGCGCTGTGCGAACGTGCCCCGGCTCGGATAAGATAGTGCGCGATAAAAACGATGCAAGGAGGCATATATGGCAATCAAAGCCATTGCGATGGATATCGACGGTACGCTCACCAACGACCAAAAGGTCATCAGCCCGCGTACGCGCGAGAAGCTGCTCGCGGCGCAGGAGTCGGGCATTAAGCTCATCTTGGCTTCGGGCCGTCCCGCATGGGGGCTGCACGCCTTGGCGCAGGAGCTCGACCTTCAAAACCATGACGGTCTGCTAGTTGCCTTTAATGGCGCGCATGTGGTCGACGCTCAGACCGATGAGGTGCTGTTCGATCAGGCTATGCCTGCCGACGAATTGCATCGCCTGATTGATCACCTGCGTAATTTTGACGTGATTCCTATGATTTCGCTCGGTCGCGATTTGCACGTCGAGGACTCGTACCATTGCATGATCACGCTGCCTGACGGCTCGCAGAAGAATATCGTCAAGTATGAGCGCGACGCGTGCGATCTTAAGATTCGCGAGGTCGAGAGCCTGCACGAGGTCGCTGATGCTTATCCCGTGGACAAGCTACTTACTGCGGGCGATCCTGCCTATCTGCAAGCGCATCACGAGGAGATGTATGCGCCCTTTAAGCAGACGCTTTCGGGCATGTTTACGGCCGACTGGTACTTTGAGTACACGGCGCCCGGTATCGACAAGGCCCGTGCGCTCGAGGGTGCCCTGCCCAAGCTCGGCATCGATGCCAGTGAGGTCGTATCGTTTGGCGACGGCCAGAACGACAAGTCCATGATTGAGTGGGCCGGCACCGGTATTGCCATGGGCAACGCCGTCGATGAGGTTAAGGCTGTAGCCCAGATGGTGACCGCCAATAACAACGAAGATGGTATTGCAGTGGCGCTGGATAAGCTGCTGGGCTAGAATCGCCGATAATGCATGGTTCGGGCGCCTGCTTACAGGCGCCCTTTTGTTAGGGAGGGTGCCGTGTCCGCATTTCCGTTCGACGCCGTTATCTTTGACATGGACGGCGTCATTGTCGATACCGAGTATTACTACCTGGGCGAGACTGCCGCGTTTGCCAAGGAGCTTGGGCTTAACCTGACTCAAGAGGAGTTGAATGGGCAGGTCGGTACCTCGCATCAGTTCTTCCTGCATATGCTGGTCGATTGGTTTGAGCGCGCCGGTAAGGGGCATTTTACTGGCGAGGAAGCGTTGGCCCGTTGGGACGAGTGGGCGCATAAGCGTCCGCGCGACTATCAGGCTTTGATTAACCCAGGCGCCGTGGATACGATTCGAGAGCTGCCGCGCCGTGGCGTTCGCGTGGCGCTTGCCAGCTCGTCTCCCATGGTTAGCATCGAGGAAGTGCTCAATGCGTGCGGGCTGTCGGATGCCTTTGAGTATGTGGTGAGCGGCGAGCAGTTTAAGGAGAGCAAGCCCGAGCCCGACATCTACCTGCATGCGCTGGACCTGCTGGGGCTGCCCGCGAATCGCTGCTGCTGCGTTGAGGATTCGGTGCCCGGCATCACTGCCGGCAAGCGAGCCGGCCTGACAGTTATTGCCAAGCGCGAGGAACGCTTTGGCTTTAGCCAGGATGCCGCGGACAAGATTATCGACCAGCTGCCGGAGCTGCTCACGCTTTCTTAGGAGCGCGGTAGTTGCGCGTTTTTCGGGTCTGATGAGTAAATAGCCAACATTTTGGTGCGACACCTAGCATACTTTAAGCTAATGCGGGCTTAAGGGCTTGTTGAATGCCCTTAAGCCCGTTTTAGAATAAATTGTGCTGGGAGAAGGTATATGCCACCGACTGAAGGGCTAACTGACGGTAAAGCAGCGATACCGCTGTACCAACAGGTCATTGATATCATTAAAAACGAAATCAACTCCGGCGCCTACAAGGCAGGCGCGCGGATACCCAACGAATTCGAATTGGCTGAGAGCTATAAAGTTGGCCGCGTTACCGTGCGACGCGCTATTGAGGAGCTCGTCCAGCAGGGCTATCTAACGAAGCGACAGGGGAAAGGCACGTTTGTCAATGCCCCCAAGCTCAAGCGCAAGATTCGCCAGAAGGATGACGTTCAGAGTTTTTCGGACGCATGCCGCGTTAACGGAATGGAACCGGGGGCGTGTGTCATTTCGAGAAAGATACTGCCGGCGGATTCCACCGAAGCACAGTTCTTTGGTGTTCCCGTTGGAACTGACTTGATTTGCGTTGAGCGCGTGCGCACTGCCGATGGAGTCCCCGTCATGCTCGAGAACAACATATACGTTTACGAGGACAACGCCTATCTATCAACGGCACCTCTATCTAACCAATCCATTTTTGAGTTCGTGCGTAACCGGACGGGCCGTACGCCCGCGTTTACCGACCCGTGCACACTCGAGATCGCGTGCGCGTCGCCCGAGGTCGCTCGGCTGTTGGCAGTTCCCGTTGGCGAACCCTTGTTTTATATGGAAGCCTTCTTTTTTGATGAGCAGCGGCGGCCGTTTATCATCGGTCGTCAGCGGATCGTTGGGTCTCGCTACGTTTTTGACATCTAGGACATTGCGAATGGAAGCGCCCGGTGGATCATCTCACCGGGCGTTTCCATACCGTTCACGGCGCAAACGCGACCGTTCAACCGCGTTGCGGCAATCAGTTTGAAATTATCTTGATGAAGGAAAAAGCTGCTGGTAATCTATGGGACGTCATAGAACGTTTGCATTGTGCAAACGTTGAAGCGAGATGCGATGCAGTCTCGAGTTCTTTGGAGGTATCTATGTCAGATACGAAGGCGAAGAAGACAAACAGACGTTTTAAGTTCAAATTACCGCATGTCTATACGATCATGTTCTTGCTGATCGTTGTCTTTGCGGTCCTGACTTGGATCGTTCCCTCTGGTCAGTATCAACGCAAGACGATTTCGACAGCGGCGGGCGAGCGTGAAGTCGCCGTTGCTGGAACCTATGAACAGGTCGATAAGAACTACACCGATTCCGAGACCGGCGAGACCATCAATCTGGGTCAGGATATCTTCGCGGTTCTGCAAGCGCCCACCAAGGGTATCCAAGAGGCTGCCGACGTCGTTGCGTTCGTCTTATTGATTGGCGGATCGTTCGCGATCATCACCAAGACCAACGCTTTGAATGCCGGCATGAGCCGTGTGATTAAAAAGCTCAAGAACAAGGACATCCTCATCATTCCCATCACGATGACGTTGCTGTCCATTTGTGGCACTACGTTTGGTATGTCTGAGGAAGCCCTGCCGTTCTATGCCATCTTCATTCCCATCATGATGGGTATCGGTTATGACTCGATGACGGCATTCATCATCTGCTTCCTTGGTCCTAACCTGGGATATTGTGCTTCGACCATCGACCCGTTTAATGTTTTGATCGCCCAAGGCATCATTGGCATCGAGGGTAATCCGCAACTGTGGCTGCGTGCCGTTTCTTGGGTCATCTTCACTGCCGTCGGTATCGCATGGGCCATGCGCTACGCCATGCGCGTCAAGAAAAACCCCGAGTCGTCCATTGTGTACGAGGACGATAAGCTCAAGCGTATTGAATTTTCCGTGACCGATGCCTCCATCGAGGAAGAGTTCACTATCCGTCAGAAGCTCGTGCTTATCGATTTTGCTTGCGGTATGGGCATTATCGTCTGGGGTCTTGTTACCCAGGGCTGGTACATGAATCAGATTTCCGCCGTGTTCCTTGGCATGGGCTTGCTTGCCGGTATCCTGGGCGGCCTTGACCAGCAGACGATCGCAGAGGAGTTCGTTAAGGGTCTCGCCGACTTTGCGTACGCTGCCGTCGTTATCGGTATCGCTCGCGGTATTCTGGTCATCGCCGAGGGCGGCATGATCATCGACACCATCCTCCAGGCGCTCGCTACTGCACTGGCCGGTGCACCTGCCGCCGTCTACACCACGTTTATGTATATCGTCCTTGGCCTGCTCTCTTTGCTGGTTCCCTCGAGCTCTGGACTTGCGGCGCTCACCATGCCCGTCATGGGTCCGCTGACCGAGCTTATGGGCCTCAATCCCGAAGCCGCCGTTACCGCGCTCCAGTTTGCTAATCAGACCATCAACACCATCAGTCCCGTGGCGGGCATGACGGTTGCCGGTCTTGCCGTGGCAAAGATCTCGTTTGGTCAATGGTGGAAGACCATTTGGAAGTTCTTCATTTTCATGGTCGTCTTTGGCCTGATCGTAACGGCAATCTCTGGCATGCTTCCGGCGTAGGTGGTTGTGATGTCTGATCGTTTGACGGTCCTGACGTCTAAGAGCGTCTTTACCGGTACGGGGGACCTGCCGTTTGAAGGTTTCGTAGCGGTCCGTGGCAATCGAATTGAGGCTGTTGGCACCAAGTGTGAGCTAGCTTCGTATTTGACCCAGGCGGACGAGGTAGTTGACCTGGGCGACCGCACCGTCATGCCTGGCCTGATCGATGTGCATACCTTCTATACAGGCTGGGCGCTGCGGACGTTGGGGCCTGATCTGTCCGGCATCGCTGATGCCAAAGAGGCCGTGTCGCTCTTGCGTGCATGGAAAGAAGATCGTCCGGATTGCGCGGCGGCTTTTGGCCACAACCTACCCGAAACGTTGGCATCGGATGCCGAGAACGCAAATACAGCAGCTGTGTTTGACGAGTGTTTTGGCGATATCCCCGTCGTCTGCTTTACACCGGGCGCGGATACCTGTGTTCTCAATGCTGCCGCCAGTGCGCGATACGGCTTCACACCCCAGGCGTGCTATGCCGAGAAGATCTGGCGCATGATGAGCGATTTCCTCGCGCTGCCCGAGGTGCGTGCAGGGTATTCGGACTACATGAGCATGCTTAACGAACGCGGCGTTACCGCCATCAAGGAGATGGCGTTTGATGACTACTACGGCTTTGCCGACGAAATGGCTCGCCGTGAGGAATCTGGTGAGCTGACGGTTCGCGTCTCTATGATGTCGCAGCCGGTGGGTGCCGGTGCAAATCTTGCATATGCCCGCGAGGCACGAGAGCGCTTCCGGGGACCGTTCGTTCGTTTTTCTGGCTTCAACCGTATGACCGATCGCGGCGTATGGGCGGGGCTTGCCGAGATGATAGAACCCTATGAGGACTCGGCCGATGCGGGCGCTGCCGGCAAGACGGTCGTCGAGGAGCCAGAGTGGGATCTGATTGAGAACGAGCTGCGTGCAATTGATGCTGACGGATTCCGATATTCCTTGCATTGCCAGGGCGATGGCGCCGTTCGTCGCACCGTGGCGCTCTATGCCTCGCTGCCTCGAGACGAGCATGGACGGATGCTTCGCCGCCATGCGATTACCGATCTCGAGAACTCTGACCCGACCGATCTTGTCGAGTTTGGCAAGTTAGGTGGAATTTGCGAGGTCTATCCGCAGATTCTGACGCTGGACCGACGCGAGGATTGCCTGTCGATGATGCGTCGACAAATTGGCGAGACGCGACTTTTGCACAGCTGGAATCGCCGCGGCATGGAAGATTCCGGATGCACAGTGTGCTGTGGAACGGATTTGCCGCTGCTGATTCCGAGCCTGGGCGAGTCAATCTACAGCGCGTGCGGCGGATTCTTCGCCGACGGACTGCCTGTGAATGAGGTCAACACGCTGACGCTTGTCGAGCTCTTGCGCGCTTGGACTGCCGGGGGCGCGTACGATCTGATGCGCGAAGACGAGCTGGGTACGCTCGAGGTCGGCAAGCTTGCCGATATCTGCGTGCTCGATCGGGATGTGTTTGACCTCGATTATCGCGACGCACGCGATCTTGCGGTTGATATGACGATGTCGGACGGACAAATCGTGTTCGATCGAAATAAGGAGGCATAAGATGTCTGAATCCAAACCGACGCTGCGCCGCGAGCAGATTGCGGGCATGAATATCCACTACATCATGTGGTCGCTCGATTACTTCCTTGATGTGCAGCAGCGTTTGGGCTTTGAGTCCATTGAGCTGTGGTGCGCAGAGCCGCATGTGACGCTCGACCATACGGGCTACTTTGAGGCTGAGGTCCTGGCGAAAAAGGCTGCAGACCGTGGGCTTAGGTATCGTACTCTGTGCCCCGAGAACGTTGTCTATCCTTGGCAGTACTGCGCACGCAAGCCGCTGCATGAACAGCGCAGTCTGGCGTACTTTAAACACGGCATTGAGCTTGCCGAGGTACTTGGGTGCGACCGTATGTCCATCAACTCGGGCTGGGGCGACTGGGACGAGGACCGCGAGGAAGCCTGGAAGCGCAGCCGCGAGCACTTGTCCATTCTGGCGGAGTATGCCGGCGAGCACGGTCTGGTGCTCACGATGGAAAGCCTGCGTCCCGAGGAGAGCAACCTTGTGACGACGGTTTCCGATGCGAAGCGCATGATTGACGAGGTCGCGAGCCCGTACTTACAGCCCATGGTTGATACAACCGCGATGGGCGTTGCAGGCGAGACGCTCGAGGACTGGTTTGCCGCCTTTGGTGATGGGGCAATTCACGAGATGCACTTTATCGACGGTGACCCGTATGGCCATCTGGTGTGGGGCGATGGCAAGCACGATATGGACGCCTTCGTTGCCACACTCAACGCCCATGGTTTCGACGGCATGCTGGGCCAGGAAATCACGGACGGTCGTTACTACGATGACCCGGCGGCGGCTGATGCCAAGAACATGGCCGCATTCGAGAAATATCTGATTGACTAAAACAACTATCGGCCACGCAACCAACGTCATTGATTGCGGCCCAAACAAGAAAGGAACTGGATATGAACGCACACGATCTGATCAAAGAGGCAATTGCCGAGAAGGGCAAGTTCGACAGCGTCTACTGGATTGCTTGTGGTGGCTCCATGATCGATTTGATCCCGGCTCACGAGCTTCTGCAGCGCGAGGCAACCACCTTCACTTCGTATATCTATACGGCTCGCGAGTTCGATATCATGCGTCCGCGTCGTCTGGGCGAGAAGTCCCTGGTCATTGCTTGCAGCCACAGTGGCAACACCCCCGAGGTCGTTGAGGGCTGCGAGATTGCCCTTGCCGCCGGCGCTACGGTGATCGCCCAGACCGACAACGCTGGATCTAAGATCGACTCCGGCAGGTGGACCACGTGGGTCTACCCATGGGGCGAGGGCGTGCCGCAGGCTGAGGTCCCCGCTGGCATTTCGCTGTCGCTTGCGGCCGAGCTGCTCGATCAGCAGGAGGGCTACGCCGATCTTGCCGATATGTATGCCGGTATCGCCGAGATGGATAAGATTCTTCCCCCGGCACGTGAGAAGGTAAATGCCGAGCTGGGCGATCGTTTTGCCAAGCTTTGCCAGGAGCACGAGTTCTTCTATATTCTGGGCAGCGGTCCCAACTTTAGCCAGACCTACGGTTTCGCTATCTGCTCTCTTATGGAGATGCAGTGGCAGCACTGCAGCTACATCCACTCTGCCGAGTACTTCCATGGCCCCTTCGAGGCTACTCAGGATGGCGTTTTTTACTTCCTGCAGATGGGCTCCAGCGAGTGCCGTGCTATGGACGAGCGCGCCCTGGCGTTCCTTAAGACGCATACCGATACGCTGATGGTGCTCGATGCCAAGGAGTACGGTATGGAAGCCGTGCCGGCGAGCGTCCGTGCCTATCTGGACCCGGTGCTGTTCTACGCCATGAACTGCGAGCTGCGTGCTGCACGCGGCAAGGTGTTTGATCACGATCCCGATTTCCGTCGCTATATGGGTGTTGTCGAGTACTAGAAGGGACAAAGGCCATGGCATTTAACGTTAACGCGCTCGGATTTGGCGACAACGTCGTCGATCGCTACGAGCATATCCACACCATGTATCCTGGCGGCAACGCGGTGAACTTCGCCGTTTATGCCAAGAAATGCGGTGCCGCACGTTCCGCATACATGGGCATTTTTGGCAATGACGCCGCTGCCGAGCATGTCATTGCAAGCCTCGAGGATGAGGGTGTCGAGCTTGACAAGTGCGAGCAGATGATTGGCGAGAACGGAGCGGCTCGCGTGACCGTCGTTGACGGTGACCGTGTCTTCCTCGGCTCCAACGAGGGCGGTATCCGTGGCGATGCGCGCTATGTCCTCGATCGCTTTGACCTTGCGTACATGAAGCAGTTCGATGTGGTTCATTCGGGCAACTATTGCTTTACCGAGCGCGAGCTGCCCAAGCTGAAGGCTGCGGGCGTCACGGTCTCTTTTGACTTTTCGGACGACTCCACCGACGAGTACTACGAGCAGATTGCACCCTACGTCGATTTTGCCTTCTTTAGTGCGGCGGATGCCGCGAGTGAGGACGAGATTCGCGAGCGTCTGGCATGGGTGAAGGGCCTGGGTCCGCGTTTTGTGTCGGCTACGGCGGGTGCCGAGGGCTGCATTGCTTACGACGGCGAGCGTTATTACCGCCAGCTGGCTAAACCGGTAACGGACATGAAGGACACCATGGGAGCGGGCGACTCGTTCCTCACTTCGTTTTTGATGTGCTATCTCGATTCCGCCAAGCGTGGAGAGGATGGCGCCGAGGCTATCGAGCGCGCGCTCGACTTTGCTGCCGGGTTTGCCTCGACCGTGTGCGGCATGGAAGGTTCTTGGGGCCACGGAGCACCAATCGTCGAATAGCCGAGCGGTCCCGGGGAGGTGCAGGATCCTCCCCGGGACCTCGTGTGCAAAAAATGCCAAATATGAGTACTGTGACTAATTTAGTCGCAGCAAAATCAACCCCTTCAGACGTGATTTGAGCGTCTGGAGGGGTTTAAGATTTGCGAAAACGCAGGATGAATGACTGTAATAGCTTTAATTAGCGGACAATCGAGGATTATTCTGGCGGTTGGAAAGTTAAAAGAAATGTATCCATTCCGGTAGCAGTACTCATATTTGGCATTTTTTGCACACCAGGGGTTAGCGAAGGTCAAAAAAAGAGCGCGCATTTGTTAAAACTATCGACTCGATGCGCTTTGCGTCGCAGTTTTTGAGCGAGGTGATGCGTTCTGAGGTCCTTGTGAGCGACCTGATGAGCGACTGCGCGCTTGTTTCTGTGTTTGGCTCGGCCGGCGCATCGGTCTCGAGCAGTAGGCGGTCGAGTGGAATCTGTCGTGCGTATTCGCGACCGCGCTTGGTCGCGAGCATGCGTTCGTTGACGGAAAAATAGCAGCCCGCATTACGCGCGCGGGTGAGTTCGTCCGAAGTGCCGCTAAACCAGTGGAAGATGATAGCGGGGGAGTCGGGGTTTGGGATGAGTAGTCCATGCGATTCGAGGACGTCCAGTACGGCTCCTGCCGAACGAACGGCGTGAATTGATATCACGCGCCCGGTAAGAGGATGCTGCACGAGCGCATCGCAGAGCCGGTTAAGTGCCTGTATTTGTAGCGGCTCACTTCCAGCAAAGCGCGCGGAAAAGTCGAGTCCGACTTCGCCGATGTAGCGTTCTTGGGCAGCAACTTCGCAAAGCAGATTGACTTCGGCAAAACCGCAGTGGCCATCGGCGAGCCACCAGGGGTGAAGCCCAACGCCGGCGATGATGCCCGGGTGGCGACGAGCGCGCTCGTTTGCGGCCGAAAAGTCGCGTGGATCGACGCCGCAATCAAATAGACCCAAGCCCAGCGCCGTTGCCTCATCGGCAACGGCGTCCGGGTGAGCCATTAAATCAAGATGGCAGTGTGCATCAAATAACCGGGGCTCCATCTCGGCGCGCTCCGCTAGTCCAAGCGCTGGCCATCGGCGCGCACGCGCTCGGTGCCGCGGCCACTGATCTGGCGGATAACCTCGCCGGCAATCATCTGGCCCATGATGGGCGGCATAAAGCTGGCGGTTCCGAGCTCGGTGCGCTCGTGGATATTGGAAGGGTCGCGGGGCTGTGTCTTAACCGATTCCTCGCAGCTAAACAGTACATGCAGACTCTTGATTCCGCGCTTCTTGCATTCTTTGCGCATGATGCGGCTCATGGGGTCACGTACCGTATCGAAAATGTCGGCAAAGCGGAGGCACTCGGGATGGAGCTTGTTGGCCCCGCCCATGGAGCTAACCAAACGAATGTCGTGGTCCTGAGCATATTTGGCAATGGTGAGCTTGGCCGAGATGGTGTCGATGGCGTCGACGACGTAGTCGAGCTTGCCGTCCGTCTGCTCCAAAACGCTCGCGAAGAACTCGTCGATATTGTCGCTCAACAGGTATTCGGTGCGCTTGATGACGGTAGCGGCTGGATTGATGTCGTGGATCATGGCTTCCATAACATCGACCTTGCGCTTGCCGATGGTGCTTTGAAAGGCGATGGCCTGGCGATTGATATTGCTGGGCGCGATGATGTCCTTATCCAGAATGACGAAATGACCAATGCCGCCGCGGGCAAGTGCCTCGCAGCAATTGGAGCCCACACCTCCGCAGCCGAGCACCAGCACCGTGGCGGCGGCGAGTTTGTCGAGTGCCTCGCGGCCCATGATGATCTCGAGCTTGGTGTCGCGTGTCTCGTTGGGGGTTGCGGCTGTGGTTTCGGTCATAGACATCCTCCGATGGGGAAGCGAATCGTGTTTTAGCTATCGTCATTATAGGTATTATCGCGATTCCATTTGAGCCCTAGGGGCTTGTTGAAATGAGGCAGTGATTCGCATAAGATGAAGCAGATGGCACCCGTTGCCGCGGGTTGGCCAACTCCCAAACACGTTTGTAGCGTGAGAAGTGGCCGTCTTCGCATTACGCGGGGGCGGCTATTTCATTCGACCTCCAATGTGGATGCCGAGCTCCACAGCCGCGATTACAAGCAATAACAACGTCAGGACATCGTCAATACTCATAGTCCATCTCCTTCTCGGGTAGAGGGAGCTGGCCCATCTGCTTCAACTTCCATTGTAGCTAAATACGAACGAATGTTCTATAGATGTTCCTGTATTAGATAGTTAGACAAACATCTAAATATCGAGTATAGTGTGCGCGTCATGAGAGATGATGAAAGGGGGTCTTATGCCGGGAGAGGGTTTTAAGGCGCTTGCCGATCCAACGCGACGGCGCATTTTGGAGTTGCTGCGCGAGGGCAATTGCACGGCGGGGGAGCTTGCCGAGCATTTCGATATCAGTAAGCCGTCGCTGAGCCATCACTTGGCGACGCTCAAAAACGCCGGGTTGGTAACCGACGAACGTCATGGTCAAAACATCGTATACAGCTTAAACACTACCGTCATGCAGGACTTGATCGGTTGGTTTATGGGCTTTACAAACACGGAAGGTGATAAGGATGAATAACGAAAACAAGGGCATTCACCCCACGGGGGTATCGTCGCGCGTGTGGATTGCGCTGGTCGCTCTGTGCGTCGCCAATGTCGTAGCGCATCTCATGGTGATGCCGAGCTTGCCTGGGCAGATTCCCACGCACTGGGGCGCGAACGGCGCCGTCGACGGTTGGGGTCCCAGCTGGATGGCCTCCGCGCTCGGCGTGCTGCCTCTGGTGCTTCTCGCAATGTTCTGCGTGGTGCCGCGCATCGATCCCAAAGGTGAGGCATATCGAACCTCGGGCAAGTTCTATCAGGGCTTCGTAATCGCCTTCACCTTGTTCATGTGCGCCATAAGCTGGCTGGGAGAGCTTACGGTCTGGGGCGTGGTGCCGGCGGTCGGTTCGGTCAACGTGCTGATTTCCGGTGTTGTCGGTTTGCTGTTCATCGGCGTAGGCAACTACTTGCCGCGTGTGAAGCAGAACTATACGCTCGGTATCAAGACGCCTTGGGCGCTTGCCAATCCCGAGAACTGGCGCCGTACGCAGCGCTTTGGCGGTGCCTGCTTTATGGTGCTGGGTGTTGGCCTGATTGCGATGGGCGTGGCAGGCAGCGTGCTTTCGAGTGAAGTCGTCGCCGCGGTGATTGCGGTTCTGGCGTTTGGTTCGGTTGGAGCCGTCTACGTCTACTCGTATCTGCTGTGGCGCAAATCGCAGCGAGCCGCTCGCTAAGGTTGCGGAAAACTAGCGTACGTAGTTCATAGTATGTTCCGGGGGAACTTTTCCCAGGTAGTATTAGGGGGTATGGGCAACCATGCCCCTTTTTCGTTACGTTTCAGAGCTGGTTTTTCCATTTCGTTTCCACTTAGGCGAAACAAGAATAGAGAAACAGCAGGTAGAAAGGATAAAACAGGCAAATGGCGGAGTTTATCTACCAGATGTATCAGGCTCGTAAGGCCCATGGCGACAAGGTAATCCTTGACGACGTGACCCTGAGCTTCTACCCCGGTGCCAAGATCGGCGTCGTGGGCCCCAATGGTATGGGCAAGTCGACCCTGCTCAAGATCATGGCCGGCATCGAGGAGGTCTCCAACGGCGATGCCAGGCTCACCCCCGGCTACACCGTGGGCATCCTGCACCAGGAGCCGCCGCTCGACGATGACAAGACCGTCATCGAGAACGTGCGCATGGCATTTGGCGATATGATCGCCAAGGTCGATCGCTTCAACAAGATCGGCGAGGAGATGTGCGACCCGGATTGCGACATGGACGCCCTCATGGCCGAGATGGGAAAGCTCCAGGACGAGATTGATGCCGCCGACGGCTGGGATATCGATTCCAAGCTCGGCCAGGCCATGGACGCCCTGCAGCTGCCCGATTCCGACATGCCGGTCAACGTACTTTCCGGCGGCGAGCGCCGTCGCGTGGCCCTGTGCAAGCTGCTGCTCGAGGCTCCCGACCTGCTGCTGCTCGACGAGCCCACGAACCACCTAGACGCTGAGTCGATCCTGTGGCTCGAGCACTTCCTGCATAACTACCAGGGCGCGGTGCTTGCCGTCACGCACGATCGCTACTTCCTGGATAACGTTGCCGAGTGGATCTGCGAGGTCGACCGTGGTCACCTTTATCCCTACAAGGGCAATTACTCCACGTATCTGGAGACCAAGGCCGCGCGTATCGAGGCGCAGGGCAACCGCGACGCCAAACTCGCCAAGCGCATGGAGGCCGAGCTCGAGTGGGTGCGCAGCTCGCCCAAGGCCCGCCAGGCCAAGAACAAGGCCCGTCTGGCTCGCTACGAGGAGATGGAGGCCGAGGCCCGCGCAAGCCAGAAGCTCGACTGGACCGACATTCGCATCCCTGTGGGCCCGCGTCTGGGCAACAAGGTGCTCGAGGCCCATCATCTGCACAAAGAGTTCGATGGCCGCGTGCTCATCGATGACCTTTCGTTCACCCTGCCGCGCAACGGCATCGTGGGCGTCATCGGCCCCAACGGTGTGGGCAAGACCACGCTGTTCAAGGCGATTGTGGGTCTGGAGCCGCTGACTTCGGGCGAGCTCGAGGTGGGCGAGACCGTCAAGATCTCTTACGTCGACCAGAACCGTTCCGGCATCGACCCCGACAAGAACCTATGGGAGGTCGTCTCGGACGGCCTGGACCACATGATGGTCGGCGAGACCGAGGTTCCGAGCCGCGCTTATGTGGCGAGCTTTGGCTTTAAGGGCCAGGACCAGCAGAAGCGCGCTGGCGTGCTCTCCGGCGGCGAGCGCAACCGTCTGAACCTGGCGCTCACGCTCAAGCAGGGCGGCAACCTGTTGCTCCTCGACGAGCCCACGAACGACCTCGACGTCGAGACGCTGTCCTCGCTCGAGGCGGCGCTGCTCGAGTTCCCGGGCTGCTCGGTGGTCATTAGCCACGACCGTATGTTCCTGGACCGCGTCGCCACGCACATTCTGGCGTGGGAGGGCACCGACGAAAATCCGGGCAACTGGTATTGGTTCGAGGGCAACTTCGAGGCCTATCAGGCCAACCGCATCGAGCGCCTGGGCGAGGACGCAGCCCAGCCGCATCGTATTCACCGCAAGCTCACGCGCGACTAGTCGAGCTCAGGTGGCCTAACGAGAATGGGACGATAACCTTGAGGGTTATCGTCCCTTTTTGTTACTTGGTAGAAGGCTCGACTTTATCGATGGTCCAGGCGGCTCCGAGACCGCCGGTGGTGTTGCGGCGGATGCGCACGGTGACTTCGCGGCGCTCGCCGGCCTGCGTGTAACGCAGGGGGAAGCTTGCGCGGTTTCGCGCGACCTCGATGGTACCGCGCTCGCGGGCGATCCAGTAGTACTCGCCGACGATGCCGAGGGTGTCGGCGCCGTAGGGGAGATAGGTTGACAGCTGGTGCAGAAGCGGGCCGGGGCAGAAGATCTCGGTTGTGAAATCGACGGGGAAGTCCTTGGGGATGGCGGGCGCTGCAGGTGCGGGGGTTGGGGCTGCTGCGGGTGCCGGAGCCGGTGCCGGTGCGGGAATTTGGTCGCAAGCAGCGGTGGGCACGGACTTGATGACGGGTGCGGGCTCTGGCGTCGAGTCCGGTTTGATCGTGGAATCTGCGGGCTCCACGGTGACGGGCGCGTCTGCAGCTGCAGTTTCAACCTCAACCTGCGTCGCGTTCTCGTTCTCGACGCTCGGCTTTGCCTCGATGGGCGTGGATGCCATGGTGGTGATGCCGGCGTTGGCGTTCTCGGGATCATAGACGACCGTGAGCGAGATGGCGGGCTGCGGCGTCTCGGGCTCCGGCGCCGACTCGGTAGCGCCTTGATCGGCGGGCTCGTCGGACTGATCGTCCTCAGCCTCGTCGCCAAAGACATCGCTGTTTTGGAACGCAGGCGTCTCAGGCTGGTCAGCGGCTTCTTCGGTTGTCGACTTGGGAGCCTCGTCGAGCTCCGCAGTGGCTTCCTGCTCGGATATGACTTTGGAATCGGTCGTGGCGGCGATTTCGGTTTCGGCTTCTGCTGTTACCTCAATAGCGACTTCGATCTCTGCCTCGGGCTCGGGTTCCGGCACGACTTCAACCATGGCTTCGGGCTCGGGACGCTTAACGTGCTTGGGGCGCACGGCCTTGAGGTCCTTCTCGCCGCGCTTTTTCTTTTTGTAGGACTGCTTGGCGCCCTTGGCAGCTTTGGGCTTGTCCTCGCCTTTGGCAAGGGCGGCATCCCAAGCCTCGTTGGCGATGACGGTGGCATACAGGCGACCGCCCTTAAAGACGGTCAGTCTAATGCAGTCGTCGAGCTCCTCGAGCAGCTCGCGCGTGGACTCGAAGCCCAGGTCATAAGCGGTCATGTCGCCGGCGGCGAGCGCCTCCTCGACCTGCGTCATAAACGTTTGCTTGCCGCACCCAATCGCGTCGCGCAGCAGACGATACAGATAGATGTGGTTGCCCAGCGATAGCGTGGGCGTAACTATTGTCTTGCTCATGGCAAATCTCCTCTATACACACCAAAGCATCTTACCATCGCACGGGCCTTGCCATCTCGTCGCCCAAGGTAAACGGGCGCGACCGTTGCCGGTTCGCGCCCGTTATGCAGGTCGGTTATCTATGAGAGACAAACGTGCTTAGTTGCCCGATGCCGTGTCTTGGCTCGAGCTGTCTGATGCCGTGCCGGAAGCGGTTCCGCTCGAGCTGTTGGTGTTGCTATTGTCGGTAGATCCCGTGCCCGATGCATTGCCGCTCGTCTGGTCGCCTGTGCTCGGTTGAGAGCCGTCAGTCGTTTGGCTTGAGTCGGTCGTGCTGGATTGCGTGCCGCCGCTGTTCGCAGAGGAATCAGCGCTCTGCGACTGATCGGGGGTGTTCGAGGACGAGTCGGTGGATGAGGAGGCGCCCTGCGAGTCGTCTTGCTGGCTTTGCGATTGACCGGTGTTATCCGCGTCGTGCTCGGTCGTGCGCGACGAAAGGATTGGCTCGGGACGCTCGCCCAGACCCTCACCGGCGGTGGTGATAAGGATGGCACCGGTGCAGGCGATGACCGCGACGATGGCGATGGCGATCGAGAAGATGATGACCTTCTTTTGCGTCTGGCTGCGCTCTGCCGCCGCCTTGGCGCGCAGGCTGTTGGGAGCGACGCGTGCCGTGGTCGCGCGCCCCGCAATCTGGCGCATCTCTTGCGTAGTCGCGGCGCCGCCCAGGTGCTCCTCGGCATTAAATTCAACGGGCTCATAGGCGCCGGCGGGGTAGTCGACGTCGGCGTGCGTACCTTTGAGGGCTTTGGCGCTGGCAGAGATAAAGTGGCGGTAGACCTGCGAGGACACAACGGTGATGACCGAGCTCACGGCGGCGCCGATCACCGATCCGGCGATACCGATTTTGGAAGCAAGCGCGACGCTCGTGGCGGCGGCTGCAGCGCCGGCGATGATTTGGGGAATGGAAATGTCGTCGAACAGGCCCTTTTTGGGCGCGATGGCCATGGTCTGTCCGATGGAATGGTTTTCGTGAACGCCGTTGTTGAGCGCGGCCGGTGTCATGACGCGTGTGCGCGGCGCGTCGGTGTACTTGGTTGTCATGCGGGACCCTCCCGGTGTAAATCTGCTTCGTTTCATGTAGCCATCAGGGTACCCACCAGATGTGAATCGTACGTGACATTTAACAGATACCATCAACTCATCAATAGCTCACCAAGTTGGTGGGATGCGGTTGCACCCGGCGGTTGAACTACAATAGGGCTTGCTAATTGTTGTGAATGGCGTCTACGCACGGGAGCATTCTTATGAATCTTCACCTTTCTCAGTCTGATGGCTTTTTGCGTGTGGCGGCGGCGTCGCCGCAGATTCGCGTGGCCGATGTCGAAGGCAATGCCGAGGTTGCGCTGGCGGTTGTTCGCGAGGCTACCGAGCGCGGCGTTCGCGCGCTGGTGCTGCCCGAGCTCAACTTGTGCGGCTATACCGCGGCCGACCTGTTCCATAACCGCACGCTGCTGCATGCCTGTGAGGCCGCTCTGGTACATATCCTCGACGAGACTCGTGAGCTGCCGATTGTCTTTACCATCGGTCTTCCCGTTGCAGTTGCCGAGAATATCTACAACTGCGCCGCCGTGTGCTGCGCGGGCGAGCTTTTGGGTCTTACGGCCAAAAAGTATCTGCCCAACTATGGCGAGTTCTACGAGCGCCGCTGGTTTGCTCCGGCGCCTGCGGATCCCGTGTGGGTTGAATTTGCCGGTCAGGGTCCGGTTCCGCTGGGTTCGGGGCTTGTCTGCCGCTGCTGTGATGAGGGCGCCGAGGACCTGGTGCTGGGCGTTGAGGTCTGTGAGGACCTGTGGGTGCCGGCGCCGCCTTCGACCGAGATGGCGCTTGCCGGTGCGACGGTGATTCTCAACCCCTCTGCTTCCGACGAGATCATCGGCAAGGCAGACTATCGCCGCAGCCTTATTTCTAACCAAAGCGCACGCCTGTACTGCGCCTATGCCTATGCAGACGCGAGCGAGGGCGAGTCCACGACCGATATGGTCTTTGCAGGCGAGAACCTTATCTACGAAAACGGCTCCAAGCTCGCCGCCACCAAACTGCTTACCTGCGATATGGCCGTCGCCGATGTCGATCTTGACCGTCTGGTTGCCGAGCGCCGTCGCTCGACGACGTGGACGCGCGCGGACGATGCGCCGGAGGCCACGACCGTTGAATTTTCGTTTGAGGGCGTGCTGGCAGACGAACCTGTCCTGCGCGATGCCTGCGATATCGACCGCGTTTTCCCTCGCGCGCCTTTTGTGCCGGCCGACCATGGTGATCTGGCCGAGCGCTGCGAGACCATCCTCGACCTGCAGACCGCCGGCCTCAAGACCCGCCTTGCCCATACGGGTACCAAGGCTGCGGTCATCGGTCTTTCGGGTGGCTTGGACTCCACGCTGGCACTGCTTGTGACCGTGCGTGCCTTCGATGCGCTGGAGCTGCCGCGCACCGGTATCACGGCCGTGTCCATGCCCGGCTTTGGCACGACGCATCGTACCAAGTCGAATGCCGAGTCGCTCGCTCACGACCTGGGAGTGAGCTTCCGC
This sequence comes from Collinsella sp. CM84Y_54, assembly GCF_036317945.1. Classification (NCBI taxonomy): domain Bacteria; kingdom Bacillati; phylum Actinomycetota; class Coriobacteriia; order Coriobacteriales; family Coriobacteriaceae; genus Collinsella; species Collinsella sp. CM84Y_54. The sequence continues at coordinate 99,341 of NZ_JAWQCX010000001.1, forward strand.
GAGGTTTCGATCCACGCGGCTGTGGAACAGCACTTCAAGGACATAGAGCACGATCCGACCGTGCAGGACGTGACCTACGAGAACAGCCAGGCCCGCGAGCGTACGCAGATTCTGATGGATCTGGCCAACCAGGCTAGCGGTTTTGTCATCGGCACGGGCGACTTGTCGGAGCTGGCACTCGGTTGGGCTACCTATAACGGCGACCACATGAGCATGTATGCCGTCAACGCGAGCGTGCCCAAGACGCTTGTGCGCCATCTGGTGCGTTATGCTGCCGATGTCTTTGGCGGGCGTATTGCCGAGACGCTGCTCGACATCCTCGATACACCGGTGTCCCCCGAGCTTCTGCCGCCCACGGGCGACGGCGAGATTGCGCAGAAGACTGAGGATTTGGTGGGCCCGTACGAGCTGCACGACTACTTCCTCTACTACCTGCTGCGTTTTGGCTTTGAGCCGGGCAAGATCTACCGCATGGCGCTCAAGAGCTTCGAGGGCGTCTACGACGCCAAGACCGTCCACACGTGGTTGCGTACGTTCTACCGTCGCTTCTTTGCTCAGCAGTTTAAGCGCAGCTGCCTGCCCGATGGTCCCAAGGTGGGCTCGGTGACGCTCAGCCCGCGCGGCGATTGGCGTATGCCGAGTGACGCCAGCTCGCGTCTGTGGCTTGCGCAGATCGATGCGCTCAATGCAATTGACTAAGGTTGGCTAAATTGAACCAATACGGGGGTTGCAAGCGTTACACTTTTGCAATCTGATGGCCCGTATCGCGCGGCGCTCTTGTCGGAGCGCCGCGTTTTTCATATCGAAAGGTGGCACCATGCAGGCATCGCAGCGTCTCGACCGCTTTGGCGCGGAGGTCTTCGCCTCGCTCAACAACAAACTGCTCGCGCTGAAGGCTCAGGGCAAGACCATTTACAACATGAGCGTGGGCACGCCCGACTTTAAGCCGTACGACCACGTGGTCGAGGCGCTCACGCAAGCAGCCAAAGATCCCGAGATGTGGAAGTATGCCCTGCGTGACCTGCCCGAACTCAAGCAGGCCGTGTGCGATTACTATGAGCGTCGCTTTGGTGTCTCCGGCATTACGCCGTCCATGGTGCAGTCGTGCAACGGCACGCAGGAGGGCGTGGGCCATTTGGGCCTGGCCCTGCTCGATCCGGGCGACACTATTTTGGTTCCCGATCCGTGCTACCCGGTCTTTGAGGCGGGTGCCAAGATCGCCGATGCCAAGCTCGAGTACTATCCGCTGGTTGCCGAGCACAATTACCTGCCCTATGTGGCGGGCATCGATCCCGAAGTGGCCGACCGCGCCAAGTATATGATCGTGTCGCTGCCCGCCAACCCGGTGGGCTCGGTGGGCACGCCCGAGATCTACGAGGAGATCATCGCTTTTGCCCGCGAGCACGACCTGCTCATCGTCCATGACAACGCGTACTCCGACATCGTGTTCGACGGCGAGCCGGGCGGCAGCTTCTTGCAGTATCCCGGTGCGCTCGAGGTGGGCGTTGAGTTCTTCTCGCTCTCCAAGTCGTTTAACGTCACCGGTGCTCGCATCGGCTTTTTGGTCGGCCGCGAGGACGTGGTCTCTGCCTTTGCCAAGCTACGCGGCCAGATCGACTTCGGTATGTTCTTCCCGATCCAGAAGGCTGCTATCGCCTGCCTGAACGGTCCGCGTGATGAGGTCGAGGCGCAGCGTCTGAAGTACCAGGAGCGTCGCGATGCCCTGTGCGACGGTCTTGAGGGCCTGGGCTGGGAGCGTCCCAACGCGCATGGCTCCATGTTTGTGTGGGCCAAGCTTCCCGGTGGTCGCACCGATTCCATGGCGTTTTGCGAGGAGCTCATGGAGAAGGCCGGTGTTGTGGTGACGCCGGGCGCGAGCTTTGGTCCTTCGGGCGAGGGGCACGTGCGCATGGCGCTGGTCCTGCCGCCCGATCAGATCGCTTTGGCTGTCGAGGCCATTCGCGAGGCGGGTCTGTATTAGAAGGCCATTTCGACTCGTCAATAGCTCGAAACCGATTTCGTGCAGTTATTTTACGAATCCTGCAAATAATTTCGGTAAACGGTCGATATTTGGCTGCGAATAGGAGCATAATCAAAGTCCCGATTGGATGTATTGGGATTACGGCAAGCCGCTCGGGTCGTTCCCGGGCGGCTTGTTTGTGGAGAGAGATGGGAGTTTCTAATGGTTAACGAGAAGAAGGTCGCTATTGTCGGCTGCGGTTTCGTCGGTTCGTCTTCGGCGTTCGCGTTGATGCAGAGCGGTCTGTTCTCCGAGATGGTCCTTATCGACGTGGACAAGAACCGCGCCGAGGGTGAGGCTCTGGATATCGCGCACGGCATGACGTTTGCCGAGCCGATGAAGATCTACGCCGGCGACTATTCCGATGTAGCCGACGCCGCCATGATCGTCGTCACCGCTGGCGCTGCCCAGAAGCCCGGTGAGACCCGCCTGGACCTGGTCAACAAGAACGTCAGCATCTTTAAGTCCATTATTCCCGAGATTAAGAAGTCTGGCTTCGACGGCATTCTGCTCATCGTCTCCAACCCGGTCGACGTTCTGACCTACGCCGCCATCAAGATGTCCGGTCTGCCCGAGGGCCATGTCATCGGCTCCGGCACCGTGCTCGACACCGGCCGTCTGCAGCAGATGCTCGGCGCTCACGTCGAGGTTGACCCGCGCGATGTCCAGGCCTACGTCATGGGCGAGCACGGTGACTCCGAGTTCGTCGCTTGGTCCAGCGCTCAGGTTGCCGGCGTGCCGCTGAACACCTTCTGTGAGCTTCACGGCCACCTGGAGCATGAGGCTGCCGAGAAGCGCATCGCCGAGGACGTCAAGAACTCCGCCTACACCATCATCGAGAAGAAGCACGCCACCTACTACGGTGTCGCTATGGCCGTCAAGCGCATCTGCACTGCTGTCATGCGCGATGAGCAGACCGTTCTGCCTGTCTCCTCGCTCATGGTGGGCGAGTACGGCCTGTCCGATCTGGCCATCTCCATGCCGACGGTCGTTGGCCGCGACGGCGTCGTTTGCCGCGTTCCCGTGCCGCTGAACGATGACGAGCAGCATGAGCTCACCGTCTCTGCAAAGGCCCTCAAGGACATCATCGACAGCGTCGACTTCTCCTGCTAAATCAAGCTCGCTAGAGCGAAAAGCTACAATGAAGGCGCCCGGATTCATGTGACCCGGGCGCCTTTTTGGTGCATCGGGGACAGGTTTGTTTGCATCAAATGAGGTGCAATCGGTGCAAAACCAGCCTGTCCCCCTTGCACCATTGTTGATGGGAGGGTCATGTCTGATTCGCCTAACTTTTTGACCTATGCCCAGACGGCCTTTGACTCGTTTGATGAGCGGCCGTTCTGCGCGGTGGACAGTCTGGTCTTTGCCTGGTTGTCGTATTTGCGCCTGCCGGACGACATGCCAGAGCTTGAGGGCTGGCGGGGGCTTGACGTGCGCGAGCTGCTACGTGCCGAGTGCTATCGGGATATGGTTGGCGACCTGTGGAATCCAGAGGGAAGCCTTGCCTTGTTGGAGGCAGTGGCAGCAAATCCCAGATACCGCGGTGCGCGCATTTGCGGCTATCGCGCCGTGAACGATGTTGCGATGACGGAGCAGTTTGCGGCCATGACGCTCCGATTTCCGGCAGGGTTTAGCTACGTTTCCTTCCGAGGGACCGACAGCACGATTGTGGGCTGGAAAGAGGACTTTAACATGGCGTTCCGGTGTCCTGTGCCGGCCCAGGAATCCGCGGCGCGTTATGTGGACGAGGCGGCGGATGCGATTGACGGGCCGCTCTTGTGCGGAGGCCATTCCAAGGGCGGAAATCTGGCTGTGTATGGTGCAGCGATGTGCTCAAGCGGTGCTCGTAACCGGATTGAGCGGGTCTTCTCCCACGATGGCCCTGGCTTTGTCGAGGAGTTTCTGAACGGAGACGCCTTTGCGAGCCTTTCTGGTCGTATCGATAAAACCCTGCCCCAGTCTTCGATCTTCGGCATGATGTTCGAGACGCAAGAGGACTACGCTATCGTCGAAAGCACCGAGTTTAGCCTGCTGCAACACAATCCCTTTAGCTGGGTGGTCGACGGCTGCGATTTTGTGTATTGCGAACGCCTGTCTGCTGGCGCGCGATATGTTGATGGCTCTATTCGCGAGATGCTGCTTGCAGTGTCACCTGGCGAGCGCGAGCGTTTTGTAGAAGCGTTGTTCTCCGTGTTTGAGGCTACGGGCGCCGAACGTTTTGCGGATATCGCCGGGAACATGCGCGAGAACCTGCCTGTGATGCTCCGGGCCGCCCAAGGCTTTGACAAGGATACGCGCCATTTTGTTTCGCAGACCATCGCGGCAATCCTTAGATGTGCATTGCTGCCCAAACGCCCTCAGATCGACATGTCCGCTGCCGGTAAGAGCCTGACAGAACAGCTCGAGGCTTGGCAGTCCGAACTCTTGCGCTAGCCATTGGTGCAAAGCAACCTGTCCCCGATGCACCAATCTTCGATGCGCCTGGGGCGGGCTCGACCGCTATACTGGTTCGTGCCGAAATCAATCTAGAACGGAATGCCGTATATGAAAATCAATCACGCGATTCTGCATATCCTGGACTTTGACTCTGCCGTCAACGTTATGAGCCAGCGCGAGCTCGATATCGAGAGCCGTACCGTGCGCAACTTCGTGACCACGCATCTGCGCCGCGCGCGCACCTCGGCCGACAATAAACGCGCCACGTTTGCCGAGAACTCTGCGTTTGGCGGCGAGCTCAAGGGCTATTTCTTTGGCGAGCGCGAGTTCGTGGACCTGTCGCAGCAGATTGCGGAGTTCATCTCTTCCGAGCTCACCAAAGCCGAGAAAGCCGAGTCCACCGACGTGCTCGTGGCCGATTTTGACGACGATGAGGATGTCCGCTGGTTTGCCGTGATGCTGCTGGGCTCCAAGCAGGCATTCATGCACGAAGTGGGCCGCGAGGAAGGGGAGGTACGCAACGACATCGCGCGCCACTGCGCCATTCTGCCGAACCCCTCGCAAAAGGTGCCGAGCTATGCCATCGTGCGCGCAAGCACCATGGAGATCGGCTACGTGGACAAGAAGCGCAAGATTGCCGGCGAGGACCGTATGCTTATCCCCGATGGCCTGCTGCAGTGCGACACGGGCGTATCGGGCAAGGAGGTCATCGACACCGTGACGCGTGTGGTCGAGGAAGTCGCCGAGGAGCACGGTGCCAATACGGCCGTAGCGCTCGCTAAGGTTAAGGCTGCCGTTGCCGAGAAGGTTGAGGATGACGAGGAGCTGCCGCCTTGGGATATCGTCGATGAGGTCTTTGAGGATGAACCGGTTATCAAGGAGAGCGTGCGCGCGGCACTGACCGAGGAGAAGGTGCCTGAGCGTGTGCCCGTGGAGCGCAAGCAGGTCGAACGCGCGGCCGTACGCAATCACAAGATTCGTACCGACACGGGTATCGAGATCAGCTTTCCGGCCGAGATGGGTTCGAACTCCGAGTACATCGAGTTCGTCAACGAGCCCAACGGCCTCATCTCCATCGAGCTCAAAAACATCGGGTCAATTGAGAATCGATAAACTGCGCTTGTAAGCTGCAGACAAAACAAAGGCCGAAATCCTTCGGGACTTCGGCCTTTTTGCTTGGAGCTGAATTGAGTTGCAGACTGAGCATGCGTCAGCGAAAACGCCCCTAGGCGAGCAAGGTGACGTGAAAGAGGAGGGAAGCGTACTTCGGTACGCGACCGACGATTGAACGTCAGATTGCCGCTTAGGGGCGTTTGCAGCGTCGAGAGGTCCGTCGTTCGTTAGAACGACGGAACCAAAGGTGCAGCGTCGACTAGTTACGCGGTTTGGTGAAAACCGCGTAACCCTACAGCTTGCGCAGGCCTTCCTCGAGGCCAGTCTTGCTGTCGGTCTGGGCGTCGCGCATCTTGATGACGCGGGCGGGGACACCGGCCACGACGGCACCGGCGGGGACGTCCTCGACGCACACGGCGCCGGCGGCGACGACAGCGCCCTTGCCTACGTGCACGCCCTCCAGGACCACGGCGTTGGCGCCGATCATGACATCGTCCTCGATGATGACGGGCGTGGCGCTGGCGGGCTCCACAACGCCTGCCAGCACGGTGCCGGCGCCGATGTGGCAGTTCTTGCCCACGGTGGCGCGGCCGCCCAGCACGGCGCCCATGTCGATCATGGAGCCTTCGCCAATGACGGAGCCGATGTTGATAATGGCACCCATCATGATGACGGCGCGGTCGCCGATCTCGACGCGGTCGCGGATGATCGCGCCCGGCTCGATGCGGGCGTTGATGCCCTTAAGGTCGAGCATGGGGACGGCGGAGTTGCGGCAGTCGTTCTCCACATCGTAGTAGTCGATGGAGTCGGCATTGGCATCCAGGATGGCCTTGAGCTCATCCCAGTCACCAAAGACGGTCTTGCCACGACGACCGCCGTAGACGTGTGCATTGCCCCACTGGACCTTCATGCCCGGCTTCTCGCGCACGTACAGCTTAACGGGCGTCTTTTTGGGCGCGGTGGCGATGTAGTTGATAAGCTCTTGTGCATCCATCTCGGCTGCGTTACTCATATATTGTTTCTCCTTTGCGTGGATACGGTTGATACCTGGTTAGGCAAACATGACCTGGTCGAACGTATAGAAGCCGGGTTCGCGGGTGACGAGCTTCTGCGCGGCTGCCAGGGCGCCGTTGACGAAGATCTGGCGGCTCGTGGCGCGGTGCGTGAGCGTGACCTCCTCGTCCTGGCCAAAGAAACTTACTTTGTGCACGCCGGCGACGGTGCCGCCGCGCAGCGAGTGCATACCGATCTCCTTGGGGTCACGCGCACCGCACATGCCCTCGCGGCCATAGACGGGGTAGTAGCCTGCCTCGGGCTCAGCTTCGACGATGGCGTCGAGCAACAACTTAGCAGTGCCGCTCGGGGCGTCGACCTTTTGGTTATGGTGCGTCTCGACGATTTCGCAGTCAAAGCCGGGCAGCTCGCGTGTACCCTGTGCCACCAGATGGCGCAGGACTGCGATACCGATGGAGTAATTGCCGGAGTGCATGACGCGGGCGTTCCGACCCAGCTCGCGCAGGCGATCCATCTGCTCGGGCGTATAGCCCGTGGTGCCCGAGACCAACGCCGCGCCCGTGCGCCCGACATAGGCGACGACGGCATCGAAGGTCACGACGTTCGAGAAGTCGATGATGACGTCGGCTGCCGGGGCGTTCTCGAGCTCGGACAAGTCGAAGCCGATCTGGGCGACGATGTCGAAAACGGGCTGACCGGCGGCGTCGACAATGCCCTCGGCGGTAGTGCGGATGAGCGAGCCCATGCGGCCCGTTCCCATAATGACGGTCTTAATCAAGCAGACCAGCTCCCTTCAGAGCATCGGTAAGTGCGGCGCGCGTGTCGTCTGTCATGGGGCACAGCGGCATGCGGTAGTTTGCCTCGATCATACCCATCTGAGCGAGCGCTTCCTTGACGGGGATGGGGTTGACCTCGCTAAAGAGGGCATTGATGAGCGGCTGGCCGGCAATCTGGATATCGCGGGCACGCGCCACGTCACCGTCCAGATAGGCGCGGCACATGTCATGCACAAGCTGCGGCTGAACGCCGGCCCACACGCTGATGGTGCCCGAGGCGCCCAGGCTCATGAGCGGTACGGTAAGGGCATCCTCACCCGAGTACATGCGGAAGTCGTCGGACAGCAGGTGAGCGATCTTGGCCGCGTAGGCGACGTTGCCCGAGGCTTCCTTAATACCCATGATGTTGGGGTGTGCGGCCAGGCGCTCCACATTGCGCTCGCTGATGCCGCAGCCGCAGCGGCCGGGAATGTTGTACAGGATGCAGGGGATGTCCACGGCATCGGCGACGGTCTTAAAGTGCTGATAGATACCCTCTTCATTGGACTTGTTGTAGTAGGGGGTAATGAGCAGCAGGCCGTCGGCGCCCAGGCCCTGATAGGTGAGCGACTTGGTGAGCATGGTCTGCGTGGAGTTGGAGCCCGAGCCAGCGATGACGGGGACGCGTCCTGCAACATGCTTGACCACGGCGGCGACGACGGAGTTATCCTCGTCATCAGTCATCGTGGCACTCTCACCGGTGGTGCCTAGGGTGAGGATGGCGTCGGTGCCATTTTGCAGGTGGAAATCGATAAGGCGCTCGAGTGCGTCAAAGTCGACACTGCCGTCCTTTTTAAACGGCGTAACAAGGGCGACGATTGAGCCCTCAAGATTGCGGATGTCCATGTTCTTCTCCTTCGCGTCCGCGATCTGGATGCGCTTATTCCATTGGGCGGCGACGGCCAGGCGCTCGTCTTGAGCGCGACGACGGGCACTTTCGGCGCGCGACTTGGCCAGCAGCTCTCGGCCGCTCGGCAACACGTCGAGCGTGGCAAAATAATCGTCCGGGCGCTCGGCGCGGCGTATGAGGTCGGCCGAGCCATCGGGACGTAGCAGGACCTCGGCGGAGCGCAGCCGTCCGTTGTAGTTGTAGCCCATGGAGTAGCCATGCGCACCGGTATCGTGAATCACAAGCAGGTCGCCCATGTCGATATGCGGTAACTCGCGATCGATGGCGAACTTGTCGTTGTTCTCGCACAGATTGCCCGTAATGTCGTACGTGTTTGTGACAGGCGCCGCGGTCTTGTCGGCGCCACCCGGCTGGCCCATCACCGTAATGTGGTGGTAAGCGCCGTACATGGCAGGGCGGATCAGATCGACGGCGCTTGCATCGACACCGATATAGTCCTTGTAGATCTGCTTCTCGTGGATGGCCTTGGTGACCAGGCAGCCGTAGGGGCCCATCATAAAGCGGCCCATCTCGGTGCAGATGGCCACATCGCCCATACCGGCGGGAACCAGGATCTCGTCGTAGGCCGCGTGCACTCCCTCGCCGATGGCGTGAATGTCGTTGGCCTGCTGCTCGGGCAGATAGGGGATGCCGACGCCGCCGGACAGATTGATGAAGGCGACATGTGCGCCGGTCTCACGCTCCAGGCGCACGGCAAGCTCAAAGAGGATGCGCGCGAGCTTGGGGTAGTAGTCGTTGGTGACGGTGTTGCTGGCAAGGAATGCGTGGATGCCAAAGTTTTCGGCGCCCTTGGCCTTGAGCATGCGGAAGGCCTCGAAGAGTTGCTCGGTGGTCATGCCGTACTTGGAGTCGCCGGGGTTATCCATGATGCCGTTGGAGAGCTGAAACAGGCCGCCCGGATTAAAGCGGCAGCTGACCGTCTTGGGGACGGGGCCTGCGACGCGCTCAAAGAACTCGATGTGGCTGATGTCGTCGAAGTTGACGATGGCGCCCAGCTTGTCGGCGAGCTCAAAGTCCGCTGCCGGCGTGTCGTTGGACGAGAACATGATGTCGTGTCCCGTGATACCCAGCGAACGGGCGATCATGAGCTCGGTATAGCTCGAGCAATCGCAGCCGCAGCCGTATTCGTTGAGAATGGAGATGAGCGCCGGGTTGGGATTGGCCTTGACGGCAAAGTATTCCTTAAAGCCCGGGTTCCATGTGAAGGCGTCGCGCACCTCTTGCATGTTGCGGCGGATGCCCGCCTCGTCGTATAGATGAAACGGCGTGGGGAACTGCTCGACGATATGCTCGAGCGTCTCCTTATCCACAAACGGCTGCTTGGCCGCATACGCTTCATTGGGGGTCAATGCCATGTCCCGTAAACCTCGCTATCCAGACGGCGCCATCTGCGCATCGAATCCGCATAGCGTGGACCCCATGTCCGGATAGCGCTCCCGCATTGCTGCAGACAGTCCTGTGGGTGTTTCCCGCAGGCCCACCAGGTTGTTCGTGCCCGAAAAGCCCAGTTCGGCGGGTTTCGCCTCCCCACGGGGTCAAAGCCTGCCGGCTCGCCCGCGGTTCTTCGTGCCCGCGCCTCTATCAAGTGGTAACGACCCTACCACGTTGCACTTTAGCAAACAAGAGTATTCGTATATAACGTTTAAAAAATGCAGCAATATGCTGGAAACATGTGTGCCACAATCCTGTATCACAATAAGTTGCAACAGATATGCCTCACGAAGGGATCTTCTATGACCGAGCTCCAAGAACTCCGTCGCTATCGCCGCGATCTCCATCGCATTCCGGAGCTCGATTTCGATCTTCCGCAAACCATTGCCTATATCGAGGGCGTGCTGGCACCGCTCGCTTGCGAGGTGACCCATCCGTGCCCCAGCTGCGTCTGCGCTTTCTTTGATGTTGGCGTTGGTGCCGCGCATGCCACGGCGATTCGCGCCGATATGGACGCGTTGTCCATTGTCGAGGCAACAGGGGCAGCGTTCGCCTCGACAAATCCCGACAAGATGCACGCTTGCGGACATGACGGACACATGGCTATGGCACTTGCCGCCGCGACGTATGTCGACCGTACGATTCGTGAACAGCCGGGCGTCATGAGGCGAAACGTGCTCTTTGTGTTCCAGCCGGCCGAGGAAACGACCGGTGGTGCCAAGATGGTATGCGAGAGCGGCGTGTTCGAATGCTACGGGGTCGACCGCATTTTTGGCTTTCACGTGTGGCCCGATCTGCCTGCCGGCACGTTGGCGAGCTGTTCCGGCCCGCTGCTGGCGCGTTCGAGCGAAACGCATATCCATATTCACGGTACGAGCATCCATATTGCTAAGACTTATGGCGTGCCGGTTGAGGAGTCGCACGATGCCGCGTTGGCGGCAGCGAAGTTTTTGGTTGCCGAGCGCGGGCTGATGGACGAGCTGGGCACCGACGAGCCCTGTATCGGCAAGTTTGGTCTGCTGCAGGCCGGTACCGTCTGCAACGCGGTGGCGGGGGAGGCCCATGTTGCCGGCAGCCTGCGTGTGTTTACGGACGACATGTTCGACCGTGCGCGTGAGGGCGTGCGCCGCGTGCTTGATGAGGCATGCGCCGCAACGGGCTGCACATATGACCTCGATTTTGCCGAGGGCTATCCGCCGGTCGATAACGATCCCGAGCTATTTGCCAATGTCGCGCCTGCCTTGCCCGAGCTGCAGCTCGTGGATGAGCCTTTGCTGATTGCCGAGGACTTCGCCTTTTACCAGCGCCATCTGCCGGGCGTGTTCTTCTTGCTGGGCACGGGCGTTCCTGTCAGTCAGGATAATCCGAGCGACGCCGAGGGCTGCCCCGCCTATTCCACGAGTGCCCTGCATACTGATACCATGCTCTTTGACGAGGAAATCCTGCTCAAAGGCCTCGATGTCTACAAACGATTACTTTTGCTTGGTTAATTGACGTGGACGTTTGTTCTCGAAAATACGAACAAATGTACGCTATAATAGGGATGTAACTCTATAGAAACGCTTGACGTTATTAACGTAAGGCGATACTATGATTGCATCATATAAAGATGAAGACACTGAACGCTTTGCAATGGGTGTGCGGATTAGGAAGTTCATTCCTTTTGAGCGGGTCGCCTTGAGGAAGATTCGCCAACTGCAGATCTGCGCTTCGCTTGATGATCTTCGCGTTCCGCCAGGCAATCGTCTTGAAGCGTTGAAGGGCGATCGCGCCGGTCAATATAGTATCCGTGTCAATGAGCGCTATCGGGTCTGTTTTGAGTGGAGACAGGGGATGGCTTGGAATGCTGAAATCGTCGATTATCACAAGTGACAAAACTGATGCTGGCTTGTTGTCGCCGGTGGCCCCCGGCGAGCTTCTCAAAGAGGAATTTCTTGTCCCTATGGGTATTTCTCAATATCGCCTTGCTAAGGAGACCGGGATTCCGGCTCAGCGTATTGGGCAGATTATTTTGGGAAGGCGTCGTGTTACGGCTGACACCGATCTTCGTCTTTGCCGCTACTTTGGCCTGACGGATGGCTATTGGCTTCGAGCCCAGATCGCGTTTGACCTCGAGGCAGAGAAGAGGCGCATCGAACCGGAACTGGATAAGATCGTTCCCGTTCAGCAGGTCGTTGCGTTGTAGCGCTCAAAGATGTTGAGGTTGGAGTGACGATGAAACGACGCCGACAGTCTGTCGTATATAGTCCTGGTGGGTGCGGATGCGGCTTGCTGCTGCTCCCGGTTATTGCTGTGAGCATTGGCGTGATGTTTGCGCTTGCTGGACTGGCGGCAGCGGCACTTGTGCTGTTGATTGTGGCCATTGGCGTGACGATTTGGCTCTGCCGCAATCGCGAGCAACGCCGTGCCGACGGTAACACCAATGTCGGATGGGTCTTCTTTCTGATCATTGCGTACCTGCTGAGTGTCAGCTACCTGGTATTCTTTGTCCTGTTGATGATCAGCGCCTTTACCGGGGAATCCGTCACGGTGGGTTGATGCGCTGCCAGCAGACGGTCGCGCAAAGTGCGTTTGCTCGGCGTTTGGATAACTGCGTTGGCCGTTTACCGCAGTCTTAGCTCTCAGCTAATGAATTCAAGTTTAATCCTTCCTACGATGTGCTGTGTGCCGGCGCGGTGGCCGGATCGTAGGAAGGATGCATAATGGCAAAAGAGGGAAAGAAGTCGATTGGCAAGATTGTCCTAGGCGTCATCGTGGTGCTGGTTATTGCCGGTGCCGTGGGCTCTATGGGCGGCAACTCAACCGATTCGTCTGCGAACGATTCGGCAAAACCTGCCGAGACGACACAGCAGGCTGAGGAGCAAAAAGAACCGCAAGAACCGTATACCATTGCTGACGAGGCTGAAGACGCCTCCAATCAGTTTGCCTATAAGATCACGGGTACGCTGACCAATAACACAGACAAGGAAAAGAGCTACATTCAGATTGAGTATGTTCTGTATGATGCTGATGGCAACCAGGTTGGAACGGCTCTTGCAAACACCAATCATCTGAAGGCGGGCGGCTCCTGGAAGTTCGAGGCGCTGGGCACGGTGTCTCCCGATCAGGTCGCCAGTTGGGAACGCTCGGACGTGAGCGGTTTCTAGCATGTTGCATGCACTGGGGGAGGTGAGGGCGTATGCCCGATAAAAAGCTGACTGAGGAGCTGCTCAATGAGCTTCTCGATGCGCCAAGCATTGATGGCTATATCAAAGAGCACGACTTTGCCGCCCCGTCGCTTTCGGAGTATCTGAAACAGCTTTTGGAAGAAAAGGGGCTGGAGCGTTCGCGAGTGGTGCGCATGGCCGACCTCAACGAGACGTTTGGCTATCAGATCTTTACCGGTGCGCGGCATCCGAGCCGCAATAAGGTGCTGCAGATTGCATTTGCCATGGCGCTGACACTCAAGGAGGCCAACCGCGCCTTGACGGCGGCAGGCGCCAATATCCTCAACTGCAAGGACCGCCGTGACGCCATCATCATTTTCTGTATCGATCGTGGCTGCAGCCTGCAAAAGGTGAACGAGGAGCTGTATCGCTTTGGCGAGGAGACGGTGAGCTAACGGTTAGCTGCCGGCGGAGGCGCCGTTCACGACATTTTGAACGTGCAGGGCACGGGCGTCATGGTGCGTCCGTGCCCTGCGTTATTATGGACGCTATGGATACTCAGAGCCCAACATATTCCGATGATGAGCTGACCGCTGCGCTCGCCGGACACCTGGCGTCACTTGAGCGTGATGACAGCTATCGCGTAGACCGTGTGCTCAAGCACTCCGACGTCGAGACGACCGAGCTCGTGTACTTTGAGGGCTCCGGCGGAGGATCTCTTGGTCCCTTTGTTCGCAAGCGCATCGACGCGTCGGCCCAGATTGGCGGGGCGTATGAACGCCTGTTTGCGGCCCAGCATGCCGGGCGACGTTACGAGCACTTGCCTCGGATTGTCGATTGCCACCGCGTGGGCGACGAGCTTTGCGTGGTCATGGAATACATCGAAGGCGAAACGCTCGGGGCCCTGGTGGGGCGTTTGGGTGCAACGCCCGATTATGCTTGTGAGCTGTTTGGCTCCCTTTGTGATGCAGTTGCGGAGCTCCACGCCGGCTTTGCGTCGGCGGGGGAGGTGGCTGCGCCGGTGATTCATCGCGACCTAAAGCCCTCGAATATCATCGTGTCGGGCGCGAACTATACGCCTGATGACGGCCTGACGTTTTCATCGCTGGTGATTATCGACTTGGGAATCGCTCGCGTGTGGCGCGAAGGAGCCGATGCCGATACCGTTAAGTTTGGCACGCGACCCTATGCGCCACCCGAGCAGTACGGTTTTGGCCAGACGAGCGTGCGAAGCGATGTCTATGCGCTCGGTGCCCTGCTGTTCTTTTGTCTGACGGGGGCCGAACCCAAGCCGGGCCGGAACATGCGCGAGCAATGCGAGGCATGTGACGTTCCCGTCCCGTTTGCCGATGTTATTTGCATGGCGATGGCGCTCGATCCGGACAAGCGCTTTGCAAGCGCGAAGGCGCTAGGGCACGCTGCACGCGCATCGTATGCGTTGTCCACACCGACGCCATCGTCCGCGCCGAATGTTGCTTCCTTCCAAGAGCCTCCAGAGCGGCGAGTTGTGTGCCCTTCGCCCGTGCTCCCCACAGATCAGTCTCAGGGTGGATTGCCGTTGGTGCCTGAGCGCCCGAATTTACTCTCCCACATTCCCGACACCGTTGGGCGCATTTGGAACGCATTCGTCTATCTTTCGCTACTTGTTTTCTTTGCCGGAAGCCATTTTGCCGTTTTTCATCCCACAGGCGCCAACCAAAACTACCCGATGTGGTTTCTCGCGATTGAGTATTTTGTCTTCGTCGACGGTTTCGTAGCGCTCATTCATTTTGTAATGCTCGATAAACGCCGCCTTCGCCGGCGGTTTGAGCTACTCGATAGATATCGCGGTAAAAAGCTTGCAAAGCTCTGTTTCAAGGCTATGGGTGTGCTCTTGTTGGCAATGATTATCATTGTTGCCATCGCAAACGCGACGGGCGTCGTCGATACCTCCGTCGCGTAAAAGAAAAAGGGCCCCGATTGGGGCCCTTTGACGTTGATCTTAGATGCGGTTCATCTGGGTTGCAACCTTGTTGTACCAGTCCTGCCACGTGGGCGGGCAGTACTTTTTGGCGGCTGCCGGGGTAAGCGTGGAGCCATAGTTGGCGCCCAGGTAGGCGACGTGGGCAGAGACGCCCTCGCTCCAGCTACCAAAGCTCCGCCAGCCGCCGCCACGGGCGCTCCAGCCCCAGGCGTTATAGGAGCCGGCACAATAGAGGCCCTTGCTGCTCTCGACGCAGGCGATGGCAGGGGACCAACGGGGGTCAACACCGGTGTTCCAGGCTGCCACGGCAAAGTTATAACCCTGGCCTGCCATGGGGGAGCCGGCGAGGTAGTTGTCAATGCGACTCGTCCACTCGTTGATAAACGAGTCGTAATCTGAGTTGCCGGTATTGGAGTTGTTCACCGTGGTGTCGATGGTGGCGTTGGCGTTGTTGGCCTGGCTGTTGGAGTTGTTGCCGCTTACGCCCTCGCCCGAGAGCTTCTCGGCGGCAGCGGCCTTGTCTGCCTCGAGCTTGGCCAGCTCGGCGGCATTTTCCTGCTCGGCTTTTGCCTGGGCTTCGCTGCGAAGCTGCTGGGCCTGTGCCAGTGCATCTTCGGCGGTTTTCTGCTCGGTCTCGAGTTGGGATTTAGCCTGTTCAAGCTCGGTCTTGTTCTGCTCGAGCTCGGTCTGCATCTTGTTGAGCTCTTCGATCTCATCGACGCTCGAGCTCGCGATCTGGTTGGTGTACCTGCAGGTGGTGATGAACTCGCCAAGGCTCTGTGCGTTGACCAGGAAGCTCACGATGGGATTGGTGCCCTTCTGGTACTTATACAGATCGCGCATGGCGGAGCTTGCCTTTGCCTGCTGATCGGGAAGCTCGGCTTCGATCTGCTCGATGCTTGCCTCGTTGGTGTCGATTTGCTTTTGCAGATCCTCGAGCTTGGTGCGGGCCTCGTTGTAGGCGCTCGTGGCGGCTTCGATCTTCTGCTGGGCGGCGGAAAGCTGATCCTGCGTTGCCTGCGAGGCGGCATAGGCCGCGACGGGGGAGAGCATCGGCGTGGCCGTCAGCGCAACGGCGAGCGCGGCGCTCGTGATGATACGAGCCGGCCTCGACGCGATGAACGCTGCGGTGCGATGGTTCGAATGCTGCATCCAGTCCCTCTGCAATCAATCGTAGGTTATGGTTCGAACGGTATTCTACTACTGCTTTCGACCTCAACTTGAACCTTAAAGGTTCTAAAGGGTCAAGTTGAACTTGAGGCTTTGGCCTTGACCTGCAGTTATAGTGAATTGTTGAGAAACCATAGAGTTCAACTTTAACGTTACGGAACCCTATCGAAGCTCGATTTAGAGCTGAAAAAGCTGCCTCACGTGGGGTTTTGCAACTATAGGGTTCCTTCGCGGCGAGCCCGCTCCACCTCTTTAAGTGCTTCAGCAGGGGTGAAGGAACAGGTGCCATCGCCAAGTTTGACTACCTGGATATCGTCCCCGGTATGGACCTCTCCGCCGTGAAGGACTACGCCAAAGATGCCCTCGTGGGGAAAGAAGGGCCCCGGCTCGTTCAGTCCGAGTCGGGGCTCATTGCGCTTGGTTGCAGTTGTTGCACGGCTGGACTTACGGGGAGAGCTGACGTTCGCCCAGAAAAAACCGACCAAAAAGCCTGTCCCAAATTGGCAGGTTAGAACAGGAAGCCGAGGACGATGAGGGCAATGCTGACAATAAGTATGGCAATGTCCAGGCCCTTGATGGGATAGCGCTTGTACGAGCTCGCGCGCGTGCGTAGGTAGAAGCCACGCTGTTCTGCCGCCAAGGCCGTGGCATCGGTTTTACCCACGCTCGAGATCAGTAGCGGCACGCACAACGGCAGCATGAGCTTAAGCTTCTTGATGGGGTTTTTGGTGTCATACTCGATGCCGCGTGCGGTCTGCGCCTCCATGATGGCGTTCATCTCCTGGCCAAACACCGGCACAAAGCGCAGCGCCGTGGTAAAGGTGAAGGCGTAGCGATACGGCACGTGCAGTACCTCCACGCAGGCGTTGGCAAGGTCGTTGAGCTTGGTCACCATGAGCATCAGAATAAGCGGAAGCGCCACGCCCAGCAGGCGCAGGCAAGCCTTGGAGCCGGTGATGAGACCCGTGTCGGTAACGAAGCCCCACACGATGTTGCCATCGCGCATAAAAGCCAGCTGCAGCACCAGCATGATGAGCGCGAGCGGAATCAGCAGCCTGAGCAGCGCGAGCAGGCGGCCGACGACGCCGGCGTAGGCTCCCAGCGCGAGCGTGAACGCCAGAAAGCCCAGCAGTGCCACATAGGTGTCGGACAAGAAGATGCCGATGATGATGGCGGCGGCGAGGCCCAGTTTGATGACGGGGTTCAGGCGGTGTAGCAGCGTGTCACCCGGCATGTAGTCGATGACGTTAACCACGGCGGACCATCTCCTCGGTAATGCGAACGATATCAGTGACCTCACTCACCTGTGTAAAGGCGGGCGAGACGGTGGATGCCAGACGGCGCGAGAGTTCGATGACCTGGGGCGGCTCAACGTAGGCACGCTGCATGAGCTCGATGTTCGAGAACAGCTCGTGCGTGCGCCCGCGGTCGAGGATGCGGCCGTTGGCCATCACCACGATGCGCTCGGCAAAGTCGGAAACGACTTCCATGTCGTGACAGACCATGATGACGGCGCAACCGCGCTCTGCCATGGTGCGCACCGTTTCCATCACGGTCATGCACTCGCGGTAGTCCAGGCCGCTCGTGGGCTCGTCGAGCACCACGATCTTGGGCTCGACCACTACAACGGAGGCGAGCGCCACCATCTGGCGCTGACCGCGCGACAGCGAGAACGGTGCCTCGTCGGCGGGCAGACCAAAGCGGTCGATGACCAGCTGGGCGCGACGTAGAGCTTCGGCGCGGTCGATGCCGGCAAGTTCTAGACCAAAGGCGACCTCGTCGAGCACGGTGTCTTTGCAGATTTGGCGGTCGGGGTTCTGGAAAAGCGTTGCCACTTCGCGTGCGATGCGGCTCGTGGGAACCGATGCCGTGTCCAAGCCCGTAACGCGTACGCTGCCCGATGCGGGCTTGAGCAAACCCGTGAGCAGTTTGGTGAGCGTGGTTTTGCCGGCTCCGTTTTGGCCGACAATGCCCACGAGCTCGCCGGGGTAGAGCGTCAAGTTGAGGTCGTGAACGGCGGCGCCTCCATGGGGGTAGGAAAACTCGACATGGTCAAAGGTGAGCACCGGCTCGGCGTCTTTCGCATGCGGGCGCAGCGACGGCGCGTGCGGGGAGCCTGCGGGCGCCTGGGTATCGCTTGTCGCACGGTCGGGGTCGACGATGCCTGCGATCAGGCGTTCCGCCTCGTCGACATCCAGACAGGGCGTGCCGCTTACCAGGCCATCGGCTTCGAGGCTGTTGAAGATGCGCGTGACGCGCGGGCAATCGACGCCGATGGTGCGAAGCTCGTCGGTGCGTGCGAAGACCTCGTGCGGCTCACCCTGCAGCGCGATCTGGCCGTGATCGAGCACCATCACGCGGTTGCAGTACTCCGAAAGTAAAGCGACCTTTTGCTCAACGTCGACGATGGTGATGCCGAGCGCACGGTTTGCCTCGCGCAGCGTCTCGAAGACCAGGGTGGAGCTGGCGGGGTCGAGTGCTGCGGTGGGCTCATCGAGTACCAGGACGCGCGGGCGCATGGCGAGGATGGCGGCGATGGCTACCTTTTGCTTTTGGCCGCCCGAGAGGGTGGCGATCTCGCGGTCGCGCAGGTCGCTGATACCGACGGTTTTAAGCGCCTCGCTCACGCGCTGCTCGATCTGGTCGTGCGGAACGCCAAAGTTCTCGAGGCCAAAGAGCATTTCGTCCTCAACGACCGAAGCGACCATCTGGGTATCGATGTCCTGCAGCACGCTGCCGACGATCTGCGATATGTCGGTGAGCGAGACCTCGCAGGTGTCGTGGCCGTCAACTAACACGGAGCCATAAAAGGTGCCGGTGTAGTGGTGAGGCACGGCGCCCGACAGGCAGGCGGCGAGTGTGGACTTACCTGCGCCCGAGGGTCCGATGATGCCGATGAATTCCCCCTTGTTCACGCTGAGCGAGACGTGGCTGAGCGCCTGCTCGGTTTGCGTGCCATAGGAGAACGAGACATCGTCGACGTTGATGATCGTTTCCATGGATACCTTTCATAGTCATCGGGGACGTTCTTACATGACTGGTCGTTTAGGAACGTCCCCAAATGCTCGTTGTTTGGGACAGTCTTTGGTGGTAAAGCCGGGCAGGTTAGTTGAGCTTAAGGGCCTTCTGGATGGGCAGGTAGAGAGCGCCGACCAGAATTGCGTTAAACACGGCGGTCATGGCGACGACGGGCAGCATGGCTGCGGCGAGCTCGCCCACAACGCCGAGCATGGCCATCTTGATGACCATGAAGATGACGCCCGAGACAAAGGTGGTCACGAATGTTGCGACGATGGCGATGACGGGCTTAACCTGGCCGTCCTTGGCGGTGGCGTTGACAATGACGGCCATGAGCATAGCGGCGATGCCCTCGGCGGCAAAATCGACAAACGGCGAGGTGGTAGTGATCTGGATCACGGCCGCCGAGATGAGACCAATGACGAGCGCCTGGCCAATGTTGGGACGAACGACCAGGATGGTGAGGCAGAAAGCCGAGATGATGAACTCGGGGCTGATCATGCCGCCCGAGATGCCCGAGATTGCCTTGCCGACGGTGAAGTTGAGGATGAAGCCGGCGGCAAGCAGGATGGCGAGCAGGACAAGGGCGCGGATATCGAGTTTGCCGCGGTCGGCGGTCTGGACGGTGCGGGGCTGGGCGGTGGTGTTCTGAGACATGGTGAAAGTCCTTTCGAAAAAGGGAGTGTAAGAGAAAAACGGAGGCGCGTGATGCGAATGCGATCGGGCTCGAGATAGAAAAAGGCCCCCGGTCGAAACCGGAGGCCTTCCAATCACCTAGAGCGCAAAAACAGGCGTGAGGGACTCACTTTCGACCGATCGTATTCGCATCACGCCACCACCAGTTGTTGAGGGACTTCATCGTGTTCATCATCTTGGTGGCTCCTTTCGTGATGCCTTGGCGCGGTTACACCTCATTGCTGTTGCGCTGCACTATAGCACAGCGAAGTGTGTGCGGGGAAATCTTTTTTTGAAAAGATTTCGGCGGCGTTTCCTGCCGGTCAAAAGGGCAGGCTGAGCGGGCGGGATGACTCATGCGACCCCGCCCGTCTCTCGGAACGTGAGGGTCTTAGGCCTTCTTGCGACGATAGAGCACGAAGCCGCAGACACCGATGATGACGATGGCGCCAACGGCCATGGCGGCCATGTTGTTGCCCTCGGACTTCTCCTCGGTCGCCTCTTCCTCAACCTCGGGCTCGGCAACGTCCTCATCGGAGAGGGCCTCGTCGGCGTAGGTGATGGACTCGACCAGGCAGTCGTTGTCGGCATCGTAGTCACTCGGGACGAACTCCTCGGAGAAGTCGCCCTCCTTGAGGTAGTCGCGCATCTCCTCGAGCATGGCCTTGCACTTGACGTAGGTGTTCTTGGTCGCCGCCTTGCCGGCCTTGTTGGCCAGGGCGGTGCGGGCCTCGGTGTCCTTGGCGGCCTGCATGGCCTCGTCGACGGTCAGGTTCTGCTCAATGAGCTCCTTCTGCAGGGCGTCGAGATAGGCGCGGACGCCGGTGGCGCAGCTGTCGCGGTTCTCATAGGCAAGCGTGTTGATGTCCATGAGAACGTAGTTGATGGAGTTCTTGGGCTCCTCGTTGTTCACGACGTCTTCCTCTTCACAGTGATCAAAGGAGACATCCTGATCGCTGAAGTAGGGGCTGACCTCGGTGAGCAGTGCGGAATAGAGGGGGATAGCGACGGAGAACTCGGCGTTGGAGAGCATCTCCCATTGGATGGTCGCGATCTCGGGGTCCATGCCGTGACGGATCTGGAAGGTGTGGATCTCGGTGTTGCGGTTGGAGCCGATGGCATAGGCGCCGTCGGTGTTGGCGTTGAGGCCGGCGACATTCTCGCCGCGAGCGGCGAAGGAACGAATCATCTCAAAGGTGTTCCAGTCGGACTTGCCGGGCGTAAAGAACAGCGGCTGCATCTCGTGGACCAGGGCGCCGGTCGTCGCACGAGCGTCTTCGCGCTCGTCCTTGACGATCTCGTAGTCGGTGCCCTCGGCAAGCGGAGCCATGAAGTAATCGCGGCCCTGGACATAGCGCGACCACTGGTGCATACCGGCCTCGCTAATCTCCTCGCCGTAGGTCTTGGCGACGTCGAACTTGCCGTCGGTGTACTCGGCAAAGCCCTTCTCCTTAGGCATGGACTCGATGCCCTCGGAGTGGAGGCAGTTCTCGGTGTCGTCGAGGTCGACGTCATAGGTGAGGTTGCCGATGTTGGGGTTGAGCGAGGCGATATCGTCGGTGAGCCTCATGGCAATCCACTGATGGCCGGAAAGCGCTGCAAACAGCCAGGTCTCGTTGTTGTCGGCGATGATGATCTGGTCGTTGGAGCAGACGCCCTGCTCGTCAATCAGGTTGCCGAGGAGCTCGACACCTTCGCGGGCCGTGGCACTCTCGCCTAGAATGACGCTGGCGTAGTTGTACTCGCCGATGCCGGTCTCCTCGGTGACGGGGTCGGCTTCCTCTGCCTTCTCGTTATAGGAGGTGCTCAGCGTGGCAGAGCAGGAAACGCCCTTCTCGTTGATGCCAGCCTCGGAATATGCGTCGTAACGATCTTCCCACTGAGAGGGGTTGTCGCGAACGAAGGTGTAGCGGTAGGTTGCGCCCTTGGACTTGTATTCAAAGCCGGACTCGACCGAGGTGTACTTGCTGCCGTCCTTGTGTGCGGGCTCGATGCCAAAGTGCTTGACGTAACGCGGGCCGAAGTCCTCGGAGCGGCCGTAGTACGTGTTGCCGTCTGCCGTGAGCTGGCTGCCCATGTAGATCTGGGTGCAAGCGAGCGCCGAAGTCGGCATAGCCATAATGGCCGCTGCTCCAAATGCAAGGCCGCAGCCAAGCTTCTTGAGCGTGTTGACAGGATGAGTAAACCTCATGATCCCTCCCAACTGTTGAAACCCCGCGAAATCGTACGGAGCTTCAGCTAATAAATACATCTACTAGCCTAAAGGAAGTTTAAAGAGTATTCATTCGACAATAGCTTTTACTCGATGAGCGTGAAGAAATATACGATGAGCGGATAATAATACTCATTATATGGCTTTAGTTAAATAAAGGCACCCTGCATTTACTATAGCTGAATAAAGCGCCAGACAGTGCTCAAAAAGGAAACTCTCCCGCTGTTTAGGATTTGCATAAACAACGGGAGAGTCGATAACTGGATGAATATCATACCAATGTGGATTTACTTCTTTCGGCGGTGAATCACATTGATGGCGTAACCGACGAGCATGGCCAAGACGATGACGATAAAGCCAATTAGGGGATTGTCGTTCATGGGGCCCTCCTATTTTCCGAGTGGTGAAAATTCGTCGACGATGAGATCGAGGCATTGCGGCAGTGCGCGGGCGCCAAAGACGCCGGAGTTGCTGGAGATGATCTCGCCATCGAACTGCATGCCCAGCGATGGCGTGCAGGTGATCTTGGCTTCCTTGGTCTGGATGATCTTAAACTGCGGACGGCCGAGCAATTTGCCAGCGGGGTCGAGCGCGGCGGTAATTACCGTGGGGAGCAGCTGCACCGTGCGTACGGGCTCAATAACGACGATGTCGACCATGCCGTCGTCCATGCGGCAGTTAGGGAATAGGTTGATGTCGTTTTGGATGACCGAGGTATTGCCTGCCATGCAGCAGATGCCGTCGAGCTCCTCGACGATGCCGTCGTGCTCAATGGTGAAGTGTGCCACCGTGGGGTTGGGCGTAGCGAGCGCGGAGAGGAAGTAGGCGATCTCGCCAATGTCGTTTTTGGTGGGAGCGGCCTTCATCATGATCTCGGCGTCGAAGCCCGAGCCGGCGATGATGATAAAGCCGTGGCGCTTCTCGTTACCGTTCTCGTCGAGCCAAAAGAGCTCACCCATGTCCACCTTGACCGTGCGGCCGGCGCGGCAAGCCTTGGCGAGTGCCGCCGCCTCGGGGGCATTGCCGATGTTGTTAAAGAACAGGCAAGCCGTGCCGGAGGGGAAGACGAGCGTAGGGACACCGCACCCGCGCATCTGGTCGAGCACGTTGGAGACGGTGCCGTCGCCACCCGAAACGACCACGCGATCGAACTCACGAACGTCCGCTACCGCGTCCTCGGGCTCCATGCCATCGCCGATAAAACGCATCACGACCTCGTCGCCGCCCTGTGCAAGGGCGTGCGTGAATGCGAAGATTTCATCGGAGCTGGGACCCGATGCCGGGTTGTGGATGATAAGGCAGCGCATACTTACGTTCCCGTTCTGTGACTAACCGAGTATAGTTGTAGAGCAATGCCGATATCCTACCCGTGTTTTTCGGGCCTAACCTTATTCGATGGGTTGATATGTACATTTCCACACATCAGGCTCTGGTCGACTTTTGCCAGCGCGCCCGCGAGTTCGACGCGATCGCCGTCGATACCGAGTTTTTGCGCGAGCGCACGTTTCATCCGCGCCTGTGCCTGGTCCAGATTGCCACCCCCGCCGAGAGTGTCGCTGTCGATCCGCTGGTGATCGACGACCTGTCGCCGCTTGCCGAGCTTATGGCCGACGAGGGCGTGGTCAAGGTATTCCATGCTTGCTCACAGGACATGGAAGTTATGCTCCATACCGTGGGCGCACTGCCGCGACCGATTTTTGACACGCAGGTTGCCGCCGCCTTTTTGGGCGAGCGCCAGCAGATTTCGTATGGTGCGCTCGTTCAGACGTTCTGCGGCGTATCACTGCCCAAGACCGAGTCGCTGACCGATTGGTCGCGCCGCCCGCTGAGCGATAAGCAGATCGAGTACGCGATCGATGACGTCAAGTACTTAATCGTCGCCTATACCGAGATGATGAGCCGCCTGCGTGAGCTGGGCCGCGTGGACTGGGTGCTCGACGAGTTGCGTCCTTTGGCCGACGAGTCGCACTACCGCGCCGACCGCCATGAGGCATTCCGCAAGGTCAAACGCATCAACTCGTGTAGCCGCCATCAGCTGGGCATTGCGCGCGAGCTTGCCGCTTGGCGCGAGGACCGCGCCGAGCGTCGCAACATCCCGCGCAAGTGGGTCATGTCCGACGATACGCTGCTGGCCCTGGTTAAGCGCAATCCCGTGCGTGTCGAGGAGTTCCGTAGCATCCGCGGTACCGACCAGCTGGGGGAGCGCGACGTGGATGGCGCGTTGATGGCCATCAAGCGCGGCGCAAGCTGTCCGCACGATCGCCTGCCGCTCATGGTGCGCGGGCATCGCCAGATTTCGCCGGAGCTTGAGAGCGTGACGGATCTCATGTACGCGCTCATCCGCCTGGTTGCCGAGCGCTCGGGCGTGGCGACCTCGGTCATTGCCTCGCGCGATGACCTGGCCGACTACATTGAGCATCCCGAGCAAAGCCCCCTGCGCGAAGGCTGGCGCTTTGAGCTCGTGGGTTCGCGCCTGGACGATCTGCTCTCGGGCAACATGGGGTTGACGGTGAAGGACGGCAAAATCGAGCTCCTGTAGGTATATAGTTACGCGGTTTTACCAAACCGCCTAACAGCTCGACGCTGCAAACGGCCGAGAGCGGCAATCTGACGTTCAATCGTCGCTCGCGTACCAAAGTACGCGTCGCTTCTCTTTCACGTCACCTTGCTCGCTTTCGACCGTTTTCGCTGACGGTGCCAAAACATCGATGCTGATTTGCTTGCCAGCTGAGTGGGTAGAATGCCTCCAACGTGTAACTCGATTCGGAGGAATTCGCATGCCCTATTACTATGGTTACGGCTTTGGCATCGACCCGCTGTACCTGCTGGTTATCCTTGTTTGTACGGTGCTTGGTCTTGCGGCGCAGAGCTATATCAACTCGACGTACAAGACCTGGTCCAAGGTTCGCTCGGACGGCGACACGGGTGCCACGGTCGCTCGCCGCATGCTCGACGCCAACGGTTGCAACGCCGTGGGTATCAAGGGCGTTGCCGGTGAGCTCACCGACCACTACAACCCGCAGGATAACAACCTGTATCTCTCGGACGCTAACCGTTCGGGCGGATCGGTCGCAAGCGTTGCCGTGGCCTGCCACGAGGCGGGTCATGCCGCCCAGCGTCAGAGCGGTTACGCCATGATGAAGGTTCGCACCGCCCTGGTCCCGGTCGTCAACTTTACCCAGAACACCTGGACCATCGTGTTGCTCTTGGGCCTGTTTATGAACATCGCCGGGCTCACGACCCTCGCATTGATCTTCTTCTCGTTTAGTGTGCTGTTCCAACTCGTTACGTTGCCTGTCGAGATCGATGCCAGTCGCCGCGCCGTGGCGTATATCGAGCAGTCGGGCATGAGTTCCAAGCAGGTCAACGGTGCCAAGAAGGTGCTGACGGCAGCCGCGCTCACCTACGTGGCGGCGGCGCTCACCTCGATTATTCAGCTGCTCTACCTGATGGCCCGCTACAACAGAAACTCCAACCGATAACAAATTGGCTTGACAGGCGCCGCGGAGATTCTTGTCCCCGCGGCGCTGTACTATGTGTTGGACTTGAATCTGCGCAGGGTCGAAGCCCTTGTGCTCGATAACGAAAGGAGGCTGCGTGGCAGGCTGGAATCTAACCGGCAATGCCGTTTCCGCCGAGTTCGACGGTTCGGACGATCAGGAGCGCAAGGAGCTCAGCGTGAGCCAGGCAGTGGAGATCGCCGCCGGTGCGCTCGATGCCATTCCGCAGCTGAGCGTTCTGGGCGAGGTCACAGGTTTTCGTGGTCCTAACGCCCGAAGCGGTCACTGCTACTTCCAGATCAAGGACGACTCGGCCGCCGTCGACTGCATTATCTGGAAGGGCGCCTATCTCAAGCGCACCTTCGATCTGCGCGATGGCATGCAGGTGAGCTTTAAGGGCAGCTTCAATCTCTATAAGCCCACGGGTCGCATGAGCTTTGTTGCCCGCTCATTTTCGTTGGCGGGGGAGGGTCTGCTGCGTCAACAAGTGGCGCAACTGGCCGAAAAGCTACGCCGCGAGGGCCTGATGGACGAAGCGCGCAAGCGCCGCATCCCGGTGTTCTGCTCCCGCGTGGCGGTCGTCACCTCGCTTTCGGGTGCCGTAATCGACGACGTTAAGCGCACGTTGCGTCGTCGCAACCCGCTCGTCGAGGTCGTCTGCGTGGGCGCCAAGGTTCAAGGCGAGGGTGCGCCGGCCGAGCTCATCGAGGGCTTGCGCCGCGCCGCTTCCATTACGCCGGCGCCCGACTGTATTTTGCTGGTGCGCGGCGGCGGCTCCTTTGAGGACCTCATGACCTTTAATGACGAGGAGCTTGCCCGCGCGGTGGCGGCTTGTCCTGTGCCCGTGGTGACCGGTATTGGCCATGAGCCCGATACCTCGATTTGCGACATGGTGAGCGACCGTCGCGCCTCCACGCCAACGGCAGCGGCAGAATCGGTGGCGCCGGCTATGACGGAGTTGGCTGACGTGCTCGAGACGCGCCATCAGCGTCTGGGCGCCGCGATGGCTTCGATGATCGGGTCGGATCAGGTCGATCTGGAAATGCTCGACCAGCGCGGTCGTCGAGCCTGGGATGCCTATACGGCTCGTCTGGGCGACGCGCTCGATGCAGCCGCATGCCGCCCGTGCCTCAACGACCCAACGTTTATGGTCGAGCGTCGCGAGTCCGAGCTTGCCCTGACGGCCGATCGTCTGTCCGGCGCCATAACGCGTTCGGTTGGGGCCTTCCGCTCCAACTCCGAGCGTCTGCCCGAGCGCTTGATCGCAAGCACCTCAGGGCTCGATGGCAAGCGCCATGCGCTCACACTTGCGAGTTCCCGCCTGGAGCATCAGGGGCGCACGATGCTCAGCAAACCCGCGTCCGACCTGGGCCGTGCGGCAGCCTCACTCGATGCCCTGTCGCCGCTCAAGGTGCTTGCCCGCGGCTATTCCATTGCATATAGCGAAGCCGGTGTGGCTACGAGCGCCAAGACCTTTAAGCCAGGCGACGCCATTCGCGTGCGTATGGCAGACGGCATCGTGGCGGCAACGGTCGATACGGTCGAGTAAGCCGTGTTTCATAGCGATAAACCTTTAGGAAAGGAAACAGATATGGCAGAGAAGACCCCGGTCGAGCAGCTTACGTACAAGCAGGCCTCGCAGGAACTGGAGCTCATCATCCGTAGCTTGGAGTCGGGCGATATGGAGCTCGAGGAGTCGCTCGAGAGCTATACCCGCGGCGTCGAGCTCCTCAAGAGCCTGCGCACCCGCCTGTCCGATGCCGAGCAGAAGGTCTCGGTGCTCCTTAAGGACGTCGACGGCAACGATGTGCTCGCCGACGGCGAGGCCGCCAACACCGACGACAACCTCTCGTTCTAACCATCTCGCAGCCTACTTTGGGGTAGTCTTTTTGGGACGGGGCTTTTTTGACTACCCTTGCGCGACGGCTTGCCGAGTGTTTGCGCTTGCGAAAAAGTAGTCAAAAAAGCCCCGTCCCAAAAAGACTACCTTGGTCTGTGAGAAAGGAACCTACCATGTGTGATTGCATCTTCTGCAAAATTGCCAACCACGAGATCCCCTCGACCGTTGTCTATGAGGACGACCGGGTCATCGCCTTCGACGACCTCAACCCCCAGGCGCCGGTCCACACCCTCGTGATCCCCAAGAAGCACTACAGCGACATCGCCGACAACGTGCCTGCCGAGACCATGGGCGCCATGGCCCACGCCATCCAGGAGGTCGCTAAGGCCAAGGGCCTGGAGGACGGTTTCCGCGTCATCTCCAACAAGGGCGTCAACGCCGGCCAGACCGTCATGCATTTCCACATGCACGTCCTCGGCGGCAAAAACCTGGGCGAGAATCTCATCTGAGGACGCTTCTTCCGTGCAATGAAACGGAAGCTCTGGCATCGATAACTTATATATCAACGCAATAAACCCGAGCGCGAGGGCGTTTGGGTTTATTATTGAAGCGTATGTAACCTGGCGGCGCCACACCGCCTGTTAGTAGGGAGACACATGAACGTTCTGGTCGTCAACGCGGGATCTTCGACTCTTAAGTATCAGGTCATCGACACCAAGTCCCACAAGGTGTCCGCAAAGGGCTCCTGCGAGCGCGTCTGCTTTACCGGCGGTACCTTCACCCACGCTGCCAACGGTTCCAAGAAGGTGACCGAGAACATCGAGTTCCCCGACCACAAGGTCGCCATCGAAGTCGTCCTGAAGGACCTCGAGGCCAACGGCGTTAAGATCGAGGGCATTGGCCACCGTATCGTCCAGGGCGGTTGGTACTTTGGCGATTCCTCCCTCGTCGACGAGGACGTTCTCGCCAAGATCCGTGAGGTCGCCCCGCTGGCGCCGCTGCACAACAACCCCGAGGCCAACGTTATCGAGTTCTGCCTGGAGCAGTATCCCGACCTGCCCAACGTTACGGTCTACGACACCGCTTTCCACTTCAACATGCCCGAGGTCGCCAAGACCTACGCCCTTCCCAAGGATGTTTGCGACAAGCTGCATATCCGTAAGTACGGCGCCCACGGCACCAGCTATCGTTACATCTCCAAGAAGGTCGCCGAGATGACCAACGGCGAGGCCCGCAAGGTCGTCGTGTGCCACATCGGCTCTGGCGCTTCCTTGTGCGCCATCGAGGACGGCAAGTGCATGGACACCACTATGGGCTTGACGCCGCTCGACGGTGTCATGATGGGCACCCGCTGCGGCTCCATTGACCCGGCTACCGTGTGCTACCTGCAGCGCGAGGGTGGCTACACCTTCGACGAGGTCGACGAGATGATGAACAAGAAGTCCGGCCTTTTGGCTGTGACCGGCGGCAAGACCAACGACTGCCGCAACGTCGAGGAGCTCGCCGCTGCTGGCGACCCCGAGGCTCAGCTCGCCTTCGACATGTTTGTCTACAAGATTGCCGCCAAGGCTGCCGAGATGGCCACTTCCATGTGCGGCATGGATACCCTGGTCTTTACCGCTGGCATCGGCGAGCACGCTCCGGCCGTCCGCGCCGGCGTGACCGACCGTCTGGCCTTTATGGGCGTCAAGATGGATCATGCCCGCAACGCCCTGCGTGGCGACGGCGCTTGGTGCCTGTCTGCCAAGGATTCTAAGGTCAAGATCTTCGTCATCCCCACGGACGAGGAGTTCATGATCGCTTCTGACGTCGAGCGCATCGTCAACGGCAAATAATTGCAAGA
Source organism: Collinsella sp. CM84Y_54 (assembly GCF_036317945.1). Classification (NCBI taxonomy): domain Bacteria; kingdom Bacillati; phylum Actinomycetota; class Coriobacteriia; order Coriobacteriales; family Coriobacteriaceae; genus Collinsella; species Collinsella sp. CM84Y_54. Next base: position 128,447 of record NZ_JAWQCX010000001.1, read on the forward strand.
GGGGAGGGGCTGGACGACCAAGTGCCGTTCAGCCCCTCCTTTGCGCTCGCTGGGCGATATTCTGATAGCTATTTATCAAGATATGATAACTTCTTATTAAAATGCGGCCGCCTTAAGGGGTCTGCGTGGACCGTATTGCACTGCAAAGGAGTCTCATGAACGTACTTGTTGTCAACGCCGGCAGCTCAAGCCTTAAATATCAGCTTTTGGATACCGATACCCGCGAGGTTTTCGCCAAGGGCAACTGCGAGCGTATCGGATCGGACATGGGCATCTTCGGCCACTCCGAGAACGGTGGCGCCAAGCAGACCGAGGAGGTTCCTTTCCCCGATCATCGCTCTGCTATCGCTCGTGTGCTCGAGGAGCTCGAGAAGACCGACTTTACGATTGATGGCATTGGGCATCGCATCGTTCAGGGCGGCTGGCACTTCGATGATTCCGCGGTCGTCGACGACGAGGTCATGGCCAAGATCCTTGAGGTGGCACCGCTTGCTCCGCTGCACAACTACGGCGAGGCCGCAGCAATCGAGTATTGCCGCGAGAAGTATCCTGAGCTGCCCAACGTCGCCGTTTTCGACACCTCGTTCCACATGACCATGCCCGAGGTCGCCTACACCTACGCCCTGCCCAAGGACGTGTGCGACAAGTACCACGTGCGCAAGTACGGCGCCCACGGTACGAGCCACCGTTACGAGTGGATGATGGCCAAGGAGATCCTTGGCTCGCGTTGCCACCGCCTGCTCTCGTGCCATTTGGGCAACGGTGCCTCGCTCGCTGCCATCGAGGACGGCGTGTGCCGCGACACCACGATGGGGCTCACGCCGCTTGACGGCCTGATGATGGGAACCCGCTGCGGCTCCATCGACCCGGCTACCGTGTGCTACCTGCAGCGTGAGGGCGGCTACAGCTACCAGGAAGTCGACGACATGATGAACAAGCAGTCTGGTCTGCTTGCTATCTCGGGTATCTCCAACGACGCCCGCGACATCCGCACGCGCGCCTCCGAGGGCGACGAGCGCTGCCTGCTCGCCTTCGATATGTTCGCCTACAAGGCCATGCAGCAGGCCGGCTCCATGATCGCTTCCATGGCGGGCGTGGACACCATCACCTTTACCGCCGGCATCGGCGAGAACGACTGGTCGATCCGCAAGGCCTTCTGCGACTGCTTTGAGTGGCTGGGCGTGCGCATCGACAACAACAGGAACCGCGAGGCCGTAGGCAACGGTCCGCAGGTCATCAGTGCCGCCGGTTCCGCCGTCACGGTCATGGTCATCCCCACCGACGAGGAATACATGATCGCCCACGACGTCGAGCGTCTGACCAAGAACAACTAACGCACCCGTTTGCATGTAAACGAAAGGCCTCCCGAGCAACAGCTCCGGAGGCCTTTTTACTAGCAGGCGGAAATTCCAGTCCCAAAGTGACCATCGCCAGCAACGCCTGCGCTCCCAGCAACGGCGCCCGATCATTCAGACCTTCAGCTCCAGCTCGCAGCCAAGCCGCCGTCCACCCCAGATACCCTGATTGTTACGTGACGGTAGAAGGCAGCACAGGTTAACCCCTGAAAACACTCCGCAGACCAGAAACGCCCCCGTTCATAGCTCCGAAGGGGCAGAACGAGGGCGTTTCATTGGTCGAGGACGTTTTCAGGGGTTAACCTGTGCTGCCTTCGGCGGGGATATGTCCGCTACTCAGCCATCTGAGCCTGGACGGCAGTGATGGCCACGACACCCACGATGTCGTCGGCAGAGCAGCCGCGCGACAGGTCGTTAACCGGCTTGGCGATGCCCTGCAGGATGGGGCCGTAAGCGTCGGCGCCGGCGAAGCGCTGGACCAGCTTGTAGCCGATGTTGCCGGCCTCGAGGTCGGGGAACACGAGCACGTTGGCCTTACCGGCAACGGAGGAACCGGGAGCCTTGAGCTGGGCGACGGTGGGAACGATGGCGGCGTCGAGCTGCAGGTCGCCATCGATGGCGAGCTCGGGAGCCTTCTCCTTGCAGAACTTCACAGCCTCCTGGACCTTCTTGGCGACCTCGCCGCCGGCGGAGCCCATGGTGGAGTAGGAGAGCATGGCCACGTGCGGCTCAACGTTGCCCATGAAGGTGGACCAGGAGTGAGCGGAGGCGATGGCGATCTCGGAGAGCTCGTCGGAGGACGGGTTGATGTTGAGGCCGCAGTCGGCGAAGATCAGCGTGCCGTCGGTGCCGAACTGCGGAGTGTCGGTGCACATCACGAAGAAGGCCGACACCAACTTGGTGCCCGGGGCGGTCTTGAGGATCTGCAGCGCGGGGCGCAGCGTGTCGGCGGTGGAGTGGCAGGCGCCGGAGACCAGGCCGTCGGCGTCGCCCATCTTGACCATCATGGTGCCAAAGTAGGTAGCATCCATCACCTGGGCGCGAGCCTGCTCGATGGTGACGCCCTTCTTGGCGCGGAGCTCGGCAAACTTCTGCGCGTACTCCTCGTGCTTCTCGGCATTGCGCGGGTCGATGACGGTAGCGCCGGGAACGTTGATCTCGTCGGGGTTGCCCAGGATGACGATCTTTGCCAGGCCCTCCTCGATGATCTTGGTGGCTGCGACGATGGTGCGCGGATCCTCGCCCTCGGGCAGGACGATCGTCTTAAGGTCGGCCTTGGCGGCAGACTTCATACGGTTAAGAAAATCGCTCATGTTACTCCTTACAAGCGTTTCGCTAAGCTCCAGGCGCCTGACTGCACACGAATAAACCCGCTGCTAGCGGGTTTACCTTTCAATAATGTACGCCGCGGTGCTTGAGCTTTCCTTGTGTGGCAAGCTCATTATAGGACGCATTAGCGCTATAATCGCTCTGATAAATATGTCTCGAAGAATGTTCGAGAAAAGCCCAGCTAACGAGCCCGTGGCTTTTGACAAGGAGTATCGATGCAGATTACCTCAGGCCTGCCTGAAGGCTTTAACGCCGGCGCATACGACATGATTGTTGTCGGTGCCGGATATGCCGGTGCCGTTTGTGCCCGCCGTCTCGCCGAGACCATCGGCTATCGCGTTGCCGTTCTGGAGCGTCGTAGCCACATTGCGGGCAACGCTTACGACTGCGCTGATGAGGCCGGGATCCTTATCCACGAGTACGGTCCGCACATCTACCACACTTTTAACGAGCGCGTCCATAATTTCCTGTCGCGCTTTACCAAGTGGACGGACTATCAGCACAAGGTGCTCGCCAACATCAACGGTACCCTTATGCCCGTGCCCTTTAACCACGCGAGCCTCAAGCTCGCCTTTGGCGATGAGCGCGGCGAGGAGCTGTATCAGAAGCTCGTGGAGACCTTTGGCAAGGACGTCAAGGTGCCCATTATGGAGCTGCGCAAGAAGAACGACCCGGATCTTGTCGAGGTCGCCGATTACGTCTACGAGAACGTCTTTTTGCATTACACCATGAAGCAGTGGGGTCAGACGCCCGACCAGATCGATCCCTCGATCACCGGCCGCGTTCCCGTCTTTGTGGGCGACGATGACCGCTACTTCCCGCAGGCTCCCTTCCAGGGCATGCCGCAGGACGGCTATACCGCGCTGTTCGAGCACATGCTCGACCACGATCTGATTGATGTGTTCTGCGACGTGGACGCCCGCGACCTCTTCGAGATCGACGAGACCACCGTCAAGATCGACGGTAAGGTCTATGGCGGCGAGATCGTCTACACCGGTCCGCTTGACGAGCTGTTCAACCTCGACCTGGGCGCTCTACCGTACCGTACGCTCGACATGAAGTTCGAGACGCTCGATATGGACCAGTTCCAGCCCGTGGGCACCGTCAATTACACCACGAGCGAGGATTACACGCGTATCACCGAGTTCAAGAACATGACTGGTCAGGTCCTGCCCGGCAAGACCACCATCATGAAGGAGTATTCCAAGGCCTATACGCCCGGCTCGGGCGAGACGCCCTATTACGCCATTCTGGAGCCCGAGAACCGCGAGCTCTATGAGCGCTATCTTGAGCGCGTCCAGAACCTGACGAACTTCCACCCGGTGGGTCGCCTGGCCGAGTATCGTTACTACGATATGGATGCCGTGACCAACTCTGCCCTCGATCTTTCGGATGAGATTATCGCCTGCCATGCATAAAGTCATATCATTCGGTATTCCCTCGTATAACGCCGCCAAGGACATGGACCATTGCATCACCTCCATTCTGGAGGGGAGCAATTACGCCACTGATATCGAGATCATCATCGTCGATGACGGTTCCAAGGACGAGACGGCAGCTAAGGCCGACGAGTGGGAGACGCGTTATCCCGGCATCATTCGCGCGGTGCATCAGGAGAATGGCGGCCACGGCATCGCCGTCCTCTCGGGCTTGCGCGAGGCACAGGGCACCTACTACAAGGTCGTCGACTCGGACGACTGGCTCGATGGCGCAGCCCTATCGACTATGCTTTCGATCCTTCGCGGTTTTGAGGAGCGCGACCAGCGCGTCGACCTCTTTATCTCGAACTATGTGTACGAGAAGGTTTACGAGGGCACACACACCGCTATCGGCTACAAGTTTGCCCTGCCGCGAAAAAAGATCTTTACCTGGGACCAGATTGGTCATTTCCGTCTGGACCAGAATCTGCTTATGCACAGCCTGTGCTATCGCACGGATGTGCTGCGCGCGTCCAATCTGCCCATGCCGCCGCACACGTTCTATGTAGACAACATCTACGCCTACGTGCCGCTGCCGCGTTGCAAGACCATGTACTACGCCGACATCGACCTCTATCGCTACTTTATCGGCCGTGAGGGCCAAAGCGTCAACGAAGCCACGATGGTCAAGCGTCTGGACCAGCAGTTCCGCGTGACGCGCATCATGATGGAGTCGTTCCATCTGTACGGCGATGTCGAGTCGTCGCGTCTGCGCTCGTACATGATGGGCTATTTCACCATGATGATGGCAATCTGCTCGGTGCTTACTAAGCTTTCCGACGAGGATTGTGCCGACGAACGCCTGAAGACGTTGTGGAATGATCTGAAGGCCTATGACGAGCGCATGTATCGTCGTGCACGCTACGGTGTGGTTGGCTTCTTCACCAACCTGCGCGGCCGTGCCGGTGACAAAACCACACTCGGCCTATACCGTCTTGCCTCAAAGATCTTCAAATTCAACTAGCACAGAAGTGCTCGGGTAACGGGGACCCCTGGTCCTTAACTTGCTACTTCGAACGGTCCTGCGCAAGACGGAGGCGCCACTGGCGCCTCCTTTGCGTGCGGAACTCGTATCAAGTTAAGGACCAGGGGTCCTCTGCTATGTCTCGCTTTATGTCAGCAACCTGAATTTGAAGATCTTAGACGCGCGGTACACAGGGGCCTGGGCTGAAAGGGATCTTGTTGAGTAGGTTGCCCGGTGTGTCTTGGTTATGTTTGTCGCGAGTTCCGCACGAGCCGAAGAGCACGTAATGTGCTCTTCGTGCGAGCCAGGACTGTAGAGCAGCAAACATAACCAAGACCCACCGGGCAACCGGACGAGCTAGTTTACTTCGCGGCGCCGGGGATGCCGTGGGAGGTTTTGGCGGTTTTGGCTCCGTTTACGATGGCGGTTTCTAGGGCCCTTACGGCGAGCATGCCCAGCAGGTCTAGGGGAACGGCGGCGCTTGCCTGGGCTCCCAGTTTGCCGCTGGCGAGGGTGTAGATGGTGTCGCCGTCGTTGGTGGTGTGCGTGGGGCGGATGGCGTGCGCGTAGGCGTCTGCTGCCATCTGGGAGACCTTGGTGGCCTGGGCCTTAGTGAGCTCCACGTTGGTGACGATGCAGCTGATGGTGGTGTTGGTGCGGTCGAGCGGCATCTGCATGGATCCGGCGGCGGCAAAGGCTGCGAGTTCCATGTCGACGATCTGGTCGCTATCGGCCGCGGCACGCATACCGGCGACCCACTCGCCGGTGGTCGGGTCGACAACGTTGCCACAGGCGTTGACCGAGACCACGGCGCCCACCTTGATGGGGCCGAGCGCCACGGCGGCAGCGCCAAGGCCGGCCTTCATGCAGGTGGCGGGCCCCATGAGCTTTCCGACGGTGGCACCCATGCCGGCACCTACATTGCCCTGCTCGAGCATGGTGGGGGTGTTGTCGAGTGCCTCACGCACGGCGGCGATGCCGGCCTCTATGTCGGGGCGCACGGTGGGATCGCCAAAGGCGAGGTCGAAGATGCAGCTGGAGCACACGATAGGCACCTGCGTGGGGCCGACGGGAAGGCCGATGCCGCGGTTCTCAAGCTCGCGAGCGACGCCGCTTGCAGCCTCGAGGCCAAAGGCCGATCCACCCGACAGGCAGATGGCGTGGACCTTGTCGACGGTGTTCTCGGGACGCAGCAGGTCGGTTTCGCGCGATGCTGGAGCACCGCCGCGAACGTCAACGCCGCCGGTGGCGCCCTCGGGTGCCACGATTACGGTGCAACCGGTGCCGGCCTCCTCGTCCGTATAGTTGCCATAGCAAAAGCCATCGACATCGCAGACGTCAATGGCCTCGAGCAGTGTATCCATGTTTAACTCCTATCGGTTTTCCGCCGCGCCTTGTGCCCGGTCGGGATCCGTACGGTACGCAAAAATTGTAGGCGCTGGGGAATACCCAGCGCCAGATGCAATTACGAGAGTTTTTGAATCGCGCGCGCGACGCGGGCGATGGGCAAGCCCACCACGTTGTAGAAGTCGCCCGAAATGTCATGCACGAGCAGGCGGCCGCCTGTGCCCTGGATGCCGTAGGCCCCGGCCTTGTCCATGGGTTCGCCGGAGGCAACATAGCGCTCGATCTGCTCTTCGGTAAGCTCATAGAACGTCACGTCGGTCACATCGACAAACGACAGGCTCTCGGCGGCATGCGGAGCTGTAGCGTCGCCGGCTTTAACGATGCAGACGCCGGTCGCCACCTGGTGCGTGCGGCCCGAAAGCTCGCGGAGCATGGTGCGTGCCTCGTCCTCGTTTGCCGGCTTACCCAAAATCTTGCCATCGAAGGTGACGATGGTATCGGCCGCGACGGTCAGCTCATTGGGCTCGGCATGCTCGGCGGCGACGGCAGCGGCTTTGGCACGCGCCAAGCGCTCGACGAGCGTAAGCGGAGCTTCGCTATCAAAGGGCGTTTCATCGATATCCGCGGGAATCACGCGAATGTTGTAGCCTGCCTCGCGCATCAGCTCTATGCGGCGCGGCGATTGCGAAGCCAAAATCATAGCTGGATGCCCTCGGCGACCTTCTCGACGGCCTTGTCGCCGGCGAGCGTGCGCAGCAGCTTCAAGGCAAAGGGGAGTGACTGTGCCATGCCGCTGGCAGTGATGATGTTGCCGTCTTGCGTGACCTTCTCGCCGGTATAGGCGCCCTCGGGGAAGCTCTTCTCAAAGCCGGGGAAGCACGTGGCACGGCGTCCCTCGAGAAGGCCAAGCTCGCCCAGGATAAACGGGGCGGCGCAGATGGCGGCAACGTGCTTGGTTGCGGCGAACTCGCAGACCACATCACAGACACGCTGGTCGGTGCGCAAGTTGGTGGCTCCGGGCAGGCCGCCAGGCAGTACGACGCAGTCGTACTCGTCAAAGTTTATTTCGTCAAAGAGGGCATCGCAGGTCACGGGAATCTGCAGCGAGCTCACGACCTCGCGCGTGGGCATGATCGAGACGAGCGTGGCACGCACGCCGCCGCGACGCATGACGTCGACCATGGTCAGACATTCAATCGTTTCAAAGCCATCGGCGGCGAGAACGGCAACGCTGGGCATGAGAGTTCCTTTCGTAAGGCGGCATACAATTAGCCGTCTTATACCCCGAAGACCCCCGCTTGCCACGCTCGATTTCCCAATGTTTAAAAAGGGACGGGGATTAAATAATCATTCGGTGCACAATTGATTATTTAATCCCCGTCCCAGAAAAATCATCGGGCGTGGTCTTGGGCAAACAGTCTAGTTACGCTTGAGATGGACGACGGTTTCGCAGTGGAAGGTTTGCGGGAACAGGTCGACCGGTGTGATCTTGACGGGGGAGAAGGTGCCTTTCTCGACAAAGCGCTTGAGGTCGCGTGCCAGGGTGGCCGGATCACAACTCACATAGGCGACATCGCGAGCGCTCGTGCTGGCGATGAGGTCGATGGCCTCGGGCGCCAGGCCCGCGCGCGGCGGGTCGACCACCAGGACATCGGCATCCTGGTCGGGGAACTCGCGCACGGCATCGCCGCCGATGACGCCGACGTTGTCGAGCTTGTTGATCTCGAGGTTACGGCGCAGGTCGCGCACGGCCGGACCGTAGGCTTCGACGGCGGCAACAAAGTCGCAGCGGCGGGCGAGCGGCAGGGTAAAGGTACCGGCACCGCAGTACAGGTCCACGGCCAGCTCGTCTTCCTGCGGGTCGAGGGCGTCCATAACGAGCTCAATCAAAATCTCGGCGCCCTTGGTATTGACTTGGAAAAACGATGGGGCGGACAGGCGCATCTGGCCGTCAGCGATGTTCTCGGTCCACGAGCCCTCACCGGCGAGCATCTCCACCTTAGAGACACGGCGGGCCTTCTTCTCGCCCTTGCTCATGACGCGCACGACGCTCGTGGGGTGCGCGGCGTCTGCCAGTACGCGTGAGACCTGTGAGCGCGGGAAGGAGCCTGTGGGTGTCCAAAGTGCGACCTCGAGTGCTTTGGTGCGACGTGAAGCGCGAATGCCCACGCGCTCCAGACCCAGGTCGTGGCTGCCGCTCAGATAGTTGAGCGCGCCGACGACCGATTTGAGCGCCTTGGGAAAACGCTTATCGAACAGCGGGCACGAATCGACGGTCACGATCTTGCTGGGGTCGATGCCGTGCATGCCAAGGCGAACACGGCCGTTAACGAGAGTGGGCTCCAGCTCAATCTTATTGCGGTAGCCCCAGTCGTCCTTGGTATGGCGGATAGGCTGGACAAGATCGTTGACCTGCTCGGGGGTGAACTTGCCAATGCGCTCGAGCGTGGAGCGCAGGTTTTGCTCTTTGGCGGCAAGCTGAGCGGAGCGCGATAGATTGCCCCACGAACAACCGCCGCAGATGCCCACGAAGGGGCAGGGGGGCTGAATGCGATCGGGACTCGGCTCCAGAATCTCGGTCGTGCGGGCGCGCATAAACGACTTGCCGTCCTGCACGATCTCGGCTTCGACGGTGTCGCCTGCCACAGCGCCCTGCACAAAGACGGCCTTGCCGTTGTCGGCATGTGCCAGACCGTCGGTGCCGTACGTCATCGATTCTATGGTGAGCTTCATATTCCTGCCTGTCATTCGCGTTGCTGTTCGCACCATGGTAGCAGGGAAAAGCGCCCCGCATCCGAGGCTTTCCTCAAATGCGGGGCGCTTCTACAAACTGCTTCTACAAACGTCTATTTCGTCTTGCCGGTAATGAGCGTCTTAAGGCCTAGGCCGATCAGGCCCAAGCCCATGCGCACGCGGCCAGGGCGATGGCGCTCGATGGCCTTGGCTTTGCCAGCGGGCTTCTCGCGGCGAGCGCTCTTCTCGGACGCGGGCTTGGCCGCCTGCGGTTGGGGCCGAGGGGCAGGTTCGGACTCAGGCTCGATAACGGTCGCTCGGACTTTCTGGACCTCGGGAGCGGTCGGCTGCGGCTCGGGCTCAGGCTGGGATGCGAGCGCGGGCTCTGCCTCGGTGGCGGCCTCGGCGTTGCGATAGGCACGTTCCAGCAGAGCTTCCTGCGAGTTGAAGGGCTTCTCGTCCTCTTTGCGCTCCACCGGAACCCAGGTGCCGTCACTCGTCAGGCTGCGTGCCTTCACGTTGTCGCGCAGCTGCATGCCCATGTACTCGTGCACCAGGGCGCGGCAGGTGGGGTCGAGCACGGGGAAGGCGATCTCCACGCGGTGCTCGGTGTTGCGCGTCATCATGTCTGCCGAGCTCAGATAGATCATGTCCGAGTCCACGCCAAAGGCATAGACGCGCGCATGCTCCAAAAAGCGTCCGACGATGGAGCGCACGTGCACGTTCTCGGTCTTGCCCGGAACACCGGGCTTGAGGCACGAGATGCCGCGAATGATCATGTCCACGCGCACGCCGGCACACGATGCCTCGGCAATCTTGTCGATGACCTCGCGGTCGGTAAGCGAGTTGAGCTTAAAGAACACGCGGGCGGGCTCGCCAACGAGGGCGCGCTGGATCTCGCGATCCAGGCCGCGCATGATGAGCGGCTTGAGGCCGACCGGCGCCACGCCCAGGAAGCGGTAGTCGCCGCGCAGGTTGCCCAGCGACAGGTTGCGGAAGAACAAGTTGGCGTCCTCGCCGATGCCGGGATGGGCGGTCATGAGCATAAAGTCGCTGTAGAGCTTGGCCGTCTTCTCGTTAAAGTTGCCGGTGCCCAACAGTGTCAGGCGTGTAAGCGCCATGCCCTCGCGATAGGTGAGCTGGCAGATCTTGGAGTGGCACTTAAAGCCCTCGGAGCCGTAGATAACGGTGCAGCCGGCCTCTTCCAAGCGCTCGGCCCACTCGATGTTGTTCTGCTCATCGAAGCGGGCGCGGAGCTCCATGAGCACCGTGACCTCTTTGCCGTTCTCGGCGGCATCGATCAGCGACTCGCACAGGCGGCTCTGCTTGGCCACGCGGTAGAGCGTGATACGCAGCGAGATGCACTCGGGGTCGTAGGCGGCCTCGTGCACCAGGTCCAGGAACGGGTTCATGGCCTCATAGGGATAAAAGAGCAGCTTGTCGTGCTGAAGTACCTGCTCGCGGATGGAGCGGGTCATATCGATGGTGGGGTTGGGCTGCGGCTTAAACGGCGTAAAGAGCAGCTCGTTGCGCAGGTGCTCGGGAATCTTACCCTCAATGCCAAAGACGTAGCCAAGGTCAAGGGGGATATCGCAGGTAAAGACCGAGCGGCGAGAAAGCTCGAGCGCCTTGCGGATGGTCTTGAGCGTTGGCTTTTCGAGTGAGCCCGATACGGCGAGCACCACCGGCTGCAGGCGCAGGCGCTTCTTGAGGATGCGCTTCATGTGCTGGCGGTAATCTTCCTCCTCCTCGACGCCCTCGCCGTCCGGGTCGATATCGGCATTGCGGGTGACGCGGATCAGCGCGCGATCCAGCGGCTTGTAGGAGCCAAAGCAACTGTCGAGGCAGGCGAGGATAACGTCTTCGAGCAAGATATAGGAGTAGGTGCCGGCGGGCGAGGGAATCTCGACCACGCGGTTCATCGAGGCGGGAATCTCGATCAGGCCGAGCAGGCTTTCCTCGTCGGTGACGCCGTCCAGGCCACAAGCCAGATAGAGCGCGCCGTTGCGCAGGTTGGGGAAGGGATGGCGCGGGTCAATGACCAGCGGTGAGATAACCGGCGACACGTAGGCCTGGAAGTAGCGGGTTACAAAGGTGCGCTCCTCGGGCGTAAGCGAATCGATGCGGGCGCGGTGAACGCCCAGGGTGTCGAGCTTGCCCTCGATGCTCTTAAAGATGGACTCCCAACGGGTAAGGAGCCCGGGCAGCTCTGCCATGACAGCATCGACCTGTTCGGAGGCGGTCATATTGCTCTTGTTGTCGACAGGCTGCTTTTTGAGCTCTGCCAGATCGGACAGGCCGCCCACGCGCACCATAAGGAATTCGTCGAGGTTGGACTCGAAAATCGACACGAACTTTAGACGCTCGAACAGCGGAACGGTTTCGTCGAAGGCTTCGTCAAGCACGCGGTTGTTAAAGCGCAGCCAGCTAAGCTCTCGGTTTTGCGTGTACGAGAAGTCGCGCGGCGGCTTGCGCAGCTTAGCGGCCTTTTGCTTCTTTTCGATTTTGCTCGGCATATGCATCTGTCCGTTCAGTCCCCGCAGGGGACGGTAGCCTAACTCTAATTCACTATTGTCTCAATTTAGTCGACCGCCGGCACGGACGTATCTCGTGAACGGTATCTTTACCTACTTCTTACGCTGACAAGCCGAAGCACTAACGTCCGGTGATTTGAGCAAGCGATCTATATCCTCACTCAACTGGTGAGAATGTATGAATAAGAATGATAGCAAGCTGAATATAATCGAATGTAGGTCGAATCGAGGGCAAGCGTCATTTATATGCAGAAAACCGTTTTCACTATGCAATTTTGAATCATGGATAACTTTGAGTGTTCAAGCTTGATTTCCTAGAAAAATAACGTTTACCTAGGAAAATCTGCTTTACGAAACTGAAGTGTATCATGGGAAATCATATGCGATATACCGTTCATCGTACTTTGCTGACCGTTCGGGGGCGAGGTAGCATTACGGATGGAATTTGGATATAACTAGAGCTGTCAGCAAGCAGCGTCCCATATGGAGGGGCGCTGATACATTCGGCCAGTAAGGCCCGAAAGAAAGGTAGGAGGCCATGACGAAAGGTCTGCACGTGCCTTCCGAGATCGGCAAGCTCAGGAAGGTCTGCCTGCACCGTCCCGGCGACGAGCTCCTCAACCTGCCGCCCGACGAGCTCGAGCGACTCCTGTTCGACGACGTCCCGTTCCTGGAGGTCGCACAGCAGGAGCACGACACCTTCGCCCAGATCCTGAGGGACCAGGGCGTGGAGGTCCTCTACCTCGAGAACCTCGTCGCCGAGGTGTTCGACCAGGTCCCCGGCGCCCGCGCCGAGTTCACCGACCAGTACATCGCCGAGGCCGGCATCCGCGGCCAGCACATGCCGCAGATCGTCCGCGAGAAGCTGGACTCCATCGAGGACAACCTCGAGTTCGTCAAGAAGACCATGGCCGGCATGACCAAGGCCGAGATCGACATGCCCCTCACGGCGTCCACGACCCTCGACTCCCTGGTCAACTCCGAGTCCGAGTCCGACCTGATCATCGACCCGATGCCTAACCTCTACTTCACCCGCGACCCGTTCGCGGTCGTCGGCGAGGGCGTCAACCTCAACCGCATGTACTCGGTCACCCGCAACCGCGAGACCCTGTACGGCAAGTACGTCTTCAAGTACCACCCCGACTACAAGGACGTCTCGCTGTACTTCCGCCGCGACTGCCAGTTCCACACCGAGGGCGGCGACGTGCTGAACATCAACGAGAAGACCCTCGACGTCGGCATCTCCCAGCGCACCCAGGCCGCCGCTATCGACGTCATGGCCCAGAACATCTTCTGGAACTCCGACTCCAAGGTCGAGCGCATCCTGGCCTTCGACATCCCGGTCTCGCGCGCCTTCATGCACCTCGACACGGTCTTCACCCAGATCGACGTCGATAAGTTCACGATCCACCCCGCCATCATGGGCACCCTGCGCGTCTACGAGCTGACCGCCGGCAAGAACCCGGGCGACGTGAACATCCGCCTGATCGAGGACACCCTCGAGCACGTCCTGGAGGACGCCACCGGCGTCGACCAGGTCAAGCTGATCCCCTGCGGCGGCGGCGACCCGATCGCGGCCTCCCGCGAGCAGTGGAACGACGGCTCCAACACCCTGTGCGTCGAGCCCGGCAAGATCTGCGTCTACGCCCGCAACACCGTCACCAACGACGTGCTGTACAAGGAGGGCCTGGACCTTCTCGTCGTGCCCTCCGCCGAGCTCTCCCGCGGCCGCGGCGGCCCGCGCTGCATGAGCATGCCCTTCTGGCGCGAGGACCTCTAAGGTCTTCAAGGACCCGTACAGGTCTTAATAAATACATCTAGCTGCCATTAGATGTCTCCCAATGGGGCGGTGCGGGTTTTCGCACCGCCCCATTCTTGTATGAGGAACGTCAACACGATTGGATGACTGCTTTTGTAAGGAGCTTGGCCATGGATATCAAGACAATCGGCGTTGAAGAGTGGCTCAACGTTTGGGAGAAGAGCGCCACGTGGGATATCGCCCAGTCGACGATCTCCTCGCTTACCATGGGCGAGCTGCGCGCGCTCGACGAGCAGGACGGCGCCACGTTCTATGAACGCCTGGACCGCGAGAAGATGAACTACGGCTGGATCGAGGGTTCGCCGGAGTTTAAGGCCGAGGTTGCCAAGCTGTATCGTCGCGAGGTCAATCCCGATCACATCCTGCAGACCAACGGCTGCACGGGTGCGAACCTCAACGCCATCATGGCCGTGGTCGAGCCCGGCGATCACGTGATTGCCGAGTGGCCTACCTATGCGCCGCTCTACGAGATCCCGCGTACGCTCGGCGCCGAGGTCGAGTACTGGGAGCTTCGCGAGGAACTCGGCTGGAAGCCCGATATCGAGGAACTCAAGCGCTTGGTGCGCCCCAACACGAAGCTCATCTGCATCAATAACGCATCGAACCCCATCGGAACGGTGCTCGATGCCGATGCGCTCGGCCAGATTGCTGAGATCGCCCGCTCGGTTGGCGCCTATGTGCTTTGCGACGAGGTGTACCTGCCGCTTGAGAACACCGAGGCCTTTATGTCGATGGCCGACGTGTACGAGAAGGCCATCGTCACCAACTCCGTGTCCAAGACCTATTCGACGCCCGCGGCCCGCGTGGGCTGGGTCGTGGCCGACGAAGAGGTGTCCAACCGCATACGCACCTATCGCGATTACACCATGATCTGCGGCGGCGTGTTCAACGACGCCTTGGCGACCTATGTGCTTGAGCACAAGGACAAGATTCTCAAGCGCAATCGCAAGATCGTGTTTGGAAACCGCGATATCGCGCAGGCTTGGATCGATACGCAGCACCGCGTTTTCTGGACGGCCCCGCAGGGCGTGTCCACCTCGTTTATCCAGCTTGATATTCCCGAGGACGACGAGGAGTTCTGCAAGCGCCTGCTGTCCGAGAGGGGAGTGCTGCTGGTACCCGGCAGCCGCTTTGAGCTTCCCTGCGGCGCACGCCTGGGCTACTGCGCGAGCGAGGACGTTCTGCGCGAGGGCCTGAGGCTTCTGGGCGAGGCACTGGCGGAGTTCGATCGCTAGGATTCCGACGGCTCTCAAAGCCGCTCAAATCTGTCTACGATTATCGATAACAGTCCCGTTTCCCAAGAGGGGAGCGGGTCTGTTTTTCTATACCGAGAAGTCAAGTTGTTACAAATGAGGCCGTAAGGCGAGCCGGTATTCGATGGGTCTTATACTGAGCTTCCGGTGAACGGTATCAAGTGTCTGGTAAACGGTAATTTGTTACCAGAAATGAATAGGACAAACTTTTTTCTGAATAAAAATGAAAATGGTTGAGACGCGGTATGAATCGCTAATTCTATTCATAGCTTTATTGGAAATATGCAATTTGAGGGTTGTTTAATAAAGTTAAGTTCCATTTGTTATTTGGATTGAAAACGCGTTTAAGCACGTAAATAAACTTTATTAAATCAAAGTGTGCCATGCGTGAAGTATATGTGTATGCCGTTCACCCCTCATATAAAACCGTTCGGGGGCGAGGTGGAAGTATGAACTGATTTTGGATATAAATATGTCGTCAGCAATAACGCCTCACACGGAGGGGCGCTAACGAATCGGCCCTGACAGGGGCCCGAAAGAAAGGTAGGAGGCCATGACGAAAGGTCTGCACGTGCCTTCCGAGATCGGCAAGCTCAGGAAGGTCTGCCTGCACCGTCCCGGCGACGAGCTCCTCAACCTGCCGCCCGACGAGCTCGAGCGACTCCTGTTCGACGACGTCCCGTTCCTGGAGGTCGCACAGCAGGAGCACGACACCTTCGCCCAGATCCTGAGGGACCAGGGCGTGGAGGTCCTCTACCTCGAGAACCTCGTCGCCGAGGTGTTCGACCAGGTCCCCGGCGCCCGCGCCGAGTTCACCGACCAGTACATCGCCGAGGCCGGCATCCGCGGCCAGCACATGCCGCAGATCGTCCGCGAGAAGCTGGACTCCATCGAGGACAACCTCGAGTTCGTCAAGAAGACCATGGCCGGCATGACCAAGGCCGAGATCGACATGCCCCTCACGGCGTCCACGACCCTCGACTCCCTGGTCAACTCCGAGTCCGAGTCCGACCTGATCATCGACCCGATGCCTAACCTCTACTTCACCCGCGACCCGTTCGCGGTCGTCGGCGAGGGCGTCAACCTCAACCGCATGTACTCGGTCACCCGCAACCGCGAGACCCTGTACGGCAAGTACGTCTTCAAGTACCACCCCGACTACAAGGACGTCTCGCTGTACTTCCGCCGCGACTGCCAGTTCCACACCGAGGGCGGCGACGTGCTGAACATCAACGAGAAGACCCTCGCCGTCGGCATCTCCCAGCGCACCCAGGCCGCCGCTATCGACGTCATGGCCCAGAACATCTTCTGGAACTCCGACTCCAAGGTCGAGCGCATCCTGGCCTTCGACATCCCGGTCTCGCGCGCCTTCATGCACCTCGACACGGTCTTCACCCAGATCGACGTCGATAAGTTCACGATCCACCCCGCCATCATGGGCACCCTGCGCGTCTACGAGCTGACCGCCGGCAAGAACCCGGGCGACGTGAACATCCGCCTGATCGAGGACACCCTCGAGCACGTCCTGGAGGACGCCACCGGCGTCGACCAGGTCAAGCTGATCCCCTGCGGCGGCGGCGACCCGATCGCGGCCTCCCGCGAGCAGTGGAACGACGGCTCCAACACCCTGTGCGTCGAGCCCGGCAAGATCTGCGTCTACGCCCGCAACACCGTCACCAACGACGTGCTGTACAAGGAGGGCCTGGACCTTCTCGTCGTGCCCTCCGCCGAGCTCTCCCGCGGCCGCGGCGGCCCGCGCTGCATGAGCATGCCCTTCTGGCGCGAGGACCTCTAAGTCTTTCCGTTTCCGGTGCGGTCCCCCTACAACCGCACCGGTTTCGCCCGTCAAACGGGCAACACTAATACTTACGTAATTCATTTTTTCGAAAGGAAACGAACCATGGGTGTTAACCTCTCCGGCCGTAGCTTCCTCAAGCTTCTCGACCTCACCACCGAGGAGATCGAGTACCTGCTCAAGCTTTCCAAGAACTTCAAGGACATGAAGCGCGCTGGCGTTCCGCACCGCTATCTCGAGGGCAAGAACATCGTTCTGCTCTTCCAGAAGACCTCCACTCGTACCCGCTGCGCCTTCGAGGTCGGCGGCATGGATCTGGGCATGGGCGTCACCTACCTCGATCCCGGTTCGTCGCAGATGGGCAAGAAGGAGTCCATTGAGGACACCGCCCGCGTTCTCGGCCGCATGTATGACGGCATCGAGTTCCGTGGCTTTGCCCAGGACGACGTCGAGGAGCTCGCTGCTAAGTCCGGCGTGCCCGTGTGGAACGGCCTGACCACTGAGTGGCACCCCACCCAGATGCTCGCCGACATCCTGACCGTCCAGGAGAACTTCAACTACGACATCAAGGGCAAGACCCTCGTCTTCATGGGTGACTGCAAGAACAACGTTGCTCGCTCCCTCATGGTTGTCTGCTCCAAGCTCGGCATGAACTTCGTGGCCTGCGGCCCCGAGGAGTGCATGCCCGCCGACGACGTCATCGAGGCCTGCAAGCCCATCGCCGAGGCCAACGGCTGCACCATCAAGCTGACCACCGACGTCAAGGACGGCGTCACCGGTGCCGACGTTATCTACACCGACGTGTGGGTCTCCATGGGCGAGCCCGACGAGGTCTGGGCCGAGCGCATCGCTCAGCTCACCCCGTATCGCGTTACCTCCGAGGTCATGGCTATGGCCAACCCGGGTGCCATCTTCCTGCACTGCCTGCCCAGCTTCCACGACACCAACACCACGATTGGCGCCGAGAAGTGCGAGCAGTTCGGCATCACCGAGCAGGAGGTCACCGACGAGGTCTTCGAGAGCCCCGCTTCCAAGGTCTTCGACGAGGCCGAGAACCGCATGCACACCATCAAGGCTGTTATGTACGCCACGCTCAAGTAAGAGCATCTAGCATCTCGCTCGGGGTGTCTTGCTGCACACCCCGAGCGGCTTTGTCTGGTAAATATCTCGCGTCGGGCGGTGGGCACGGCACGGAAGATCCGCTTCGCGCGAGAAAGTTAAATGATTTATGAAGGGGGGATGAGAACCATGACTGAGACCGCTAAGAAAAAGCGCGGTATGCCTTCATCGTTCACCATTCTTCTAGCTCTGCTGGCAATTGTTGCAGTGATTACCGTTATCGTCTCCGGCACGTCCGGCGGCGCGGTTACCGCAGCCCGTCTGAGCGATTTCTGCACCGCCCCGATCCTGGGCTTCGCTGACGCTCTGCCCGTCTGCCTCTTCGTTATGATCCTGGGCGGCTTCCTCGGCATGATGACCGAGACCGGCGCCCTGGACAACGGCATCGCCGTTCTGGTGCAGAAGCTTAAGGGCAACGAGATTATGCTCATTCCCGTGCTGATGCTCATCTTCTCCCTCGGTGGCACCACCTATGGTATGTGCGAGGAGACCGTTCCCTTCTACGCCCTGCTCGCCGCTACCATGATGGCCGCTGGCTTCGACCCCATGGTCGGTGCCGCTACCGTCCTGCTCGGCGCTGGCTGCGGCTGCCTGGGCTCCACGGTTAACCCGTTCGCCGTCGGCGCTGCCGTCGACGCTCTGACCGGCGTTGGCATTGAGGTCAACCAGTCCATCATCATCGGCCTCGGTGCCGTCCTGTGGATTGTCACTACCGCTATGTCCATCTTCTTCGTGATGAACTATGCCAAGAAGGTCAAGGCTGACAAGGGTTCCACCATCCTGTCGATGCAGGAGCTCAAGGACGCCGAAGAGGCTCACGGCAAGGCTGCTTCCGAGGTCCACAAGGAGGTCAAGCTCACCGGTCGTCAGAAGGGTGTTCTGATCGCCTTCGCCTTCACCTTCGTCGTCATGATCGTCGGCTTCATCCCGCTGGCCGACCTCAACGAGGGCGTCGCCAACTTCTTCGACGCTGGCGCTGTCTACGATGCCGACGGTAACGCCGTCGTCCAGGGCTGGTCTGCCCTGATCACCGGCCTGCCCATTGGCCAGTGGTACTTCGACGAGGCTTCCACCTGGTTCTTCCTCATGGCCGTCCTGATCGGTATCATCGGAGGCCTGTCCGAGAAGCAGATCGTCAACACCTTCATCACCGGCGCTGCCGACATGATGTCCGTTGTTCTCGTCATCGCCCTCGCCCGTGGTATCTCCGTCCTCATGGCTAACACCGGCCTCGACGTCTACGTCCTCGACGCTGCCGCCAATGCTCTGGCTGGCCTGTCCGGCGTGATCTTCGCTCCCATGAGCTTCCTGGTCTACTTCGGCCTGTCCTTCCTGATTCCCTCGACCTCTGGTATGGCTACCGTCTCCATGCCCATCATGGGACCGCTGGCTGTTAAGCTCGGCTTCTCGCCCGAGGTCATGGTCATGATCTTCTCCGCTGCTATCGGTGTCGTGAACCTGTTCACCCCGACCTCCGGTGCCATCATGGGCGGTCTCGCCCTGGCCAAGATCGAGTGGACGACCTGGCTCAAGTTTGCCCTTAAGCTCATCGTCGCGCTCTCCGTCGTCTGCGCCGTCATCCTGACCGTCGCCTGCGTGCTGCTCTAAGTACCCAACGGGTACCCCACGGAAACCTTGACGATCCTGTAAAGGATCACCTGGTCATCGTCTGTCCGGTGGGGTCAACCCACCGGTAGACTCCTACCTTTAGCCCCCTCCCGTTCCGTGCGCGGGAGGGGGCGACTTGCGTTCCGGCGTTTTACCAAACGCCGGAACCACTCGACGCTGCAAGCCCGCCAGAGCGGCAATCTGACGTTCAATCGTCGGGCATGGCCAAAAGGCCTATGCCCTCCT
This sequence comes from Collinsella sp. CM84Y_54, assembly GCF_036317945.1. NCBI lineage: Bacteria > Bacillati > Actinomycetota > Coriobacteriia > Coriobacteriales > Coriobacteriaceae > Collinsella > Collinsella sp. CM84Y_54. The sequence goes on from NZ_JAWQCX010000001.1 coordinate 148,027, forward strand.
CTTTCACGTCACCTTGCTCGCTCTGGCGGGCTTTCGCTGACTTATGCTCAACCTGCGACGTTCCCCTTGTTGGTGCTGGGGGCAGATTGCTCGCTCTGGCGGTCGCTCGTTGACTTTGGCTCTGCCTGTGACGTTTCCATTGTTGGTGCGGAGTGACTTGGTCATTGCTTCAAATTAGCTACCCCGGGTCCCCGGTGGTTGCGGTAGGCGTGTTTGGTTGGTGCCTGTTGATGGCCTGGGCATCGGGGAGGGTCTGCTCCGTTATAATCGCCTAGGACATTAAATGGAAACGGGACGGGAGCCATACATGCGCCAGGGTTTCGACAACGCGAAGTATATCGAGCTGCAGGCTGCTCACATTAAGGAGCGCATCTCGCAGTTTGGCGGCAAGCTCTATTTGGAGTTTGGCGGCAAGCTGTTTGACGACTATCATGCGAGCCGTGTGCTGCCGGGTTTTGAACCGGACAGCAAGTTCCGCATGCTCAAGAGCATTGCCGATGATGTTGAGGTCATCATCGCAATCAATGCAAACCATATCGAGAAGAACAAGGCCCGTGGCGACCTGGGCATTACCTATGACGAGGACGTCTTGCGCCTGGTCGACCTGTTCCGCGGCAATGGTTTTGCTGTCGCGGCCGTGGTTATCACGCAGTATGCCGGTCAGCCCGCTGCCGACGTCTTCCGCAATCGTCTGAATGCACTCGGCATTCCCGCCAAGCTGCACTATCCCATTGAGGGCTATCCGCACGACGTCGATCTGATCGTTTCTGACGAAGGCTACGGCAAGAACGAGTTCGTCGAGACCACGCGTCCGCTCGTTGTCGTGACGGCGCCCGGTCCTGGCTCGGGCAAGCTCGCCACCTGCCTCTCGCAGCTGTATCACGAGCATAAGCATGGCACCGCCGCCGGTTATGCCAAGTTTGAGACCTTCCCGGTCTGGAATCTTCCCCTGACGCATCCGGTCAATATTGCCTACGAGGCCGCTACGGCGGACCTCGACGATGCCAACATCATCGATTCCTTTCACCTTGAGGCCTACAACAAGACCACGGTCAACTACAACCGCGACGTCGAGGCCTTCCCGGTGGTCCGTGCCCTGATGGAAAAGATCCTAGGCAAGAGCCCCTACCAGAGTCCCACGGACATGGGCGTCAATATGGTCGGCTTTGCCATCACCGATGACGATGCCTGCCGCGACGCTTCCAAGATGGAGATCGTCCGCCGCTACTTTACCGCGGTCGAAAATGTGCGCCGTACCGGCGTGGGCGATGAGCAGGTCGACCGTCTCAAGATTATTATGAAGAAGGCCGGCATCGATAAGAACTACTCACCGGCGCGCTCGGCGGCCCTAACCAGGGAGCAGTTGACGGGTGGTCCCGTGGGCGCCATGGTCATGCCGGACGGTTCCGTGGTGACCGGTAAGACCTCCACGCGCCTGGGCGCCGCAAGTTCGCTCATTATGAACGCTCTCAAGCATGTTTCGGGCGTCGATCTTGAGCTCGAGGTCATCAGCGACGAGGCGATCGAGCCCATCAGCAAGCTCAAGACGCATTTCCTGGGCAGCAAAAACCCGCGCCTTCACACCGACGAGACGCTTATGGCGCTGTCGATCACCTCGGCTACGAGCGAGACGGCCGCTCGTGTCCTTTCGGGCTTGGAACAGCTGCGTGGCTGCGATGCCTTCTTTAGCGTGATTATCTCGCCGACGGACGAGACGGTGCTGCGCAAACTGGGCATCAACGTGTGCTGCGAGCCCAAGTTTGAGCGCCGCGGTTTCTTCCATCGCTAAGTTTGAAGCGCAGCGGTAATTGCATTGCATTTTGGCCGTATCGGGTTAGCGCCCGGTACGGCTTTTTGATCAATTAAGCGTCTATTTCGTCGAAAAATAGCCGTTTACCTGCCTGGAAACGATTTGAGCGGTATAAAATAACTGTAACTGTTTCATCCTTAGCTGGATGCCGCATGATGGATATTACCTGCCATCGTGAGGTGTGTCGGTCGTGCACGGCGCGCCGGATGCTCGTGCTCGGTTAGAGGAGGCTGCCATGGCGGGCAAGGGTCGTGCGAGTGTCAACGATATGAAGCGTGTCGAAGTGCTGGTGTTGATGGAGATCGCCCAACAATCCGAAAGTGGCGGGACATATGGTTTCTCGCGCAAAACGCTTGCGGAGCACGTTGGGGTGTCTCCGTATCGAGCCCGTGCCGCAATTGAACGCTTGGATTCTGACGGCTTGATCGAGGTCGTTTCGCGATATAGCGAGGACGGCGGCCAGCTTGCAAATGGTATTTGCCTTACCGAGCGCGGCGGGTGGTATCTGAGAGGCATCCGAGCGGGTATGCTCGTTCAGGATATGCTCGAGGACGAGCTTGCCGATCGGTAGCGATCTGCCGCCTAAGTTGCTGTGACGCCGCTCAGGTTCCGGGCGGCGTTTTGTTTCGAGATTGAGAAATGCAAGCACTTTGGTGAAAAATGGCGAGCTGCTTCTTTCTCAAGTATTACAATGAAGACCCGTAAGATGTGTATGGACAACTTCTACGGGAAGCGCAGGTAACTCAATATGACCAAGCATGTGTTCGTAACCGGTGGCGTGGTTTCGTCCCTAGGCAAGGGTATTACCGCGGCCTCATTGGGCCGTCTGCTCAAGTCACGCGGCTACAAGGTAACGATGCAGAAGGCCGACCCGTATCTGAACGTCGACCCCGGTACCATGAGCCCGTTCCAGCACGGTGAGGTCTTTGTGACCGAGGACGGCTACGAGTCCGATCTGGACCTGGGCCACTACGAGCGCTTTATTGACGAGAACCTGACCCGCGATTCTAACTTTACGACGGGCGCTATTTACAAGAGCCTGATTGCCCGCGAGCGCCGCGGTGACTTTTTGGGCGGCACCGTCCAGGTGATTCCGCACGTTACCAATGCCATCAAGGACAAATTCCGCCGCATCGAGGAGCAGACCGGCTCCGACGTTGTCATTACCGAGCTGGGCGGCACGATCGGCGACATCGAGTCGCAGCCGTTTGTGGAGGCTATCCGCCAGTACCGCAAGGAGGCCGGTCCCGAGAACGTCTGCTACATCCACGTGTCGCTCGTTCCCTATATCGCCGCTGCACACGAGGTTAAGACCAAGCCCACGCAGCACTCCGTCAAGGAGCTGCGCAGCTTTGGTATCCAGCCCGACATTATTGTGCTGCGCTCCGATCACCATATTGACGACGCCATTCGCGGCAAGATCGCAAGCTTCTGTGACGTCGACACCGACTGTGTCTTTACCAACGAGGACTGCGCGAGCATTTACGACGTGCCGCAGCTGCTCGCCGAGCAGGACTTTGACCTGCGCATTTGCGAGCGACTTGGCCTCGATCCGCGTGAGCGCGATATGAGCGAATGGAATGAGTTCCTGCGCAAGCAAAACCATGCCAACCATCACGCCGATAAGGTTAAGGTTGCCGTCGTGGGAAAGTACACCCAGCTTCCCGATGCATATCTGTCGGTTATCGAGGCCCTGCATCACGCGGGCGTTTTCTACGATCGTCACGTAGATGTGCAGCTGGTCGATGGTGAGAGCCTCGATGCCGAAAACGTCAATGAGGTTCTGGGCGACGCATCGGGCATCCTGGTTCCCGGCGGCTTTGGCAAGCGCGCCCTGGAGGGCAAGATCCTCGCGGCAGAGTTTGCTCGCGAGCACAAGATTCCGTATCTGGGCATTTGCCTGGGTATGCAGGTTGCCGTGTGCGAGTTTGCCCGCAACGTCGTCGGTCTTGCCGGCGCCAGCTCCTCCGAGTTTGACCCGGACGGTCCGTTTAGCGTAATCGACCTGATGAGCTCGCAGGAGGACGTGACCGAGAAGGGCGGCACCATGCGCCTGGGTGCCTATCCGTGCAAGCTCGCTGCCGGTACTCTCGCGCGTGAGGCGTATGGCGAGGAACTTGTCTACGAGCGTCACCGTCACCGTTTTGAGTTCAACAATGCCTTCCGCGATCAGCTTGAGGACGTCGGTCTTGTCATCTCGGGCCTTTCACCCGACGAGCGTCTGGTCGAGATGGTCGAGCTGCCGCGCGACGTGCACCCGTGGTACGTGGCCACTCAGGCTCACCCCGAGTTCAAGAGCCGCCCCACCAATCCTCAGCCGCTGTTCCGTGAGTTCGTGCGCGCCTCGATTGGTCAGCATGAGGGTGTCGATCGCCTACAGGTGACGCCCATGAATCTTGCGACGGACTAAGGTTGCCATCGAACAGGGAACATATCGAAGAGGCTCCTTCGTCGTTCGCTGTGGCGGCGGGGGAGTTTCTTGATTACCTTGCAGTCGAGCGGGGCTTGGCGCGCAACACGATTGCCGCCTATCGCCGAGACCTGACGACTTACTGTGCCTATCTGGAGCGGACGGGCATTGCATCCTTTGAGGATGTGAGCCGGCGGGTCATCGAGGACTTTGTCGCGGATCGGCGCGACGGGGGCTATTCCGACGCTTCGGTGGAGCGCGCACTCGCGGCCGTCAAAGGCTTGCATGCCTTTTTGGTGCGCGATGGGGCTGTGGCCCAAAATCCCACGGCGGCATTGCGTTTGCCAAAAAAGGCCGAGCGCCTGCCGGAGTGCCTTTCGGTGGAGGATGTTTCGGCATTGCTCGACCAGGATTTTCCGGATAGCGAGATGGGCCTGCGCGATCACGCCATCTTGGAAGTGCTGTATGGGTGCGGCCTTCGCGTGAGCGAGCTGGTGGGGCTCGATGTGAGTGATATCCATGTCGATGACGGCTTTGTGCTGGTTCGCGGCAAGGGCTCCAAGGAGCGTCTGGCCCCGTTGGTGGGAAGTGCGGCGCGTGCCCTGACGCACTTTATATGTGATGGCCGTCAGCCTCTGGCGGCTCACGCCCGCGGGGCGGGGACGCCGGCGGTCTTTTTAAACAAGAACGGCGGGCGCCTGTCGCGTCAGGGTGTTCACGCCATATGCGAGCGCTATGGGCGCCAGGTGGGGTTGGTGGGCCTCCATCCGCACACGTTGCGCCACTCCTTTGCCACTCACATGCTTGCGGGCGGTGCGGACCTTCGCGTGTTGCAGGAGATCTTGGGGCACGCCGATATATCGACCACGCAGGTCTACACGCATGTCGATCGTACGCAGCTGGCCGAGGTTTACCTGGCGGCCCACCCGCTGGCGCATCGCTAATACGCTGCCGACCTGCAATTACATGCTATCCGAGGACGGACTCTCGATTGCTGGAACGTGCTGTTGCGCACGTTTTGGCAGTCGGGGGTCCGTCCCATTTTGCGCCATCGGCCAATGGCACGGTGGGGTGCACATGGCGCGCGTGGGGGAGTTTGGGGGCGATGTGAACGGCGTGTAAAGAGGTCTAAAATTCGCCTCAAGGTCAACTTGAAGGTTGAGGTTGAAAGGCGGGGTGCTACAGGTGGCATCCCGCCTTTGTGTTAAACACAACATATTGTGTTTTCGAACATATGCTCGGGGGTGGCGCCCAATAGTTAGGGGGTGGAGTAGTGGGGTAGGGTGGGGGAAGGGGTGGGGAAAGGTGTTGAAAAATGGGGCGGTTCCCCATATTATTAATGACGTCGACAGGCGGGGTGGTTCCCCGCGTACGTGCCATCTGAGTAACCGAGGGGAGGGCGCACATGGGAATGACTGGTGCATACGAGCGCAATCTCGATGCAAAAGGTCGTCTGTCCCTGCCTGCACCCCTTCGCGAGGAACTTGGAGAGCACGTTCGCGTGTTCAAAGCCCTGGATGTCGATGCTCTGTACGTGTTCTCTGCCGAGGCCTTCGATAAGTGGGTCGAAGGACTCTTCGCGGGTCGCGAGGGCCACGAGGGTTTTAACCCGCGTGACATCAACGACCAGAAGCTCATGAGGGCGATCAACAAGCGTACCACGTCGATGGATGTGGACAGCGCCGGTCGTATCGGTCTTTCTGAGTCTCTCCGCAAGCAGGCGAACCTCGACCGCGAGGTGACGGTTGTGGGCAACTACGACCACCTTGAGGTTTGGGACCGCGCCGCGGCCGATGAGGACGATGACGACGAGGCCCTGCTTGACCTCTTCTTCTCGTAAGGGCAAGGCACGAGTAACGGATGGAGCGTGGGATCTTGACACAAGAATATCGGCATGAACCTGTCATGCTCGGCGAAGTGCTTGAGTCGCTGCAGCTAAAGAGCGGCTCCGTTGTCTGCGATTGCACCCTTGGCGGTGCCGGCCATTCGGTAAAGATGGCCGCGCAGGTGGGGGAGACGGGCCTTTTGCTCGGCGTCGATCAGGATGACATGGCCCTCGAGGCCGCTGGCGCCCGTCTGGACCGCGAGGTTCCCGGCGTCCCGCACCAGCTGCTGAAGGGCAACTTCGGCGACTTGGACGAGCTGCTTTGCTCGGCCGAGGTGCCTGGGGTCGATGGCTTTCTGTTTGACTTGGGCGTTTCGTCACCGCAACTCGATATCCCTGGCAGGGGCTTTTCGTATAACGAGGATGCCCCATTAGACATGCGGATGGATCCGGGTAATAACACCTTAAACGCAGCTGAGGTCATCAATACCTATAACGAACACGACCTCGCCCGGATTCTACGCGTCTATGGCGAAGAGAAGTTTGCCTCGCAGATTGCACGCGAAATCGTGCGCCGTCGCGAGCAAGAACCGATCGAAACCACCGGTCAGTTTGTCGAGATCATCAAGGCGGGAATACCTGCTGCCGCTCGTCGGCATGGTGGGCACCCTGCCAAGAAAAGTTTCCAGGCCATTCGCATCGAGGTCAACCACGAGCTCGATGTGCTCGAGAGAGGGCTTGACGCCGCCACCAGGTGGCTCAACCCGGGCGGGCGTATTTGCGTCATCTCGTATCACTCGCTCGAGGACCGTATCGTAAAGAACCACTTTAAGGAGATGAGCCAGGGGTGCACGTGCCCGCCGGAGATTCCGGTGTGCGTGTGCGGCAACGTGCCGATACTCAAGGTCATCACCCGCAAACCCTTGGTTGCCCAACCCGATGAGGTTGCGCGCAACCCTCGGGCGAGATCAGCCAAAATCCGCGTGGCGCAGCGCCTGTAGGCGCGACCGCGCGAAATTGGACCTCCCGCTCGCACCATAAACGAAGCTTAAACACACTACCAACGTACTCGGGATGGGAGGCGGCATATCATGGGCTATAACACCTCAAACGCAGCGCTCGCCTATGATATGAACGCCATGCCCGCCTACCGCGAGGCACCGCAGGCGCCCGCTGCCCCTCGTGAGCGGCGCACACCGCGTTTTGATGTCTACACGGGCGCGGGCCGTCAGGCAAACCAGGCGGTAAGCCCGGTTTTCATGAGCGTTCTTAAAACGGTTTGCATCATTGCGGCTATCTTCATGACGATCGGTGTCGCACGCGTGGCACTTGCCGGTGTTACGGCCCAGGTGCTCAACGGCAACGCAGAGCTTACCAACACGCTCGAGAAGGCGACCGACGAGAGTTCTGACCTTGAGGTCATGCATTCGGTCTATGGTGCCGACACGCGCATTCGCGATCTTGCGGGTGCCTATGGCATGGTGGAGCCCAGCGAGAGCGTTACGCTTGACTTTTCGCAGGATGCAGCCGCGGGCGCTCGCTCGACTGCGGCCGCTCAGTAAATAAGACGGTAGCTGAGTATGACAAATGACTATCGCCGCGGTTCCGACGGGAGCCACGGGTCTGGACGTCCCTCCTCGCGGGGACGTTCTGGTTATCAAGGAACGGGTCGGCCATCTTACAACGCGGGGCCGTCCCATGGCAACGACCCTGCGTCGCGTCTTCGTGGCTCGGGCGGACCTCGGGTGCGCAATACGGGCGCGCGCAAGGGGGCGTCGTCTGAATGGGTTACGGGAACGCCGCTGCCTCGCCGCGATGTCGTTATGGGCTGTATTGGGGTTGGCCTTGCCGCGGGCGTCTTCCGTCTTGCCGAATACCAGATCGTGAATGCTGACAAGCTGCGCGAGCGTGCGGACGCGCGTCGCCTGCTCTCACAGACGCTCTATGCCAAACGCGGCACTATCTACGACCGCAACGGCAACGTGCTGACGTCGTCGGTCGAATGCCGCAATGTCGCTGTGAACCCTCAGCTTGTCGAGGACGTCGACAAGACAGTCTCGGCGCTGGTCAAGGCCACCGGTATCGATAAAAAGACCTGCCGCAAGCTGGTGCTGTCTGATGGTTCCTGGGTGTATATCAAGCGCCAGGTCGACGAGGATGACGCAGCCGCCCTGGAAAAGAAGAATCTACCCGGCGTGCTCTTTGAGCAGGCCATGAAGCGGGTTTACCCGTATGGAAACCTGGCTTCTCAGGTGCTGGGCATCGTGAATGTGGACAACGTTGGCCTGACGGGACTCGAAAAACAATACAATGAGCTTCTGACTGGAACGAACGGCTCTCTTGTGCGCGAGCGCGCAAGAGATGGCGGCTATATCGCGGGCGGTGCCTATAAAAAGGTTGCCGCGGTCGATGGCGTGGACATTGTGACGACGATCGACGTCAACATTCAGCGCGCGGCGGAAGATGCCTTGGCCGAAGCGGTTGAGAAGACGAAGGCAAAAAACGGTTCGGCCCTGGTGACTGACCCGACGACTGGAGAGATCCTGGCCGCTTGCTCGTATCCGACCTATGACCAGACCGATTTGGAAAACGCCAAGACCGAGGATATGAACCTTCGTCTGGTGACGGATGCCTACGAGCCCGGTTCGGTCTTTAAGACGTTGGTGGCGGGCGCCGGATTTGATTTGGGCGTTGTACGCACGAGCACATCGTTTGAGGTTCCGGCGAGCATCAAGGTGGGCGGCGATACCGTTTCCGATGCCGACAAACGTGATTACGCCATGACAATGGACGTACGCGAGATGATGCGTCGTTCGTCCAATGTCGGTTTTGTTTTGGTGGGGCGCAAGATTGGTGCCGATGATTTTGCGTCCTACGTGGACAAATGGGGCATTGGACACAGCTCGGGTGTCGATTTTCCGGGCGAGAGTTTGGGTATTGTCAAGAAACGTGATCAGTATGATGGTGCCACCTTGGGTGCGATGAGCTTTGGCCAGGCGCTGTCCGTGTCGCCGATTGAGGTCGCGCGTGCCGTGGGCGGTATTGCCAACGGCGGCGTGATGATGACGCCGCACTTCTATAAGTCCAGCAAGGGCGATGAAAAGGATTGGGGCGAGGGCGATCGCGCGATTTCCGAGGAGGCCGCCTCGCAGGTGACATCGTGTATGCAGACAGTCGTTGCCGAGGGAACGGGCGATGGCGGTGCGGTGGACGGTTACGACGTGGCGGGCAAGACCGGTACGGCCGAGCGCGCCGATGAGAACGGCGGCTACCTCAAAGATAATTACATGTCGTCCTTTATGGGATTTGCCCCGGCGCAGTCGCCCAAGGTTCTGTGCTACATCACCCTCGACGGAACCCCAGCTAGCTCGCATGCCGCCGCGGTGCCGTTCCAGTCCATTATGGCCAACGCGCTTGACGTGCTGGGTATCCCGCGCACCAAGTAGGGGGTTACAAACTACGGAATGGCCAGTCGGTTAATCCGGGGTGTTCACACGCCCTGCACCACGCATAGGTTGCGCTGGGATACAATACGCCGATAGCATTATTAGGTTTACAGGGGAGCTGCAATGATAGAGATCGCCGTCAACAACCTCGCGGCCGCAACAGGGGCCCGAACCGTGACGGGAGAAGCCGATCGGGTATGCCGCGGCTGCGTTATCGACTCACGCCAGGTTGAGGAGGGCACGATATTCGTCGCCTTCCCGGGCGAAAAGGTCGACGGCAACGACTTTGCTTCCTGTGCCATCGAGTCGGGTGCCGGCGCCGTCGTGATGACACGCGAGCCCGATGCCGAGCTGCTTTCGCTGGCCCATGAGAAGGGCTGCGCCATCCTGCATGCCGATGACCCCGAGGAGTTTTTGCTTCGTCTGGCTCACGCTTATCGTTTGGAGCTTGGCTGCCTGGTGATTGGCATCACCGGTTCTATCGGCAAGACGACGACCAAGGACGTGCTCGCCGCGGTGCTCGCCAAGCGCTATCGCGTTTGGGCCACCAAGGGCAACTATAACAACCTGATCGGTATGCCGCTTACGGTACTGGCGGCCCCTGCCGATACCGAGGTTCTGGTGCTCGAGATGGGCATGAACCATTTCCATGAAATTGAACGCCTGTCTCAGTCTGCCAATCCTAACCTTGCCGTCGTGACCAAGATCGGTACCTCCCATATCGGTATCCTGGGCAGTCGTGAGAATATCGCTCGTGCCAAGTCGGAGATTGTTGGCGGCATGTGCGCCGCCGGCGACCTTCTCCCGTTACTGGTTTTGGGTGGTGAGGACGACTTTACTCCGTTCATCCGTGACACCTTCGCCGGGCCTGCGGGCATCGACGTGATGCTTGCGGGCGTCTCGGACGACGATGAGGTCCGTGCGCGCGACATTCGCATTGACGACGAGGGGCGCCCGGTCTTTACGCTCGATTTTGGCTCGGGCGAGACCATTGACACCCTGCTTGCCATTCCCGGCGTGCAGTCCGTTCCCAATGCCGTCAAGGCCGCGGCGGTTGCCCATCGCCTTGGCGTGACGCCCGAGCAGATCGATTCCGCCTTTAGGGGTCTCACGATTACCGGGCATCGTCAGGAGATCAAGCGCGCCAAGAGCGGCGCCCGCGTCATCGACGACTCATATAACGCCAGCGCCGAATCGATGGCGGCGGGCCTCGACCTGCTGTGCTCGCTTTCGTGCATGGGTTCGCGCATGGCCGTTTTGGGAGAGATGGGAGAGATGGGCGACGAGGCCCCTCGCATGCATGAGCTGGTGGGCGCCTATGCGGCGGCCAAGAAGCTCGATATGCTCGCATGTGTCGGTGGTGAGCTTGCCCGGCGTATGGCCGAGGCCGCGCGCATGATGGGTATGGACGAGGACCGCATCCAGGTGTTCTCCGACTATCAGCAGGTGCTCGACCATATGGGCGGCGCACTTGAGAAGCATGATGTCGTGCTGGTCAAGGGCTCCCGCTTCGTTGAACTCGATCGCTTTGTGGAAGGTGTGTGCTAGACCATGTTCGGCAATCCTTCGTATCCTACGTACCAGGCCTTTTTGGGATTGGGCATCGCCGCTATCATCGCGATGCTGCTTATGCCGTGGTGGATTAAGCTCCTGAAGGTCGAGGGTATCGGCCAGCAGGTTCGCGCCGATGGCCCCAAGCGCCACCTGATTAAGCAGGGCACGCCCACCATGGGTGGCGTCATCATCCTGGTCGCTGTTTCGCTGACGTGCCTTTTGATGGGCAAGCTCACCACCGAGCTCGTGCTTGTGCTGCTCGCCACGCTGGCAACCGGCGTTCTCGGTCTCATCGATGACCTGACTTCTGTCACGCACGGCCGCTCGCTCGGCCTGACGCCTCACGCCAAGATGATCGGCCTCACCATCATCTGCGTTACCTTTACCGTGCTTGCCGTCAACTGGTGCGGCGTTGCCCCCGAGATTCGTTTTCCCGGTGGCCTGACGATCGACCTTGGCGTGCTCTCGACCACCATTTGCGGCCTTTCTTTCCCGTGGCTCTACCTTGTCTTTTGCTGGCTGATGATCGCGGGCCTTTCCAACGCCGTAAACCTCACCGATGGCTTGGACGGCCTTGCCGGCGGTACCTCCATGATCGCTATGCTGGCCATGGCTGCCATGGCGTTTTTACACGGCGATGTGAACCTGTCCATCTTCTGCACGGCGTGCGCTGGTGCCTGCTTGGGCTTTTTGTGGTTCAACTGCTATCCGGCGAGCATTTTTATGGGTGATACCGGCTCGCTGGCGCTGGGCGCTGCTTTTGCCTGCACCTCCATCATCACCAACACCGAGGTCGTTTCCCTCATCATCGGCGGCCTGTTTATCGTCGAGACCTTGTCGGTCATGATTCAGGTCGTCTATTTCCACTTTACGCACAAGCGCGTCTTTCTCATGGCGCCCATTCACCATCATTTCGAAAAGAAGGGCTGGGCCGAGACCAAGGTCGTCATCCGTTTTTGGATTGTCGCCGCGGCCTTCGGAGCCCTGGGCCTCGCTTTGTTCTTCCAGTTGGGATAGTGGTCTTTCATGCCTCTTGCTGATGTCTTTAGCTTGCTCGTTTTGGGCCAGGGTAAGTCCGGTCTTGATGTCGCTCGCTGGGCGCTTGCGCATCCCGAGCGCGTGAGTGCCGTTACCGTTTACGGTGGCGGCACATCCGAGCCCAACGATGCCACGCGCTCGCTCGAGGCGCACGGGGCATCGTTTGTCTACGGAACCGAGCAGGTCGAGGGCGCGTTTGATGTATGCGTGACGTGTCCGGGCATCTCGGAGTTCTCGGCATTCTTTAAGGCTGGCCGCGATCACGCTGCCCAGATTATGGGTGAGCCCGAGTTTGCCTACCGCCTGTCTCCCCAAAATTGGATTGCCATTACGGGCACCAACGGCAAGACGACCACCACGTCGCTGACCGACTACCTGCTTAAGGCGGCGGGCGAGGCGAGCGTTGCTGTCGGCAATATCGGTGAGCCTCCGGTGAACGAGATCGATGGCCGCGCGCATAACGAGTGGTTTGTGGCGGAGCTTTCGAGCTATCAGATCGCAACGACCCAGGAGCTTCACCCCCGTGTGGCGGTGCTACTCAACATTACCCCCGACCATCTGGGCTGGCATAAGAGCCATAAGAACTATGCGCTCGCCAAGATTAAGCTCTTCGAGAATATGGTCGACGATGACCTGGTGATTGTTGACGTCGAGGATGCCGGTATCCACGAGTTCGATGAGTACATCTATGTTCCGGGCCGTCGCATCTGCAAGGTTGCTTTTGACGAGCCTGCGGGCGAGGACGCCGCATTTGTGCGCGATGGCAAGATGGTCGTTCGCCTGAAGGGCGTCGAGACCCCGCTCGTCGATACGTCCGAGCTTAAGATTTCGGGCCATCACAATGTAATCAATGCCCTGTGTGCTGCCACGGCGGCCCTGACGGTCGGCGCCGATGTTGACGGTGTGTGTCGCGGCCTGGTCTCGTTCCAGCCGCTGGAGCACCGCGTTGAGCCCTGTGGCGAGATCGATGGCGTGCGCTATGTCAACGATTCCAAGGCAACGAACACCGATGCGGTCGAAAAGGCCCTGACGGCATTTCCCGATGACGATGTGATCTTGCTGCTCGGCGGTCACGATAAGGGCACGCCGCTCGAGTCCTTTGCCCGCGTTGTGATGGATAACGTTCGCTCGGTGGTCTGCTTTGGAGACGCGCGCGAGCGCTTTACCGCCGCTATGGACGAAGCGGATGTCGACGGTGATGTCGATATCGCCCAGGCCGAGGACCTGCGCGATGCCGTGGACGTTGCCCGTTCGCTGTCGAGCCGCGGCGATGTGATCTTACTGTCGCCCGCCTGCTCTTCGTTTGATGAGTTCTCGGGCTACGAGGAGCGCGGCCGCGTGTTTAAGGACTATGTGGCCCAGCTTGCCGCTGCGTCCAATACGCAAACGGAATAGGGGTTGCCGGTGAGAGAGGAGAGCCCCCGACAGAATATGAGGAGGCCCGACTCGGACCGTGCTTCCTCGCAGCGCAGCACGCCGCGCGCCGGTCGTGGCACGCAGGGCATCGGCGAACGTTATATCGCCGGCGTCCCCGCACGTATCATGCGACCCCGCCTGGTCTTTTTGACCTGCCTGTTCTCGCTGGTCTGTTTTGGCCTGCTTATGGTGTACTCGGCATCTTCAGTCGAGGCGCTTCACGAGAACGACTCCGCGACCTACTTTTTATTTCGACAGTTTATGTTCACGGTCGTCGGTGTTGCTGCCCTCGAGTTCATCGCGCGCGTTGCACCCGATAGCTGGTTTGGCGAAGGGGCGCTTAAACTTGCTCTTATCGCTATGATGATCTTGCTGTTTGCGGTGTTCCTCTTTGGTAGCGGCAGCCGTGGTGCTACGCGTTGGCTGAGCATTGCCGGCATTCAGTTTCAGCCATCGGAGTTTCTCAAGCCGTTTGCCATTGCCTATTCGGCCATCATGCTCGACCGCGTGTTTTCGCCCGGTGGCAACATCAATGAGTTCCTTAAGGGCATGGGCTTCTATTTGGGCGCATCGCTCGTCTTGATTTTTATTCAGCCCGACTTTGGCACCATCCTGATTATTCTGTTGACGATTATGTGCATGGCGCTCTTTGCCGGCCTTGACCCAAAGTTCATTATCGGTGCGATTCTTGCTGGCGCCGTCATCATCGTGATCGCTCTTGTCGTCGAGCCGTACCGTATGGTGCGCATTCAGGTTCTCTTGAATCCTTGGGCAGATGAATATGGAGACGGGTATCAGGCAACGCTCGCCATTATGGCGTTTGCTTCGGGCGGACTGTTCGGCCGCGGTATCGGCAACTCAACCATGAAGTACTCGTATTTGCCCGAGGCGCACAACGACTACATCCTGGCCATCATTGGCGAGGAAGTTGGCTTTTTGGGGACGCTGCTGTTTTTCTTGGTGTTTGCGATGCTGATCTACTCAGCGTTTCGAATCGCCGAGCAAGCTACCGATCGTCGTGGGGCGCTTATGGCTTCGGGCTCTGCGGTTATCCTCGCGGTGCAGTTTTTGATCAACGCGCTGGGTATTCTCAACGTGTTTCCCATGACGGGCAAGCCGCTGCCGTTTATCAGCTATGGTGGCTCTTCGATTATCGTGTCGCTCATGCTCGCCGGGCTTATCTTGCGCGTCTCGCACGAGAGCGCTCGACGCGATGAATACGATCGTCGCCGCGATAGCTTTGCCGTTATGGACGAGAGCACTGCCGGGGTTCCCCATGCACGCGGGGAGCGCTCGTCGCGTGGCGGCTTTACCGTCTTGAACGGTTTTGCTTCGGAGTCGGATGCCCGTCTCCGGCCACGCTCGGCGCCACAGGGTCGCCCGCAACGACCGACGCCGCGCAATGCGGGTGGCGGATATAATCGAATCGACCTGAATTCGGACCCGTCGACGCGCTTGCGCACCGACGACCAGGGGCCGCGCGTACGAAGGGACTACCATGACCGATAAGATGACCGTTGCTGTCGCAGCCGGCGGCACGGCGGGACATATCAACCCCGCACTTGCCTTGGCCGAGGAGCTGCGCGACCGTGGCCACCACGTTGTATTTGTGGGTCAGTCGCATAAGCTCGAGGGTCGTCTGGTTCCCGAGGCTGGGTTTGATTTTGTACCGATTACGGTTACGGGCTTCGACCGCTCTCGCCCTTGGACAGCATTGAGCTCGCTGTGGCGTGTCTATAAGGCGAAGCGCGCGCTCGGCAACCATTTTTCTAAAGCCCGCAAGCCCGATGTCGCCATAGGTTTTGGCGCCTATGTCGAGGTCCCGCTTCTGGGCTGGTGCAAGGACGCGGGCATTCCGTATCTGCTGCACGAACAGAATTCCGTCCCGGGCCTTGCTAACAAGATGATGAGTTCGCATGCCGCCCGCGTTTGCATCTCGGTGCCGGCAGCGCGTTCCGTGTTTGAGCGCGAGGGCGATCCTGACCATGTGCTCATGACCGGCAACCCCGTGCGCCGTTCTGTGATCGAGGGTGATCGAGTCCGCGGCCGCAGGGCCCTTGATGTGCCCGAGGACACCACGCTCCTGCTGGTGTTTGGCGGCTCACTTGGTGCCCAGCATCTTAATGAGCGCGTGGCTTCGCTTAAAAACGAGTTGCTCTCGCGCGAGAATCTCTATGTTTTGCATTCGACGGGCGCCGATGGCTTTGAGGACACCGAGCGCGCTCTTGCCCTGACGCCCGAGGAGGCGAAACGGTATCGCGTCCAGCCCTACATCGACAATATGGGCGATATGCTGGCTGCGGCCGATTTGGTCCTCTCGCGCTCGGGCGCTTCGAGCGTCGCCGAGATTGCCGCTCTTGCCGTTCCTTCGGTGCTGGTGCCGTATCCGCATGCGACGGCCGATCATCAGACCACCAATGCCCGCTATCTGGTCGATGCCGGTGCCGGCGTGCTCTGCGCCGATGTCGATATCGACACCCAGGCGTTTGCCGATGAGCTGCTGCATCTTATCGATGATGCGCAGGCGCGCGATGCCATGCGCCAGGCGGCTCGCGGTTTGGCCCAAGACCGCGCTGCCGTCCTTTTGGCGGACGCGGTAGAAGGATTGCGTTAGTTAGACGGGATATCGCGGGTCGCCCTCGCGCGGATGCGGTAGGTGCGGTAAAGTAAACGGGTTACAGGCAGTGTTTACGCAAGGAGTACACGAGCACATGGCTGATTCCAAGACTGCAACCTCCGCGCCCGAGTTCAAGAGCGCCCATTTTATCGGTATCGGTGGCGCCGGCATGAGCGGCATCGCCCTCGTCCTTCACGAGCGCGGCTATGTCGTTACCGGCTCCGACCTTAAGACGTCGCGCTACATTCGCCAGCTTACCCGCGCCGGCGTGAAGGTGCATGTGGGCCATGAGGCTGCCACCATCGACGAGGTCAAGCCTGACGTCGTCGTGGTCTCTACCGCTATTCCCGAGTCCAACCCCGAGCTCGTCCGTGCGCGCGAGTTGGGTATTCCCGTGTGGCCTCGCGCCAAGATGCTCTCGGCTCTGGGCCACGGCTACACCACCGTTGCCGTTGCCGGTACTCACGGCAAGACCACGACCTCTTCGATGTGCGCCACCATGCTCGACCGCATGGGTCTGGACCCCAGCTTCCTGATCGGTGGCATTGTCGAGGGCTACGATACCAACGGCAAGAACGGCTCGGGCGACTATTTTGTCGCCGAGGCGGATGAGTCCGACAGCTCCTTCCTGTTCCTTAACCCCAACGTGGTCATCGTGACCAACGTCGAGGCCGACCATCTCGATCACTACTCGGGTATCGAGGAGATCGAGGCCACCTTCGCCAAGTTTATGAGTCTGGTGGGCGAGGACGGCACGGTCATCGTCTGTGGTGAGGACCCGCATCTGGTCGAGCTTGCCAGGTCGACCGGTCGCCGCGTGCTTTCCTATGGTTTTGCCGAGACCAACGACATCGTCTGCGTGCATCCGGACGTCCGAGGCATCCAGAGTGATTTTGTCGTCCGCTTTGAGGACGGCACCGAGCACGCCGTCGAGATTAAGAGCAACCCCGGTCGCCACAACATGCTCAACGCCACGGCGGTTCTTACGGTCGCTCATGTTCTGGGGCTCGATATCGACGCTGCCGCAAAGGCGCTTTCGAGCTTTGAGGGCGTCCGCCGCCGCTTTACCCATGTGGGCGATATCGATGGTATTACCGTGGTCGATGACTACGGCCATCACCCCACCGAGGTCAAGGCGACCCTCGCTGCCGCTTCGTCGCTTGGCTACAAGCATGTCGACGTCGTGTTTCAGCCGCACCGCTACTCGCGTCTGCAGGCTCTGTGCGACGACTTTGCCGATGCCTTCGCCAATGCCGACAAGCTGCTGTTAATTGACGTGTTTTCTGCCGGCGAGATGCCCATCCCAGGTGTCACGTCCAAGATGCTCGCCGATACCGTGCGCGCCAAGCACCCCGGTAAGGAGGTCGTGTACTGCTCGAGCCGTCTTGAGCTCAACGAGGAGCTCGAGAAGATGGTGGGCGAGGGCGATTTGCTGCTTACCATGGGCGCCGGCGACGTCACGACGGTCGGCCCCGAGTTCATCGAGTATCTGACTGCCAAGAAGGACGCTTAAACCCCATGGGTTTGTTTAACGCCGTCATGGCGCTTTCGGGCATGATCGATACGGACGTAATCGAGGATGAACGCCTCGCGCGCCATACGAGCTATCGTATCGGTGGCAAGGCGGACCTCTTTGTGACGTGTCACAGCTATCATGCCCTGCGCCGCGCCGTGGCGGTGCTCGACCGTGAGCAGGTGCCGTGGGTCATTATCGGCAAGGGGTCTAATCTGCTTGTTGCCGATGCGGGCTATCGCGGTGCCGTTATTTCGCTGGGGCGCGAGTTTCAGCGTACGGTTGTCGCCGATGACGGTTGTACGCTGACGGTCGGTGCGGGCGTGATGTTCGCACGCCTGGTCAACGAGGCGCTGTCACGCAGCCTTTCGGGCCTTGAGTTTGCGGTCGGTATTCCCGGCTCCGTTGGCGGCGCCTTGTCCATGAACGCCGGCACGCGAACCGAGTGGATTGGCTCGCTGGTCGAAGATGTCGTTACATTCGACCCGGGCTCCGGAATTAAGCATTACGCGGGCTCGGAGATCGCTTGGGGCTACCGTGAATGCAGCTTGCCGCGCAACGAGATCATTTTGGAATGCGTGCTCAAGCTCAAACCTGCGCCCAAGGCCGATATCCGTGAGCGTATGGAGCGGTACCTGACGCGGCGCAAGCGAACACAGCCCATGGGCTGTGCATCCTGCGGGTCGGTCTTTCGCAACCCGCCCGATGCGAGCGTGGGAAAGCTTATCGAGGATTGTGGATTAAAGGGTTTTTCGGTTGGCGGCGCGGAAGTTTCTCCCGTACACGCTAATTTTATCGTTAATAACGGAACCGCCTCGGCCGATGACGTGGCCGCGGTTATCAGACATGTGCACGGAAAGGTGAGGGAGGCGTATGGCATCGAGCTCAGACCGGAAGTTAAATTCCTCGGCTTCTAGAGCATCGAAACCAACCTTCCGCCGCGCCGGAGGGCGTTCCGGCGCACCGTCCCAGTCTCAACGTAAATCCGTCATGCCTTCTAAGACCGTCGGGTCCGTGCGGTCTTCCAAGCGTTCGGCTGCCGGCTCGCAACTTGGCAGACGGCCCGCGGCCAAAAAGGTTGCTCGTCCGGCGGCACGTCCCTCGGTAACGTCCAAACCGGCGACGGGCGCCAAGCCTTCTCGTCCCATGGCTTTGCCCACGCCCTCGTTGGGGGCAAAGGCGACGCGTCCCGGTCGCGTGCTGGGTGCATCGAAGCCACGTATGTTGACGTCGGTGTCGGCCTCCGCAAAACCGCAATCGGGCAAAAAAGGCTTCAATCCGCTGTCATCGATCGGCGCCCTGGCAAATCATGCGACGGGTGCCGCTTCTGCCGTTAAGGGCAAGGGTAAAATCATGGGCGGCATCCTTGCTGCTTTGGCAGTGCTTGCGGTCGTTGCCATCGTTGTCATTAACTCAGGCCTGTTCGCCGCCACCGATATTCAGATTCGGGGCAGCGAGCATGTGACCAAGCACGATGCTATCCAACTGATCGATCTGCCCGAGAACACGTCGCTGTTCAATGTGAATTCCGACCAGATCACCGAGGGCCTCAAGCAAAATCCGTGGGTCTCGGGCGTGGATGTCCAGCGTCAATTTCCCCATACGCTCATCATCACGCCGACGGAACGCAAGGTTATCGCAATCGCCTACATTAGCTCCGACGATCTTGCGTGGGCCATCGGGGACGATGACACGTGGATTGCGCCGCTGTCTACCTCGGTCGATGTTGACGACCAGGGCAACGTCACCGCAACGGGGGAGGGTGCCAACACCCTGACCGGCATCGATGCCGCCCTGGCACTCGCCAAGCATTACGGTGCCGTGCTGCTGACCGATGTCTCGGCCGATGTCGCACCGGTTTCGGGGCAAGCGGTAAATTCCAAGGCAGTCAAGGCCGGTCTGGATTACGTCCGCGGATTCTCGAGCGAGTTCTTGGGCCAGGTCAAGGATATTTCCACGCCCTCGGTCGAGGCCATCTCGGCGAACCTCGATAACGGTATCGAGGTGTCGCTCGGAGATTCGGATGATATTGCCAAAAAGGAGCGTATCGTTACCAAGCTGCTTTCGCAGGTGGAGGGCGTGACGTATATAAATGTTCGATCTCCTGGCAACTATACGTTTAGGAACGCGCCGACCTCGTAGCGTCTTCTAGCCTTTGTTGACGGGGCATACCGCGCCGTTTATCTGGTTTGTTTGGTTTTCACCGTCAATTATTTGACTGATGCGTTCATAATGTGCAAACATAATACGGTTTACCTTTGCATTTACTTTCAACTTGAAGGTTAATGTGCGCAGGGGTCAACCCATGCTATGGCTATAACCTTTGTTCGGAGGACCGACATGCACGAGACAGAGATCAACAACTACCTTGCCGTCATTAAGGTGGTCGGCGTCGGCGGCGGCGGTACCAACGCGGTCAATCGAATGATCGAAGAGGGCATCCGCGGCGTCGAGTTTGTTGCCATCAACACCGATGCTCAGGCACTCGCGATCTCTGATGCCGATATCAAGGTGCACATCGGCACCGACCTGACCCGCGGCCTGGGCGCTGGCGCCAATCCCGAGGTCGGCCGTAAGGCCGCCGATGAGTCCCGCGACGACATCGCCGAGGCGCTCGCTGGCGCCGACATGGTGTTCATCACCTGCGGCGAGGGCGGCGGCACCGGTACCGGCGCTGCTCCCATCGTTGCCGATATCGCGATGAACGAGGTCGGCGCGCTGACCGTCGCCGTCGTGACTAAGCCCTTTACGTTTGAGGGCCGCAAGCGTAAGAAGAGCGCCGAAGAGGGCATTAAGACGCTTTCCGACTGCGTCGACACCATGATCGTTATCCCTAACGATAAGCTGCTCGACATCGCCGAGAAGAAGACCACCATGCTCGAGGCCTTCGCAATCGCCGATGGCGTCCTTTCCCAGGGCACCCAGGGCATCACCGACCTCATCACCGTCCCCGGTATCATCAACTTGGACTTCGCCGATGTTAAGACCATCATGAAGCAGGCCGGTACCGCTATGATGGGCATCGGTACCGCTTCTGGGGACACCCGTGCCGTCGACGCCGCCCAGCAGGCTATTTCCAGCCCGCTGCTCGAGAGCTCCATCGATGGTGCCACTCGCGTCCTGCTTTCCATTGCCGGTTCCAAGGACCTGGGCATCCAGGAGATCAGCGACGCCGCCGATGTTGTCGCCAACGCCGTCGACCCCGAGGCCAACATCATCTTCGGTACCGTTGTGGACGAGTCCCTGGGCGATCAGGTGCGTATCACCGTTATTGCTACGGGCTTCTCCGACTCCAACGTCAACCGTCAGGACGAGCTCTTCGCTGCTCAGCAGTCCCAGAGCAAGGCCGCTGCTTCTACCGAGCCGCAGCGCACCGCTCCTGCCACGAGCCCGGCTCAGGCTGCCCCGACTCGCAACGTCGGTGGTACCGAGCTCCCGAACTTTGGTAACGACCAGTTTGAGCTTCCCGACTTCCTCAAGCGCGGCAGCTTTTAGTTCGTCTTTCTAAACGACCTGCATGGGGTGCGTCCGATTGGGCGCACCCTTTTTTGTTGTGTTTCGCCTTTGTAAATGAAAGCCTCCAATCTCCTTACGTTCCCTTTACGTTTGGTCCCTACCGCTGCGGGTATCCTTTTGATGAAGTATGGCAGCCGTATGGCACGGACTGCAGCGGCGTCGCCGCGATACTTGTGTTATTAGGAGGCTTTAGTATGGCAGCACGTGCGGACAACGTTTCGCGTGTCGACCATGATGGAGTTACGTTCGTAGAGGGCGCGACGCGCGATGTTCGTTTTGCCTTTACCGAGCGCACCGGTGGTGTTTCCGAAGATGCGTACTCCTCACTCAATCTGGGCTCGCATGTTGGCGATGACCCCTTTGCCGTTCAAGAAAATCGTCGCCGCGCACTCGAGGCCTTGGGTGCCGCCGAGTGCGAGCACAACCTGCTTGTTCCCAATCAAGTACACGGTGACCATGTCGTGACGGTGACCTCGAACGGTGCCGATGATCTCGAGAACATTCGCGAGCAGATTGCCGAGGGCTGCGATGCCATCGTCTGCATGGCCCGTGAGGTGCCCGTGATGCTCTGCTTTGCCGATTGCGTTCCCGTGGTGCTGGTGGCTCCCGGCGGCTTTGCCGTGGTGCACTCTGGCTGGAAGGGCACGATTGCGCGCATTTCCGCCAAGGCGTGCCAAGCGCTCTGCGAGGCGGCTGGCTGCAAGCCGGATGACATCTCTGCCTATATTGGGCCCCATATCCTGGGAGACGAGTACGAGGTGTCCCAAGAACTTGTGGACCGCTTTGCCTCCGAGTTCGTGTGCATCGATGCCGCCGCTTCTCGTATGCTCGATCTTTCTGCCGCCATTCGCGAGGCACTGATGGACGCCGGCGTCGAAGCGAGCGGCATTGTGGACACCAAGCTTTCCACCGTTCGCCAGAATGACCGCTTTTATTCCTACCGCAACGAGGGCGGCACCTGTGGGCGCCATGCTGCGATCGGCGTGATGCTATGAGAAAGATCGCATCGGTCCTGAGCGCGGCAGTGCTCACGCTCACGCTTTGCGCCTGCTCCTCGGGATCTTCTACGTCCTCTATTACCGTGGCCGGCTCGACCACGTGCCTTCCCATTGCCGAGATCGCGGCCGAGGGCTTTAAGGAAGAGGCCGGCATCGACGTGCTCGTCTCCGGCCTTGGCTCCTCTGCGGGTATCGAGGCCGTCAGCAACGGCACGGCCGACATCGCCAGTTCGTCTCGTGGCCTCAATGCCGACGAACAAGACCTTGGCCTGACCCCGATCGTAATCGCGCACGACGGCATCGCAGTCATCGTGAACGACGACAACCAGGTCGAGGATCTCTCGACCGAGCAGCTCCGCGATATTTACGCCGGCAAGATCACCAACTGGAAAGAAGTCGGCGGAGAGGACCTGAAGATTCAGGTTATCAACCGCGACGAGGCGTCCGGTACGCGCGAGGCCTTCCGTACCATCGTGATGGGCGGCACGCCGTTCGATCGTCGCTCGGCTGTTCTTTCGGGCACGGGCCAGGTGCGCGATGTCGTGTCCCGCTCGCGTGGCGCCATTGGCTACATCTCGCTTGGTTTTGTCGAGAGCCTCAACGCCAAGACCTCGGTTAAGGCCGTTTCGGTCAACCATGTTGAGGCATCCGAGAAGACGGTCGCAAGTGGCGGCTATCCCATCTCGCGCGACCTTTACTTCTTTGTGAAGGGTGCGCCTTCGCAGCAGGCGCAGGACTACATTGACTATGTGACGTCTGAGAAGATGGACAAGCAGATTCGCGAGGCGGGCTTTATTCCCGTCACCAACGACGGAAAGGGGAGTGAGTAGCGTGGAAGTGCAGGAAACCCCCCAGATCGAGCAGGAGGCTCAGACGCCCAAAAAGCGTGAGTTGGCGTTGGTGTCGCGCAGTACCTATCTCAAGGAGAAGGCGCTGCAGTGGATCTTCTTTGCCTGTGCGTTCTTGGCGGTCGTCACCGTCATCCTGATTTTTGTCTTTACCACGTACTCGGCGCTGCCCGTCTTTACCGACATCGGTCTGGCGGACTTCTTTAGCTTTACGTGGGCGCCCTCCGAGGGTCACTACGGCATCATGTCGTTGCTGGCGGGCTCTGGTCTGGTGACGGTCGGTGCGCTCGCCATGGGCGTGCCCCTGGGTGTGGGCACGGCTGTATATCTGGTCGAGATCGCCAGCAAGCGCGTGCGCAGGCTCATCAGCCCCGCCGTCGACCTGCTGGCGGGCATCCCCTCCATCATCTACGGTTTCTTTGGCATGGTCATCATTCGTCCGTTTATCGCGCAGCTGACCGGCGGTCTTGGCTTTGGCGCGCTGACGGCGTGGTTCGTGCTCGCCATCATGATCGTTCCTACCATCACCACCCTCACCATCGATGCCCTCAATTCCATTCCCATGGGCATTCGCGAGGCGTCCTATGCCATGGGTGCCACCAAGTGGCAGACCATCTACAAGGTCGTGTTGCCTGCAGCCAAACTGGGCATTGTCGATGCAATTGTCTTGGGTATGGGGCGTGCCATCGGTGAGACCATGGCCGTGCTCATGGTCGTCGGCAACGCTCCGGTCATCCCGGACAGCATCTCGAGCCCCATCTCGACGCTCACGAGCCAGATTGCGCTCGACATGAGTTATTCCTCGGGCCTGCACCGCTCGGCTCTGTTTGGCATGGGCGTGGTCCTGTTTATCATCTCCGCTGCACTGGTGGGTATCGTCCGCCTGATTTCCAAGAAGAGGGGGTAGGCTATGTCCGATTCCGTTGACACGACGGTCGATACGACCTCGTCGCGCGAGCGCATCAAGCGTGCCCTTTCCCATGGCAAGAAGGGCCGCATCAATAAGGACCTGTCCAACAAGATCATGCTCGGCGTGTTTCGCGCCGCGGCCTATATCACCACGCTGGTGCTGGTTGCCATCATCGCCTACGTGGTCATCAACGGTCTGCCGCATATCTCGCTCGACTTTATCTTTGGCTGGCCGCAGGGCGTAAACGCCGAGGGTGGCATCTGGCCCACGATCGTCTCGACCATCTACGTGACGGCACTCGCCATGCTCATCTGCACGCCGGTTGCCGTCTTGGCTGCGGTCTATCTGGCCGAGTACGCCAAGCAGGGCAAGGTCGTCGACATCATTCGCTATGCTGCCGATGCCCTGGCCTCGGTGCCCTCCATCGTTATGGGCCTCTTTGGCTACGCTTTGTTTGTCGAGGCTATGGGCCTGGGCCTTTCGATGGTCTCGGCCGCCCTGGCGCTGGCGCTTCTGATGCTGCCCATCGTCATGCGCACCACCGAGGAGGCAATCCGCGCCGTTCCGCGCTATATTCGTTGGGGCGCATATGGCCTGGGCGCCACCAAGTGGCAGGTCGTCTCCAAGATCGTGCTTCCTTCGGCCTTTGGCCGCATCGCCACCGGCATCGTCCTTGCCATCGGCCGCGCCATCGGCGAGACCGCGGTGGTGCTCTACACCATGGGTCAGGCCATCAACCTGCCTATATCGCCGCTCGATTCCGGTCGTCCCATGACCGTTCACCTTTATCTGCTTGCCAATGACGGCATCAACATGAACGCAGCCTACGGCACTGCGCTTTTGCTGATGGCGATTATTCTGGCCTTCAACCTGTTTGCGCGTTATCTGTCGCGCAAGCGCCGCTAGTTAAGGAGTCCCATGTCCGTCTATCAGTCCGCTCCCACGCCGGAGCAAGCGGCCATCACGGCCAAGGATTTCAACTTTTGGTACGGTGACTTTCATGCGCTGACGGGGCTCGACCTCAACATCGCCAAAAACGCCATCACCTCGTTTATCGGCCCTTCGGGCTGCGGCAAATCGACGTTTTTGCGCTGCATCAACCGTATGAACGACCTTATCGAGGGCACTCGCGTCGAGGGCACCATGACGCTTGACGGCAACGATATCTATGCCGAGGGCGTCGACCCGGTCGATCTTCGCCGCCGCGTGGGCATGATTTTTCAGCAGCCCAACCCGTTCCCCAAATCCATCTACGAGAATGTCGCTTTTGGCCCTCGTCTGCAGGGCGTGACTAGCAAAAGCGACCTCGATGACATCGTGGAAGAATCGCTCAAGCGCGCCAACCTCTGGAAAGAGGTATCCAATCAGCTCAACAAGGATGGTTTGGCGCTCTCGGGCGGTCAGCAGCAGCGTCTGTGCATCGCGCGTGTGCTTGCGGTGCAGCCTGATGTCCTGCTGATGGACGAGCCCTGCTCCGCCATCGACCCCACGTCCGTCTCTAAGGTCGAGGATCTGATGGCCGAGCTGGCGCCCGAGATGACGATCATCATCGTCACGCATTCTATGCAGCAGGCCGCTCGTATTAGCGACTACACCGCATTTTTCTTGCAGGAAGTTGCCGGCGAGCCCGCCACGCTCATCGAGTATGGTCAAACCGACGCGATCTTCACCAGCCCGGTGGATTCGCGAACGGAAGACTATATCACCGGCCGCTTTGGCTGATCGGTGCGACTAGTCCCAATCCGATCGGACCTGGTCCGGTGCGTATTCACTGTGCGGGCGGCATGACCGCACCCAACTGATTGGAGTGAACCATGCGCAAACTGTTTTCCCGTCAGCTCATCGAGGCCCGTCACGAGATGCTGAGCATCTTCGAGGCCGTCGATCTAGCCCTTCACGACGCCGTGAAGGCCTATGTGACCGACGACCGCAAGCTCGCCACCAAGACCAAGAAGCGCACGCTTTCGATCGATGCGCGCTGCGCCAACTTGGAGGCCGTGTGCTACAACCTAATCGCTACGCAGTCGCCGGTCGCCTCCGACTTCCGCTTGCTGCAGACGATCATCTACGTCGACTTTAACCTGCAGCGCATGACCGATAAGGTTCGCCAGATCTGCCGCGCCACGCGTCACATGGTCAAGGCCGATATCTCGCTGCCCCAGGAACTCGTCGCTACGGTCGAGGCCGAGGCCGAGGCTGTTTACCAGGTGCTGGGTTCGTCGCTTTCTGCGCTCGTCACCAACGACATGTCCATCATCTGCAACCTGGCCGTCGAGGACGAGCCGGTGCATGCGGCGTACGAGAAGTTCTTCCGCACCTTTAACCGCATGGACACGGGCGATTTTATGGACGACGACAGCAACTATGACGACCTGCGTCGCGCCATCATGGTCTCGCGCTACCTCGATCGTGTCGCCTCGATTTCGATCGATGCCGCCTGCCGTCTGACCTTCCTTTTGACCGGACAGCGTATGACTGCCGGCGATATCGCCCGTACGGACGAGGATGAGCTTGAGAGCATGCGCGTGCCTTCGGGCGAGGGTGTCATTATGAGGCCCGCCGTGGATGCGGGCTATGTTGCCAAGGTGCCTGCTAACGAGGTGAGCGAGGGTCTTCGCTACCTGCTCGAGCACCTCGAGGACGAGGACGACACCGAGGATGATGAGGAGTAGGGCAGCTCCGTTCGTCGAAAGATTGTAAATACCTAAGTGAGCGCGGCCTTGCACATGCGAGGCCGCGCTCTTGCGTTAGCATGAGACTACTTGTATGGCTGTTAGCGGAGGCGATTGGCAATGGATAACTATTTGGACTTGATGCGCGCTCGCCGCGAGCAGATTCTGGAGCGTTTTTATGCGGCGCTCGATCGCGCGGGCCGTCCCCACGATGCCGCGCGCCTGATTGCCGTCTCCAAGACTGTTGGCGTCGATGAGACCGTTGCCGCTATTCAGGCGGGGTATCGCCATTTTGCCGAGAACCGCCCGCAGGAGCTCGTCCGCAAGCTTGCGGGCCTCGCGGAGCATCCGGAGCTACCCGAGGTGCGCTTCGATATGATCGGCAACCTGCAGACCAACAAGATCAATGCGGTTCTGGGCTCGGCCGAGCTGATTCATTCGGTAAGCTCGCTGCATTTGGCTCAGGCTATCTCGAGCCGTGCGGTCCGTAAGATTGAGGCGGGCGAGCTCTCCGGCCCCCAGCGCGTGCTGATCGAGGTCAATGTGAGCGGCGAGGAGTCCAAGGGCGGCTTTTCGCCCGACGAGGTGCGAGACGCCGCGGGTGAGCTTGCGGAGCTTGAGGGAATTTGTGTGCAGGGCCTTATGACTATGGCACCCCGGGGGAATAAGGATGTGGCGCGCCGCACTTTTGCCGGACTTCGCGAGCTAAGGGATGAGCTTGAGGCGACGCACTCCGACCTGAGCCTGCCCGAACTTTCCTGCGGCATGAGCGAGGACTTTGAGCCTGCCCTTGAGGAAGGCTCTACGCTCGTTCGTCTGGGCAGGGTAGTATTTAGCCCGGAGTTTGCAGTAAAATAAGGCTCTGAAGTGCGCACTGATTATCAGAGCGCCTGCACTAAACCGCGAGAGGACACAACCATGGGCTTCCTTGACGAGATTAAAAATAAGATGCACCTTGGCGGCCAGCAGGGTTACGACCAGGGCTATGGCCAGGATGACGACTACGGCTACGATGACGGCTACGACGATGGCTATCAGAACAACGGCTACAGCGGTGCCTCGGGTGAGGGCTTCTATACCCAGGACGAGCCGAGTAACGGCCTGCTGGGCCAGACGCGCCGCGGTGAGGCCGAGTCGGTCGCGGTGTACACGCGCTCCGGCCAGCTGGTCGGCGATGACTCCCGTCATGCAACGACGTACTATCCGCCGTCGCGTTCTCAGGATAGTGTCGCAGGCGGCTATCGTCCCGGCGCTTACGACACGCCGTCGAGCTATGCCGAGAGCGCTCGCGCCCGCGCCGCGGCACCTGCGCCCGCACCTGCGCCGAGCGACGCTTCGGCCTATGCGAGCAACATCATCAACGCCACGCCGCAGCTGCCTGCCTATGTCCTGCGTCCCGAGAGCTATGACGATGTCGAGACCGTTGTCCGCCGTGTGCGCACCAAGCAGCCCGTTGCGCTGATTTTTGTTGGCGTTCGCACCGAGGTCGCCAAGCGTGTCCTGGACTTTAGCTATGGCTTTGCCTGCGGCCTGGGCGCTACGGTCAAAGAGGTGGGCGATCGCGTGTTTATGGTGCTGCCCGCCGGCTGCGAGGTCAAGGATTCGGACCTCAAGAAGCTGCGTGCCGACGGCTACCTTAAGTAAACCCAAGACGAGGAGATTCTCATCAACATCTACACCATTGTCCAGCTGGTCAACACGCTGTTCAACTTCTATTCCACGCTCATTGTGGTCTATTGCTTTATGACGTGGATTCCCATGAAGCAGGGCGGCCTGCTGCAGGATATCGCCGCGGTGCTCGATAGTGTCTGCGGTCCGTGGCTCAACCTGTTTCGTCGGTTTATCCCGCCGATGGGCGGCGTTGATTTTTCGCCGGTCGTTGCAATTATTGCGTTGCAGTTGGTGCAGAGGCTGATTCTGCAGCTTCTTATAGGTATACTCGTATAGTACTGGCTCAGTAACTTACGTCGGGCGCCCGGCGCCGAGGCGATGAAAAAGGAGAACTTGTTATGGCTATTACCCCTGCTGACATCCAGGCTCAGACTTTCTCTGAGGCCAAGCGTGGCTATGACCCCGCCGAGGTCGACGTCTTTTTGGAGACGCTGTCCTCCGAGGTTGACGCTATGCTTGCCAAGATTGTCGATCTTAAGGGTCGTCTGACTGCCACCGAGCAGCAGCTTGCCGACACGCAGGCTCAGCTTGCCCAGGCTCAGGACGCTGCCGCGCAGGCCGTTCCCGCCGCTCCCGTGGCCGCTCCCGCACCCGATTTCTCTGCTCAGGAGCGCCAGATCTCCGCTGCGCTGATCGCTGCCCAGCAGACCGCCGAGGGCATCGTCAACGACGCCAACGAGAACGCTGAGCGCATCCGCAACGAAGCCGACGCCAAGGCCCGCGAGGTCATCCGTCAGGCCCTGACCGAGAAGCAGGCCGAGCTCGAGGAGATCGACCGTTTGAAGGCTTCCCGTGAGGAGTTCAAGGCCGAGTACCTCAAGCTCATCCAGCACTTCATGGACGATGCCCAGAATTCCTTCCCCGCCGATCTTATGGCCTCCACGCCGGTCGGTTCTGCGGCTTCTCCTGCAGTGACCGTTCCCGCCGCCGAGCCGTTGCCTGTCGCTGATCCGGTTGTCCCCGTGGCCGATCCCTTCGCCCCGATCGACAACTTTGCCGCCGACGACCTGGACTAGCTCCAGAGCTACAATCTAGTGCCCTTAAGAGGAGCTCGCGCCTGCGGGCTCCTTTTTTGTGGCTGCATACGGGTTGGGAAACAAAACGCCGAGCTCTGCATGTGATAGGGCAGAACTCGGCGAAGGACGCGCGATAAAAGGTAGTTTTTAGGGTATGTGCCAAAAACTACTTGAGGAGGAAGTCGGAGAGGGGAATGGTACGGGCCTCGCGATGCTTAGGATCGGCGATGTGGTCGGCAGGATAGCCGCAGACGAGCATGTGATAGGGATAGATGCCCTCGGGCAGGCTGAACTGCTCGCGGGCTACCTCGGGCTTAAAATGGCATACCCAGCACGTTCCCAGGCCCTGATCCTCGGCCTCCATCATCATCTGATCGCAGACGATCGAAGTGTCGATAGCGCTGGAGTTCATCTGGTCATAGGGACGCACCCAAGCGTCGTCGGTAACGCTGCAAACGAGGAAGATGAGCGGAGCTCCAAAGATGGACCCATCACGAGCAAACCGAGGCTGACAAGCAGCTGCCTTCTCCAGAAGCTCAGGCGTATCCAACACCATCACACGGGTTGGATGATTATTACAAGCAGAAGGAGCAATACGCCCAGCCTCAACAATGACATCCACCACAGCCTGCTCAACAGAACGATCCTGGAATTCACGACAAGAATACCGAGACCGAGCCAGATCCAAATACGACATACAAGCCCTCCAACAATTAAAAATCAAACAAATCCAAGGTAACCCAAAGAGTACCCAAAGCAGCAATCAGCCAAGCGCTCATCAAGGGCCAAAGTGTCCGAACGGGTACCAAAGGTCCCTTCAGCCAAACCCCCATTGCGCTAAAACTATCAGCCAAAGTTCCCAATGGTGGTACATAAGGGAGCGGGCCCGACCACTAATACCTTTTGAACGACTCTGCTTGCAGCCGGAGTGAAAAAGGTTATTAGTGGTCGGGCCCGCGACCGGTGGGACATGTACCCCCAATTAACTGTTCTTCATGACAATCGAATCCACGACATCGGCCACATTCTCGCAGCAGTCGGCGCAGTACTCCAGAAAGGCGTAGACGTCACGCCAGGCGATGACCTCGAGCGGGTCCTTGCCGTTGACGTGCAGGTTGCGCATGGCGTTGATGTAGAGCTCGTCAGCCTCGGACTCGATGGTGTTGATCTGGATGACGAGCTCGCGCAGGGTCTTGGACTTGCGGTAATTGGGAAGCTCGACCATCAGGTCCTTCATAGCGCGGCAGGCGTCGGTCACCTTGTGGGCGATGACGATGGCATCGGGATGGATGCTCTGGATGTTAGTGAAGTAGACGCGCTGCACGACGCCCTCGATACGGTCGAGCACGGTGTCGAGCGAGCAGCTCATCAGATCCAGATCCTCGCGCTCAAGCGGGGTGATAAAGGCAGTGAGCAAGGCATCCTCGAGCTCATGGTGCTTCTTATCGGCCGCATGCTCAATCGCATGCATCTCCTCGAGCATGCCGTGGATCTGCGCGGGGTCAAAGTTCTCAAAAATCTTGATGAGCAACTCTGCGGCCTGGACGGCAAGGTCGGCGCAGGCGACGTAGTTGTCAAAGTAGAACGAATCGGGTTTCTTTGCCATGGGTGGGTCCTTTCGAGGCGAAGACGGGTGGGCGAGGTATTGCGGTCCGGATGGACGCTCAGCGTGGCTAGAGGAACATCATGAACAGCTTGGCCATGACAAAGCTGATGAGTCCGCAGGCGGGGAAGGTGAAGAACCAGGTGAACATCATGTCCTTGACCACGCCGAAGTTGATGGCCGAGAGGCGCTTGACGGCGCCGACGCCCATGATGGCGCAGGTTTTGATGTGCGTGGAGGACACGGGGATGCCGGTAAGGGTGGCAAGTAGCAGGTTCGCGGCGCCCGCGAGGTCGGCAGAGAAGCCCTGATACTTCTCGAGCTTAACCATGCTCTGGCCGACGGACTTGATGATGCGCTCGCCGCCCACGCTGGTGCCGATGCCCATGGTGGCCGAGCACAGCAGCATGATCCAGATGGGGATGCCGGCGTCGCCGACGCTCGTCTGCCCGCTGGCGAAGGCCA
Source organism: Collinsella sp. CM84Y_54 (assembly GCF_036317945.1). Taxonomy (NCBI): domain Bacteria; kingdom Bacillati; phylum Actinomycetota; class Coriobacteriia; order Coriobacteriales; family Coriobacteriaceae; genus Collinsella; species Collinsella sp. CM84Y_54. The sequence continues at coordinate 179,355 of NZ_JAWQCX010000001.1, forward strand.
CGCCTAAAAAGAGCACGCCGATAAACTTTTGTCCATCCTGCGCGCCGTGCATAAAGCTCATGGCCGCAGCGCTTGCGATCTGAGCGTATTTAAAGAAGACATTGGCACGTCGTCTGTTGGCGGCGGCGAAAAGAATCGAGACGAGCTTGCACAGGACCCAGCCCATGACAAAACCCAGGCCGATGGAGAGCGCCAGGCCGTAGATGACCTTCATCCACTCGTGGACGTTGACGCTGCTCGCGCCGCCGAGGGCGATGGCGGCACCGGTCAGGCCGGCGATAAGGCTGTGGCTTTGCGAGGTGGGGATGCCAAAACGCGATGCCGTGGCACCGTAGACGACGATGGAGAACAGCGCCGCGCAGAGGCACGCGAGCGCCATGGTGCTGTTTCCGCCAAAGTCGACGATATGTGAGATGGTGTTGGCGACGCTCGCGTTAAAGTGCGTCATGATGAGCACGCCGAGGAAGTTGAATGCGGCGCTCATGAGAATGGCGGCGCGGGCGGGCATGCAACGCGTAGTGACGCAGGTCGCGATGGCGTTGGGCGCGTCGGTCCATCCATTGACGAAGATGGCGCCGAGCGCGAGGATCACGGTGACGGCAAGGACTGGGTTCGACACAATTTGGCCGAGGAAGGTTGAGAACGTTACGTCCATATATGGGCTTTCTCGAAGTTTGCAGGCACGTTACAAAAACATGATAAATCGTATCACCTCCTGTGGGTTTCTTTACCGAGTTCTGATGGGAGAAGTGATTTTTTTGGCACTAACATTGAACATTAGCCCTGTTGACCGCGGGTGTTCTTTTTGCTAACACGCCATGAGGACATGCGCGCGTCCCAACATCCCAAAATCACAGTCTGTTCGCTTTACAATATGCAAACATGCGTTCGATAATAGGGGACATGGAATATCGACAGACAGACGGCAAAACTCGGCGCGTGCACAAGCAGTATGTGGACGTCGTGGCCCGCATCCTCGCGGGCGGACAAGTCGTGCCGGTTACCGTCTGCTGGGTCGACGGCCGCTGTTTTACGATTGACGAGATTGTCTCGTCCACCGGTTTTGGCCTAACGGTTCACGGCATTCGTACGGCGACCTATAAGGTTCGTTTTGGCGGGCATGCGACCGAACTGTATCTGGAAGAACAGGCGCGCGAGCGACCGGATGGCTCGCAGGCTCATCTGATGCGTTGGTGGGTGTGGGCATTCGACCGTACACTCGAGAGTGAACGCCGCAGGTAAGAGTGCGCGACATTCGGGTACAATGGCAGGAATCTTGTCATCTGCTGTGCCGTCTTTCACGGCACTTTTTGAAAGGACGAAGTATGAACGATATCCAGGGCTATCAGAACGGCCCCATCGAAACCGGCGCAAGCCGTGCCAAGGAGATGTCGCCGCGCGCGTACAACCTTGTCATGTCTGCCCTGATCTTTTTGGGCTTTTGCGCCATGGGCGCCGGTGCTTACTTTACGAGCACCATGTCGTTTGCGCGCATGATGATGAGCGGCGCCGCTTTGCCGCTGGTCTTTGGCTCATTTATTTTGACCATCGTCGGCATGGTCATGATGTCGGCCGCTGTCAGCAAACAGTCCGTGGGCCTGTCACTCGTGGGCTACGTGGTCTTTGCGAGCACCTTTGGCCTGACGGCGTCGTTTGGTCTTGCCAACTACGACCTGCCTACCATTAACACCGCCTTTATCGCCACGGCCGCCATCACCTTTGTCTTTGGTGCGCTGGGCGTGACCTTCCCCAAGTTCTTCCAGCGTGTGTATGGCATTGGTTTTGGCATCCTGCTTGCCACGATTCTGATCGAGATCGTGCTGATGTTCATGGGCGTTTCGCAGTCCATCACCGACCTGATCGTGATTGTGGTGTTCGCCGGCTTCATCGGCTACGACACCTATGTGGCAACGACGGTGCCGCCCACGCTGCCCAACGCCGTGCTTATGGCATCCAACCTGTTCGTGGACATCATCAACGTGTTCCTGCGCATTCTGAACATCCTTGGTCGTCGCGACTAGTGCCAAATTGCAGCGGTGCTTGCCGTGCGCGCAACTCGATACGAAAGGCGGTCCTTCGGGGCCGTCTTTTTTGTGTGCGGCGGGGTATCATGGATGGGAAAAGCCGATAGCGGCAGAGACCGAGAAAGGTGACCACTTATGGCAGACGTCGACAACAGGAACCGTAACCGCAGGCCTAATCGCGCGGGACAGCCCAATCCCAAGCGCGAGGCGCGCGCCAAGGCCGCCGAGCGTCACGTGGCGACTGTGTCCGAAGCGTGCGCCAAGGATATTGAGCGCTCGCTTGCCGGCGTGCGTGAGTTCGATGGCATGCCTGCTGGATTTGTCGCGGCGATGAAGGCTAAGGCCCAAGCGACCGACACTGCCGAGGAACAGCTTGCCGAGGAGTCTGAGGCCGCTGAGGTTGCATCCGCAGAGACCGAGGTTACGGCTGAGCCTGCGCCCGCAGAGGAGGCCGCGGAGGCCGAGCCCGCGCCTGCCGCCGAAAAGCCCGCTCCGGTCCTGCCCGAGGTCACCGTGCTCGACGCCTCTGCCACGCAGGCCATTCTGGACAACGGCCGCGGCTATGCGCAGTTCTGCGACATGGCTGTGCTCGCCTTTGCCTCGTTCACCAATCCGGGCGGTGGCTACATCCAGGGCTATCTGGGCCAGGAGGCCACACTCTGTGCCGATTCGTATCTGTACAACGTCCTCGATAAGCAGCGTAAGTGGTACGGCGAGAACCGTCGCCGCAACATCAACTGCGAGCTTTACCGCAACCGTGCACTGGTGGTGCCTGCGGTGCGCTTCGACCGCAACCACGTGCATGCATATGCCGACGTAATCGTCGCCGCCGCGCCCAACGCCAAGCGCGCTCGCCAGGAGTATCGCGTGGGTGACGATGCCTTGCTGGATGCCCTGCGCGATCGCATCCGCTTGGTGCTTGCCATCTGCGACGAGCTGGGTCGCGAAAAGTTAGTGCTGGGCGCTTGGGGCTGCGACAACAACGGCTTTGACGCCGAAGCCGTGGCCGAGCTCTTCCGCAAGGAGCTCGCATCGGGCGACTTTAAGGTCAAGCAGGTCTTCTTTGCCGTGCCTTCTACGCGTTGGGACGAGGACTTTGCCAAGTTCGAGCACGTGCTGGCAAACTTCCCCGAGCGCAACGAGGAGTCCTATGCCCAGGTTGCCGCTCGCGCTGCGGCTGCTCGCGCCGCCGAGCAAGCCCAGGCTGCCGCCGAGGACGATGAGGACGATGACGATTGGCACAAGTACCTGTAATCGGTATGTGCTGACAGATAGGTCGATCCGGCAGGAGAGACTGCTCCCGCCGGCTTTTTACTAGAGGAAGGGCTTACGATGAAAAACATTCTGTGCTTTGGCGACAGCAATACCTATGGCTATGATCCGGCGGGCATGCGCGACGGCACCGCGGTGCGCTATGCGCACGATGTGCGCTGGTGCGGCGTGGCACAGCGTGACCTGGGCGAGGGCTGGCATGTGATTGAGGAGGGGCTCAACGGCCGCACGACGGTGCGCGACGATATGTGCCATCTGGACACTAACCTCAACGGCATTCGCGCGTTGCCGATGCTGCTCGAGTCTCATAAGCCGCTGGATGCGATCGTGATTATGCTGGGCACCAACGACTGCAAGACGGTCTTTAGCGTGGGGGCTGCCGATATCGCTGACGGTGCCATGGCGCTGATTCGCACCGTCCGCGCGTTTCCCTGGACCGAAGCCGCGCCCTGCCCGCGTATTCTGCTGATGGCGCCTATCAAGATTAAATCGCAGATCGCCGATGTGTACATGACCGACTTTGACGAGCACTCCGTCGAGGCCTCGGAGCATTTTGCCGAATACTATAAGTATGTTGCCGAACAGTTTGGCTGCGACTTTTTGAATGCCGCCGATTTTGCCGAGCCGGGCGATATCGATTATCTGCACATGATGCCCGAAAGCCACGAGAGCCTGGGCCACGCCGTGGCAGCCAAGCTCAAAGAGATGCTCGGAGAGTAGCGCGGCCCAAAGCGCTACAAAAGTTCCCCTTGCGGAGGCTTGTTTCGTTGGTTTGTCTTGATCTGTAACAGTTGTAAGGCTGAAAACGGGCTAGATGTTACAGATCGAGATTATTTAGGTCGATATCGGTCGTTTGTCTCGATCTGTAACATCTAGGGTCGATTTTGCCGAGCTACTGTTACAGATCGAGATGTTTGTGGGAACCACCGCAAAGGTGTCTGCCCCCTTTGCGGTGGTTTTGGGCTGCGAATCTTAATACTGCCACATGTGATTGACGGGGCCGGAGCCTCTGCCCATGTCAAAGCCGGCGGCCAGAGCGCCCGTTAGGTAGGCCTTGCCGGCGTTGACGGCATCGGCAAGATCCATGCCCTGGGCCAGCGCGCAGGCGATGGCGGACGAAAGCGTACAGCCGGTGCCGTGCGTGTTATTGGTGTCGATACGCTTGTGACGGAACCACGTGGTGAGCGGATCGCCCAGATGGTTGCCCTCGTCATCGAGCGGCGCGGGCTCTGCTAGCACATCGTTGGCTTCGTTGACAAAATGCCCGCCCTTAACGAGGGACGCGCAGCCAAAGCGGCGGGTGAGGAGCATGGCGGCATTTTGCTGCGTGCGCTCGGAATCGACCTCGTAATCGAGCAGTGCCATGGCCTCGGGAATATTGGGCGTGATGACGGTCGCCAGTGGGAACAGGCGACGGGTAAGCGCTTCGGCGGCGTCCTCTGCGATCAGGCGAGCGCCCGAGGTGGCGACCATGACGGGGTCGACGACGATATTTTGTGCGTCCCAGGCACTCAGGCGGTCGGCGATAACCTCGATAATCTCGGCAGAGGAGACCATGCCGATCTTGACGGCGCTGGGTCGAATATCGTCAAAAACGGCATCGATCTGCGCCGCGACAATGTCCGGGGAGATATTCTGCACGGCGGTGACGCCGAGCGTGTTTTGTGCGGTGATGGCTGTGATGGCCGTCTCGGCATACAGGCGGTGCGCCGTGATGGTCTTGATGTCGGCCTGAATGCCGGCACCACCGCTGGAATCGGATCCTGCGATGGATAGAACGGCGGGTACCTTACTGCGATCCATGTTCGCTCCCTTGATCGGTCGGATTCAAATGGGTCTTCTGTCTGCATTATAAAGTTGCCCGGGCCGGCTGTATGCCGATCCCGGGCGGGCGGTGCAATCTTTACGTAAATGTAAGAAAATGTTCACATGTCAACAATTGACGAACACCTTGTGGCCGTTTGTGGCTCCGGTGACGAGTTAGTCCTCCATGCCGAGGTCGATCGTCGTGCCTTCGAACACCTTGTTAACGGTGCGGACGGCGCACATCTTGCCACACATGGTGCAAGTGCCCTCGGTGGCGGCGGGGGACTCCTCGTAGCGCTTCTTGCCCGTAGCCGGGTCGAGCGCGCACTTCCACATGGCGTCCCAGTCGAGCTTGCGGCGTGCCTGGCCCATCTTGTCGTCCATGTCGCGGGCGTGGGGCACCTTCTTGGCGATATCGGCGGCGTGTGCGGCGATCTTGGTGGCCATGAGTCCATCGAGCACGTCTTGGGCGTTGGGGAGGCACAGGTGCTCGGCCGGCGTCACGTAGCACAGGAAGTCGGCGCCGGAGCTGGCGGAGATGGCACCACCGATGGCGGCGGTGATGTGGTCATAGCCCACGCCGATATCGGTCACCAGCGGCCCGAGCACATAGAACGGGGCGTTGTGGCACAGGCGCTTCTGCAGCTTCATGTTGGCGGCGATCTCGTCGAGTGCCATGTGACCCGGGCCCTCGACCATGACCTGGACGCCAGCGGCCCAGGCACGCTTGCACAGCTTGCCCAGCTCGATCATCTCGGCGGTCTCGGTGGCATCGTTGGAGTCGTAGAGGCAGCCCGGGCGGCAGGAGTCGCCGAGCGAGATCGTCACGTCGTACTCGTGGCAGATCTCGAGCACCTCGTCGTAGAACTCGTAGAAGGGGTTCTCATTGCCGGTGACCTCCATCCAACCAAACAGCAGCGAGCCGCCGCGGCTGACGATGTTCATGAGACGGCCGGTCTCCTTAAAGGTCTTAATGACCGACTTGTTGATGCCGCAGTGGATGGTCATAAAGTCCACGCCGTCTTCGGCGTGCGCGCGAACGACCTCGAGCAGGTCGTCCTTGGTGAGCTTGACCAGCGGCTTTTCCATGTAGCCGATGGCGTCGTACATGGGGACGGTGCCCACCATGAGCGGCGTCTCGTCGATGAGTTGCTGGCGGAACTGGCGCGTCTTGCCCGAGTTGGAGAGGTCCATGATGGCGTCGGCGCCAAAGTCCTCGGCGATCTTGACCTTCTTCCATTCCTCGGCGGCATCGGCCTTGTCGCCCGAGATGCCCAGGTTGACGTTGACCTTGGTGGACAGGCCCTCGCCGACACCAAAGGCGCGCATGCCCTTTTTGATATGCACGATGTTGGCGGGAATGGCGATGCGGCCGTCGGCCACGCGCTCGCGGATGTACTCGGGGTCGCGATGCTCGCGCTCGGCGACCTCCTTCATCTGCGGTGTGATCTGCCCGGCGCGGGCGAAGTCGATTTGCGTGACGAGCTTGGGCTCGGTCTGTGTGCTCATTGGCACGGCTCCCTTCGTTGGCATTACCCATATCAGGTTTGCGGGTCAGGGCGGGCGCGCCCAGTCTCAGCCTGCCGTCTTGTCCTGCAAGCTCCCCGTTTATGTGGTGGGCTCAAGTATAGCTCGAATGGGTACGATTGACGCGATGAGCATGCCCGTGGGGAGGCGAACATGGAAGACAAGCATCTATATCGAGAGACGCAGTGGGATGTGTCGGCCGAGGAGGGCCGTGCCCATCATGGGCTGGTCGCAATTGGTTTTGCGGTGCTTGCCGTGCTGGTGATTGCCTTTTGTATTTGGACGTTTGGCGGTCGCGGCGGCGCTGCCTGGGAGTTTGAGGCCGACGATGCCCTGCCGATCATGACGGTGAAGGTCGCGGGCGGTAACACGGTGGCCGCGCCGGGCGACTATTGGTACCCGCGCGATGAGTTTGTGCAGTTGCAGCTGAGTGGTGGGTCCATTCCAGGTGATGAAATCGAACGCGTGACGTTTGACGCGACGCTCAAAACGCTTATGGTGAAGCTCAAAGATCAAGGAGACGTCCCCACGACCATGGATATCGCCCTGACGGAATGGCGCTTGGAGCCTCCATCGGGTGTTGCGGCGTCCGAGGTGGAGCACGTTAAGGTTACCTACCAAGATGGCTCGACAAGCGAGATTGCCAAAGCAGACGGCTTGGCGGAATAGGTGTCGAGCCTAGCCAGCCAATTCATAAAAGTTGCGGTGGAATAGTTCCCGATTGTGCGATAAAAGGCTCAAATAGGAACTATTCCACCGCAAGTTATATAGAGAAGGCTGAGCGGGTCAGTGTTGGGTGCCGGCTCTAGAGCATCTGTTCGTTGATGAACACGAGGGTTCCTGGGGACGAGAGCTCGGGGACATAGCGGTAGCCAAGGTCGAACTCGGTAAGATCGGCGGCGTCCTCGACCTTGTTTTCCGCCATCCAGCGGACCATTGAACCGCGTGCCTTTTTGCTGGCGGTCGATCGCTGGACGGGTTTATCGTTGCGGACACCTTCGCCAAAAAGGCAAGTGATAACCGTTGTATCCTGTGCAGCATGGGGCAGGACGGCTTTGGCGTATTCCACGCTGGCAAGGTTGACGATAGTGGTGTCGGAACCGGCCGGCGCAATTGCCTGCGCAAGTCGATTCCCCCAGAAGGCATAGAGATCGCGAGCGCCGTCGACGGAGAGCTTCGCCCCCATTTCGAGCCGATAGGGCGACACGCCGTGGAAGGGGCGCACGCATCCGTAGAGTCCCGAGAGGATCCAGAGATGGTTTTGCAGCCAGTCGAGCTGTGCGGCATCCATGACCTCGGGCGCCATGCTTTGGTACTGGATGCCGTGGTAGGACATGACGGCGGGGGAGATTCGACGCGCGATATCGGGATCGGCGAGGTCGGCATCGCTCAGGACGGGCATAAATTCGTGAAGCGTATCCAGGCACGTTGTAAGCAGCCTGTCGCTCACGTTCCAAAGGGCCTGAAGACCTGCCGCGCCATCCTCGCGTTCGATGCCCAACAGTGCCTGATGGAGCCGGGCCGTCTGATGTGCAAAAGGCGGTATGCCCCAAACGTCAAAGGCATCTTGAGCTGTCCGCATCTGTTTGGCGGGCGAAATGACGACCTGTAGCACGGAATCCTCCTCCCGCTAAAAAAGTTGCGGTGAAATGCAGACCGCTTTCCCTGTTGGAAGGCCTGATGAATCCGTATTTCACCGCAAGTTACAAGGGACTGGTTAGGCGCGCTCGATGAAGGCCTTGTAGCCGCGATATGCCTCGTAGATGTCGGCCTTGTTGGCGACCTCCCACAGGGCATGCATGGACAGGACGGCAACGCCGGAGTCGATGACGTTCATGCCATACTTTGCCATGATGTAGGCGATGGTGCCGCCGCCGCCCGCGTTGACGCGACCGAGCTCACAGGTCTGGAAGTCCACGCCGGCCTCGTCCATGATGTCGCGGATGAGGGCCACATACTCGGCGTCGGCGTCGTTGGAACCACCCTTGCCGCGGCTGCCCGTGTACTTGTTAAAGCACAGACCGCGACCCATGAAGGCGGCGTTCTTGGTCTCGAACTTGCCGGCGTAGCCCGGGTCGAAGCCGGCGGACACGTCAGAGGAGAGCATACGGCTGTGGGCGAGTGCACGGCGCAGGGCAAGCGGGCTATCCTCGCCGGCGAGCGTCATGATCTCGGCGACGGTGTTCTCGAAGAAGCGGCTCGTCATACCGGTGGCACCCACGGAGCCGATCTCCTCCTTGTCGACGATGAGCGTGATGCTCGTGCGCTCCACGTTGGCCACATTGATCTGAGCGAGCATGGATGGATAGGCGCAGACACGGTCGTCGTGGCCATAGCCCAAAATCATGGAGCGGTCGAGGCCCATGTCGCGGGCCGGGCCGGCGGGCACGACCTCGATCTCGGCGGAGAGGAAGTCCTCCTCCTCGACGTCATACTGCTCCTTGAGGATGTCCAGGAACATTTGCTTGACGGGCTCCTTGGGGGCGTCCTTGTCGTCCTCGTCAAACTTGACGGGGCGGCCACCCACGATCACGTCGAGGATCTCGGCGTCGACGGCGTCCTTGGCGGGCTTGGCCATCTGCTCGCTCGAGAGGTGGATCAGCAGGTCGGAGATGGTAAAGACCGGGTCGTCTGCCTTGTCGCCGATGTTGATGTCGACGGTGGTGCCGTCCTTTTTGCAGATGACGCCTACGAGTGCGAGCGGGGAAGCGACCCAGTGGTAGCTCTTGACGCCGCCGTAGTAGTGCGTGTCGAGATAGGCCATGTCGCCGGCCTCGAAGGCGGGGTTTTGCTTGAGGTCCAGGCGCGGCGAGTCCACGTGGGCGCCCAGGATGTTAAAGCCCTGCTCGAGCGGGGCGGTGCCCAGGTTGACGAGCATGAGGTCCTTGCCGTGATTGGCGGCGTACACCTTGTCGCCGGCCTTGAGCGCGCGGCCCTCGGCGATCACGGTCTCCAGATTGACGTAGCCCGCCTCCTCGGCCATCTTGATACCGGTCTTGACGCACAGGCGCTCGGTCTTGTTCTCGCTCAAAAACTGCTTATAGCCGCGGCAAAGCTCCTCGAGCTCCTCGATCTGCTGTGGCGTGTACTTTTTCCATGCGCAGGGACGCTCCATGACGCAGGCTCCTTTCGGATCGATCGTGCTGGTTGATGTACCGTGAGCCATCGTATCACGCGCGGGCCCGCGGCGGCAGGGGAGCCTGATGTGCGGTGGTCGCGGGGCGGGGAGCGTGTAAACTGGAGTGAGCAAACCGTGCCCAGCCCAAAGCGAGGTATTCAATATGTCTGACAAGCGCCGCACCTTTGCCGTCATCGACGGCAACTCGCTCATGCATCGCGCCTTCCACGCCGTGCCGCCGACCATGAACGCGCCGGACGGTCGCCCCACTAATGCGATCTTTGGCTTTCTGAACATGTTTCTCAAGATGATCGACGCCTTTAACCCCGACGGTGTGGTCGTGGCGTTTGATAAGGGCAAGCCACGCGTGCGCATGGAGATGCTGCCGCAGTATAAGGCGCAGCGCCCGCCCATGGACCCCGATCTGCACGTGCAGTTTCCGATGATCAAGGAGCTGCTCGGCGCGCTCAACGTGCCGATTCTGCAGTCCGAGGGCTGGGAAGGCGACGATATCCTGGGAACCATGGCGCGCCTGGGCGAGCAGGCCGGCTGCGACATGCTGCTGGTGACCGGCGATCGCGATATGTATCAGCTCGTGACCGAGCACGTCAACGTGGTCTCGACCCGCAAGGGCCTGTCCGACGTGACGATCATGACGCCCGAGAGCGTGGACGATCTGTATCACGGCATCACGCCGGCGCTCGTGCCCGATTTTTATGGTCTGAAGGGCGATACGTCCGATAACATCCCCGGCGTACCGGGCATCGGCCCCAAAAAGGCGAGCGCGCTCATTGCGCAGTACGGTAGCCTGGACGAGGTCATCGCACACGCCGACGAGGTCAAGGGCAAGATGGGCGAAAACCTGCGCGCACACATCGACGACGCGCTGCTGAGCCGTAAGGTGGCGACCATCCGCACCGATGCGCCCGTTGAGCTTGATTTTGAGGCGACGTCCTTCCCGGCGTTTTCTGCCGATGAGGTTTCCGCGGCGCTGGGTACGCTTGGTATCACCGCCATGCAGAACCGTTTCTTGGCGCTGATCGGCGGCGATACCGGGGCTGCGGCCACTGCCAGCACGTTTGAGATTCCCCACGTTATGCGCGCTGCCGCCGGCGATGCCGAGGCGCTCGCTGCCGCTGCCGCAGAGGTTTCGCGTGCGATCAAGGCAGGCGAGTGGGTTGCCGCCGTGGTGGACGATGACAAGGAGGAGGGCGCGCTTTTTGGCCTGACACGCACGCTGTGGCTGGCGACGCCCAAAGGACTGCTTGCACTTGAGGAGGGCGATGGCGGTGCGCCTGCCGTGGTCGATGGCTTCAACTTCGCTCACGGCGTGATTGCCGGCGTGCTTGCGCGCCTGTTTATGGAGGGCCGCGTGGCGAGCCCGGATATGAAAGCGCTGCTGCATGAGCTTTCGCCCATCGATTCCTCCGAGCCCGAGCTCATGGATCCGCTGGCAGTTGATTCCACGCGCATCTTCGATACCGTGGTTGCCGCCTACCTGTTGGATTCCGACCGCTCCGAGTTTGACGAGGCGTATCTGGTCGATACCTATCTGCAGATGGCGCTGCCTGCGGCGCGCGGTGCAGAGGGTGCCGGTGAGGACGCTCCTGCGCCCGCCGCTCGCACGGCGGCCTTGACGCTGGCGCTGGTCGTACCGCTGCGCGACCGCATGACCCGCGAGAACGCCGTCAACGTGTTCGATGGCATCGAGATGCCACTCGTGCCGGTGCTTGCCAAGATGGAGCGCGCGGGCATGCTCGTGGACCCCGACCGTCTGCATAGTCTGTCCGAGGGGCTTGCTACCCAGATTGCCGAGGTTGAGCGAAACATTCGAGACCTGGCGGGTGACGAGACCTTTAACATCGGCAGCCCCATGCAGCTCTCGCATGTGCTGTTTGACGTTATGGGGCTTCCGACCAAGGGCCTCAAGAAGACCAAGCGCGGCTACTATTCGACCAACGCCAAGGTGCTGAGCGACCTTGCCCGTGACCACGAGATCGTGCGTCTGATCTTGGATTGGCGTGAGAAGTCCAAGATCAAGTCCACTTACCTGGATACGCTGGGCCCGCTGCGTCGTGGCGATGGCCGCGTGCACACCACCTACAACCAGACCATCACGGCGACGGGCCGCCTGTCCTCGAGCGACCCGAACCTACAGAACATCCCGACGCGCTCTGAGCTTGGTCGTACCGTCAAGACGGCGTTTTCGGCGGGCGAGGGCAGCGTCTTTTTGGCGGTGGACTACTCGCAGATCGAGTTGCGCCTGCTCGCGCATCTTTCGGGTGATGAACATCTGGTACGTGCCTTTAACGAGGGTGAGGACTTCCATGCCGAGACGGCCGCGCGCGTGTTTGGCGTTCCCGTGTCCGAGGTAACGCCCGATCTGCGCAGCCGCGCCAAGGCCGTGAACTTTGGAATCGTGTACGGTCAGCAGGCGTACGGCCTGTCGCAGTCGCTGCACATCTCGATGTCCGAGGCGCGCGACATGATCGACCGCTACTACGAGGCCTACCCGGGCGTGCGCACGTTCCTCGACAACGTGGTGGCGCGCGCCAAGCAGACGGGCTATGCCGAGACCATGTACGGACGCCGTCGTCATATTCCGGAGCTCAAGGCCAAAAACCCGCAGCTCCGCGGCTTTGGCGAGCGCACGGCTATGAACCATCCCATGCAGGGTACCGCGGCGGACATCATCAAGATTGCCATGGCCCGCGTAAGCCGCCGCCTGGAAGAAGAGGGCTTTGCCGCCCACATGATCCTGCAGGTGCACGACGAGCTGGACTTTGAGTGCCCCATCGACGAAGTCGAGCGCCTGACCGCCATGGTCCAAGACGTCATGGAACACGTCGTAGACCTACGCGTACCCCTCATCGCCGAAGCCAGCACCGGCATAACTTGGGCCGACGCCAAATAAAGACCCTCCATCAACCCCAAAGTGACCAAGAGCAGAAGGGGGCTCCTTGCCGACAAGGAGCCCCCTTCATTCCAAAAAATCAGCCAAGTATCTAGGCGCCAAGACGCCATCCAGGCGGCAAGCAAGTCACCGCAGGACCTGGCCGGGCGAGCGGGTAAGTTTTTCGTAGATTCCGCACGAGCCGGAAAGCACTTAATGTGCTTTCCGAGCGATCCCAGGACCTGACCGAACGAAAAACTTACCCGCTCGCCCGGCCAGGTCCGACGAGCAACGTTAACGAGCCGCCAAGATGGCGTCGATGAGCGTCAGTACGCCCCCGTCGTTGTTGCTCGGAATGCGCCACTTGGCATGTGCGTTCATGTGCTCCTCGGCATTGTCCACGATAAAGCTGTGCCCGACGCGCTCCAGCATGGGGATGTCGTTGTAGGTGTCGCCCACGGCGGCAGCATCGGCAATATCGATGCCCAGGTGCTCGCACAGGTGAGCGACGCCGGCGCCCTTGTCGACGCCCAGGTTCATAAAGTCGATCCACTCGCGCCCGGCGTTGGTGACGTAGAGCTTGTCCGAGAACTCGGGGCTATAGGTCTCGCGAAACGCCGGCTCGGCGTCGTAGTCGGGGAAGAAGATCGAAATCTTGTTGGATTCGACGTCAAGGCCCTCAAAGGTATCGACGTAGTTGATCGTGTTGTAGTACACGCTGATTTCGTCGTGATACTGATGGTCACGGGCAAGCACATAGAACTCGTCGTAGCAGCACAGCACGGGGACGGCGCGCGAATCCTCCGAGGCGCGGCTCAAGACCCGCTGATACAGTTCAGCGTCGATATTGCTCTTATAGATATACTCTCCGCGATAGATGACGCAGGCGCCGTTGTCGGGACAAAAGGCCAGGCGATTCTTAATGCTCTCGAACATCTCCTCGAGCTTGGGGGCGGGGCGTCCGCTGGCGGGGCAGAACACGATGCCAGCCTCGGCGAGCTTGTCCAGGCGCTCATCGAGGCCCTGGGGCAGCACGCGCTCGTCGGTCAGCAGCGTTTTGTCCATGTCGACGGCGATGAGCTTAATGTTTCCGATATTGGCGTCCGATTCGTAAGTTTGCATAAAAGCGAGCCTTTCGTTTCGAAATTGTTTCAGACGTTATAACCATCAACTCGTAGTCGGGCGTATTTTCGCAGGAACGGAGCGTATTTGCACCACGCTTCACAAATTAATGAAAAAACTTTTCAGAAATTTGAATTTGTCGCTTGTACAGCAGGCGCTTTAGCGTAGTATAGCGAACATCGAAAACGGAGACGGAAAAACAACCGCTTACCGAGGAAAAGGTACCGTTTGCGATATTAGAATTGCGCCCGGCGATAGGTGAAAGGAGAGGCAGATGCAGTTCGTAAAGATCATCACCACTGCAGACAATGCCATCCGACGCCAGCGCGCAATTTCCCGACGACGATAACAATCGTCTCTGTCCGCATGGGGCGAATTGCCTCAACAGAGTCATTTTGAGGTCGTTGGGTTTTAGCACGACATTGCTGCATGTTTCTAGGGCATGTATGTGCTGATTTTTGCTATTTAACCTGATATTGCACGGTTTTTGACCTCAAAGTGACTTGCAACTGACCGATGTTCTAATTAGCTACCAAGGGCGAAAGGAAACAGCCATGAGCAAGGAAAAAGTCGTTCTCGCATATTCCGGTGGTCTTGATACATCCGTATGTGTCAAGTGGCTCCAGGACGAGAAGAATCTCGATGTCGTTTGCGTCTGCGGCAACGTGGGCCAGGAGGAGACCGGCCTGGATGCCAAGAAGCAGAAGGCGCTCGACCTGGGCGTTCTCGATTGCCAGGTGCTCGACCTGCGCGACGAGTTCTCCGATGAGTTCCTGACTAAGGCCATCGCCGCAAACTCCATGTACGAGAACAAGTACCCGCTGCTCTCCGCCCTGTCTCGCCCGCTGCTCGCCAAGAAGCTCGTCGAGGTCGCTCACGAGTTTGGCGCGACCTACGTCGCCCACGGCTGCACCGGCAAGGGTAACGACCAGGTTCGTTTTGAGGCTGCCGTCAAGGCCCTCGACCCCGAGCTTAAGGTTATCGCCCCGGTTCGCGAGTGGGATCTGAAGTGCCGTCCCGATGAGGTCGCCTATGCTCACGCCCACAACGTGCCGGTTCCCGAGGGTGCCAACGACAACCCCTATTCCATCGACGACAACCTGTGGGGTCGTGCCATTGAGTGCGGCCACCTGGAGGATCCCTGGAATGAGCCACTCGACGACGCCTGGGTTATGACCAAGAATCCCGAGGACACGCCCGATACCCCGACGTATATCGAGATTGAGTTTGAGGCCGGCAAGCCCGTCGCCGTCGACGGCAAGATGATGAAACTCTCCGAGATCGTCATCGCCCTCAACAAGATTTCGGGCGACAACGGCTTTGGCCGTCTCGACCTGGTTGAGGATCGTCTGGTGGGCCTCAAGAGCCGCGAGTGCTATGAGGTTCCCGGAGCCCTGACGCTCATCACCGCCCACAAGGCACTCGAGGACATTTGCGTCGAGGGCGACCTGCTCAAGACCAAGATTAAGCTCGAGCAGGATTGGGCCACCGCCGTGTACAACGGCCAGTGGTACAGCCCGCTCAAGAACGCGCTCGACGCCTTTATGGCCGATACCCAGAAGTTCGTGACCGGCACCGTCCGTCTGAAGTTCTTTAAGGGCAATTGCCATGTCGTCGGCCGCAAGAGCCCCTTCAGCCTCTACGACTACGGCCTGGCCACCTATGACCGCGACACCACGTTTGACGAGAAGGCCAGCGCCGGTTTTATCGAGATCGATACGCTGTCGCTCAAGACGTGGGCTAAGGTCCAGGGTCCCAGCTCTGCTGCCGCCCAGGCTTAAGTCTTCCTTTCCTTGGTATCCGCGCGGCCCATCCGCGTGATACATAACGGGCGCATGGGGTCCCTACCTTTCGTTATGCTTGCTGACGCTTCTTAACATCGGTGGCCCCTACGTTCCGCCCGCATATATGATGCCGCGTCTGCGGCTGAGTCCGAGCCCCGCCGGGGTTGTCCGGCGGGGCTCCTTCTATCAATTTGGCAGCTCTGCGCCTATATATATGAGGAGTATCCATTATGTTCAATGCTTTCGCGCATGCTTTACTTGCCCTCGCGCCCGAGTTCGATGCCGCAAAGGTCGAGGACGTTCCTATGAGCCTGAAGGCCTGGATCGATGGTTCGCAGGGCAACATTCGGAGGGAGACGTTGGGCGCCAAGTGCATGGCGCGTCACTTCTTTGCAAATTAGCTACATGGTCCCGCGCGCGGCGGGGAATGTGTAAAACTAGCGGTTGAAAATCGCTTTAGCGACAGCGCATTGCTTTGGGCGCTTGTTTTGGTATTTGGAGAAAGGAGACGGTTCCATGGCTCTTTGGGGCGGTCGTTTTGAGGCGGGCGTGGCCGAGGTCACGCAGGAGTTTGGCGCGTCGCTGCCGGTCGACAAACATCTCTATAAGCAGGATATCGCCGGATCTAAGGCACATGCCAAGATGCTGGCGGCCCAGGGCATTATCAGCGCCGTGGATGAGCAGGCGATTGCCGGGGGCCTGACCGGAATCGAACAGGATATCGATGTCGGCAACTTTACCTTCGACATCAACGACGAGGACATTCATATGTCCATCGAAAGCGAGCTGACGCGCCGCATCGGCGAGGCCGGTAAGCGCCTGCATACCGGACGTTCGCGCAACGACCAGGTGGCGACCGATACGCGCCTGGGCGTCAAGGCGCTGGCCAAGGAGCTCATGGAGGCCAATCTTGAGCTGCGCCACGTGCTGGTGGATGCGGCCAAACAGTACGACAAGGTGATTCTGCCGGGCTACACGCACATGCAGCATGCTCAGCCCGTGCTGCTGTCGCATCATCTGCTGGCGTATTCTTGGATGTTCGCGCGCGACTTTACACGCCTGAAGGCCGCCTTTGATGCTGCCGACAACTGCCCGTTGGGTGCTGCCGCGCTTGCCGGTACGAGCTATCCGCTCGATCGTCAGATGACGGCCGCCGAACTTGGTTTTGCGGGCGTGATCCCCAACTCGCTCGATGCGGTTTCCGACCGTGATTTCCTCCTCGACCTGCATTACGCCTGCTCCGTCATGGCGATGCACTTGTCGCGTCTTTCCGAGGAGATCGTGCTGTGGTCGAGCTCCGAATTTGGCTTTATCACGCTTTCCGACTCCTACTCCACCGGCTCGTCCATCATGCCGCAGAAGAAGAATCCCGACTTTGCCGAGCTTATCCGCGGCAAAAGCGGCCGTGTGTATGGCAACCTGGTGCAGCTGCTCGTGACCATGAAGGGCCTGCCGCTTGCTTACAACAAGGACTTGCAGGAGGACAAGGGGGGCGCGCTCGACACTGCCCATACGCTCATGCAGTGCCTGTCCGTTATGGCCGGTATGATTTCGACTTGGACCGTCAACGAGGATGCCATGGCGCGCGAGTGCGGCGTGGGGCACCTTGCCGCCACCGATGTTGCCGATTACCTGGCCAAGCGCGGTCTGCCGTTCCGCGAGGCACATGCCGTGGTGGGCCATCTGGTCCTGATGTGCGAGAAGCGCGGCTGCAATCTTGAGGACCTGCCGTTTGAGGTGTTCCAGGAGGCAAGCCCGCTCTTTGAGCACGATATTACCGAGGCGCTCGACATCCCGTCGATTGTCGCCGCACGCATGACCGAGGGCGGCACCGCCCCTGCCGCCGTTGCCGTGCAGCTGCAGCGTGCAGAGGCGCAGCTCGTGGCCGACGAGGGCGTGTTTGGATCGCTGACTAAGGTCGTCGAGATGGGCCACGGGGCAAAGTAAGGGTTTGGCTGAAGCGGCTTTGGCCATTTATTGATAAATCGTTTTTGCTTTGCGGGCGCCTGCTGATGCGGGCGTCCGTATTTTGTTGCCATGGGGGAGGGGCTTGTCGAGAACTTCTGTAGGACCTTTGGGCAGGTTGTGAAGGGGGTGCGTTCACGGGCGGCAACCGACCGTCCGCTCGGTTCGATGTGGTTGATGGGCGGTCAGATGGTACTCTAGTCGGGCTTCGAAACAGAAGTGACACATATGGAGCGCTTTAATAAATTGTAGCGATTCAATAAACAGCTTTTTGTTTAACTGCAGCTAAAACTCTGTTACGATGCAGTCCAGGCGGGTGCCGGAATGGGACTTGGGCACGCGCGAACCTACTTGAAAGGCTACCTTATGGCTATCGAGAAGACCTTCATCATGATTAAGCCCGACGCCGTGCGCGATCGCAAGATCGGCGAGATCGTTGCTCGCATTGAGCGTAGCGGCCTTGTCATCGAGCGCATGGAGATGACCACGCTCGAGCGCGCTACCGTCGAGGAGCACTACGCTCACCTGGCCGACAAGCCCTTCTTTGGCGGTCTGTGCGACTTTATGACGAGCGGTCCGGTCGTCAAGATGGTCGTTTCCGGTCTCTCCGCTGTCTCCAAGATGCGCACACTCATGGGCGCTACCAACCCGCTTGACGCTGCTCCTGGTACCATCCGCGGCGACTTTGCCGTCGATGTTAACGCCAACGTGATCCACGGCTCCGACTGCCTGGAGAACGCCGAAATCGAGATTAAGCGCTTCTTTGGCTAAACCAGCTTTGACTCCTTAAAGCTGTTAGCGTGTGGCTTGGGCGCCGCGGAACTTCATCCGCGGCGCTCTTTTTATTCAAAAAGCTACTAAGAAGGGGCCCGCTCGGACATGTGCTCCGAGCGGGCCCCTTGCTGTTGGCATGTGGCGCTGAGCGGCTTAGGCCTCGTCGACGACCTTAAGGCCGCGGGTCTGGTCGATTTCGTTGAGGAGATTGACGCGACGCTCGTGGCGGCCGCCCTCAAACTCGGCGTCGAGCCACTCATCGACGATCATCTTGGCGAGCTCGGAGCCCACGACGCGGGCGCCAAAGGCGAGCACGTTGGTGTTGTTGTGCATGCGGGAGAGCTTGGCGCTAAAGGGCTCGGAGCAAACGACAGCGCGCACGCCCTCGACCTTGTTGGCAGCGAGGCTAATGCCAACGCCAGTGCCGCAGATCAGGATGCCCAGGTCGACGTCGCCGTTAGCCACAGCCTTACCCACCTTGTAACCGGCGATGGGGTAGTCAAAGCTCTCGGAGGTGTCGGTGCCAAAGTTCACGACCTCGCAGCCGCGCTCCTTCAGGTGCTCGGAGATGATGTTCTTGAGCTCGACGGCGGCGTGGTCGTTACCGATACCGATCTTCATGGATGGTTCCTCTCTGGTCTGTGCGGCGCAAATGCTAAAGGTTTTACCGCGTTCGACTGCATGATAGCGCGACTTTTGTGTAAACGCTTGGGCGTTTTTTGGTCAAACGCTTTAGCATGCAACAAGACCGGCTTCTCATGAATAATTCCGCCAATTTGTGCTCGAGCGCCGTCCGCCGGAACCATGGTTGCGGTTTTTGATGCATTGTTATCAAATAAAAGAACTAACTATTTTTGAGAGCCCAGCCCGTTATACAAGTAGGAGATACCTATGTCTGCCGATTCCCTTCGTGATACCGCGTTTTGCGATGTTTTGAACCGCGAGCTTGTCTGTGCGCTCGGCTGCACCGAGCCCATTGCCGTTGCCTATGCAGCGGCGCTGGCGAGCCAGACGCTCGGTTGCGAACCCGATCATATGGACGTTGCCTGCTCGGGCAACATCATCAAGAACGTCAAGAGCGTGACCGTGCCCAACTCGGGCGGAATGCATGGCATCGAAGCCGCGGCTGTGCTGGGTGCCGTGGGCGGAGACGCTAAGAGCGCGCTCGAGGTGCTCGAGAGCGTTGACGATGAAGACCGTGCTCGCGTGGCCGAGCTCCTCGCCGACGCCGGCTACTGCGATGTGTCGCTTGTCGAGGGTGTGCCCAACCTCTACATCAAGGTGACTGCCACGGCCGGAGGCCATACCGCGGTCGTCGAGATTACCGACCACCACACCAACGTCACATGCCATACGCTCGACGGTATCCCGGTATGCGGTAAGTCGGCGGGGGAGTGTGCCGCCTGCGCGGAGCGCGTGGTGGCCGAGCGCGCGGCAGATAACGCCGACACCCCTATGAGCATTGAGTCTATCATCGACTTTATCGAGGACGGTGACATTGAGGACGCCCGCGCTGCCGTTGAGCGTCAGATTGAGCTGAACGGTGCGATCAGTGCCGAGGGCCTGGCGCACGCTTGGGGCGCCGAGGTGGGCCGTACGCTGCTGGGTGCACGTGCCGATGACGTCGCCTGCCGTGCCCGCGCCCGTGCAGCCGCCGGGTCCGACGCCCGCATGAACGGCTGCGCGCTGCCGGTCGCCATTGTGTGCGGCTCGGGCAATCAGGGCATTACCTGCGCGCTGCCCGTTATGGAGTATGCCGAGTATCTGCGCTGCGACCACGATCGCCTGGTGCGCGCCGTGATGCTGTCCGATCTTATCGCTGTGCATATCAAGAGCTATATTGGTGCGCTCTCGGCGTTTTGTGGTGCTATTTGCGCCGCGTGCGGCGCCGGCGCTGCGATTACCTGGCTGTGTGGTGGCACGCACGAGCAGATCGGCGCGACGGTCTCGAACACGCTCGGCAACGTGGGCGGCATCGTGTGCGATGGCGCCAAGGCGAGCTGCGCCGCCAAGATTTCCGCGGCCGTTGATGCGGCGATTCTGGGTCACGATATGGCCATGCAGGGCCGCGGCTTCCGTGCCGGCGAGGGCCTGATCCAGGATACCGTCGAGCAGACGATCGCCAGCATGGGCTACGTGGGCCGTGTGGGTATGAAGGACACCGACGTCGAGATCCTCAACATCATGATCGGCAAGACTCGAGTCTGCTAGTTACGCGGTTTTACCAAACCGCGTAACCAGTCGACGCTGCAAACGCCCCTAAGCGGCAATTTGCCTTTCAATCGTCGGGCATGGCCAGAAGGCCTATGCCCTCCTCTTTCAAGGCACATTGCTCGCTTAGGGGCGTTTTCGCTGACTTATGCTCAACCTGCGGCGTTATTTTGTTTGGAGCGAGGGGTCCTACGACAGTTCGTCGGCTACTTGGTGTTCGTAGAAGGCTTCGATTACGGCGTCGAAGTCGCGGGCGAAGTCTTCCATGGTTCCGCGCCAGGTGGCTCGGCTGGGCTTGCCCTGGCCCACAAAGGCGGTTTGGATGCCGCAATCGGGGGACGGGAAGTCACGCTTGGGGTCGTTGCCCACCATAAGGACCTCGTGTGGCTCGAGTCCCATCACCTGAAGCTGCTCGAGATAGTAGGTGGCATCGGGCTTGCAGCGGGTGGTGTTTCCCATGTGCGTGACGAGCTCAAAGGGGGCGTCGGCCAGGTCGCCCCAACCCATGCGGCACTCGATGGCCCCCTGCGGAAAGCTGGGGTTGGTAAAGAGCGCGCAGCGCAGCCCTGCGTCCTGTACGGCCTGAAGCGCGGCGTGTGCGCCCGGCATGGCGTGGGCGTTGATGACATCGTCATTCTTGTGTGGAAGCACTTCGCGGTCATAGTAGGTAAACGCCTCGTAGATGAGGGGATCGGAGAGGCAGATGCCGCATCGGCGCTCGACCTCGGTGCGGTAAAACTCAAGATTGGTGCGGTTGTCCGTGCCGCTGCGGCGATTGGCATTGAGGTCGACCAGGATGGTGCCGAGGCGTGCCATCGTGCCACCGCGGCTGCGGCGTCCGATATCCGCGAGCATCGACGAGACATCCTTAAAATAGCGAAGGATGAACGCGTTGAGGTTGATGCTAAGAAGCGTCTCGTCCATATCGAAAACGACTGCTTTGAGCACGCGGGCACCTTTCTCGAAAAATCGTTCCAGAATCGTTGGCTCCGGATACTTTACCGCAAAGCCGTATGCCTAACTGCCTATCGTCAACTTATGGAGACGGTCGTCCACAAGATTGCGAAAAAGTCTCCATACGAGTAAAAAATCGCAGTTCACGCTTGAAATCGAAATGATTTCCCCGTAACCTATACGAACGTGATTGCATAAGCGTCACATTAGTATCTGTCGGCTCCCGAGTGTTCCTAAACGTTGTGTGCTTGTCGCACCCTTCTGTAGGTCCTAGCAATCGGGGCCCCGTAGTTCGAAAGGGGTCCACCTTTGAGTGAGATTCAGAACTCGTCCATTTTCTCTCTTGACGATGTCAACGAGGAGGAGATGAACAACCTCATCGACGGTACGATTACCGACTTTGATGAGGGCGATCTCGTTAACGGCACTGTCGTTAAGATCGAGCATGACGAGGTGCTCGTTGACATCGGATTCAAGTCCGAGGGCGTTATCCCGGTCCGCGAGCTGTCCATCCGCAAGGACGCTAACCCTGCAGACATCGTTGCACTCGGTGATCCCATCGAGGCTCTGGTTCTCCAGAAGGAGGACAAGGACGGTCGTCTGGTCCTGTCCAAGAAGCGTGCCGAGTACGAGCGTGCTTGGAACCGCATCGAGGAGAAGTTCAACTCCGGCGAGAACGTCGAGGGCGAGGTTATCGAGGTTGTCAAGGGCGGCCTGATCCTCGACATCGGCCTGCGTGGCTTCCTGCCCGCTTCCCTCGTCGACCTCCGTCGTGTCAAGGACCTCACCTCCTACATGGGCACCCGCATCGAGGCTCGCGTCATCGAGATGGACCGCAACCGCAACAATGTCGTCCTCTCCCGTCGCGTCGTGCTCGAGGAGTCCCGTAAGGCCGAGCGCTCCGAGATCCTGTCCAAGCTCAAGTCTGGCATGCGTCTCCAGGGCACCGTTTCCTCCATCGTCGACTTCGGCGCCTTCGTCGACCTCGGCGGTATCGACGGCCTCATCCACATCTCCGAGCTCTCCTGGAACCACGTCAACCATCCTTCCGAGGTTGTCAAGGTCGGCCAGGAGGTCGAGGTCGAGGTTCTCGACGTCGATCTCAACCGCGAGCGCATCTCCCTGGGTCTCAAGCAGACCACCGAGGATCCGTGGCGCGCACTGGTCAAGAAGTACCCCGTCGGCGCTATCGTCGAGGGCACTGTGACCAAGCTTGTCCCGTTCGGCGCTTTCGTCGACCTGGGCGAGGGCATCGAGGGCCTGGTGCACATCTCCGAGATGGCCAACAAGCACGTCGATCAGCCTTCTCAGGTCACCCACGTGGGCGACAAGGTTCAGGTCAAGGTCATGGAGATCGACCTCGACCGTCGTCGTATCTCTCTGTCCATGAAGTCCGCTGCTGAGACTCTGGGCGTCGAGATCGAGGTTACCCCGCTGCCTTCCGAGAAGAAGGACGAGGAGACTGACGCCGAGTAAATCGGTTTGACGATCACTTGTTTTAAGGGATCCGTCCGCAATGGACGGGTCCCTTTTTGCATTTTCTGCTGAGGTTCGCGATGCGGCTCGGGCTGGCCACGGGCTATTGGGTTGTTGTTGCATGAAAAATGCCGACATCCCGCCTCGGGGAGGAGGCGGGAACACACCGAGTAGACGGAGGGGTGTGGAGCGCGGTCGCGTCTCGACTGACGACGTTGCCCATCGACAACCCTATTGTACTGCATGGCGTGGTTCTTGGTTTATCGTGTCGAACGCTTGTGTTGTGCCACTGCCTGCGGCAACGGTGTGCTACACTCTTGCACTGCTGAGTGGGCCAGACGGTCGCGCGATGTGCTGCTTGCAGCACGCGTGAGGAAAGTCCGGGCTCCAGAGGGCGGGATGCCGGCTAACGGCCGGGCGGAGTGATCCGACGGAAAGCGCCGCAGAAAAGAAGACTCCCACCTGCGCCGCAAGGCGTAAAGGGAAAAGCTGAAACGGTGGTGTAAGAGACCACCAGCGTCGTGGCAACACGGCGGCTTGGCAAGCCCCATCCGGAGCAAGCGCGAATAGGAACGCTATGGGCCGGCCCGGTCCGCGTTCGGGTAGCGTGCGTGGAGCTGCACGGTAACGTGCAGACAAGATAAATGACCGTTCACGACAGAACCCGGCTTATAGGCCCACTTGGCTTTTTTGTTACCCTGACAATCGGTACGGCCTTTGCCGTATTATTGAGGCTGTTTGTTGCTTTGCTTGTTGTTGAGGGGCTTTGTTGGACAGCTATTTTACTCTGCAATCGAATATTGAGGCTTCGGGTGAGTTTGTGGACCGCAAGAGCCGGTTTATTGCCCAGCTGGTCCATATTGAGTCCGAGGATGAGGCGAATGCCTTTATCGAGATGGTTCGCAAGCGTCATTACGACGCTCGGCACAATGTTCCTGCGTGGATTTTGGTCGATGGACGCGAGCGCCAGAGCGATGACGGTGAGCCGAGCCGCACGAGCGGTATGCCGACTCTCGAGGTGTTGCGCGGTGCAGGGCTCAAAAATGTTTGCTGCGTAGTGACGCGCTATTTTGGTGGCACGTTGTTGGGGCCTGGTGGCTTGGTACGCGCCTATACCGCGGCGACGCAGGCGGCGGTGGCCGCGGCTCAGGAGGCCGGGCAGATCGTCGAGATGACGAGCGTCGTGCCTGTTGACGTGCACGTGGCCTATCCGCAGTATGAGCAGGTGCTTCGTTTGGCGCAGGATTCGGGTGCCAAGGTTTCGGATACCGATTACGCGGATGCCGTGACACTTCACTTGGTGTTTAAGGCGGGGGAGCAGGACCCGTTTTGCGCTAAAATGCGCGAGCTTATGGCAGGGCGCGAGGAGATTGAGGTCGGCGCTCCCGAGTTTGCGGAGTTCTAACGGCGACGGCCGGCGTGCTTTTGGATGGATCCCAAGCGCGCCGGCCGTCGTTTTTCTGTTACTGCCGTTTACTCGGCAAGCTGCTTTAGCACATCACAGGCGATCTCGATGGCATCGTCGATGCAACCAGGGCAGCTGCGGAGCGGACCCTTATCCGATCCGATGCCCTTGAGCGTGCCGCAGACGGTCGTCGTGTTCTTCTCGCCAAAACGCTTGGCGATTTCGCGCGACAGCTTGTAGGTCTGGCCCTTGGTCTTGGGGTTTTCCATGCCGTCGCTCATTACAAAGCCCATGATGGCCACGGCGCCCGAGATGGCGCCGCAGGTTTCGGTCATGCCTCCCATGCCGGCGCCAAAGCCCTCGGTGAGGGTAAAGGCGACCTGGGGGTCGAGCCCGACGGCGGGAGCGAGCGTGCAGGCGACGGCTTGGGCGCAGTTAAAGCCACGGGCGTGGTATTCGGCAGCCTGAGCCTGACAGGCGGTGATGTCGAGCTGGGCCGTATCGATTTGCTTCATCGTTGTCTCCTTGGTCACGGTGTACCCGCCTATGGTACCCGTGACGGTGCGTGTAATCATCGAGAGCTTCATGGATGCCTCATTTTATCTATCGAGCAAATGCCCAAGGCTTGAGATAAATACCCCTGATCAATTAGTCACATAACCTACCTTGGGGATGGGTTGAGAGGGGTGCGGGGTAGCGGTATCGTGGACCGAATAAAACTAAAACCCAGGCAAGGGAGCTAGATATGAGCAAGCAGACCATCGGTACGACGTGTGTTCAGGGCGGCTATCACCCGGGAGATGCCGAGCCGCGTCAGGTGCCCATCTACCAGTCCACCACGTGGAAGTACGACACGTCCGAGCACATGGGCAAGCTGTTTGACCTGGAGGAGTCGGGCTACTTCTATAGCCGTCTGCAGAACCCCACGTGCGATCTGGTTGCCGCCAAGATCTGCGAGATGGAGGGCGGCACTGCCGCGATGCTCACGAGCTCGGGCATGGCCGCGAATTTCCTTGCGATCTTTAACGTGGCCGGTGCCGGCGATCACGTAGTCGCGAGCTCTGCCATCTATGGCGGCACGTACAACTTGCTCTCCCACACCATGGGCCGTATGGGGCTGACCTGCACGTTCGTTGCCCCCGACTGCACCGATGAGGAGTTGGAGGCAGCCTTCCAACCCAACACCAAGCTCGTCTTTGGCGAGACGATCGCCAACCCCGCGCTGGCTGTGCTCGACATTGAGCGTTTTGCCAAGGCCGCGCACGACCACGGCGTGCCGCTGATGGTTGACAACACCTTCCCGACGCCCGTGATGTGCCGTCCCTTTGAGTGGGGCGCCGACATCGTCACGCACTCCACCACCAAGTACATGGATGGCCACGCGGCCTATCTAGGCGGCGTAATTGTCGATCACGGTCAGTTTGACTGGATGGCCCATGCGGACAAGTTCCCGGGCCTCACTACGCCTGACGAGAGCTATCACGGGGTGACCTATGCCGAGAAGTTCGGCCGCGAGGGCGCCTTTATCACCAAGGCCACCGCACAGCTCATGCGCGACCTCGGCCCCATGCAGAACCCGCAGGCAGCATTCTTCCTGAACAGCTCGCTCGAGAGCCTGCATGTCCGCATGCCGCGCCACTGCGAGAACGGCCTGGCGGTAGCCAAGTTCCTGCAGAGTCACCCCAAGGTGCGCTTTGTAAGCTATCCGGGCCTGGAGGGCGACAAGTACTACGATATGGCTCAGAAGTACATGCCCAACGGTACCTGCGGCGTTGTGAGCTTTGGCTTTACCGGTGGTCGTGCGGCGGCCGAGACCTTTATGAAGAGTCTGAAGCTCGCCCAGATTGCCACGCACGTGGCCGATGCCCGCACCTGCTGCCTGCACCCGGCAAACGCCACCCATCGCCAGATGAACGACGAGGAGCTCATCGCCTGTGGCATCTCCGCCGACATGGTGCGCCTGTCGTGCGGCCTCGAGGACACGGCCGATCTGATCGCCGACCTTGAGCAGGCACTCGAGCAGTGCTAGGCTAGCGTGCGTACGAGGCGCGGACAGCTATCCGACTGACGACGACCTTGTAGTTCCGATTCCATAGGCGGGACCCCGATCGTGACCGTTTGTAGGCGATTGGGGTCCCGTTTTTGCGTTGCACGATAGAAAGGATATACATGGAGAAAACTGCCGAGCAGCTGCGCCGCGAACACATTGCCCTGGAGGGCGACACCCACGGTAAGAATAAATGGGCGATTCTGTTCACCGTGCTCGCCATGACCTTTATGGCGTGTCTGGATGCGAGCATCGTGACGGTGGCGCTCCCAGTGATGCAAAAGGAGCTGGGGGTGGGTTTCGACCGCATTCAGCTCGTGAGCTCGGCGTATCTGCTCGCGACGTGCGTCGCCATGCTGCCGTTTGGCCGCTTGGGCGATGTGCGCGGCAAGGTGAATGTGTTCCAGCTTGGTGTGATCGTCTTTACGGGTGGCTCGCTGCTTTGCGGGCTTTCGGCTTCGCTCGAGGTGCTTATCTTGGCGCGTTTCGTGCAGGGCATTGGCTGTGCCGCCGCGATGGCCAACAATATGGGCATCATCACCGAGTCTTTTCCGGCGCGTGAGCGCGGTCGTGCCATGGGCATTCTGGCGACCTTTGTGGCTCTTGGCATGATGTGTGGCCCCGTGCTCGGCGGCGTGCTGGTGGCGAGCTTTCCCTGGGAGAGCATCTTCCTTATTAATCTGCCCGTTGGCGTAATCTCGTTTATCGTGGGACTCTATACGCTGCCGCATGTGAAGCCGGAGGCTGGCGAACGCCCAATGCCGTTGACAGAGGCGGCGCGTCGCTGCTTTGCGAGCTCGGCTTTCATGATTAACCTGGCTTGCATGCTTATCGTGTTCGTGGGTATCGGTGCCTCCGAGTTTGTGCTGCCGTTCTACTTTCAGGATGCCCACGGCTTTAGCTCCGATATCTCCGGCCTGTTGTTTTTGGCGATGCCGGTCGTGAATGCCTTTGTGGGCCCGCTTTCGGGCTCGGTGTCCGACCGTGTTGGTTGTGAAGCGCCCACGGCCGTTGGCCTGGGCGTGTACGTGTGCGGTCTCTTTGCGGTGAGCACGCTTGACGAGCACTCTTCCATCTTGATGATTGTGTGCTGCGTCGCGTTTATGTCGTGCGGCACGTCGATCTTCCAGAGTCCCAATAATTCGCTGTATATGGGTTCGGCTCCGCGTGAGGCGCTTGGCTTTGCGGGCAGCTTGAGCAGCTTGGCGCGCTATGCGGGCATAGCGCTGGGTATTACGGCGGCGTCGCGCATCCTGTATGGACAGACGAGCGCGGCGATGGGCGAGGCCGTGACCAGTTTTGTTGCGGGCCGTCCGGATGTGTTTTTGTTTGGTTTCCGTTCGGTGTTCTATGTGTTGATGGCTGTGGCCGCTGTGGGCTTTGCGCTCGCCATGGTGCGTTTGGTGAGGGTGCGCGCCCGCCATTAGCTTATGGAGGCAGGCTTGCCACGAATCGGGCCTATCTACTTGTCTTGCGGCTTTATGGTGCGATGCGGCTTGTGGGACGGGCGGGGGTCGGTCCGTGGTAGACTATCGAACAACGTTTATTAATCGCGCGGTATCGTTGCCGCGAGAAGGGGTTGCGCCATGCAGGAGCTTGAGGATCGTATTCGCCATGACGGCATCGTAAAGGCCGGTAACGTCCTTAAGGTTGATGCCTTCCTCAACCACCAGTGCGACGTTGAACTGTTCGACCACATGGGCGCCGAGTGGGCCCGTCTGTTCGAGGGTGTCGAGATCAACAAGATCCTGACGATCGAGGCTTCGGGCATTGGCATGGCTTGCATCGCGGCCCAGCATTTTGGCGGCGTGCCGGTTGTCTTTGCCAAGAAGGCGCAGTCCATCAACCTCGACGGCGAGCAGTATGCCACGACCATCTACTCCTTTACCAAGCAGAAGGAGTACCCGGTCATCGTTGGCAAGCGCTTCCTGTCCGAGGGCGACAAGGTCCTGATTATCGACGACTTCCTGGCCAACGGCTGCGCGCTCGAGGGTCTTATCAAGATCTGCGAGGCTGCGGGTGCCGAGGTATCCGGTATTGGCATTGCGGTGGAGAAGGGCTTCCAGGGCGGTGGCGATAAGCTCCGCGAGCGCGGCTTCCGCGTCGAGAGCCTGGCCCGTATCGCCGATATGGACTGCGAGACCGGCGAGATCACCTTCGCCTAAGTGCGCAACACAAGCGATTGGTATGCGATGTGACAAAGGGACTGTCCCTTTGTCACATTTTTTGTATGAGGGGAGGTGTTGATATGGATGAGAACAAGATGGGATGGCGTGAGTATGCGCACTATGCCGAGATGTCGGTCGAGGAGTTGGCACGCGATTGCGAGGTTCAGGTGTTTCGCGCGACGGGCCCGGGCGGACAGGGCGTCAACACGACGGACTCGGCGGTGCGCATGAAGCATGGGCCCACGGGGATTACCGTGACGGCGCGCGAGAGCCGCAGTCAGTTCCAAAACCGTAGCAGCTGCCTGCGTAAGCTGCGCGCTGAGCTTGAGCGTCGCGGGCGTCCACCGCGCCGACGCGTAAAGACCAAGGTGCCTCAGCGCTCTCGCCAGCGCAGGCTCAATGACAAGCACTTCAACGCCATTAAAAAGGCCAACCGTCGCAAGCCGGGCAGCGACGAATAGCTTCCTCATAAGTTGCGGTGAAATAGGGACTGTTTTGCGGCTTTAACTGCATAAACAGTCCCTATTTCACCGCAACTTATGAGGGGTTAGCGGGTTGGGTGCCAGACTTCGAGAGCGGCGGGAAGGACGTCGACCTCGATGCGCGAGGCGACAACGGGCTCGCCGTCGGCTTGGATGGGGTAGTCGGGCTCCTCAAAGGTGAGTGCGGCATGGCGGCAGCGGCGCATACGAACTGCTGGCAACTTGGTATGGTGGCCGTCCTTGGCCGAAAGAAACATAGGCAGGGCAACCGCGCGAGGGACAGGGCCGCAGGCGTAGCAGATGTCGAGTACGCCGTCGCAGGGGTCGGCATCGGGGCAGATGCGATAGCCCGAGCCATACGTGGGGCCCAGCTGAATCGCCATAACGATCGCCCTCACGCGCTCGGCGGGCGCGCCGTCAAAGCTGACTGTCATGGGGTAGTTGCGATAGCGCAGGCCAAACTGCTCAAGTCCCGAGAGGGTGTAGAGCGGAGCGCCCGTCAGGCCAGTCTTTTTGCGCAGTTCGGTGGTGCCAAGGCCGATGGCGGCATCGATGCCGACCGAAAGCGTCTGGTCGTAGTACTCAACGGTAGCCTCGCCGCTGCCGCATGCGGGGTTCCATGAGCGAATCCGCCCGATGTCCTGACGCTGCAGCTCACAGGTGAGCAGCGCGCCAAAATTCTTGCCGGAGAAATCTTCGATGCCGAGCGTCTGGGCAAAATCGTTGCCGGAGCCCACGGGCAGGACGGCAAGAGCGGGGCGGGCGTCCTCCTTTTGCGTCATAAGCCCGTTGACGACCTCGTGGATCACGCCGTCGCCGCCAAGGGCGATAACGGTGCGATAGCCCTGAGCCTGGGCGGCCAGCTCCTTGGCGTGTCCCATACGTTCGGTTAGCACCAGGTCAAACTGGGATGCGCGTGCGGTCATGTCCAAAAAGCGTTGCAGGCGCTCGGCAACTTCGCGCGCCGCACCCGACTGGGCGGCTGGGTTGGCGATGATGAGCGTGCGACCAAAATCAGTTGCGTGCATGGGGCGACTCCCGGCGTATGACGTGACGGTGCGGTCGCGCTCAGGTCGAATTGCCCCTGATTGTGGCTGCACGGCGATTATTTCATCTACTCTATCAGGTCGTTGTGGCGCTCGATAGCATCCGCTACCGTACCGCCCTCATCCACAATAAGCGAACGGCGCTTGGGTGAGATGATGCGCTGGGCGGGGTACACGCCGCGGTGGCCGCCGGCGAGATAGCTGATAAACGCCACGATCACGAAGAAGCCGGCGGCCGTGCCGTGGAACAGGTCGATGGCCATCATACAGGTGGTGATGGGCACGTTGAGGCCGGCGCAGAAGACGCCGAGCATGCCGAGAGCTGCCAGAAAACTGGGGTCGAGACCGGTGAGGCAGCCGATCCAGCCACCGAGTGCCGCACCGATACCAAACAGGGGCGTGACCTCGCCGCCTTGGAAGCCGGCGCCCAGGGTGAGCGCTGTGACGACCAACTTGATGGCTGCATCCGCCAGGGTGGTGTTGCCGGCAAATCCAGCGCCGGAAAGCCACGTGGAAAGGCCGGCGTAGTCCCAAGCGTCGAGGAGGGCATAGGCGGCCAAAACCACGAGTGCGCCTATAAGTGCGCGAACGAGGTAATTGGTGATAAAGCGACCGTACAGGCTCTTGACGGTTCGAACCGACCAGGCAAAGAGGCGTGCCGCCAGACCGAAGATGATGGCGCTGATAACAACGATGACGACTGTCTTGGGCGTCATGGCGGGGACGCTGGCGATGACATTCGCCTCGTACTCGGTACCCAGGGCGAGTGATGTAAAGTAGCCGGTAAACGAGGCGACCAGACAGTAGATGCCCGCGGTGTAGTCGATCTTGCCGATAAAGCACATCTCCATGCCAAAGAAAGCTCCGGCAAGGGGCGAGCCGAATACGGCGCCAAAGGCCGACGAGATGCCGGCGAGCATGAGGTCGTGGTGATCATGCTTTTTGAGGTGGGCGAGGCTCGAGATGTTGCTGGCGATGGTGCCGCCAATCTGAACCGCGGCTCCCTCGCGACCGGCCGATCCGCCCGTTAGGTGCGTGAGCGTGGAGCAGACGAAGGTGAGGACGGCCATGCGCATATGGATGAGGCGTGTGCCCAGAGCGGAGTCGATGACCAGGTTGTTACCGCGTTTGGCGGCAAGACCGTGGTTTTTGTACACCCATGCGGTGGCAACGCCCACAACGGGAAGCAGTGCGTAAATCCACGCATGGTGTTCGCGATAGTCGGTGGCGATATTCAACGAGGCCAAAAACGCCCAAGCGGCGACGCCCATGGCGAGCGAGACGATGACGACGAGTACGAGCAACTTGGCGCTCGCGAGTAGGTTGCGGGCGTTGCGGCGCGTGTCGGCAGCCAAGAGCTGCTCGGAGCGGGTGAGCTGATGCCTGCCTGCCATGATGACGTCGTTCAGGGAGAAAAAGCCGCCGTCGTCGAGCGGCTGGGAATGATCCTGAGCCTCGTTTGCGCTTTCGGGTTTGTCGTTATGAGCCATACGTTCCTCTTTTAGGTTGCAACGCAAGCATTATAGAACGCGGTAAACGCGACGAGCCGGTGGCTTGGTTTCCATTCTGTTTCGCGGCTTGCGGCCGACAGGTGTATTTGCGGGTACAGGCCAAATCGCGGTCGCGCGTCGGGGATTATACTGAGACAAGCATAAAGAATCGGCGCTCCTGTTGTGCGCCGTGGCATTAAGAGGTGCATATGGCAGAGAAACTCATTCCGCTGGAGGACGCGCAGTCGATTGTTCTGTCGCACGTTGCTCCGACCAATCTCGTAGAGATTCCCGTGTGGCAGGCGGCTGGTTTTCCCTTGGCCGAGGATGCTGTGGCCGATATCGACATTTCGCCGTTTGCCAACAGCGCTATGGACGGATATGCCGTGCGCTCGGCGGACTTGGCGCAGGCGTCTGGTGAGACGCCGGTGACGCTCGACGTTATCGGACACGAGGCTGCGGGCCATGTGTTTGAGGGTGCTCTTGGCCCGGGCGAGACGGTCCGCATTATGACAGGCGCGCCGGTGCCCGAGGGTGCCGACGCCGTAGTGAAATACGAGATCGTCGAGGTGCTTGACGGCGATGGCAACGAGGGCTCGCACGTCCGCTTCTCGGCGCCGGCCAAGGTGGGGGAGAACGTTCGCTCTGCCGCCGAGGAGGCCCATGCCGGCGATGTTGTGATACACGCCGGCGAGGTCGTGGCTCCGGCGGGCGCGGGCCTGCTGGCAAGCGCCGGTTACGCGAGCGTGAAGGTGCACGCTGCCCCACGTGTGGGCATCATCTCGCTGGGCACGGAATTGGTCGCACCGAGTAAAGTACCGGCGCGCGGTCAGATTCGCGATTCCAACTCCTCGGCGTTGATGGCCGAAGCACTCGATGCAGGAGCCGAGCCCGTGTTCTACGGCATTGCGTCTGATGATGAGCAGGCGATTGCCGAGCTCGTGCATCGCGCGGTGCAAGAGTGCGATTTTGTCATTACGAGCGGAGGCGCCTCGGCGGGCGATTACGACTATGTGACGGCACTCGTCCGGCGCGAGGGCGAGGTGCTGTTCGATCGCATCTCGATGCGTCCGGGCAAGGCCATCACGTTTGGCTTGCTCGGGGGTAAGCCCTACCTGGGGCTTTCAGGCAATCCGGCTGCGGCGTATGTGGGCTTTGAGATGCTCGCCCGTCCGGCGATTCGCAAGATGCGCGGCTTTGCCGAGGGTCCGCGTCCCGTGCAGCAGGCGACGCTCACACACGGTGTGAAAAAGCGCCAGGACCGACGCTTCTTCGATCGCGCCACGGTTTTGCGCGACCCCAAGACCGGTGAGCTGATGGTGACCGAGGCCAAGACGCAGAATTCGGCGCTGCTCGGCACGATGCAGCGGGCCAACTGCCTGCTGCGTATTGACGAAGGACCGTGCGAGCTCAAGGCGGGAGATGTCGTGGACGTTGTTCGCGTCGACCTGCCCGAGGGCACCGTGTTGTAGGAGGAATGCTGTGGAGTTGAAGATATCGATTGTGACGTGCTCGGACACGCGTGATCTTGCCCAGGACGAGGCTGGAGCCGCACTCGAGGAACTTATCGAGGCACAGGGCTGGACGGTCGCCTCACATGTGGTCGTGCGCGATGACGTCAGCGAGATTGGTGATGCCATTGTGGAAGCCGCCGATGAGTGCCACGCCAATGTCGTGCTCACCTGCGGCGGCACGGGGCTTTCGATGCGCGATGTGACGCCCGAGGCGACGCGTGCCGTCTGCGACCGCGATGTGCCGGGTATTGCAGAGGCGATTCGCGCGTACTCCATGACCAAGACGCGCCGCGCCATGCTCTCGCGCGCTATTTGCATGCAACGAGGTCATACACTTGTCGTTAACTTTCCCGGTTCTACGAAGGCCGCCCGCGAAAGCTGGGAGGCCATAGCAGACCAGCTGGAGCATGCGGCTCAGATGACAGCGGGCGGCGGACATACCAACTAAGCGGTTTACCTGCGGCGGGGCGACCTGAACGGCTGCTCCGCCTTTGTTTTCCACCGAAGCGACGCCGAGGTGCGCGCTAACTCGAAACTATATTCTCTGACGAGAATAATTTCTCACTATCATTATTCGCGCGAAAGTATAATCTGATTGCAGGTTATAGCCCGCGGTGGGGTACCCGGGCACAAGGTCCGAAAGGGTTGAATATGTTCGATATGGTTTCTCGTCGCGGATTCGTCTCGCTTTCTGCTGTCGCCGCTGCCGGCCTTGGTCTTGCCGGCTGCTCGGGCAGCAAGACGTCCGAGCCGGCCGGATCCGATGCCGGTTCTGCCAAGGCATCTTCCAAGAAAGCTGTCGAGCTGCAAGTCTTTGCCGCCAACTCGCTTGAGAAGGCTCTGCCCGAGGTCCAAGAGCTTTACACCGACCAGACCGGCACCACCTTTGCCGACACGCAGTTTAAGGCCTCCGGCGACCTCGTTGAGCAGATGCGTGCCGGCGCCACGGTCGACGTGCTCATCACGGCCTCCAAGGGCACCATGGATGACGCTGAGACCGCCGAGCTCGTCGACGCCGACACGCGTGAGGACATGTTCGTCAACGACCTCGTGATCATTCGCGCCGAGGGCTCCGACACCAAGGTCGAGGCCATTGCCGACGTTGCGAACCTGGAAGGCATGATTGCCATTGGCGACGCCAAGACCGTTCCCGCCGGCAAGTACGCTAACCAGGCCCTGGCCTCCGTGGGCCTCTACACCGGCATCGAGGGCGACGACGGCGAGTATGCTCCCGAGATCGCCGACAAGGTCGCACTGGCCGATAAGGTCGGCACCGCTGCCGCCTACGTCTCTACAGGCGACTGCGTGGCTGGTTTTGTCTACAGCTCCGATATCTTCCGCTACGACGGCATCGAGGAGGCCTTCGTGTGCCCCGAGGATTCGCACAAGCCCATCGTGTACCCGGGTGCCGTTGCCGAGAGCTCCGAGCATGACGACGAGGCCAAGGCGTTCATCGACTTCTGTCTGACCAACAAGAAAGCTCAGAAGATTTGGGCTAAGTACGGCTTTGAACTTTCCGCGTAGTGCGGCTTGGCGCGATAATTCCATCGTTTTGCGTTTCACTCCGTCCTTGTATTCTCTTGGAGCTTTTCGTGCTTAATAGATTCCGCATGCTTGTCGCCTGTGCTTTGACCTTCGCGCTTTGTTGGGTGCCGGGATTTGCGTTTGCTGGGGACACTGAGGACGGGGCCCAGGTTGCTGCGACCGCTCATGGGCTTTCCTATGGGATCGAGGGTTTTGAGCGGTTGGCCAAGGGGACTGCCCGTATCATGGAGGGCCAGCCTGAGGGCTACCGGTTTCCCGTTGACGAGGACGTGGACCTTGTAGTGGCGCCTGCTGCCGATCGCGTTGTGGTGTGGATATCGCCCAAGGCGGTCGAGAAATATGGATTGGATCCGCAGGACAACGAGTGCGTATCGGGTCTCAAGGCCCTCGTCTGTGATCTCGACAGCGCAAACTGCATGGGAGGTGCGCAGCTGGGTGACGTGGACCTTCCTTGGTATGTCACGGCGGAAACAACGTTTGATGCTGGCGGGTATACCTATGGCTTTGACGAGCGTGGCGCGGATGGGGACCGCTATGTGGTGATTGCATCAGCCTCGGGTGATGCCAAGGGCGGAGCGCGTTGGCTTGATAGCGCTCAAATGGTAGAAGCATCGTCTGTCGTGATGCGGGATGAGCAGGGGCCCTTGACCTCTCTGGCTTCCTTTTTGGGCGACATCGACTATCGCCCGTTTTGGGTGTCCATAAAAACGAGTGGCCTTGCCCTGCTGATCTCCTTTGCGCTGGGCCTGTTCGCCGCGTGGAAGACTATGGGTACCTCGAGTCGCATCAAGGGCCTGCTCGATTCGGTCTTTACGGTTCCTATGGTGCTGCCGCCCACGGTCTGCGGCTTTCTGCTCCTCATGCTGTTTGGCCGCTCGACCGGGGTGGGCCAGTGGCTCATCGCGCACGGCATCTCGATCGTCTTTACCTGGCCCGCGGCGGTGATCTCTGCCGTCGTCGTGTCGTTCCCGCTCGTCTATCGTACGGCGCTCGGAGCCTTCGAGAGCCTCGACACGCAGATGCTCGATGCGGCGCGCACGCTGGGCTGGTCCGAGCGTCGCATCTTTACCAAGCTTATGATGCCGCTCGGCTGGCCCTCGATTGCCGCCGGCACGGTGCTTGCCTTTGCCCGCGCGATGGGCGAGTTTGGCTGCACCCTGTTCTTTGCGGGCAACTACGCCGGCATTACCCAGACCATCCCCATCGCCATCTACTTTGAGTGGATGGGCGGCAACACGTCGGTGGCACTCTTTTGGGTCATCGTCGTAATCGTGTTCAGTTTCTTAGTCATCCTGTTCATCAACATGTACACCGCGCATTCGCAAAAGTATCGCGAGCGTGGTCTCTCCCGTGCGAAGCGCAAACAGGCCGAAGATCTCGCCGGACAGGGCGATTCGCTCGACCCGGCGGGCGGCGATGCCTTGCGTATCGATCGCGAGGCGCTGGCCGAACTTATGCGCGATGACACGGTCGCAAAGGGAGGTCGATAAGCCATGTCGCTCGTTCTGGATATCAAAAAGCGCTATCCCGGCTTTACTCTCGACATTCAGCTCGAGGCTGGCGAGGAGCGCGTGGCGCTGCTGGGCGCCTCGGGTTGTGGCAAGAGCTGCACACTGCGCTGCATTGCCGGTGTGGAGACGCCCGACGAGGGCAAGATCGTCGTCAACGGCGTGACCTTTTTTGACTCGGGGGCGGGCATCAACCTGTCGCCCCAGGAGCGAAAATGCGCCCTATTGTTCCAAAACTATCAGCTGTTTCCCAACATGACGGTGGCCGATAACGTATGTGCCGGTGTAAAGGGCGCGGGCGACGCCGCGGCGCGCAAAAGGCTGGCCGAGCGCTATCTGGGCATTTTCGGTCTGGCTGATTTCGCCGACCGCTATCCCGCGCGCCTCTCGGGCGGCCAGCAGCAGCGCGTGGCGCTCGCGCGCATGGTGGCGGCGCGCCCGGGCATCTTTATGTTCGACGAGCCCATGAGCGCACTCGATTCCTATCTTAAGAGCGCGCTCGAACAGAACATGCTCGACCTGTTCGATGTATGCAACCGCACCGTGCTCTACGTGAGTCACGATATCGACGAGGCGTGCCGTCTGTGCGAGCGCATCTGCGTGATGCACAACGGGCATGTTGAGGAGATCGGCTCCATCGAGGATGTGGTCCGCCGTCCGCAGACGCTGGCGGCGCTGCGCCTGACGGGCTGCAAGAACACAAGCCGGGCGCGCAAGATCGGCGAAGAAGAAGTTGAAGCCCTCGACTGGGGCATGACCTTTAACGTGGGTCGCGAGGTTCCCGATAATGTGGCGTACCTGGGCATTCGCGCCAGCTACTTCCATGTTGACAATCGCGCTGAGCGGGGTCGCAACAGCTACGACCTGCACGTGGCGCGTGTGAGCGACTCGCGTTTTGAGCGCCTGGTGCTGCTGGACGCGCCGCGCGTCGATGCGCCAACGCGTCTGCAGTGGAAGGTCAACAAGGTGGGCGTACCAGCGGATGGACTACCGCAAGCAGGCGAGACCCTGCGTATGCACTTCGATGCGAGTAAGATCCATTTGGTTTGTCGATAGCGCCGGGTAATGCCGTCGGGGATATAAGCCTCGGGGGCTTTGTTTGCCGTTCGTTGAATGAGAGATGACAAACTCTTATCAATCAAGATAATAATTTATTAAACGACGGCATACGATGCTGTCGTACGAATGTCAACGGTGTTCGCATGGTCGATGACCGTTGATATAGTTGACATCAACTGGTTAAGGAGGGTGCGCACATGCCGCAGACGACATACATTTGCCGCGTTGCCGCGCGTGCCCTATATATCGCTCGGAGCCGCATATGAGCAGGTATGTTCACGGCTCCGGGAGAGACGACGCACAACTAAATAATCGACCGCAAAGCAGGTTCCCTAAAATTCCGGGTTTGAGCACGGTCGGGCAATCGCCGTCCGTCGTGCATCGATACCGTTGTTATCCGATTTTGGTTCGAGAGGGGAACCGTCATGGCTGAAGAATTTGATTTCCATCCGATGTGGGAGAGCCTCGGCATGAATCTTGCCGACCATGATATGCTGCTGGGCGCCGTGGGCCAGATGTACGGGGACATGTTCCTGACGCAGAACAATCGCCCCAAGTCTACGTCCTACCTGGACTTTGTGGCCACCAACATCCACAGCGGCCGTATTAAGGAGATGCTCGACAAGAAGGAGGCCGGCGAGGCCACCAAGA
Organism: Collinsella sp. CM84Y_54; assembly: GCF_036317945.1. Lineage (NCBI taxonomy): Bacteria > Bacillati > Actinomycetota > Coriobacteriia > Coriobacteriales > Coriobacteriaceae > Collinsella > Collinsella sp. CM84Y_54. The sequence goes on from NZ_JAWQCX010000001.1 coordinate 217,196, forward strand.
TCGTGGGGTCGTTCTGCGTGTACGTGCCCGAGGAGATCGTGCTTGCCTGTGACGGCATTCCCGTTGGTCTGTGCTCGGGTGCCGACTGGGCAACCGACAAGGTCGAGGAGCACCTGCCGCGCAACACTTGTCCGCTCATCAAGAGCTTTGCCGGCTTTAAGCTGGGCGAGGTCTGCCCCTACATTGAGTCGAGTGACTTGGTGGTAGGCGAGAACACCTGCGACGGTAAGAAGAAGGCCTACGAGTTCTTTGCGACGCAAAAGAACATGTACGTCATGGATATCCCCAACGTGCACGACGAGTCGACGCTCGTGACCTGGAAGGCCGAGGTCAAGAAGCTCGCCGCCAAGATCGAGGAAGAGTGTGGCGTCACGATTACGCCCGAGCGTCTGAAGGCCGCCATCCACGCCGTCAATGAGAAGCGCCGTGCCCTGCAGCGCCTCGCTGCCACACGCGCTGCCGACCCTGTGCCCATCAGCGGTCTCGACAGCCTGCTGACCGTTCAGGCCGCCTTTATGGACGACACGCCGCGTCTGACCGGAGCCATTAACGATATGGCGGCTGAGTGCGAGCAGCGTGTCGAGGCCGGCGAGGGCGTGGCGCCCAAGGGGACCAAGCGTATCCTGTACACCGGCACGCCCATGGCCGTGCCCAACTGGAAGCTGTTCAACCTCATCGAGAAGGCCGGCGGCGTTGTGGTGGGCGAGGAGTCCTGCACGGGTTCGCGCTACTACAAGGATCTGGTTGACGAGTCCGGTGAGACGGTTGACGAGATGCTCGATGCCCTCGCCGAGCGCTACTTTAAGATCAACTGTGCCGTCTTTACGCCCAACGACCAGCGTATGAAGGATATTGTCCAGATGGCCAAGGACCTGCATGCCGACGGCATCGTCGACGTGGCCCTGCAGTTCTGCACGCTTTACGAGATGGAGTCGTTTGTCGTGGAGAAGGCCGCCGAGGAAGCCGGCATTCCGTTTATGCACATCACGACCGACTACGCCGGCGAGGATGCAGGCCAACTGCAAACCAGGATCGAGGCTTTCTTGGAAACCATTTAGGACTATCCGCCCTGGCAGCTTCCCTAGGCGCCCGATCTTGCCGTTCAAACCGTCGCTTGTGTACCAAAGTATGCGGCGCTTCTCTTTCACGGCAACCTCGGGCACCTGGGAAAGCCGTTTCCTTGGTTGGTTGAAAGGTTTGTTAAGGAGTTATATGTCGGAAAATAATGAGCAGCCGTTGCCGTCCACGTTTGAGGAGTTCAACGAGCAGCGTAAGGCCGCGTTTATTCGCGTTAAGGATTACAAGCAGGCCGGTAATCGCCTGGTCGGCTTCCTGTGCAGCTATACGCCACTCGAGATTATCGATGCCGCGGGGGCTGCGAGCGTGGCGCTGTGCGGCACGTCTGACGAGGTGATTCCCGAGGCCGAGAAGGTGCTGCCGGCAAATCTCTGCCCGCTCATCAAGTCGACCTACGGCTTTGCTTACTCGCAAAAGTGCCCGTTTACGTACTTTAGCGACATGATCATCGGTGAGACAACCTGCGACGGCAAGAAGAAGATGTACGAGCTACTCAACGAGCTCAAGCGCACGCACATTCTGCATCTTCCGCAGGGTCGCGATCGCGCCTACGAGCGCGAGGGCTGGTACGAGGAGTGCCGCCTGCTCAAGGAGGAGCTCGAGGGCTTCTACGGCATCACGATTACCGATGACGACCTGCGCGCCGCCGTGCGTCGTCGCAACCGCCTGCGTGCGGCCCAGCTCGAGATGTTTGCGCTGCAGGCCAACCAGCCGGCGGCCATGAGCGGCGTCGATCTGATGAGCACCATGTTTGCCGGCACGTTCAGCTTTGATATCGAGGCCTATACACAGCAGCTGGAGCAAAAGGTTGCCAAGCTGCGTGAGGCCTACGACGCGGGCGAGCGCCCGGTCGCGGCAGATGCCAAGCGCATTCTGATCACCGGCTGCCCGGTGGGCGGCGTGATTAACAAGATCGGCCGTACTATCGAGTCCAACGGCGGCGTGGTCGTGTGCATGGACGACTGCTCGGGCGAGCGCACGGCGGCCATGATGATCGATCCGGAGGCTCCCGACATCCTGCGCGCCATCGCCGACCGCTATCTGGATATCAACTGCTCGGTCATGACGCCCAACGACGGTCGTATGAAAAACACGCTGGCCATGTGCGAGAAGTATCACGTCGATGGCGTGGTAGAGAGCGTGCTACAGGCCTGCCATACCTTCAACGTTGAGAGCGCGCGCATGCAGGAGGCCGTCGAGGGTGCGGGTATTCCGTACATGAAGATCGAGACCGATTACAGCAATGGCGACATGGGTCAGATCGAGACGCGCATCGCTGCCTTCATCGAAACCCTGTAGGTGACGGTATGTGACAAAGGGACTGTCCCTTTGTTACATGTGAGGGAGGATGCCAAGGCGCCTGAACGCGCCGCTATCTTTGATGTTTAGATTGGGAGAGAGCCATGATAGGGATCGGGATCGATATCGGATCTACGGCGGCTAAGGCTGCTGTGGTCGATGGGAAGGGTTCGGTGGCGTGGACGTGCGTGCAGCCAACCGGGTTCTCGTCGGTCGATGCGGCCGAACGTCTGCGCTGCGAGCTTGCTGCTGCCGGCTACGACGTGGCGGCCGACGACGTACGCGTGGTCGCGACTGGCTACGGCCGTGTCGCCGTGCCCTATGCGCACAAGGTCGTGACCGAGATTACTTGCCACGGCACCGGTGCCGCGCGCCTGTTTGGCGATCACGGCACGGTGATTGACGTGGGCGGCCAGGACACCAAGGTCATCCAACTCAAGGGCGGTCGCGTGGCCAAGTTCGCCATGAACGACAAGTGCGCTGCCGGCACGGGGCGCTTTTTGGAGATCATGGCCGACCGCCTAGGCATTTCCCAGCAGCAGATGGCCGACCTTGCGCGTTCCGGCGAGCCCACCAAGATCAGCAGCATGTGCACGGTGTTTGCCGAAAGCGAGGTCATCAGCCTGATCGGTCGTGGCGAGCCGCGCGAGAACATTGCACGCGGCGTGATCGACAGCGTGGTCTCGCGCGTGGCGACCATGGCCGGGCAGGCCACGGGCGCCCCGTACTACCTAACCGGTGGCCTGTGCGAGAACGCCTTCGTGGTGGAGCGGTTGGGCAAGCTACTGGGGTCGCCGGTGACCACCTCGCCCCAGGCTCGCTTTGCCGGTGCCATCGGCGCGGCGATTCGCGCCCAGGCGCTCAATTAATGCACCCGCTGCAGGCTCGCTTTCATGCGTATACTGGGAGAAAATGATTGACCGAAGAGAGAGGAGGTATCGATGGCTGACGATCAGATTAAGCTCACGTCCATGACAGCCGCAAGCGGTTGAGCCGCTAAGTTGGCTCCCGGAGCCCTCGCCCAGGTCCTGGGCGACTTGCCCAATGTGCATAACGACAACCTGCTCGTGGGGTTCGATACCTCCGACGATGCGAGTGTCTTCCGCGTAGGGGAGAACCTGGGGCTCGTGCAGTCCATCGACTTCTTTCCGCCGATGGTCGACGACCCGTTTCTGTTTGGCCAGATCGCCGCGGCAAACTCACTGTCGGACATCTACGCCATGGGCGGGCGGCCGAGCCATGCCATGAACCTGCTGTGCATTCCCAGTTGCCTGGGCATCGAGGTCGCAGGTCAGATTCTGGCGGGCGGCGCCGACAAGTGCGTCGAGGCTGGTTGCTCCATCGCGGGCGGCCACACCATCAACGACGACGAGCCCAAGTACGGCCTGTCCGTGAGCGGCTTTGTCGCGCTCGACCGCATGCTCGCCAACAGCGGCGCGCGCGTGGGCGATGCGTTACTGCTGACCAAGGCGGTTGGCTCGGGCATCATCACCACGGCCATTAAGGGCGAGCTCATCGAGCAGGACGAGGCCACAGCCATGTTTGACTCGATGCGCACCCTCAACGAGGCTCCGATCCGTTTGGCCGAGGGGCTCGAACTTCACGGGTGCACCGACATTACGGGCTTTGGCCTGATCGGGCACGCGTGCGAGATGGCCGAGGGCTCGGGCGTGCAGATTGAGCTTGCGTCGGGGGCGGTGCCGCTCTTTGACCAGGTGCTCGACATGGCGCGTCTGGGCATTATCCCCGCGGGCTCCTACCGCAACCAGGACTTCTTTGGCCCGCGTGTGGCTGCCGACGAGGACCTGGGGCCGGGCATGTTGGATGCGCTGTACGATCCGCAGACTTCGGGCGGCTTGCTCATTGCGGCACCTGCTGCCGATGTGGATGAGCTTGCGCGCCGTTTGCATGCCGAAGGACGTATCGCCGCCGCCGTCGGTCGCGTGTGCGAGCCGGTGCCAGGCGGTCCTGCCGTCCGCGTTGTCCGTTAACGACACGTTTATTGAGCTATGTACCGTTCTAAAACGATTTATTCGAAAGGAAAAGCTATGTCTACCAAAATTGAAGTCAATGCCATGGGCGATGCCTGCCCGCTGCCCGTCGTCAAGACGCTTAAGGCCCTCAAGCAGCTCGATGGCGAGGGCGCCGTCGTGACCTCGGTCGACAACGAGACCGCCGTCAAGAACATCTCCAAGATGGCGCAGGAGAAGGGCTGCACGGCCTCAGTTGAGAAGGTTTCTGACGCCGAGTGGCACGTGACCGTGGCGACCTCTGGCGCCGTTGCCGTTGCGGACCCCGAGCAGGATGGCGCTGCCTTCTGTGATGCCAGCGCCGGCAAGGGCAAGCTCGTCATTTCCGTCTACACCGATTGCATGGGCCGTGGCGACGACGAGCTGGGCCACAAGCTCATGAAGGCCTTTATCTTTGCCGTGACGCAGCAGGAGGAGCTGCCCGCGGCCATGCTGTTCTACAACGGTGGCGCCAAGCTCACCGTCGAGGGCTCTCCGGTGCTCGACGACCTGAAGGGCCTGGCCGAGCAGGGCGTCGAGATCCTTACCTGTGGCACCTGCCTCGACCACTATGGCATTAAGGACCAGCTTGCCGTGGGCGAGGTCACCAACATGTACGTGATCGTGGAGAAGATGGAGCAGGCCGTGCGCGTCGTGCGCCCGTAGCGTATTGGTTGGAGTTGCCATGAGGGAGAAGCGCCCGGCGCTTGTCATCACGTTTCCCACCACGGCGGCCGCCATGGGTTGCGAGTCCCTGTGCATCGAGCGCGGCCTTCCCGGGCGAACGATTCCCGTGCCCGGGGAGGTCGCTGCCGGCTGCGGTTTGGCATGGAAGGCGTTGCCTGCCGATGAGGAGCTGCTGCACGGCGAACTCGCCGCGGCGGGCGTTCCCACCGAGGGCTATACCGTGATTGATATGTGGGAGGTCGTGCGATGATCTATCTGGATAACGCGGCGACGACCATGCACAAGCCGCAGACGGTCATTGATGCCGTGACGCAGGCGATGTGCTCGCTCGGCAATGCCGGGCGCGGCGCGACGTCGGGTGCGCTCGACGCGGCGCGTACCATCCACGGCTGTCGCGCCAAGCTTGCGCACCTGTTGGGCTGCCCGCGGGCCGACCATGTTTGTTTTACGCCCAACTCCACCGCGGCCCTCAACACCGTCATCAATGGCGTGGTGCGCCCCGGCGACCGTGTGGTCACAACGGTGCTCGAGCACAACTCGGTGTTGCGTCCGCTCAACCGCCTGGCGGCTGAGCAGGGTGTGACCGTTGAGCATGCGGGCTGCGACGCGAACGGCGCGCTCGACTACGACGAGCTCGAACGGCTGGTCACGCCCGGTACGCGTGCCGTGGTGGTGACGCACGCCTCCAATGTGACCGGCAACGCGGTCGACATTGCACGCGTAGCCGCCATGGCCCATGCGGCCGGTGCACTCGTGATCGTCGATGCCTCGCAGTCTGCCGGCACGGCGCATATCGATATGCAAGCCATGGGGCTCGACGTCGTGTGCTTTACCGGCCACAAGGGGCTCATGGGACCCCAAGGCACCGGCGGTCTGGCCGTGGCAGAGGGCATTGACGTGTCTCCGTGGGCCATGGGCGGCACGGGCGTGCACAGCTTCGACCCGCTGCAGCCGCTTGAGTGGCCTACGCGCCTGGAGGCGGGCACGCTCAACGGTCACGGCATCGCGGGCCTTTCTGCTGGTCTCGACTTTATCGAGGCCCAGGGTGGGGTCGAGGCGATTGCTGCCCACGAGCGTGCGCTCGCTGATCGCTTCCTTGCCGGGGTGCGCAAGATTCCGGGGATTAAGCTCTACGGTGCGTTTGACCAACCCGCGCGCTCGGCGATCGTGTCGCTCAACGTGGGCGATATCGATTCGGCCGAGATTTCGGACGCGCTCATGCAAGGGTGGGGGATTGCGACGCGCCCCGGCGCCCATTGCGCCCCGCTCATGCACTGTGCGCTGGGGACCGAGCGCCAGGGCGTTGTCCGTTTCTCGTTTGGGTATTTCAACACGACCGAAGAAGTCGACACGGCTATCGATGCTCTGTGCGATTTAGCCTGCTAAAGCTGCTAGACCGTTTATACTTGCGGGACGGGTGTTTTTGCCCGTCCCGTTTTTGTTTCGACCCGAAAGGTGGTCCCATGGCTTCATCCGCCCCGCGCGGTCTGCGCTCCGACCATGTCGTCACCGTCGGCATCGCCCTGTTCTCGATGCTCTTTGGCGCCGGCAACCTCATTATTCCGCCGCTGCTGGCGCTGCAGGCAGGTTCTGCCACGCCGGTCGCCATGCTCGGCTTTCTGATTGCCGCCATCGGCCTGCCCGTCATGGGTTTTATCGCCGTGGCGCTTGCTGGAACGGCGCGCGAGCTTGCCGGCCGCGTGCACCCCAAGTTTGGTGAGTTCTTTGTCGCGGCGGTGTATCTGGCCATCGGCCCGTGCCTGGCCATTCCGCGCACGAGCTCCACGGCCTTCGAGATGCTGGTGCCGCTGCTGCCCGAGGGCGTCTCGCTCGGCACGGCTCGCCTGGTCTTTGCCATCGGGTTCTTCGTGGTCGCGTTTGCGCTCACGCTGCGCCCGGGTGTCATCACACGCGTACTCGGTCGCATTACGGGCCCCGCGCTCATTGCGCTCATCGTGCTGGTCGTGGGTGCTGCCGCGATCTCGCCTCTGGGACCGGCTGCCGCGCCTCAGGCTCCCTACGATGCGGGCGCCGCCGTGCAGGGCTTCCTGACCGGCTATCAGACCATGGACCTGCTCGCGTCGCTCGCCTTCGGCATCATCATTGCCGAGACCATCCACGAGTTGGGTGTTACCGATGACAAGCGCGTGGCCTTCGAGATTTCGCGCTCCGGTGTGATCGCCGGTGTGCTCATGGCCGTCATCTACTGCGGCCTGGCGCTTGCCGGCATGCAGCTCGGCACGGTCATGCCCGATGCCACTAACGGCGCTGCCATCCTCGCCCGCTCTGCCTCCATGCACTTTGGCCTTGTCGGCACGGTCGTGGTCTTTGCAATCTTTTTCCTCGCCTGCATGAACGTGTGCATCGGCCTCATCAGCTGCTGCTCGCGTTACTTCTGCGAGACGTATGTGGTTAAAGGGGGAGCGGAGGCTTCCGAGGAGGCCATGCGCCGTCCCTTTGCGGTTCTCGCCTTTGTGTTCGCGGCGTTTTCGTGCGTGCTCTCCAACGTGGGCCTCGACATGATCCTCATGTTCTCGGTGCCCATGCTCAACGCTCTGTATCCCGTCGCCATCGTGCTGGTGCTTATGGGCCTGGTGCATGGTTTTTGCGATGCGCATCCGCAGGTGTGGGTTTGGGTCGGCGGCGTGGTCGCGGTGCAGAGCGTGATCACCTCGGTCCGCGACGCGTTCTTTGCGAGCGCGTGGCTGCCGTTCGATGTGCTGCCGCTGGCAGACATCGGTGCTGCGTGGGCACCGGTTGCTGTGGCGGCGTTTGTGATCGGTCTGGTTCATAGCCAGTTTGTCACACATTCGAGGAGCTAGGGTTTCTGCGCTTGCACAGGCGGGAAGTCTCCCCTATAATTTCCTTCGCTTTGGGACACGCAAGGTTTATGCCTTAGCTGCTCAACACCTTCGGGACGTGGCGCAGTTTGGTAGCGCGCCTGCTTTGGGAGCAGGATGTCGCAGGTTCAAATCCTGTCGTCCCGACCATATCTTGCGGGCGTAGTTCAATGGTAGAACCCCAGCCTTCCAAGCTGATGACGCGGGTTCGATTCCCGTCGCCCGCTCCAAGTGACATAATCGCAGGTCAAAGTACTTATTTGGCTTGCGATTTTTTATGCCGAAATTAGCTCATGACACACGCTCATGACACAGATATGACACACATTAGGTTCGTTAGGCGGTAGATATGGAGCCGTGAACGGTCGTGTTGCCCGTCTTTTTCAGTGGCTAAGATTCGTGCCGCCGAACAGCAATCAACAAGAGTGTGTCATGGGGTTGTGTCATGGCTGTGTCATGAGGGGTCTAGTATGCTTCGCTACCCGCGCGTGATGGGTGGGGAGGGTACCCCTGCCCCCTCCGTAGCCCCCTCCGCGCTTGGGCTGGAATACCCCCCCAAGAGCTCTTTTTTGATATGCGAACAAAAACGCAGGTAGATAGGCATATGCGGGCATATACCGGGGGAGGGGGTCGATTTACGCGAGCGTGCTGGGGCTACCCAGCGCCACGCCCTGATTTTTTTATCGCTACGAAAATGGGAGTCGGTAACGCAACTGTTACGGAACGTCACGAAACGGGCGTCGGGTTTTACCGTCGCCGCGACGCTAATTCCCTTACAAAGTACCCCAAAACGGGCTATCGCTTTACCGTTTCATGAAACGCTAATTCCCTTACAAACGGGCGGCCTGTAACGCGATTGTGACGCGGCGGGGGAACGCGGCCATACCATCCAAGCGTCTTGTAACCGCATGGATTGGAGGCCTCATGGCCATAGTGAAAAGGTGCGCATACTGCGGGCAACTGTACAAGGCCAAGCGCCGAACGTCGCTGTACTGCGGTGGGAAATGCCGGACGGCGGCCTATAGGGACGGTATCCTCGTCGAGTACGTAGCTCCCCACGGGAAAGAGGTCCTAGCGGCAACGGCCCAACTGAGGTCAGACGCCAACGCTTTCAGGGACCTAGCGACGAACGCCCCACGTCGATGGCGCGAGACGTGCAGGCGCGTAGCCGACGGCCTTGATGAGCTGCTAGACGGTATGGACCTGTACGACGAACCCGCGACCGATTGAACCCTACGCGGCTTGCGCGCTAGGTAGGCGATAGCTCCTATTCGTGACTGCCGCGCTCCGCAGCTTTTAGACCCCTTCTGTGTGTCAGTATGGGGTCTTTTTTCTGCGAGCCGCCGCCATAAAAAACGCCCCCGCTTGTTTTGCGAGGGCGCGATAGGGCTTTTGGTCGGGCTTGAACTGAAAAAGCGTCAACATCAAAAACGGCTGTCTACCTGCGGAAATGTCTATTGCGTTGACGACTTATACCTGTTTTAACTTCTATATAAAGAAATAAGAGATATATAAAGGGATATAAAAACAGGGGTCAAAGCGTCAACAGTGTCAACATTGCTGGTCGGTTCCCAGTCTTAGCCCTTTTATGCGGCTGCGAACGACCTTGTTTCCAACCCTGCCTGTGTCCTTTCGGTATCCTCGGTCGCGTAGCTTTTTGTAAAACGTGGGTCTAGGCTTGGGGTCTATTCCGCTCACCTTGCACCATGTCTGATAGCCCTGATAGATATCGGCACCGTCCGATACTGCGTTATCGTCTGCTATGCAGCACTCATCGAGGAACGCACCGATTATGTCCTCTTCCATTGCATACTCTTTGGTGATTCTTAAACAGGTTTCGGGTACGGCTAGACCAAAGTTTGCAGCCCTGATATATCCCGCTATTATCCAGTTCAGAACCCCGCTTGCATATTCCGATCCCATCATCTTCTCTTCTAGCTTCTTGTCGCGCTCTTCCTCTTTCAGCCTGTTATAGAAGGGCAGTATGACGCAACGCCCAGAATCGAATATCGTTGAATCGTTGATACGCGGCTTATGGTTTGTGTTCATAAACACGGTGCAGTTGGGGCGAAATTCGACCTGCTTTCCGTTCAGCGGTCGCGCCTTAATCGTATCGCCGCCCGTTATTCGTTTGATGAAAGCCGCATCGAGCGTCATTCCTTCGTTCAGCTCTGGCACGTCAACGAACCTTGCGCCTTTCAGCGCCATATAATCTGGCGAAGCGCTCGCCCCGTTTCTTCTGCCCGCCGTGAACGTTGCCGCTTCTGCGCTCGTGCCGTAATCTCCGAAGACGTTTTTAACCGCGTTGATTGTCGTGCTCTTGCCCGTTCTGGTCTGACCGATAGCGATATAGAAACGGTCTTCGTCTGTGTCTCCAGCCGCCGCAAGCCCGACACATCCCTGAAAGAACGGTATGGCCTCTTCGTATCCTTCGAAGGTGCGCTCTAGGTGCTTTTGCCAATCCGCATAGCTGGCGTTGGGGTCGTAATCGCAATTCGCCACCTTGGTAATAAGGTCATCGGGCGTGTGTGGATGGGTCTTAATGGTCTTGCCGAACTCGACTGTGACGTTTCGGCAGTTGAACAGCTTACTGTCCCTGTCGAACTCGTTGATGCCCGTTACCATCCGTATTCGCGCACCGTATAGAAGGCTCCTATATGTGCTTACGTTGTTGTATTTGAGGAACGCCTTCATTTTCTTCGTACGGTTCTCTCCTTCACCCAAGCTTGCAATTGCGATTCCAAATTGTTTAACAAACTCTTGCATAAGGCGCTCGGCTCGTTCATTGCTGCCCGCCCTACCATCAATCCATCGCGTGCCGTCATAGTAGTAGAAGCCCCTCACTTCTGGCACCCATCGTAGAACGCCGCTATAAGTCTTAGCGAATTGCTCTGAAACCGTAATGTCACTGATGAAATCGGGCACGGTGATAGCGCTTGCCGTGCATTGGGTGACGCTCCCGTTTTTGCGTTCGTATTCGGGGTCTCTCCCCTTGGGGTATTTCGTTGCGTTCTTAATTATCTTTTCGACTTCGTTTTCTGACAAAAGCGGGTCGCACCTCTCGGCGTTCGCCTGCCTTACCATCCGTTCTATGTCCTCATCGCTATACATTTTGGCTTGAAGATGGCTGGCATAGGAATAAAGTTGTTGGTTGCGTTCGCCCTCTGAAATACGCTCGGGCAGTTTGTATCCTTGGTAGTTGGGGCTATGGGTCGGCTCTAAACCAGTGGTCGGTTCCAAGCTAAGACCTCCTTGTCGGTTCCGAAAAACAGTCTGTTTGATTGCGCGGTGGATTGGTCAGCTTCTGGGTATGTTGCCAACAACGCCGCGCCGAACGCCGCCGCTTCTTCTGGGTCGTTCGTCTCCGTGCTGCGTCTGAACATGAGCCTGTATCGCTCGCTATCGGCTGGGCAGTAGGGGTCTGGACTGCTGCTGAAAGTCAGATAGCTAATGACCAAAGGCAGGTTAGCCCTGAACGCCCTTAGCACGGCTTCTGTGTAGGGCAAGGGGTCGTAACCCCGCTCCTTTGTTGCCGCGTCATTGTCTATGTCTATGCACCACAGCTGTTGCGACTTCCAGCAATTAGGGGAGCGCTTGCCAACGCATATGCCGCCGCATACCGTATAGCCGCACGAAATGGCTTTTGCTAGCGTCTCAACATTCGGGCGGTATAGGTGGCTGGGTTGGATAATTCGCCTGCTGATAGCCGCCACCTCGCCGCCTGTGGGCTTGCTGCTGTGTCTGGTGGGGTCTAGAAGAACAGGGGTCTGTAGGTCGAGCGTTGCACGGTCGGTTCCATCGTCCTCGCCGTATGTCGCTATCCTCTCCCCGTGAAAGTATGCGACCCCGTACAGCTCCGCGTCACTCATGGTCGGTAGCCCCTGCCGTGATGGGCATACCCGCCAACTCGAACAGAGCCGCCTTGTTGATACGCCACATACCCATGACTTTCGCCGACTTCAACTTGCCCTGCTCGCACATGCGGCAGATGGTGCGCGGGGAGCAAGCCAAGATAGCCGCCGCCGTGTTTGCGTCCACTACGGGCGCGTTGCCCTCGATTGCAGCCGTGATTAGTTCGGTATCGCTGATTCCCTTTGTGAGCGTTTTCATTGCCCTTATCCCTTCGGGTGTGCGCCGATGGAGCCGCGTCCAGCGCCCTCGGCTTCTGTTAGTTGCGTCTAGACAACTTGGAATATAGACAAAGAAACGGACATGATTAACTGGGAAAATGCGCTCTGAGACTTGGCTCTGTTCGGTCGTTTCGCACGTTTTGGCAAAATCGGGCGAACAGAGCTTTGAACGATGGAGGTCTATGGAGCGCTATGGAAACCTATGGAAACCTATGGGAGCCTAAACAGAAAAAGGCGCGTTCGGTCTAATCTCGCCTTTTTGCGAAATGAACCGAACACGCCCTCTTGAAAACTATTTTTCGGGAACAAGCAAATTCCACAGTTCCTGCTATCTTCTCTGCGCTGTATGGGGTCTATTCCTCCGATATGCCCGCGTATTCCCTTAGCACCGTGTCAGCTGCGCTGCTGCCGTTCAAGGGTATCTGCTCCCCGTACTCGCCCGTCTCGTATACGTACACCACATCGCCGCCTCGGTCTTTCAGCTCCGCTAACGATAAGCCCCGCCAACTTGCCACCATGCCCGACAACTCGTTGCTAGTCGCTCTTCTGCCGTTGCTTGTCCGCTCTAGGCTGTCGGCTACCAGCGCCCCGCGCTCGCTGCCGTTAGCCCTAAGCATATCGCCCATGATGGACAGCAGGGTTTCCCTCTGCCCATCGGTCAGCGCCCCGTATCCCTCCGTTAGTGCCCTGAGCCGATATTCCTCTTGGAGGGCTTCGGCGTAGCCGTCTGGTAACTGGTTCGGGTTTAAAGCGCTGTATGCGTTCGATAGGTCTGCTAACTCGTTCCGTGCCGCTTCAATCTCGGAATAGTCATACGCGCCGCTCTCCGTCATGAATCGGTATTTGCTCTCCTTGTCCAAGTAGGGGTTTTCCACTTTCAGCCAAAGGCGCTGCGCCCTCTCTGCCGTGAGCTTCGAGGGGTCTTTGTAAAGCTCCGCGCCCTGCGTGCGTCCCAGCCCGAAATAGTCCCCAAGCGCCTTGCCGCTCTCTATGCCGATGGCTTTCAGCGCCGCGTGGTATCGCTCGATATACTCGGGCGTGTTGGGTAGAGGATAGCTCTTATCTTTCCGCGCGTCCTCCCTTGCCGCCTTTTCGCGGTACTCGGCTTTGAAGCGCTCGGTTAGTGCGTGCATCCCATCGCGGGTATAGCGTGCCATTCGTCCACCCCTAAACCCATGTCCGCGCGGTGGAGTACAATGGGGTCATACATCCCCGCTCTTTTCCAATACCTCGCGCGGGGGTTGTTCTTAAGTAATGGGGCGCTCGGTTTCCTTTCCCCGAACGCCCCTTTGCGTTATCTATTCTATATCCTGCTTGGCTCTCGGCGTTGCGCTGTCTATCGCTTCTCTGACGCGCCTTAGCTCCCCGTCTATCAGCTCCGCTATATCGAACATAAGCCCTTCGGGCGCTGTGCTGCTGTTAAACCCTCCAAGAAGAACGGCTATCGTCTCCAAGCTGTGCAGGGAACCCCGTAGCTCTTTCATCTCGGTATCGTCCAGAACCCACGTGGTAGCGCCTGCCGCCTTGCTATCCATGATGCTCCCTACCTAGTTCTCTGTTCCAGTCTTGCCGAACTCGATAACTGAGCCGTCCTTAGCGTGCTGGGCAACGTCTGCCATGTACGCTTGCTCAACCCTCACTGCTCCGCGCTTCTTGGCTTCTCTGTCGGCGCTCGCGTATACGTTCAGCGTCATAGCCGCGTTGGCGTGCCCCAACATGCTCGCCACGGTTTTAATGTCCTCGCCTGCCGTAACCGCTGCCGTTGCGAACGTATGGCGCAGGTCGTGGAATGTTGGGCGTGTTCCCACCGTACCGATTAGCTCCAGAGCGTCAGCCGCAATCCTCCACCTATGCGAAAGATAGTGGGGTTGCATAAACGAGCCGTCAGCGCCGCCCGTCACGTACATGTTTTCATCGAACGGAACGCCCAACGCTAGGCACTCGGCTTTGACGTTGGTTAGGCGCGCCGTGAGCATGTCGGCGATGATAGAGGGTGTGTACAGTTCGCGCCTGCTGCCGCCCGTCTTGGGTTCCTTTACGTACCACTTGGAGCCGTCACGCCCTATGGTGCGCTCGATGCTAACGGTTCCTTCGGTCAAGTCCACGCACTTCCACGTTAAGCCGCATATCTCGCCCTCACGCAAACCCATATACATTGCTAGGGCAAACCCAACGTTTAGCGGCTTTGCGGGGTCTAGGGCGATGAATTGCGCAACCTTGGCACGTCCCTTAGCATCGAGGGCGTTGGGGTTCCTATGTGCCTGTTTGGGGTTCTTTACGCCGCGCGTGGGGTCTTTAACGAGCCTGTCGCGGTCTACCGCCTGCCGCATGGCTGAGCGCAGGTTGGTTAGGCACTTCTTCACCGTGGACGGTGAATACTTCTTGCTGAGTTTCGTAACCCATGCCGCCACATCATCGGGGGTCAGTGCGTCCAGCTCGATAGTCCCGATACTGGGCGCTATATAGCTTTTGAGTATGCGCCTTAGCTCGTTGGCTGATGAACGCTCGATGCTGTTTGCGCGTTCCTCCACGTACTTCCCGAAATACTCGGCTACCGTCTCGCCGCTGTGGGGGTCTTTGACAGCCTGTTCGTTGAGCTGTTGGCGGATTGCTTCTGCTTCTTGGTTCGCCGCTTTTTCGACCTGCTTAGAGCGCCCCTTGTCGCGCCCTTCGGTCTTTAGGGTGACGTTCTTTTGGTGGCGCTTTCCGCTCCCGTCCTTGTAATAGTAGACGGCACGCCACTTATAACCCGTGATTGTTCCGCTCTTGTCCTTGGTTTCGTACTGTTTCAGAGCGTATCCGTAATACGTTTCAGCAGGTAACAGCCCACACATGGTGTCTCCTCTCATGACACAACGCATGACACACATATGACACAACTTGCGTTGACTGAACTATAAAACATAGACTTTTTAGACGCAATAGACAGAGAAACAGCAGGTAGAGCGTCCGTGTTTGCGCAGGTAGACGGCTTGGTACGAATAGTCGCAACACTTCCAAGCTGATGACGCGGGTTCGATTCCCGTCGCCCGCTCCATAGGATAGATGAATGGCTCTGGTTCCTTTTGGGAATCAGAGCCGTTTTCGTAAGTGTACGGGTGACGGGAATCGATGCCGCCCCACGCCCCACCTAAGTTGCGGTGAAATACGGACTGTTTTCGGCTTTTATGGCCCATGTAGTCCGTATTTCACCGCAACTATTTGTAAGGTTGGATTTTGATGCCGTTGGGAGGGTCGTAGCGACCGTCTACCGAGAGTGGAAATATTTTCTGAAGCTCTGACCTGCGACGTCAAGTTTTTGGTCAGCTTTTGGCAAGGCCTGCGGACGGAAGCATACGATAGCGTAATGGTATTCTCTCCGCCGTGATGGTTATGGGGTTGGCCATGCTCGATAAAGGCAAACATTTTCCGCAGTCATATGCCAAGATGCTGTTTTCCACTCTCGGGATTCATCATGACGAGCAGCTATTGATAACGATTGATCCTTGGGATGAGCGGCGCGCGCGTGAGCTTATGCAAGAAGAACTTTTAATTCGACTCTATAACCATGTGTACGCCGATCCTGTTTATTGGAACCACCTTGACGTGGAAGCCCGCATTTTCCAGCTTGCATCTGCTATTGCGGCCGTCGAGCCGGATGCCATTTTCTGCGGTTCAACGGCGGCACTGCTGTACGGTATCGGCTCCGCTTACTCGCTGCTTAATGCCGTTCAGATGTTGTTGCCGAGATCTTCCAGGCGCGATACATATGAGTTCGTTGAGTATCGTCGATGGCGCCCGGGTGAGGTATGGCGGCTCGGCCCGTTTACGCTGACAGACCCCTATCGGACGGTGGTCGATATTGCCCGCACGAGTGCATTTCGGTATGCGCTTGGCTACGTCGATGGATTGGCTCGCGAGTATGATGTCGACCGCGAGGAGCTGCGTGCGTATGCGCAGACCAATTGCCGCGGTTTGCATGGCATCTCCCGTGCGTTTGGCGTGTTCGAGTATATGGACGGAAGGTCGGATAACGGGGGAGAGTCCGAGGCGCGAGCGGCAATGATCCTTGCTGGCGTCGCTGCGCCTGAGCTTCAGGTTGAGATTGCTCGGCCAGGAAGCGCCGGCTATTATCTGGCAGATTATGGTTGGCAGATGCCAGATGGGTCATGGATGTTGGCAGAGCTTCATGGTTTGGGTAAGTTTGAGGACGAAACTCAAAAAGATTTGGAACATGCTGCGGCAAAAACCTATCGAGCCGCCTTATTGCGCGATGCGAACTTGCGCGCCATGGGTCATAACGTCATTCATTTCAAACTCTCGGACACATATGATGTCGAAGAGTTTGGCGCTATGATGCGCGGTTGCGGCATTCCGACAACAAAACCCTACGCCGACTCCCGATAGTGAAATCATTTGCAGCCAACCTTCAATAAGTTGCGGTGAAATGCGGACTGTTGAGGCCTTTAAAGGCATGAAACAGTCCGTATTTCACCGCAACTTAGGAGGGGATGGGGCTGAGGGGCGGGCGATGCCGTTGTCTGTCGGTTAGTGGCGACCGTGGTGGCGGAGCTTGTCGATGGTGGAGTCGGTGCTTCGGCTGCGGGCTTCGGCGGCGCGGTCGCGGGTTTCGGCTGCGGTTTGGCGCTTGCGGCGGTAATCGATCATGCCTTGGATGATGGGCTTGCCAAAGCTCACGACATCATCGTTGTAGATGGCGGTTCGGGCTGCGAGGAGGCAGTCGGTAAAGTCCATATGGGTCTTGCCAAAGAGCTTGACGGCAAGGGCGACAACGGTGGGCTCGTCGACCATGACGTCATCGAGCAGCCTTTTCATGGCCGCAGCAATCTCAACGCGGGGAACCTTATAGACGTCGCGCAGCGTGACCACGACGCGCGTGATGATTTCGGGATAGACACGAGCGGTGCGCGTGGCGATGACCTTGGCGGCGCGCGGTGACAGGACCTCGTCGTCGTCGAGCAGATAGCGAAGGATGACGGTCTCGTCGATGATGGTGCTACTCATGGATATCTACTTCCTCGGGACCCAAAATCGAATCGTCGCTTTCTGTAGCGAGGTACTCAATCCAGGCATTGCGCTCCTCGGAGCGGCGATTGGGGTCACCGTATGCTTTGAGCGATCCATAGGCGGCGGTGCCGTCCTTTGAGCGCACGGCGACCGGCTGAAAGGGGAGCTTGCGCATCAAAATGCTCTGCGCGACAAATAGACGGACGGCCTCGGCGAGCGATGTGCCCATGGCGTCGTAGAGATGTTCGGCATGCTGCTTGTCTTCCTCGCGAATGCGCACCTGCAGGATGGCTCGTTTTTGAGTCGATGACATCACTGGCCCCCTTAATGAGCGTGCAATATAGTCGGTCAAATGCGGCATGTGCCGATACTTGAGCATCTTATAACGATTACTTTATTTCGCTCAAGTAAATAACCATTAACTTGAATACAAGCGTAGTACATCTAAAATGAGAGCGCGTAAAAATCTCTGAGGCGTACGCATGTAATACACTCACCTTTATAGCTTCTAGAGAATAATTCCAACCTGCCAAAACCCCTGCAATACACCCGTATTGCAGGGCCTATGCTCAAGTTTGCCCCCTGCAACTGCGTATATTTAACCTGTATATCGTTGGAGGAATTCTATCGAAGTGCCTGTTTCGCCGCATGCACTCGATACGCCGATGCCGGACCACGGGCGGTCCGGGGCAACGTCGGCAGGGTCTCTCCGGCATGGGATTCAGGAGGGAGTGAACAACATGGGCAATAAACGAGTCGTGGCTGATTCTTCACGCTGCATTGGGTGCCAAACCTGTATGGCGGCGTGCATCGAGGCACACGATATTCCCGGCAACATCGCCGCACCTCGCTTGCGCGTAACGCGCACCTACGAGATTTCCGCGCCGGTGGCATGTCACCACTGCGAGGACGCTCCGTGCGCCAAGGCCTGCCCCACGGGCGCCTTGTTCTTTGATCCAAAGAACCATCGCATCGGCGTCAACGAGGACAACTGCATCGGCTGCAAGAGCTGCGTCATGGCATGCCCCTTTGGCGCCGTGAGCGTGGCGACCACGCAGGTCCCCGTCTTGATGGGCGACGTGCGCGTGGGTTCGCAGACTAAGAGCTTCGTGCTCAAGTGCGACCTGTGCGTGGACCGTCCCGGCGGTCCGGCGTGTGCCGAGGCGTGCCCGACCAAGGGCCTCACCCTGGTAGACGAGGAGCGCCTGGCAGAACTGACTGCCGAGCGTGCCCGCGCCACCATCGAAAACGAGGCGTAGACGGGCGGCCATACAAGCCCAACGATTGTCATATACGTACCGATTACTCGGTAGCAGAGAAAGGAAGGAGGGTGTCATGGAGAAGCATAAAGTGATCTGCCCGTACTGCGGCGCCGGTTGCCAGTTTAACCTCCTGGTCCAAAACGGCCAGGTCGTGGGTACCGAACCGCTCAACGGCATCACCAATCAGGGCGAGCTGTGCCTTAAGGGCATGAGCGGCTACGACTTCATCAACGACACCAAGATCTTGACTCCTCGCGTACTGCACCCGATGATCCGCCGCACTAAGGGCGCGGATCTTGAGCGCGTAAGCTGGGACGAGGCGCTGGATTTCACCGCATCTAAGATGCAGGCCATAATTGACGAATATGGTCCTAACGCTGTCATGACCACCGGCTCTTCGCGAGGCGGCGGCAATGAGGCGAACTACGTCATGCAGAAGTTTACGCGTGCGTGCATCGGCACCCACAGCGTAGACAACTGCGCCCGTACTTGACACGGCCCTACTGTCCTCGGTCTGATGGACACGGTTGGTTCAGGTTGCATGTCATGCTCCATCCCCGGTATGGAGGATGCGGGCTGCATTTTCCTCTTCGGCTATAACCCTGCCGATTCGCACCCCATCGTCGCAAGGCGTATCGTGCGAGCCAAAGAAAAGGGTTGCAAGATCATCGTCGCCGACCCGCGCCATATCGAAACCGCGCGTATCGCCGATCTCTACCTTCCGATCAAGAACGGTTGCAACGTCGCGTTCCTCAACGCCTTTGCCAACTGCTTGGTCAACGATGGCCTCTACGACAAGGAATTCGTCGCCGAGCACACGAACGGCTTTGACGAGTGGTGGGAGACCATCAAGAACTACACTCCCGAATCCGTACAGGACATCACGGGTGTCGAGCCCGCGTTGATCCACCAAGCTGCCGAGATGTACGCCACGGCGAAGCCTTCCGCCATCATTGGCTGGGGCATGGGCGTATGCCAGCAGAAGCAGAACCTGAAGACGGTGCACACCATCGCCTCCATCGCCTGCGTTGCCGGCCAGATCGGCAAACCCAACTCCGGCCTCGCGCCCGTGCGTGGCCAGAACAACGTCCAGGGCTCCTGCGATATGGGCATGCTGCCCAACCTGTACCCTGGCTATCAAAAGGTCACCGACCCGGCCGCGCGCGCCAAGTTCGCCAAGGCCTGGGGCGTGCCCGAGGAGAAGCTGCCTCTCGAGGAGGGCTACAAGCTCACCGACCTGGGTCACCTGGTCGACGAGGGCAAGGTGCACTGCTTCTACAACTACGGCGAGGACCCGGTGCAGACCGAGCCCGATTCGGCCGGTATGCGTAAGACGCTCTCCGAGCTGGATCTGTTCATTTGCCAGGACATCTTTATGACGCAGACGACCATGCTCGCCGACGTCATCCTGCCTGCCACCTCTTGGGGCGAGCACGAGGGTGTCTTTACCGCATCCGACCGTAGCTTCCAGCACTTTGACGCGGCTGTTCC
The DNA here is from genome assembly GCF_036317945.1 of Collinsella sp. CM84Y_54. NCBI lineage: Bacteria > Bacillati > Actinomycetota > Coriobacteriia > Coriobacteriales > Coriobacteriaceae > Collinsella > Collinsella sp. CM84Y_54. The sequence continues at coordinate 236,998 of NZ_JAWQCX010000001.1, forward strand.
GCCCAAGGGCGAGTGCCGTCACGACTGGGAGATCTTTGCCGACCTGTCCACGCGCATGGGCTACCCCATGCACTACGACAACACCGAGCAGATCTGGAACGAGTGCATTAGCCTGTGCCCCAACTTTGTGGGCGCGACCTACGAGAAGATGGCTCCCGAGGGCGGCTACGCACAGTGGCCCGTCAAGAGCACCGATGTGAACGACCATGGCACCCCCGACATGTTCGCGGGCGGCAAGTTCACTACCAAGGACGGTCGTGCCAACCTGATGGCGCACGACTGGGAGGCGCCCTCCGAGCTTCCCGACGATGAGTACCCGCTCATCCTTTGCACCGTCCGCGAGGTCGGCCACTATAGCTGCCGTTCGATGACCGGCAACTGCAAGACGCTGGCACTGCTTGCCGACGAGCCCGGCTTCGTTCGCATGAATCCCGCGGACGCGAAGGCCCGCGGCATCAAGAACGGCGACATCGTCTCGATTCACAGCCGCCGCGGCCAGGTTTACAGCCGCGCGGACGTGTCCGACCGTATCAACAAGGGCACGGTCTACATGACCTACCAGTGGTGGATCGGCAAGTGCAACGAGCTGACCATGCACAAGGTCGACCCGGTCTCGCACACGCCCGAGGACAAGTTCTCTGCCTGCCAGGTCGACGCCATCGCCGACCAGGTGTGGGCCGAGGGCGAGGTGGAGCGTCAGTACACCGAGCTCAAGCAGGCTCTGGTGGACGCAGCCGCTCCCCAGGATGTTGAGCCCGGCGCCGCCAAGTTCGACGACGAGACGCACGTGAACCAAATCGTGTAGTCCCGTTCTCGTTGGCTTTTTGGGCCGGGCGTCCAAGCGCATCGGACGCCCGGCCCGTTATTTTGAAAGGAAGTGGGGATGAACCGCTTCATCGATATCAACCCGGAGAGGTGCATCGGCTGCGGAACATGCCAGTCCGCCTGTGCAGATGCCCACCGGATGCAGGGTCTTCAGGACACGCCGCGTCTGGCGCTCGTGAAGACCGGCGGCATTTCGGCCGCCCTGGCCTGCCACCATTGCGAGGGTGCCCCTTGCGCCGAGGTCTGCCCGGTGAACGCCATCGAGCACGATGGCGACCGCATCCACGTTAAGGAGCAGGAGTGCATCGGGTGCAGGCTGTGCGCCATCGCGTGCCCCTTCGGCGCCATCCATCCGGACGGCACGTCTATTGCCGGTGTCGCAGGCATGTGCGACCCGACGCCTTCGTACCCTAAGTCCCTGAGCAGCCTGCTTACGTGGGCGCCCGGCCAGTACACCTGTGCCGTCAAGTGCGACCTGTGCGCCTTCGACCCCGAGGGTCCGCACTGCGTGGCGGCTTGCCCCACCAAGGCGCTCACCGTCATGGGCGGCGCGGCAGATCGCGAACTCGACGAGGCCAAGCGCCTGCGTTCGATTCAGAACGGCCCTGCCGTCGACGTGGCGGCTGTGGCCCAGGGTCTGTCCGAGAAAGCAGAAGGGAGCGTAAACAATGGATAGCATGACGCTGTTTATCGCATCGCTTGCCGTCTCGTGCATCGGTGCGCTCGCCTCGGTTCTGCTGATTAAGGCCGATAACGCCGCCAAGACCGCCGGCTGCCTGATCGGCGCCGTCGCCGCGGTGCTTTCGTTTGTGGCTGGTATCCAGGCCGTGCTGGGCGATGTCACGTCGGTCGACACCATCGTGTTCTTCCCGTTTGCCCATTTCCAGCTGCTGCTCAATCAGCTGTCCGGTCTGTTCGTGGCGCTCATCTCGGTGCTCGCGTTTTCCGGTTCGATCTACGGTCTCAACTACTTTGATGAGTACCCGGGCAAAAAGGGCCGCGCCGGCTTCTTCTTTAACACCTTCGTGGCGTCCATGATGCTCGTCATCACCGCCGACAACGTGTTTTGGTTCTTGGTCGCCTTTGAGCTCATGTCGCTGACCTCGTACTTCCTGGTCGTGATCGAGGAGAACGAGAACTCCATCCACGGCGGTTGGCTCTACTTTGTGATCGCGCATGTGGGCTTTGTGCTCATCATGGCGAGCTTCCTCACCATGACCAACTTCGCCGGTGGCTCGTTTGCCTTTGCGGATTTCCGCGCCACGCAGTTTAGCCCCGCGGTCGCATCCGTGTGCTTCGTGCTCGCCTTCTTTGGCTTTGGCGCCAAGGCCGGTATCATCCCGCTGCACGGCTGGCTGCCCAAGGCACATCCCGAGGCGCCGTCCAACGTGTCTGCCCTCATGTCCGGCGGCATGATCAAGATCGGTATCTTCGGCATCCTCAAGGTTGGTCTCGACCTGCTCTCCGCCTCGGGCGTTCAGGTCTGGTGGGGCCTTATGGTCATGGTCTTCGGTGCGATCTCGTCGGTCCTCGGCGTGGCCTTCGCCCTGCAGGAGCATGACATCAAGCGCCTGCTGGCCTATCACTCTGTCGAGAACATCGGCATCATTCTGCTCGGCGTCGGCGCTTCCATGGCCGCCATGGCGCTCAACTCTGTCGGCATCGCCGTCCTGGCTCTGATGGCCGCCCTCTACCACACGTTTAACCACGCGATGTTTAAGGGCGAGCTGTTCTTGGGCGCCGGTGCGCTGCTGTACTCCACGGGTACGCGCAATATGGAGAAGATGGGCGGCCTGTTCCGTCGTATGCCGGCAACGGCCATCTGCTTCCTTATTGGCGCGCTTGCCATCTCGGCCATCCCGCCCTTCAACGGATTTGTGTCCGAGTGGTTTACCTACCAGTCGCTGTTTAACGCTGCCATGCAGGGCGACAAGGCCGTCATGATCGTGGCCGTGTTCGCTGCCGTCGCGCTCGCAATTACCGGCGCACTGGCCGTCACGTGCTTCGTCAAGGCCTATGGCGTCTCCTTTGCCTCCGCGCCCCGCTCCGAGGCCGCGGCCAATGCCAAGGAGGTTCCTGCCCCCATGGTGTTTGCACAGGGCCTGCTCGCGGCCGTCTGCGTCGTGCTGGGCATTGGCGCTCCCGTGATCGCGCCCGTGCTGGTCGATGTCGCCGCGTCCGTGCTGCATCCGTACGGTGGCGTGTTTGCCGCCGAGGGCATGGAGCTCATGAACCAGTACTCCGGCGCTGCCACCTCCACGCCCGCGATCGCCATTGCGCTCGTGGCGCTCGTCGGCCTTGCCTGCGGTTATCGCAAGCTCAAGACCGTCGGCAAGGTGCAGAAGTCCCAGCCGTGGGCATGCGGTTATGCTCCCAACGAGCATATGCCCGTCGTGGCCACGACCTTTGCCTCCGAGGTGTCCTGGTTTATGCAGCCGCTCTACACGCTGCGCGACCGCTGCACGGCCGTCTGCTGGTCCATCGCGCACTTCTTCCAGAAGCTCACTGGTGTGGCCGAGGCTGTGGAGCCCGTACCCGACAAGGTTCTCGTCGATGCCCCGCATAAGGGTGTCGAGAAGCTCGCCGACCTCGCGACTAAGCTCGAAGGCGGCAACTACAGCATCTATATCTGCTACATCGTCGCGGCACTCGTGGTGTTCCTCGTGCTCGCCGTGCAAATGGGTTAAGGAGGGGAGAGCATGAACAACATCGTACTTGCCGTTCTGCAGGGCGTGGTCGTTATGGCCGTCGCGCCGTTCTTCTCCGGTCTCGGCCGCGTGATCCGCGCCAAGATGCACAACCGTCGCGGCCCCAGCATCATGCAGGACTATCGCGACCTGGCCAAGCTCTTTGCGCGCCCCGAGTCCCAGAGCGAGGACGCGAGCTTTGCGCTGCGCATTATGCCACCGCTGTTCTTCGCCGTCGCCTTTATGCTCGCGATGGGCCTGCCGCTCTTTACGGCGCAAAGTCCCATCCCGGTCTTTGGTGACGCTATCACCATCATGTACAGCCTGGCGCTCGCCCGCTTCTTCTTCGCCCTCTGCGGTGTGGATTCGTCCAACGCCTACGCCGGTATCGGCGGCGTTCGCGAGCTGCTCATGAGCGTGCTCATCGAGCCGTCCATGCTGCTGGCGCTGTTTGCCGCCGCCCTGGTGTGCGGCTCCACCGACATCGCCACCATGGGTCAGCACATCATGACGGGCGCCATCGACGCGCCGGTCGCCGTGATCCTCGCCGGCATCGCCTTTGCGATCGCTTGCTACATGGAACTCGGCAAGCTGCCGTTTGATCAGGCCGAGGCCGAGCAAGAGCTTCAGGAGGGTCCGCTCGCCGAGCTTTCCGGCCCGTCGCTTGCGATGGCCAAGCTCGCCATGTCCATGAAGCAGGTCCTGGTCGTCGCCTGGTTCTGCGCGATCTTCATCCCCTGGGGCGAGCCCGCGACCGTGGGCGCCGCTGCTGTTCTGGGCGCGGTCATCTTCCTGGTGAAGTGCCTGATCGACTTTGTCGTATGCGGCGTGATCGAGAACTCCTGCTCGCGCTCGCGTTTTAAGGTGCTTGGCAATCAGACCTGGGCCGTCGTGGGCATCGCCGTTCTGGCGTTTGTCTTCGTGGTCGTCGGCGTGTAGGAGAAGGGAGAAACAATGTCATTTGCAGTCAGTCTGTCCCTTCTCGGCTTGGTCGCTATCGCGGCCCCGATGGTGGCTTCGGTGCTCGTCGCCCTGTTCCCCCGTCCGTACGCCAAGTGGTTCAGCGTTTTGGGTGCCGCCGTCTCGACGGTCTGCACCATCGTCCTCGCCGCGAATTTCGCTGGCGCCGGCATGCCCGACACGCAGGTCCCCCTGATCTCGTTTGGGCAGACCCTCGTTATGGGATTCACCTTCGATCGCATGAGCACGCTGCTCGCGCCCGCCTTTGTGGGTATCGGCCTGCTTGTCGTGATCTATTCGATTCCCTATATGAGCGAGAATAACCGTGAGCATCCCGACGCACCGCGTCGTCGCTTCTACGCGTACCTCGCGACCTTTATCGGCGCCATGGCCGGCCTCGTGTACAGCTCGACCCTTTTGGGCCAGCTCGTGTTCTTTGAGATCACGGGTGCGTGCTCTTGGGGCCTCATTAGCTACTACATGACGCCTACGGCCAAGAAGGCCGGCATGAAGGCCCTCATCATCACGCATATCGGTGCGCTCGGCCTGTATCTGGGCGCCGCCATCGTGTTTGCCCACACCGGCACCTTCGCCATCACCGCGATTGCCGGCCTCGACACCAAGCTCAAGGCTATCGTCCTTTTGCTCGTGCTGTTTGCGGCCTGGGCCAAGTCCGCACAGGTCCCCATGTACATGTGGCTGCCTTCGGCCATGGAAGCGCCGACGCCTGTTTCGGCCTACCTGCATGGTGCCTCGATGGTCAAGGTCGGCGTGTGCGTGTTCGCACGCGCGCTCGTCTCTGCCGGCGAGATTCCCGAGATCTTGGGCTGGGTCGCCATTATCGACGCCATGGTCACCATGCTCTTTGGTTTCCTTATGTACCTGCCGCAAAAGGACATGAAGCGTCTGCTGGCCTTCTCCACGATCGCCCAGCTCTCCTATGTGTTCTTTGGTCTGGGCCTTTCGGTCTTTGGCAGCCAGCTGGCCTTTGATGGCGCCGTGTGCCACATCTTTAACCACGCTTTCGCCAAGACGCTGTTCTTCCTGATTGCCGGTTCGTTCTCCTTTACGCTCGGCACGCGTATGCTGCCCAAGCTTCGCGGCATCGTAAAGAAGTACCCGATCTCGGGCGTGGGCTTTGGTGTCGCGGCGCTCGCCATTGCCGGCGTGCCGCCCATGAACACGTTCTTCTCGAAGTTCCAGATCATCGCCGGCGGCTTTTCCGTGGGTGCCGGCAACGTCGCGATCCTGGTGCTCGTGTGCATTATGGTCGCCGAGACCGTCGCCACCTTTGCATGGTTCCTTAAGTGGATGGGCTATTGCCTGCCCGGCGAGCCGAGCGAAGAGGTCGCTGCGGGTGCCCCGCTTCCCCGCGCGATGGCGTTCGTGTTCATCGTGCTCATCATCATGGTCATCGTCAGCGGCCCGCTTTCGGCCAGCTGGATCGGTTAGGAGGTAGAACGACATGGGTTATTCGATCGTCAACATCCTTGGCGGCCTTCTGATCGTCACGTCCACCATGGTGGTCGTCTCCAAAAACATCAAACATGCCATCAACTGGTATGCGGTGCAGTCGCTGGTGCTCGTGGGGCTGCTCGCTACGCTCGGTGCCACTACCGGTGCGCAGGAGCTGCTTATGTGGGCCGGATCTGCCTTTATCACCAAGGTCGTCCTGGTCCCTTATATCCTCAACCGTGCGTACAAGAAGATGGGTGAGCCGAGCGACGCATCGCTCAAGGCTGGCCTTAAGCCCGCGTGGGCCATCTGCATCATCGCCGTCGAGGTCGCGATTTGCTTTGCCGTCGTGACGCAGATCAGCCTGCCCACGGCCGAGGTCGCAACGCCTGCGCTCGCTATTAGCTTCGCTCACTTCTTTGTGGGCCTCACCTGCATCATCTCGCAGCGCAACATCATGAAGCAGATCTTTGGATACTGCCTTATGGAAAACGGCAGCCATGTGACGCTCGCGCTTTTGGCCCCCACCGCTCCCGAGATCATCGAGATCGGTATCGCCACCGACGCCATCTTTGCCGTCATCATCATGTCCATCGTCGTGCGTCGCATTTGGGACGACTCCCACTCGCTCGATGCGCGCGACCTGTCCGAGCTGAGGGGGTAGTCCATGGAAACGTTGATTCTCGCCCTGCTCGCGACTCCTTTGGTGTTCTCGCTCGTCATGGCGTTTTTGCCCAAGAACACGTCCTATAACGTGTTTGCCGGTCTCAACCTGGTCTCCGTCGCAGCCGTCCTGGTGCTGTCGATTATGACGGCCGGTGACGTCCTTATGAGCGGCGACACCGCGAGCGCTTTTGGCCTGTGGTTCCACCTCGATTCGCTGGGCGCCATCTTTGTGCTGCTCATCGGCTTTATCGGTTTTCTTACGGGGCTGTTCTCGCTGCCCTATGTAAAGGCCGATATCGAGGAGGGCTCCATGCCCGCCGAGCGCGCCAAGCAGTATTTTGCGCTGTTTAGCCTGTTTGTGTTCACCATGCTGCTCGCGTGCCTGTCCAACAACATGATCCTCACGTGGGCCGCCGTGGAGGCAACCACGCTTTCCACCGTGTTCCTCGTGGGTATCTACAAGAACAAGACGGCCCTCGAGGCTTCTTGGAAGTATGCGATGGTCTGCACCGCCGGCGTGGCCTTTGGCCTGTTCGGTACGCTGCTGATCTACGCCAACGCCGCCGACGTGATTCCCAACGCCCACGAGGCCGCATTCCTGTCGTGCGTGCTGCCGTATGCCGACCAGTTCGACCCGACGCTCATGCGCCTCGCCTTTGCGTTTATCGTGATCGGCTTTGGCACCAAGGCCGGCCTGTTCCCCATGCACACTTGGCTGCCCGATGCCCACTCCCAGGCCCCGAGCCCTGTCTCGGCCCTGCTTTCGGGCGTGCTGCTTAAGTGCGCCATGCTTGTGATCATGCGCTTCTACGGCTTTACCATCCAGGCCGTGGGCGCCGAGTATCCGCAACTTTTGCCGTTGATCGTCGGCACGCTGTCCATTTTGGTGGCGGCACTTTCGATGTTTCGCCAGGACGACCTCAAGCGCCGCTTTGCGTACTCGTCTGTGGAGAACGTGGGCGTTATCGCCCTGTGCCTGGGTATCGGTGGCCCGCTGGGTATCGCCGCGGCCCTGCTGCACTGCGTGTTCCACGGCTTTACCAAGACGCTTGCTTTCTGCGTGTCCGGCAACATCCAGCACGCTTTTGGCACGCGTAGCCTGGCTAAGATCCAGGGTGTCGTCGAGGTTGCTCCCGCAACCGCCGCGCTCGCCGTCCTGGCGCTGCTCGGCCTTGGTGCCTTCCCGCCCTTTGGCATGTTTATCTCCGAGTTCCTGACCTTTGTCGCCGGTGTTACCGCCGGTCCCATGTGGCTGGTCGTCGTGGTTGCCCTCGGTCTTACCGTGGCCATCTCCGCGCTCACCCGCATCGCACTCAAGTCGGTATTCGGCCATGCGCCCCAGGGCATGGATAAGCATGAGGCCCCGGCGCTCATGCTTATCCCCGAAATCATCCTGGCTGTCATGATCTTGTGGTTTGGCATCGCCACCCCGCTGCCTCTCGTGCACGGTGTGGAGACCGCGACCGGCATCGTGCTCGAGCAAAGCACTGAGGAACTTCACGCGACGCCGATGTACCGCGCTGTGTTCGGTACCGAGACCGCTCAGAGCGAGGTGGAGTAACGAATGATTGAAACTGAGAACAAGGTGTATGCCCGTCGCTGCGAGAGCCATGTCGAGGCCCTGCGCCGCGCCGTTCCGGGCTGCATCGAGAAGGTCGAGTGGCAGTGCGAGGACCAGCTGACGATTACCGTCAAGCAGGACAAGCTGCCCGAGGCCGTCCACTACCTGTATTACGAGCGCTACGGCTGGATTCCCGTGATCGTCGGCAACGACGAGCGCAGTCTGTGCGGTCGCTACGCCGTGTACTACGTCATCTCCATGGAGGGGGAGGACCCCGGCTGGGTGACCGTGCGCACCGAGGTCGATCCCGCCAAGATGACGTTCCCGTCCGTGACGCCGTTCGTCCCCGCCTGCGTGTGGGGCGAGCGCGAGCTTCGCGACATGTTCGGCCTGATTCCCGAGGGCCTGCCCGATCGTCGCCGCCTGGTGCTGCCCGACGATTGGCCCAGCGGCCTGTACCCGCTGCGCAAGGACTCCATGGACTACCGCTTCCGTCCCGCTCCCGCGAGCGACATGGAAAACTACGAGTTCTTGGCCGATACCAAGGGCAAGGAGACCACACTCGTCCCCATGGGCCCGTTGCACATTACCTCCGACGAGCCCGGCCACTTCCGTCTGTTCGTTGAGGGCGAGACGATCGTCGACGCCGACTACCGTCTGTTCTACGTGCACCGCGGTATGGAGAAGGTCGCCGAGACGCGCCTGAACTATGACGCCGTGACGTTCCTCGCCGACCGCATCTGCGGCATCTGCGGCTGTGCCCACTCGGTGGCCTATGCCGAGGCCGTCGAGCGCGCCCAGGGCATTCATGTCCCGCCGCGCGCCCAGTACATCCGCGCCATCATGCTCGAGGTCGAGCGCCTGCACTCGCATCTGCTCAACATTGGCCTCGCATCGCACTACACCGGCTTCGATTCGGGCTTCCAGCAGTTCTTCCGCGTCCGCGAGAAGTCCATGGACCTGGCCGAGAAGCTCTCCGGTCACCGCAAGACCTACGGCCTCAACGTGATCGGCGGCGTGCGTCGCGACATTTTGGCCGAGCAGAAGCTCTCCACGCTCACGACCATCCACCAGCTGCGCTCCGAGGTTCAGGAGCTCGTCGACGTTTTGCTCTCCACGCCCAACTTTATTGAGCGTACGAGCGGTATCGGTATCTTGGACCGCAAGATCGCACGCGACTTCTCGCCGGTCGGCCCGCTCATGCGTGGCTCGGGCTATGCCCGCGACGTGCGCTTTGACCATCCCTTCGACGGCTACGCCGATCCGGACATCCAAAAGATGCACGCCGCTACGGCCGATACCTGCGATGCCTTCGGCCGTACCGCCGTTCGCATCCAGGAGGTCTACGATTCGATCGACATGATCGAGACCATGCTCGAGAACTGCCCGTCGGGTCCCATCCTCACCACGGATTGGGAGTACACCCCGCACAAGTACGCCATCGGCGCCACCGAGGCTCCGCGCGGCGAGGACGTGCACTGGGCCATGCTCGGCAATAACCAGAAGTGCTACCGCTGGCGCGCCAAGGCGGCCACGTACAGCAACTGGCCGGTCCTGCGCTACATGTTCCGCGGCAACACCGTGGGCGACGCTGCGCTGATCGTCGGCTCGCTCGACCCGTGCTACTCCTGCACCGACCGCGTGACGGTGACCGATGTCGCCGCCAAGCGCGACCACGTGCTCGACAAGGAGCAGTTCGAGAACGTCTGGCGCGACAAGTCGCCGCTTGCGGGCGAGGGCACCATGGCCGCTCCGCTCGATGAGGAGGCGCTCTAATATGCTGAAGCTTTGGAAGGTTAACGCCAAGGCCGGCGACGCGACGGTCAAGTACCCGTTTGCGCCGTTTCCCACCAACAAGGACATGCGCGGCAAGCCCGAGCACAACGCCGAGCTCTGCATCGCCTGCGGTGCCTGCGGCGTGGCGTGCCCGGCCGATGCCATTCGCATGGACACCGACCTTGCGGCCGATACCATTACCTGGTCGATCGACTACGGTCGCTGCATCTTTTGCGGCCGTTGCGAGGAAGCCTGCCCCATGGAGGCCATCAAGCTCACCGAGGAGTTTGAGCTGGCCGTCATGAGCAAGGACGACCTCACCAGCAAGAGCGTCTACACGCTCGAGCATTGCTCGCGTTGCGGCAAGCCGTTTGCCCCGCACAAGGAGATCGACTACGCCAAGCGCCTGCTGCAAAAGGCCGGCGGCATGGAGGCCGAGCAGGCCGCCCGCACCGTCGGTATGTGCCAGGAGTGCAAACGCGAGCTCGACGCCCTGCGCGCCGCCTCGGCCGTAAAGACCGGCAACGCGCACGGCATGGCTGCCAACGAGACGCTTGCGTCCGGTGAGCCTCAGGGCCCCGGCATGGAGTATCTGGGCGGCCACGGTGTGAACCCGGAGTATATCGACCGCGAGCTTAACCCCGATGCGCCCGAGATTCCCGCCGGTCCGGCGCCGGTCGAGGGCATCATCATGGATTTTGAAACGAAGGAGGAGTAACCATGGCCGAACCCACGCTTTTGCCCGAGCGGCTTCAGTACCGCCCGACCAAGATCGAGCTCGACGAGAGCATCGAGAAGGCCAAGGCGACCCTTCTTAAGAAGATCAAGCGCTCGGTGTACGTCTACCGTGTCGACTGCGGCGGCTGCAACGGCTGCGAGATCGAGATCTTCGGTTCCATCACGCCCGTCTTTGACGTCGAGCGCTTTGGCATCAAGGTCGTGCCCTCGCCCCGTCACGCCGATGTGCTGCTGTACACCGGCGCCGTGACGCGTGCCATGCGCATGCCGGCCCTGCGCGCCTTTGAGGCCGCACCCGATCCCAAGATCGTGGTGTCCTATGGCGCGTGCGGCTGCACCGGCGGCATCTTCTACGACAACTACTGCGTCTGGGGCGGCACGGATAAGATTCTGCCGGTCGATGTCTACATCCCCGGCTGCCCGCCCAGCCCCGCGCAGACCGTCTACGGCTTTGCCATGGCGCTCGGTCTGCTGGACCAAAAGCTCCATGCCGAGACCACGGTGGAGGCCGCCGGCGAGCAGGCCGATATCCTGCACCCCGGCGTGCCGTACAAGCTGCGCGTTGCCATCGAGCGCGAGGCTCGCGCCATGAGCGGCTACCGTTACGGCCGCGACCTGGCCAACGAGTTTATGGATACGCTCGAGGGCGCGCCCAAGGGTGATATCCGCGGTGCCATGGCGCTGCTCATCGACAAGCAGGACGATCCGCGCCGCGTTGAGGTCTACTCGGCGCTGCAGGATCTGGTGCTGGCCGGAGGTCACTAGATGGAGCTCACGGACCGCTCTGGTTACTTTGCGGGTCCCGGTATGCTCGGCGGCTCCTTTGGCGATGCCTCGCGCGCAAGCGACGAGGCCGCCGAGGGCGTCGCCGACCCCTGCCTGGGCCATGCGCCCGACCAGGTGGTCTTCTATGAGCTCACGCGTAAGTTTGTGGAGACCGAGGAAGACGTTCCCCAGGAGGCCTGCGACGTGCTGTACTACACGCTCGCCGTGGGCCACCACACCGGCGTGCTCGATTGCTTTGAGCCGCGCCTGTCGGTGCCGGTGGATGTCTTCTATTCGCTCGTCGATGCGCTGCCGGAGGGGGAGGCCAAGACCAAGTTCGAGGCCATCCGCTCCTTTGGCGAGTGCCAGCTTGACAAGGCGGCGGTGCCGTCGCTGCTCGAGGCCTGCGACACGCTGCTCGACGAGCGCGGTTTTCGCGGCTCGGCCAAGGCCGGCATCTCGGTGTTCGACGACGACTTTGGCTTGCATGCCCAGCAGGTCGCGTTTCTGATGAAGTTCCGCGATCTGGTTGAGCGCGTGCGCGATGTGTCGGGTGTGTACCTGACGGGAAGGTTGCAGTAATGGGTCGCGTTGTGGATGGACGTGTGAACGGCGCCCCGTTTGCGGGTATCGTGCTCACGGCGGGAAGCGTGCTGCGTGCCGACGATGCCGCCGGCCCCGTGCTCTCCAAAAAGATGGAGGACGCGCCCATTGCCGGTTGGTACACCATCGACGGTGGCCAAACGCCCGAGGACGACATCATCGAGGTCAAGCGCGAGCGTCCGCCTCGCCTGGTCTTGGTCGATGCCGCCGACATGGCGCTGCCCGTCGGGTCTATCCGCCTGCTCGATAAGCGCGATGTGGCCCGCAAGTCGATGTTCACCACGCATTCGCTCCCTTTGTCGATTCTGATCGAGGAAATCGAGCAATCGTGCGAAGATATCGTCTTCATAGGGATTCAGCCGGGCGATACGGAGTTTTACAACCCTATGTCCCCGGAGGTCTTTGACGCCGTCGACGCCGTGTACGACGCCGTGGCCGCCAACGACTTTTCCCACTTTGTCCGCTTGGGACAAGAGCAATAGGAGCGCTTGTCCCTGCTGATTAGGAAAGAAGTGATTGACATGGCAGATTCCAAGGCAGAATATCCCGCTCCCGATTGCCTGGCGCCCGCCGCGATCGAGGCCAAGACCGAGGCCGCCGGCGTGACCAAGGCCAACCTGCCGGTCGCAAAGGCCTTTCTGTTGGCAATGTTCGCCGGCGCGTTCATTGCCTTCGGCGGCCTGTTCTTTACCGTGTTCTTGAGCGATAGCACGCTGGGCTGGGGCGCCCAGCGCGTCGTGGGCGGCCTGTGCTTTTGCCTGGGCCTGGTGCTGGTGCTGGTGTGCGGCGCCGAGCTGTTTACTGGCAATTCGCTTATGGTCTGCGCACTCAAGAGCAAAAAGATCACCCTGGTCCAGATGCTCAAGGCTTGGGTCGTCGTATGGGTCGGTAACTTTGTCGGTGCCCTGTTCATCGTCTTTTTGGTGTACATGGCCGGCATTTACAAGCTCAACGGCGAGGCGGTCGCCAATTCCATGGTGAGCGTCGCCGCCGGCAAGGTGACGATCGACTGGGTGACGATCTTCTTCCGCGGCATCCTGTGCAACATCTTTGTGTGCCTGGCCGTGTGGATCGGTACCGCCGGCAAGACCGTGGTCGATAAGGTTGTTGGCATTCTGCTGCCCATCGCCGCCTTTGTGGCCTGCGGTTTTGAGCACTGCGTTGCCAACATGTACTTTTTGCCCATGGGTGCCGTGATGCAGGCGTGCGGCTACGGTGCCGACGTCGCCGGTGCCGATGCGCTCAACGCCGCGGGCATTGCGTTTAACCTGTCCGCCGCCACGTTGGGCAACATCGTGGGCGGCGCGCTTCTGGTCGCGCTCGGCTACTGGTTTATCTACGCCAAGAAGTCCGAGGCGTAAGGTATCGCCTGTTTGACGTTGGGCCTCCCGCGGGGCGTTGCCGTGCGGGAGGCTTTTTTGGCCTGGGGCTCGTTCCCGGGCTGTTGGTCTGTTGTGTTTGGCTTGTGAAAGGGGTAATCGAGATGGCATCTGCTGTGAAGCGTGACGGTCGCGCCGTGGTGACCACATGCGGGGGATGCTATGCCGATTGCGCCTTTGCGGCACGCGTTGAGGACGGTCGCGTGGTGGCTGAGTTGCCGGTGCCGGGGCATCCGTGCGCGGCGCGCGCCCTGTGCGCCCGCGGACGGCATCGCCTGGCAATGCCGTTTGACGAGCGCGACCGCATCGTGCACCCCATGCGACGCCGCCGGGATGGCTCGGGGTTTGATGCGATTACCTGGGACGAGGCGTTTGCTCAGATTGCCGAGCGTCTTTTGGGGATTGTTGACGAGTGCGGGCCTCGTGCGCTGGGCATGACGCTCGGCGTTCCCTCGTTCGACCGCTACTGGGCCTATCGCCTTATGCATGCGCTGGGTTCGCCCAACGTGTACGGTGCCGATGGCGCCTGCGAGGTAAGCCGTCTCACCGGTTGGGAGCACAGCCTGGGCTACAGCCCCGCCTCCGACCTGGCGCATACCGATTGCATCATGTATTTGGGGCGTTCCATTGTCGATTCGTCGACGATGGGGTCGGTCGATGCACTCAACGACGCGCGCCGGCGTGGGGCGAAAATCATCGTGGTTGACCCCCGGCGCAGTGGTTCGGCCGCTATTGCCGATCGCTGGCTCCGCGTGCGTCCGGGCTGCGACTTGGCGCTGCTGTTGGGTATTGTCCACGTGTTGATTGCCGAGGGCCTGTACGACCACGAGTTTGTGGACCGCTATACCACGGGTTTTGACGAGCTGGTGCAGGCGGCCCGTGCTTGGACGCCCGAGTGGGCCGAGTCGATGTGCGACGTGCCAGCCGCAGAGATTGTCGCCACGGCGCGCGATCTCGCTGCCGCCGCGCCTGCCGCTGTGGTGGATGCGGGTTTTCATGGTGGCATCGGCATCGCGTATGCCAATAGCACCCAGACCGCACGCGCTATCTGCTTGGTCGATGTGCTGCTGGGCTGTATTGGACATGCGGGTGGCGCGCTCAATCCGCCCACACCGCTTTCACTGGGCGACCTCGATCCCACTCGCTTTGCGACGCCGCCGGTGCCGCGCGAGCCCAAGCTGGGGTCCGAGCGCTATCCACTGGTCGATCCGGTGCGCGGCCTGTGTACGACCATCGGTCAGTCGATTCTTGCCGGCGATTTGCGTGGGCTCATCGTCTATGCCAGTAACCCCGGTGCGGGCTATGGCAATGCACAGGCTTGGTTGGGTATTTTGCAGCAGCTCGACTTGCTTGTGACGATTGATATTCGTTGGTCCGAGACGGCGCGTGCTTCTGACTTCGTGCTGCCCGACGTGACGTATCTGGAGGCCGACCGCGGTGTGGGCACAGTCGTGGGCGTCAACGATTCGCGCGTGTTCTACCGCAACGCCGTGCTGCCCGTGCAGCATGACGGCACACGTCCCGGTCGGGAGATTTTTGCCGGTCTGGCGCAGGCGTGTGGCGTGGGCGAGTATTTCCAGTTTACGTCTGACGATCTGACGGCTGCCCAGGTGGCGCCTTTTGGGATCGATCTGGACGAGCTCAAGGAGCGCGGCTGGGCCGACACGGGCGTGGCGCTGCCGTCGCGTACGGGCGAGCCGGCGATTCCCTTGGATGGCGGCAAAATTGCGCTGGCAAGTGACGTATGGGAGCGTGCCGGCATGGGTCGTGTGCCCAACTGGATTGCGCCCATGGTGGAGCCCGGCCCGGGGATGTTTCGCCTCATTAGTGGCAACCGTCCCTTTGAGTCGCACACCTCGCGAAGGCTTGCGGCTCAAGGTGCCGCCGAGGCTGGATCGGACCTGGATGCCGTGCAGATGAATGCCGATGCTGCTGCGCACATGGGCATCGCCGACGGCGAGATCGTCGAGCTCGTGAGCGATATGGGCCGCGACCGCGTGCGCGTGGAGACGACGCCGCATCTGCACCCGGCGTGCATCTTCACCTCGGCCGCTCCCGGCGGACGCGCATTTGGTGCTGAGGGTGGTGGCCGGCAAGCCCTGGGCGTCGGGCCGCTCGACCACACGCCGCTGCGCTGGGACCCGTTGACGGGTGCCGCGCTCACCCAGGAAAACGCCGTTCGCGTGGAAAAGATCGTCGCGCGCGGGGATAATGACGAGTAATTGACTCAGCTGATGTATTCGACTGATCCACGTTTCTTTTGAAAGGCTGCACATGAGCGATAGCCAGAACATGTCCGATGAGGTACGCGCCCGCCTGCGCGCCATTCCTTCCGTCAACGAGCTGCTTGCCGAGTGGCCGGTAGTGAAGGCGGCGGGGGAGACCTGCGACGCGGTGGTGCATGCCGCCGTCACGGCCGAGCTCGACGAGGAGCGCGCCGCGATTCGTGCCGGCGCGGCCCCGCGCTCTAAGCGCGACCTAGCCTCGGCGATCGAGTGGCGTGCGCATCGCTCCGCGCTGCCGAGCCTGCGTCCCGCCGTCAACGCCACGGGTGTGGTTATCCATACCAACTTGGGTCGCGCCCCGCTCGCGGAATCAGCTGCCAAAGCCGTGGCCGAGGTCGCGCGCGGGTATAGCACGCTCGAGTACAGCGTCGACACCTGTTCGCGCGGGTCGCGCAAGGAACATGCCGCGCAGCTGATCCGCTCGCTTACCGGTGCCGAGGACGCGCTGGTCGTTAATAACAACGCCGCCGCGGTACTGCTGGTGCTGGCGACCCATGCCGCGGGCAAAGAGGTCATCGTCAGCCGCGGCGAGCTTGTCGAGATCGGCGGCAGCTTCCGCATCCCCGATGTCATGGCGGCTTCGGGCGCCAAACTCGTCGAGGTCGGCGCCACCAACCGCACGCACCTGGGCGACTACGAGCGCGCCATCACGCCCGAAACGGCCATGATCCTCAAGGTTCATCCTTCCAACTATCGCATCGAGGGTTTTCACGAGGAAGTGAGCTCAAGGGAGCTCGCCGCCCTGGCCCACAAGCATGGTCTGCTGTTCTACGAGGACCAGGGTTCGGGCGCGCTTTTGCCCGATGACATCCTGGTGCGCGGCGGCGAGGAGCCTACGCCGGCTTCGGTTTCAGCAGGGCTCGATCTGGTGTCGTGCTCGGGCGATAAACTGCTCGGTGCCGCACAGGCGGGCATTATCATGGGCCGTCGCGATCTGGTCCAGGCCTGTGGGTCGCATCCGCTTATGCGCGCCCTGCGCCCGGGTAAGCTCGCGCTGGCGGCACTCGAGGCTACACTGCGCATCTACATGGACGGTGCCGACGTGGCCCATCGTGATATTCCGGTGCTCAGTATGCTTACGATGTCACAGGCCCATTTGGAACGACGTGCCCGCAAGCTGCGCGATCGTATGATCGCCGGGCTTGATAAGGCTGGCTGCCCGTGTGCCGTGCAGGTGGAAATCGTCGAGGAGTCGTCGACTCCCGGCGGCGGCTCGCTGCCTACCGTCGAGCTGCCCACCATGTGTGTTGCCGTGTGCCTCGTCGATGAGCGTCTTTCCGTTGACGCGCTCAAGCGCTCGCTCGTCCAAGATTTCGACACGCCGGTCGTCACGCGAACCTCGCACAATCGCATTTTGTTTGACGTCCGTACGCTTGTGGGCGACCGCGATATCGAGACGGCGGCGTCGACGCTTGCCGCAGGCGTTGAGAAGGCGATTGCTCGATGAGTGAGGTTCAGGCGCTGGTGGAGTGTCCCGTTATCGTTGGCACGGCGGGCCACGTTGACCACGGCAAGTCGGCATTGATCGAGGCGCTGACCGGCAAGAATCCCGACCGTCTGGAGGTTGAGCGCCGTCGCGGTATGACCGTGGAGCTTGGCTTTGGCGAGCTGGCACTGCCGAGTGGCAAGATCGTTGGCCTGGTCGACGTGCCGGGCCACGCGCATTACCTGCGCGCCATGGTGCAGGGTGCGACAGGCATCGACGTTGCCGTGCTGGTGGTCTCTGCCGTTGAGGGTGTAATGCCGCAGACGCGCGAGCACGTGCACGTGCTGGAGCTGCTGGGCGTCACGCATATGGTGGTGGCGCTGACGATGTGTGACCTGGCCGATGCCGAGATGACCGAGCTTGCCGAGCTCGACGTCGATGATTTTTTGTCGGACACCGTGTTTGCGGGCGCGTCGATTGTCCCCGTGTCGTCCAAGACTGGCGAGGGGATCGATGGCCTACTGGCTGCGCTTGACGAGCAGGTTGCCGCTTGCTGGGATGCTTGCCGTGCCCGTGCCGAGCTCACCGATGCCGCACCGCGTCTGCCTATCGACCGCTGCTTTACGATCAAGGGCACCGGCACCGTCGTGACGGGAACGCTGCACGATGCACCGGTTGCGGTGGGCGATGAGCTCGTCGCGCTGCCGTCGCGTACAGTCTGTCGCGTGCGCGGGATTCAGGTGCATGGCGACACGCAGCAGGCGCTGCCCGGTCAGCGTGTGGCGCTCAACCTGGTTGGTGACGGCGTCGCGGCACTTGACCGCGGCGAGATGCTCGGCGTGGAGGATCGCTTTGGCCAGACGCTGCGCTTTATGATGACGTTCACCTACCTGGGCCGCGAGGGCACCAAGCCGCGCGTGCTCGAGTCGGGCGCGCGTGTGCATGTGATGGCCGGCACGGCCGAGGTCGTCGGCCGCATCATGCTTTTGGAGGGCGAGGCCCCCATGGCGGTGGGCGAGACCCGTACCGTTCAGGTGCGCCTGGAGGAGCCATTGCCGCTGCGCGCCGGAGACCATGCCGTGGTGCTGTCGTATTCGCCCGTTATGCTCATCGGCGGCGGGCGCGTGCTGCTATCGCGCTGCCGTCGCTCGCGCGAGCTTTCGGCGGGGGAGCGTGCGCTGTATGTGGCGCTCGAGTCCGGCGATATCGTGGGCGCGGTGGGTGCGTTGCTGGCGCTGCAAGCGCTGCCGGTTGCGGCTGCCGATGTTACCGCGGCGCTCGATCTTGTTGCCGGTGAGGCTGAGGCAGCGTTGCGCGAGTTGGTGGCGAAGGGCGCTGCTTGCACGCTTGCTGGTTCGGATGGCTCGCTGTATGCAGATGCTTCCGCGCTCGATGCCGCGATGGGTACGCTGGCGGCGACCCTGTCCACCATGCACGCGGCTGCCCCCAAGGAGACGGGCTTTACGCCCGGCGCGGTCGCCCATGCCGCCTGGCCCGCTGCGGATGAAGCCGTTGCCGCGGCGTTGATTGCCGAGGGCTGCTCACGTGGCGTGTGCGCCGCCGAGGGCGCCGAGGTGTTCGACCCGCACTCCGCTGCCGCCGCGGCGCGTGTGGTGCGCGAGGCCTGCGAACGTATCGTTGCCTTGCTGGACGAAGCCGGCCTCGATGCACCGACGTTGCCCGAGGTGGGCGAGCAGTTGCAGCTCGATCGCGACACCATGACGCGCGCCCTGCGCGAGCTTTCGCTCAACCGTTCCATCGTAAAGATCGAGCGTGATGTGGCCCTGTCTGCTGCCGCTGAGGCCCATGTGCGCGAGCTTGTTGCCGCCGCCATTGAGGCAGCCGGCGGTGCTGCCACCACGAGCGTGCTGCGCGAGGCCCTGGGTGTGTCGCGCAAACGTGCCATCAGCATCTTGGAGCACCTGGATGCCGTGCACTTTACGGTGCTCGACAAGGACGCCGGCGGCCTGCGCTCCCTGCGCTAGATTGGCTGCTCGGTTTGGTAAAATATCGCCGCACTTGGGAACGGATGGGCTCCGGTGGGCTCCGCGGTCCTCAAAACCGTTGCGAGGCGTGCAAAACGTCTTGGATGTGTTCGATTCACATACGTTCCCGCCATACGCTACCAGCGCTTTTGTGCTCGCGGTCTTGCTGCGTGCCGCAAAGGCGCTGTTTTGTTTTTGCACGAGCTTTTCGTGGCGCCGCTATTTCGGCGGCGGTATTTAGCTTCGTGCATCGGGTTTCGAGCATGCCGATGGGGGTGTTTTGCCGTATGACTACCGTAAGACGGGCCGATCTTTCTTGCGTCGTCCAAGCGGGCGGGCTGTCGTCGCGCATGGGTTGCGACAAGGCGCGGATGTTGTTTTGCGGTGAGCCGCTCATCGAACGCGTTCTGGGTCGGCTGGCGCAAGTTGCCGGCGAATTGGTCGTGACGACCTCGCGTCCCAGCGAGCTTGCCTATCTTGAAGAGCACGCGTTTGGCGGTCTTGTGCCTCGCGTGGTAGCGGACCTTGAAGGGTCGGCAGGCGCCATGCGCGGCATTGCGAGCTCGCTGGCTGCGGCTCGGCTACCGCTTGTTGCCATCGTCGCCTGCGATATGCCGTTTGTCTCGCCGGAACTCATCGGCGCGCTTGCCGATCGTGCTGAGGTCGAGGCGCTCGACGTGTGCGTGCCGCGCGAGGAGCGGGGGATTGAGCCGCTTTGCGCCGTCTGGCGCCGTGACGCGTGTACGCCGGTTGCCCATGAGCTGCTCGCCTGCGACCGTCAGCGAATTCGCTGCCTGATCGACCGAGTGAACGCTGGGTATTTGGATGAGCCTCAGATTGTTGAGGTCGCAGGCTCGACGCTCTGCTTCGAAAACGTTAATACGCCCGAGGAGTTTGCGGCGGCCGAGTTACTCGCCTAGACGATTGGAGTTGTCATGTCTCACGATATTTGTCCCGACACGGGAGAGCCTTGCACTTGCGACGGGTCCGAACCCTGTACCTGCGGTTGCGGTGGCTGTGGACATACCGCGGAAGAGGAAGCGGCCGCCGCGGCGAATCGTGAGGCACACCGCGAAGGCCCGTCCGGTGATGCCCTTGACCACGAACGCAAGATTATCGTGTCGTTCGACAGCACTTTCGATGTGATGGAATGCGAACAGCTGTGTCTTGCCGCCGGTGTGCCCGGGCGCATCATGCCGCTGCCCGGCTCCATCACCGCCGGCTGCGGGCTGTGCTGGGCCATGCCGTTCTCGGGCGACGCTCTCGCCGCCTTCCGCGCCGCCACTGAGGGCCGCATAACCCCTGCCGACTACCATCAGCTCGTCCTCTAACCACCAACACCACCACAAAGGTGCCTGTCCCCAATGTGGTGGTTTGGAACACGTGGACGAAACAGGTTTGAAACACGGGTTTTGCATGTCAGGCACTCAAAAACGCTTCTACCTGCATCGTAATCAAAACGAAACATCTGCTCGTCGGCTTATGCGAAACTTTGCTGCAACAGTGCGATATTATCCATACTCGATAAAGTTCGCGGCGCATAGGGTGCCGCGACCGACATTTTTCGTTTCCCATCATTGGAGGAAGCATGAGCTACACGCAGAAAGTTCTCGAAGAGCTCAAGGCCCGCTATCCCGAGCAGCCTGAGTTCATCCAGGCCGCGACCGAGATCCTCGGCACGATCCAGCCGGCGCTCGACGCCCACCCCGAGTACGAAGAGGCCGCCCTGCTGGAGCGCCTCGTCGAGCCCGAGCGCATCGTCATGTTCCGTGTTCCCTGGGTCGACGACCAGGGCAAGGTTCAGGTCAACCGCGGTTATCGCGTCGAGTTCAACTCTGCCATTGGGCCCTACAAGGGCGGTCTGCGCTTTAACCCGACGGTCACCTTGGGTATGCTCAAGTTCTTGGGTCTGGAGCAGATTCTCAAGAACAGCCTGACCACCCTTCCCATGGGCGGCGGCAAGGGCGGCTCCGACTTTGACCCCAAGGGCAAGTCCAACAACGAGATCATGCACTTCTGCCAGTCCTTCATGACCGAGCTCTATCGCCACATTGGCCCCAACACCGACGTTCCCGCCGGCGACCTGGGCGTTGGCGGCCGCGAGGTTGCCTACATGTTCGGTCAGTACAAGCGCCTGACCAACGAGTGGACCGGCGTCCTCACCGGCAAGGGCCTCTCCTTTGGCGGCTCGCTCGCCCGTACCGAGGCCACCGGTTACGGTCTGGTCTACTTTGTGGACGAGTACCTCAAGAGCCGCGGCGACTCCTTCGAGGGCAAGAACGTCGTCGTTCACGGCTCCGGTAACGTCGCCATCTACGCGGTCCAGAAGGTCGCCCAGCTCGGCGGCAAGGTGCTGGCCTGCTCCGATACCCACGGCTGGGTCGAGGATCCCGACGGCATCGACTACACCGTGCTCGAGCACGTCTACAACAAGAAGCGCTCTGGCCACGACAAGGGCGTCACGCTCGCTATGTACGTTGACGAGAAGCCCAACGCCGTGTGGCACGAGGGCGACGGCCGCGGCGTGTGGCAGCTGCCCTGCGACATCGCGCTGCCCTGCGCTCGCGAGAACACGCTGCTGCTCGAGGACGCCCAGGCGCTCGTCGCCAACGGCTGCAAGGTGGTCGGCGAGGGCGCGAACATGCCCACGACCATTGAGGCCACGACTTACTTCCAGGAGAACGGCGTCGCCTTTATGCCTGGTAAGGCTGCCAACGCCGGCGGCGTGCTCGTGTCCGGCCTGGAGATGAGCCAGAACGCCGAGCACCTGTCCTGGACCTTCGAGGAGGTCGACGGCAAGCTCGAGCAGCTCATGCGCGGCATGTTCCACAACGTGGACGACACCGCCAAGGAGTATGGCCAGGAGGGCAACTTTGTCATGGGCGCCAACATCGCCGGCTTCCTGAAGGTCGCCGACGCCATGCTCGCCCAGGGCGTCTGCTAAATCTTTGCTTGACATAGCATGTGATGAGGCTCCCAGTCATCTTGGCTGGGAGCCTTTTTTGATCCGCATGCGACGGAGGAAAACGGATCATTTTGTCCCGATACGAGCTGTGCGCTCACGTTTGGTACACTTAAAGGTACTGGACAAGTGGAGAGATGGGGGAGAACGTGCTCAAGTTCGGTACCTACGTCCGTGTTGGAAACGCGGCCGAAGCCTATGAGCTCTTACAGAAGAACCGCAACAACAAGATTGTGGGCGGCGGCATCTGGATGCGCCTGGGTTCGCGTCGAGTGGCGACGGCGATTGACCTTTCGGCCTGCGGGCTCGATCAAATTGAGGAGACCGAGACCGAGTTTCGCATCGGTGCCATGTGTACCCTGCGCCAGCTCGAGCGCCATGCCGAGCTCAACGCACTTGTCAACCATGTCTTTGAGTTCGCCGTCCACGATATCGTGGGCGTGCAGCTGCGTAACACCGCCACGGTGGGCGGCAGCATCTATGGTCGCTTTGGCTTCTCTGACGTGCTCTCGGCGTTCCTGGCGCTCGATTCGTATGTTGAGCTGACGGGCGCCGGCCGCGTGCCGCTCGCCGAGTTCGTCGACATGGGCTACGTGCGCGACGTTATTGAGCATGTCGTGGTCGTCAAGCACGATTACCGTGCGAGCTACGAGGCCGTGCGCAAGGCCGCGACGGACTTCCCCTCACTGAACGTCACCGCCGCCTGGTGGGACAACAGCTGGCATGTCACCGTGGGTGCCCGCCCGCTGCGCGCGACCCTGCTGCAGGGCGAGGTATGTGGCCTTACCGCCGAGCAGCCTTCCGAGGACGAGCTGCGCGCCCTGGCCGCATCCGTGCGTGCCCTGAGCTACGGCACCAACCTGTGGGGCTCGGCTGACTACCGCCGCCGCATCTCTGCCCCGCTTGCCGTGCAGGCCGTGCGCCGCGCCGCCGGCATCGAGCTTTCGGCCGCGCTTGCCCGCGAGCTCGAGACCGTGCAAGTGCCCAAGTTTGCCACGGACGAGTATTCCTGCCGCCGCGTGCCCGGCGTCGATTCTAGCGAGGTGCGCTAATGGCTGCCAAACTCATCGATCTTTCCTTTACGCTCAACGGCCGTAAGGTCAAGGTTCAGATTGCCCCCGACACCATGCTCTTCGCGCTGCTGCGCGAGCAGGGTTGCGCGTCGGTGCGCTGTGCCTGCGAAACCACCAACTGCGGCCTGTGCACGGTGTGGCTCGACGGCGATCCGGTGCTGAGCTGCTCGGTTCCCGCCGCCCGTGTTGAGGGCCGCTCCATCACCACGCTTGAGGGCCTTAAGGCCGAGTCCGAGGCGCTGGCCCGTGCGATGGCTGCCGAAGGTGCCGAGCAGTGCGGTTTTTGCGCCCCCGGCCTCATCATGAACGTGCTGGCGCTCGCCCGCGCCGCCAAGGAGGACCGGAGCCTCGTCGCCACGCGCGAGGAGCTCTCGCGCCAGCTCGCCGGCAACCTCTGCCGTTGCAGCGGCTACGAGAGCCAGCTGCGCGCCATCGTGCGCTTTCTCAACGAATCTGGCGTACAGGTGGGCTTTGAGATGCCCGAGCTGCCGGTCAACGACACCAGCTGCGATGGCGTCTCGTACAAGCAAATCACCCACAAGCAGCCCAAGAAGGACTCGAAGGCCCTGCTCGAGGGTCGTCCCGTCTACACGGGCGACCTGGTGCCCGCCGGCGCGCTCATCGTCAAGCTCAAGCGCAGCCCGTATGCGCGCGCCAAGATCCGCTCCATCGATACGTCGCGCGCCCTGAAGGTGCCCGGCGTGGTGGGCGTTTACACCTACGAGGACGTGCCCAAGCGCCGCTTTACCATCGCCGGCCAGAGCTATCCGCAGCCGAGTCCCTACGACCGCTTGATCCTCGAGAACCTCGTCCGTTACCAAAACGAGGAGGTGGCGATCGTCGCCGCTGAGACCGAGGAGGCCGCCGACAAGGCGCTCAAGCTCATCAAGGTCGACTATGAGGTGCTCGAGCCGCTGCTCGACTTTACCCAGGCGCTCGATAATGACATCGTGGTCCACCCCGAGGGCGACGTGACCTTTATGTTCCCGCAGGGCGGCGACGTCCCGCGCAACTTGGTATGCAGCGGTACCAGCGATTTTGGCAACCTTGACGAGGCGTTTGCCCAGAGCGACATCGTCTTCACCCGCACCTACACCAGCCAGGCCACGCAGACTGCGCCCATGGAGACCTTCCGCGCCTTCGCGACGACCGACGCGTTCGGGCGCATCTCGGTGACCACCTCGACGCAGGTGCCCTTCCACGTGCGTCGCATGGTCGCGCAGTCGCTCGACATTCCGCAGTCGCAGGTGCAGGTCATTAAGCCGCGCATCGGCGGCGGCTTTGGCTCCAAGCAGACGGGCTGCTGCGAGATCTTCGTGGCGTTCGTGACCCAGCAGACTGGCCGTCCGAGCTACTGCTGCTACACCCGCGAGGAGACCATCACCGCAGGCAACTCGCGCCACCAGATGCAGATGACCGTCAAGCTGGGCGCCATGAACGACGGCACCATCACGGCCATCGACCTGCATACGCTGTCCAATGCCGGTGCGTATGGCGAGCACGCCACCACGACGATCGGCCTTTCGGGTCACAAGAGCCTGCCCATCTACAACCACGTGAAGGCGAGCCGCTTTAGCTGGGACGCCGTCTACACCAACACTAACCGCGGCGGCGCGTATCGCGGCTACGGTGCCACCCAGGGCCAGTTTGCCGTGGAGAGCGCCGTCAACGAACTCGCCGACATGCTGCACATGGACCCCGCCGACCTGCGCCTTAAGAACATCGTGCGCGAGGGCGAGATCATGCCGCAGTACTACAACGAGAAGCTCAACGCCTGCGCGCTCGACCGCTGCCTGCTGCGCGCGATGGACATGATCGGTTGGCGTGACAAGCCGCTGGCCGTAGACCTGGGCGACCGTGTGCGCGCCCTGGGCTGTGCGCTCACCATGCAGGGCTCGGGCATTTCCAACGTGGATATCGCCGGCATCGACATGCGCCTGGAAGAGGACGGCTTCATTACCATCGGCACCGGCGCCACCGATAACGGCATGGGCGTCGACACGATCCTGGCGCAGATTGCCGCCGAGGAGCTGGGCGTGGAGAGCTCGCTGATCGTGGTGCGCGGCGTGGACACCGACGTGTCGCCGTTCGATGCCGGCTCGTACGCGAGCTCGGGCACGTACGTGACGGGCCTGGCAGCCAAGAACGCTGCGACCGAGCTGCGCGAGAAGATCTGCACCAAGGCCGCCCAGATGTGGGACGTGGATGCCGCCGATGTGGTCTTCGACGGCCAGTACGTGCGTCTTTCCGACGAGCGCGCCGCGCGCGAGCAGAACCGCTACCTCACGCTGCGCGACTTTGCCAACCTGTGCGTCAAGAACATCGCGGGCGGCGACGCGCTCACCTCGCACGCCTCTGCCTGCCTGCCTGTTTCGCCTCCGCCGTTTATGGCCGGCATTGCCGAGGTCGAGGTCGACAAGGCCACCGGCAAGGTGACTGTGGTGGACTACGCGGCAGCTGTGGACTGCGGCACCGTGATCAACGAGGCGCTCGCGCGCGTCCAGGCCGAGGGCGGCATTGCCCAGGGTATCGGCCACGCGCTCTACGAGATCGTCGAGCACGATGATCGCGGCCGCCTGCGCACCGGCAACTTTATGAGCTACAAGCTGCCCACGCGCCTGGATATCGGCAGCATTCGCGTGGCCTTTGAGCCGAGCTACGAGCCGACGGGCCCGTTTGGCGCCAAGTCGATCGGCGAGGTCGTCATCAACACGCCGCTCGCCGCCGTGGCCTCGGCCGTTGCGCACGCCACCGGACACCAGGTGCGCTCGCTGCCCATCACGCCCGAGAAGGCCCTGCTGGGGGAGTAGCGGGTCAGCGAACAAGTCGTAATTGGCGGGGCGGGGCAACTCGCCCCGCCTTCTGCACTCGTGGTGAGGTCGTGAGCCTGTAAAAGGTGTGCGTGCGCTTGCCGCTAGTATCTGCTATCATTCCTAGTCTGTGCGCTCATGCGGGCGTGGCGGAATTGGTAGACGCGCCAGATTTAGGTTCTGGTGGGATTCCCGTGAAGGTTCGAGTCCTTTCGCCCGCACCAACGCACCCGCGTCGGCTTATGCCCTCGCGACGCTTGTTGCATAAAGGTACCAGCACCTCAGATAAGCTGGGCAGTATGAGGAGGAACGTGTTGAACATCACCGCTTCTGACGTCAAGGACGCCAAGCTCACCGCTACGGTCACCATCCCGGCCGCCGACGTCGACGCCGCGATCAAGAAGGCCTACAAGGACACCGCCAAGAAGTACCGCTTCCCGGGCTTCCGCGCCGGTAAGGCCCCCCGTCCGGTCATCGACTCTGCTCTTGGCGCCGAGGCTACCCTCGCTCAGGCCACCAACGACCTGATCGCCGCCAACGAGCCCGCCGTCCTCAACGAGCTGGACATCGTCCCCACCAAGAACGGTGACTACAAGGACCTCGACCTCGCCAAGGATCACGAGGACTACACCTACACCGTCGAGTTCTCCCTGCGTCCCGCTGCTGAGCTCTCCTCCTTCGACGCTGTCGAGATCGAGATGCCCCCTGCGGAGGTCACCGAGTCCGAGATCAACAACCAGGTTGAGATGCTCCTCAACTACCGTGCCACCTTCGAGGACGTCGAGGGTCGCGCCGTCGAGGCCGAGGACTACGTTACCGTCGACCTCAAGGCCGTCGAGAACGCCGACAACTTTGCCGCCGAGGGCCGCATGCTCATCGCCGGTAGCGACAGCAACCCCAAGGAGTTCAACGAGGCCCTGATCGGCGCCAACGTCGACGACGTCAAGACCGTCACCTGGACCGACGAGGTCGAGGAGGGCGAGGAGGCCGAGACCCACACCGTCGAGGTCACCGTCAAGGGCATCAAGGTCCGCAACACCCCCGAGCTCACCGACGAGCTCGTCAAGTCCGACTTTGGCTTTGACAGCATCGACGCCATGCGCGACGCCATCAAGCTCGAGATCGAGCAGGACAAGGCTTCCCGCCTCCCGGCCGAGAAGGAGAACCGTTGCGTCTCCGCTCTCGCCGAGCGCCTGCAGCTCGATGAGATGGACGCCGACTACGAGCAGTCCGTCTTTGAGGAGCTTGGCCAGAACTTCCTGTCCAACCTCGCTGCCCGCGGCATGACGCTCGACACTTGGCTGCCCGCTTCCGGTCTGACCATGGAGCAGTTCATCGGCGACCTGCACAAGCAGGCCAACGACGTCGCCCGCGAGTCCCTGGCTCTCGACGCCCTCGCCCGTGAGCTCAAGATCGAGGTCACCGAGGACGACATCAACGCCGAGTTCGAGAAGGCCGGCGTCAAGGACGTCGAGGCTTCCAAGGCTGAGTTTATCGCCGATGGCCGTATGCCTGCCGTCCGCGAGTCCATCCGTCGCTCCAAGGCCGTCGACCACCTGGTCGAGAACGCCAAGGTGACCGAGGTCGACGAGACCGCCAAGGACGCCGAGTAATTCTCGCCACCTTGCCCGCGAGCGCATGCGTGCGCCCGTGATGGGGTAAAGTTATACACCGGTTATCCGGTAGCTTCGTACGGTGCCAGCCAATGCATAGCATGCGGGCACCGTACGTTTATCTTGAACCAATTTGGTCCGCAAGAGAGAAATGGAGATGCGTATGATCGCTAAGTTCGATTCCGCCCTCGTGCCATACGTTATCGAGCAGACGCCGCGCGGCGAGCGCAGCTACGATATCTATTCGCGCCTGCTCAACGACCGCATCATCTTCTTGGGCGAGGAGATCAACTCCGTCAGCGCCAACCTGGTCGTTGCCCAGCTGCTGCATCTTGAGAGCCAAGATGCCGAGAAGGATATCTCGCTCTACATCAATTCGCCCGGCGGCGAGGTCTACTCCGGTCTGGCGATTCTGGACACCATGAACTTCATTAAGCCGCAGGTCTCCACCATCTGCGTCGGTATGGCTGCGTCTATGGCCGCCGTGCTGCTTTCGGCCGGCGCCAAGGGCAAGCGCTTCTGCCTGCCGCATTCCAAGGTCATGATTCATCAGCCCAGCGGCGGTGCCCAGGGCCAGCAGACCGAGATCGAGATCGTGGCCGAGGAGATCAAGAAGACCCGCCGCGAGCTCAACAAGATCCTGTCCGACGCCTCGGGTCAGCCCATCGAGAAGGTCCAGGCCGATACCGAGCGCGACAACTACCTGACCGCTGCCGAGGCCCTCGACTACGGCCTGATTGACCGTATCGTCACCTCGCGCGACCTCGCCGCGAAGGACGCCTAGGATGGCCGGTAACATGCAGGACAACTTTGACGAGAACGGCAACCCCATCCGCTGCTCCTTCTGCGGAAAAGAGCAGGGGCAGGTTCGCCGCCTTGTTAAGGGTCCGACCAACATCTTTATCTGCGACGAGTGCGTCGCCGCCTGTTCCGAGATTTTGGAGGAGTCGCTGGCTTCGGACTTTATGGACGCCGCCCGCAACGGCAAGCTGCCGGGCTTCCTCAACGATCACGGCCAGGCTGCGTCCCAGCCTGCCATGGATCCCGAGGCCGAGGGCTTTGAGCTCGAGGACGACGCGCGCCAGGTCATCACGCACGTGCCGACGCCGCACGAGATCTATGACGAGCTTTCGGCCTATGTCATGGGCCAGGAAGACGCCAAGCGCGCCATGTCGGTTGCCGTGTACAACCACTATCGCCGCGTGATCGAGGGCGGCGCTGCGCTTTCGGCCTTTGACGACGGCTTGGATTCGCAGCTCGACGATGATATGGACGAGGTGGAGCTCGCCAAGTCCAACATTCTGCTGCTCGGCCCCACCGGTACCGGTAAGACGCTTCTGGCGCAGACGCTCGCGCGCATCCTCGAGGTGCCGTTTGCCATCGCCGACGCCACCGCGCTCACCGAGGCCGGTTACGTGGGCGAGGACGTGGAGAACATCCTGCTCAAGCTCATCAATGCCGCCGATGGCGATATTGAGCGCGCGCAGGTTGGCATTATCTACGTGGACGAGATCGACAAGATCGCCCGCAAGGCCGAGAACCTCTCCATTACCCGCGATGTTTCGGGCGAGGGCGTTCAGCAGGCACTGCTTAAGATTCTTGAGGGCACGGTGGCAAGCGTTCCGCCCACCGGCGGCCGCAAGCATCCCCAGCAGGAGCTGCTGCAGATCGACACGACCAACATCCTGTTTATCTGCGGCGGTGCCTTTGTGGGTTTGGACAAGATCATCGCCGACCGCGTGGGCAACAAGGGCGTGGGCTTTAACTCTGAGATCGCCGGCCCCACCTCGGTCGACGAGAACGACCTGCTGCGCCAGGTGCTTCCGCAGGACCTCAACGCCTTTGGCATGATCCCCGAGTTTGTGGGACGTACGCCCGTCGTCACCCAGACACAGGCGCTCGACGAGGACGATCTGGTGTCAATCCTGACCGAGCCCAAGAACGCCGTGGTGCGTCAGTACCGCAAGATGTTCCAGCTCGAGGACGTTGAGCTTGAGTTTGAGAACGCCGCCCTGCACGAGATCGCCCGCATGGCGCTTGCCCGCAAGACCGGCGCCCGCGGCCTGCGCTCCATCTGCGAGGACGTGCTGCAGCAGACGATGTTCGATCTCCCCAGCGAGGAGGGCGTTGCCAAAGTCGTCGTAACCGAAGCGGCCGTCAAGGGCGAAGAGCAACCCCAGCGCATCTACGGCTAAACCAGCCTAAAACGTGTTTGCAAATAGCCTCTGACCATCCGCGGTCGGAGGCTATTTTATATATACGCAATAACCCCAACTACCTGTGCTATTCTGTGTGTTTGTTTAAGCCTCGGCAAAGTCAATTCAGACTGAAGTAATCGATACCTAAGGGGAGGAATGTAGGCCCGATTTTCGTAGATTCCGCACGAGCCGAAGACCACTTAATGTGGTCTTCGAGCGAGCCCAGGACCTGACCGAGCGAAAATCGGGCCTACATTCCTCCCCGGCGGGACAGGGAGAGATATATGGAAGAGATGCCCAAGAACTATGATCCGTCGACCAACGAGCCGGCGATCCTGCAGAAGTGGCTCGACGGCGGCTACTACAAGCGCCGCGAGGGCGTGGGCGACTGCACCGTAACCATTCCGCCTCCCAACGTGACCGGCAAGCTCCACATGGGTCACGCCACCGACGACTCCATCCAGGACGCCATCATCCGTATGGCCCGCATGCGCGGCAAGTCTACGCGCTGGGTGCTCGGTACCGATCATGCTGGTATCGCTACGCAGACCAAGGTCGACAAGAAGCTCAAGAGCGAGGGCATTAGCCGCCTGGAGATCGGTCGCGACAAGTTTGTCGACGCCTGCTGGGATTGGACCCACGAGTACGGCGGCATCATCGTCGAGCAGATCAAGCGTATGGGCTGCTCCGTCGACTTTGATAACGAGCGCTTCACCATGGACGAGGACTACGCCCAGGCCGTGCGCAAGGTGTTCTGCGACTGGTACCACGACGGCCTGATCTATCGCGGCAAGCGCATCGTCAACTGGTGTCCCAACTGCACTACCGCCATCTCGGACGACGAGGCCGAGTACAAGGACGAGAAGGGCCATCTGTGGCACCTGCGCTACCCGCTGACCGAGCCGGTCAACGGCCAGGACTATATCGTCGTCGCCACCACGCGCCCCGAGACCATGCTCGGCGACACGGGCGTCGCCGTCTCCCCGAAGGACCCCGAGAAGGCCGCCTTTGTGGGTAAGACCGTCAGGCTCCCCATCGTCGACCGCGAGATCCCCATCTTTGAGGATTGGCATGTCGACGCCAACTTTGGCTCCGGCTTCGTTAAGGTCACCCCGGCCCACGATCCCAACGACTACGCCATGGGTCAGGCCCACGACCTGCCGCAGATCAATATCTTCGACGAGCATGCGGTGGTCGTTGAGGGTTACGGCGAGTTCACCGGCATGAACCGCGACGAGTGCCGCGAGGCCGTCATCAAGTGGTTTGAGGAGCACGACCTGCTCGATCACGTCGACGAACTCGATCACTCCGTCATGCACTGCTACCGTTGCGACTCCGCGCTGGAGCCGTGGCTTTCCGAGCAGTGGTTCGTGGCAGTCGACAAGCTCAAGGGGCCGGCGCTTGACGCCGTCAACTCCGGTAAGGTCACCTTCCACCCCGCGCGCTGGACGCAGACCTACACCACCTGGATGGAGAACCTCAAGGACTGGTGCATTTCGCGCCAGCTGTGGTGGGGCCACCGCATCCCCGTGTTCTACTGCGAGGACTGCGGCTGGGAGGACGCCCTTACCGAGGACACCGACGTGTGCCCCAAGTGCGGCGGCCATCACGTGCATCAGGACGAGAATGTGCTGGACACCTGGTTCAGCTCGCAGCTGTGGACCTTTGCCACGCAGGGCTGGCCGCAAAAGCCGGAGCTGCTCGAGGGCCATCACCCCACGACGGCGCTCGTCACCGCGCGCGACATCATCGCGCTGTGGGTTGCCCGCATGGTCATGAGCTCGCTGTACTTCCTGGACGAGGTGCCGTTTAAGGATGTCGTCATCTACCCGACGATTCTTGCCAAGGACGGCAGCCGCATGTCCAAGTCCAAGGGCAACGGCGTTGACCCCATGGACCTCATCGGCATGTACGGCGCCGACGCCATGCGCTTCAACCTGCTGACGCTCTGCACCAACAACCAGGACGTCAAGTTCGACGCGAACATCGACAAGAAGACCAAGAAGCTCATCGACAGCCCGCGCACCGAGCAGGCCAAGTCGTTTGTGACCAAGATCTGGAACGCCAGCCGCTTCCTGCTTATGAACATGGAGGGCTACACGCCCGGCGAGCCCGTCGTGGAGACGCCGGCCGACGCCTGGATGTTCAGCCGCCTGGCCAAGGCCGTCAAGATGGTCACCGAAGGCATCGAGAACTACACCTTTGGCGACATGGCCCGCGGCGTGCAGCAGTTCTTCTGGAACGAGGTATGCGACTGGTACGTCGAGGTCACCAAGGCCCGCCTGAAGGGCGAGGGTCGTCTGCAGGCGCAGCGTAACCTGATCTTTGTACTCGACACCTCCATTCGCCTGATGCACCCGCTCATGCCGTTTGTCACCGAGGAAATCTGGGACAACATGCCGGCGAGCGTGCTCGACCTGGATGCCGAGGGCAACGTGGATCGCGCCGAGGCGCTCATGATCGCCAAGTGGCCCGAGCCCGCCGACTACGCCAAGTATGTCGACGAGGACGCCGAGCGCGCGTTTGAGCTGTGCCGCACCGTCGTGTCCGCCGCCCGCGCCACGCGTTCGCGTTATCGCTTGAGCCCCAAGGCCGAGCTCGACGTGGTCGTGCGCGCCGGCGCCGAGGACATCGCGAAGCTCGAGAGCCTGCGCTCGACCATCGAGCCGCTGGCCAACACTGCCTCGCTGGTCATGGGTACCGACGTTGAGAAGCCGGCTGCGAGCATCGCCGTGGTCGACAGCGGCGTCGAGGTCTTTGTGGTGCTCGAGGGCAAGGTTGACCTTTCGGCCGAGAAGGCACGCCTGGAGAAGGAGATTGCCGCGGCTCAGAAGGAGCTTGCCGGCTGCGAGAAGACGCTCGCCAACGAGGGCTTTGTGGCTAAGGCTGCGCCCGCCGTGGTCCAGAAGAAGAGGGACCGTGCAGCTGAGCTCAAGGAGATCCTGGCGGCGCTGACTGCTCAGGTTGCTGACTTCTCGTAGGCGGTACTGGGGGGCGCGGTTACGGGGGCGTCCGCTGCCCGGTAGGGCCACTGGGTTGTGGCCTTGAATCTGCTGCAAGCGGGGTTTGGCTGATATTTTGAATGGGAGGGGCTCGTTGTTGCTTACGGGCCTCTTTTTATGTTGAGGGGACTTTGGTTATGGCGAAGCGTTCTGGGTTGTATTCGGTGCCGTTTGGGGTTCCGGAACTTTCTTTTGATGAGGCTGTTGCACTTGCGGCCGATACGGGCAAGATTGCGCGCTATTCCACGCCGCTGCTCGAGACCGTCGTTGAGATGCTCGATGAGCTTGGTCGTCCTGACGAGTTCTATGATTGCGTCCAGATAGCCGGTACCAATGGAAAGACCTCGACGACGCGATTCTCGGCTGCCATTCTTCGTGGTGAGGGCCTTAAGACGGCGCTCTTTACGTCTCCTCATCTGGTGCGTTATCCCGAGCGTATGGAGATTGATGGAAAGGTCGTCTCAGACGAGGTCTTTGCCCATGGTGTCTCTGCGGCGTATGAGGCAGGTCGTCGTCTCAACGCACGTCGTGAGGCGGCGGGCGAGGAGCTCCGTGCTATTACGCCCTTCGATCTTTTGTCCGTGGCCGGTTTGACTATGTTTGCCGAGGCTTGCGTGGACGTGGCCGTGCTTGAGGTTGGCATGGGCGGACGCTGGGATGCTACGAGTGCGACCGATCCCGTGGCCGTCGCCATTACGGGCATTGGACTCGACCATACGAAGGTCCTTGGCGATACGCTCGAGGCCATTGCGGGGGAGAAGGCTGCGGTTATCAAATCCGGGCGTTTGGTTGTTTTGGGCGAGGGTACGCATGAGGCGAGCGTGCAGCGCGTGATGGATGCCCGTTGCCGCGAATGCGGTGTGGTGCCGCTCGTGGTGAACCATGTCACGACTAAGGTGCCGGCGCATGTGGGCGATACGGTTGAGTTCAGCTGCACCACGCCGCGCGCGATCTATACGTCGAGGATGGTTAAGCCGGCGTATCAGCCGCAGAATGCCGCGTGCGCGATTATGCTGTGCGAGGGGTATCTGGGCCGCGAGCTCGACCACGATGCGCTCGACGCTTCGCTTATGGGCTGCCCCACGCCGGGTCGCTTTGATGTGCTGGGAACCGATCCACTCAAGCTGATTGACGCCTGCCATAACCCCCAGAGCTGCGAGAACTTTGTGAGCGCCTTGGATGAGATCGATCCGTGCGTAGAGAATCGCCCTACGCTGCTGTGTGCCGCGCTGGCAGACAAAGACGTGGCGGGCATCGTCGACGTGCTTGTTCCGGCGTTCCCCCGTGTGGTCGTGACGCAGACCGATTCCGATCGCGCCCTGCCGGCAGAGGAGCTCGCTGCCCTGGTGGACGTAAACAAGCTGGCCGGTGTATACCCCAGCGTATCCGAGGCTCTCGCCGCCTTCGATGCCGCGGGCGAGCCCTTCGTAGCCGCCGGCACCATCACCCTAGCCGGCGAAGTAGCGGGGCTGCTCCGTTAACCCATCCCCTCATCAGTTGCGGTGAAATAGTTCCTATTTTTGGGTTCTAGCAGCCCAGGAACTATTCCACCGCAACTTAGTTTGGGGGCTTGGGGACCAGTCTAGCCTAGGCGGACTGGATCGTGGGGGTAGGCGTTGAGGATCTCGACGCCGGACTCGGTAACCAGGGCAAGGTCCTCGATGCGGACGCCGGTGCGGCCGGGGAGGTAGATGCCCGGCTCGATAGAGAACGTCATGTCCGGCTCTACGACCTGCTCGTTAACGAGCGAGACATCGCCCGGCTCGTGGTCCTGCAGACCGATCGAGTGCCCCAGGCGGTGCGTAAAGTACTGTCCATAGCCCGCATCCTCAATCACGTCTCGCGCGGCGCGGTCCAGGTCGCACATGCGCACGCCCGGTGCGATGAGCGCCTCGGCGGCCTCGTTGGCGCGGCGCACGATGTCGTAGATGTCTGCGGTCTCCTCGTCCGGCTCGCCCCAAAAGAACGTGCGCGTCATGTCCGAGCAGTAATTGCGATGACGCCCGCCAATGTCGAACAGCACCACGTCGCCGCGCTTGAGTACCGTATCGTCGGGCTCGTGATGCGGGTCTCCGGCGTTGGCGCCAAAGCTCACGATGGGTGGAAAGCTAAAGCCCTCGCAGTCGTGCTTGCGGTACAGGCCGAGCATCTGGTCGGCAATTTCGCACTCCGTCACGCCCTCGTGAACGAGTTTGATGGCATCGGCCATCACGGCGTCGTTGGCGGCCGAGGACACGCGCATGAGCTCCTGCTCGGCCTCATCCTTGTGGGTGCGTGCGGCGGTGACGGCAAAGTCGCCCAGGAAGAACTCGCTCGCGGCGCGACGATCCATGAGCGGCATCAAAAAGCCGGAGCGCATGACGGTGTCGATGCCGAGGGGCTTGGATGGATTGACCTCGCGAACGATGGCGTCGGCCGCGACTTCGGTGTCGGTGTGATAGGCGACGCGGGCATTGTCATATTCCGGCAGCTGATGCAGCGCGTTGACCAAGATTACGGGCTCGCTACCGCGTGCGAGCAGCACACCACAAAAACGCTCGAACATATCGGCATAAAAGCCGGTCAGGTAATAAATCGACCACGGGTCGTTTACAAGCAGCTGCGCGCCGGGGTGCTGAGCCTCGAGCGCATCGAGCACGCGCGCTACGCGCTGGTCATCGACATGTGCCATACATCGTCCTTTCGCTAGGGTGCCACCATGGTATCCCCAATGCCAGGGTAGTCAATTTGGGACGGGGCTATTTTAGCTGCGTCAAACATACGGAATGATTTTTCTGGGGTGGGCTGATAGGTAAAAGTAGTCAATACAGTCCCGTCCCGAATTAGCTGGTTTCAAAACTATGGCGGATTACGGGGCTGGACCTGTATTACTTGACTATGGGATAAATCGCGAAATTAAAACCGCAGGTAGACGGCTTATCAAAAATCGAAAATTGCCGGTATGGATGGGAGTCTCCGAATCAGCCCCGTAATCCGGCATGGTTTTGAAATGGCACTAAAGTAGGCACAGGCTAAATACCGATCCCAAGGAAAGTTGCGGTGGAATAGTTCCTGGATGCCGGCGTTTTGGCGGAAATCAGGAACTATTTCACCGCAATTGAGGAGGGACAGGGTGAATGGCGGGGTAGCTAAAAGAGCCCCGTCCCAAATAAGCTACCTAGGCAGGGTCGATGTCCATGCTGGCGATGAGGTTGATGCCCGTGTCGAGGAGGTCATCCAGAACGACGTCGCCCATGCGGATGGGGGCGTCGACGATCAGGCCGCGGATGAGGTCCATCGCCTGGGCGTGGAGTTCCAGCGGGATGGCTTCGGCCGTGCGCACGGGTAGCAGCGCCTCGTCGCCGCCGGATACGGCCACGGTGGTGGTGAGCACGCGCATAGGGCAGGTGAGCTCCTGATGCGCGAACGTATCGCCGCGGGGGCAGCTGTTGCCGGTCACGGAGCGCACCTCTACCACGGCG
Source organism: Collinsella sp. CM84Y_54 (assembly GCF_036317945.1). Lineage (NCBI taxonomy): Bacteria > Bacillati > Actinomycetota > Coriobacteriia > Coriobacteriales > Coriobacteriaceae > Collinsella > Collinsella sp. CM84Y_54. The sequence continues at coordinate 273,228 of NZ_JAWQCX010000001.1, forward strand.
CCGTCTGCGTCACGCTCTACCTCTACGGTCAGGAGGCACTCGGATGGGCAGGTGGTGCAGTTGAACTGCAGCGTTTCGATCGCGTTTATGCTCATGGCCTTACGCCTCCTCAACGGGATCGACGGAAAGAACAATCTCGCTGACACCCAGGTCGAGTGTGCGCTGAATCACCTTTGCCGGCAGCGGGAAGCTTTCCATAACGCTCGGTTTGAACGGGCGGACCTTGCCTGCAAACAGTTCCTCGTCGCCTGCCAGAATGCGCACGCGGGCGGCATCGACCGGCCGGCGTACGCGGAAGTTGAGCTTAGTGAGCCCGACGGTCGTAATGCGGCCCGGCAGCGCGTAGCCCGCAATGCCAGCGGGAGAGACCGTGAGCTGGCAACCCGCGTCCGCCACTCCCGCTGCGGTGTCGACAGCCCCCAACGCCCACGCCGCCGCGGCTGCACCGGCGCGTTCGGACTCGGTCGTCACATTGTCTGCCAGGTCGTGCACGTGCAGCACGTTGCCACAGGCAAATATACCCGGCACGCCCGTCTGCAGACTCTGGTCCACCACGGCTCCGCGCGTACGTGGGTCCAGCTCCACGCCCGCGGCAACCGAAAGCTCGTTCTCGGGAATCAGACCCACCGAAAGCAGCAGCGTGTCGCACGGAACAACGCGCTCGGTTCCCGGAATGGGTGCCAGGTGCTCGTCGACCCGACTCACCTCGACGGCCTCCACGCGATTGCGCCCGATCACGCGCGTTACGGTGGTGGACAGGTGCAGCGGAATGCCAAAGTCGTCCAGGCAGTTTTTCACATTGCGGCGCAGGCCGTTAGCGTACGGCATGAGTTCGTACACGCCCTCGACCGAAATTCCCTCGAGCGTGCAGCGGCGTGCCATGATGAGTCCGATGTCGCCCGAGCCCAAAATGACGGCGCGCGAGCCAGGTTTGAGGTTCTCGATATTGATGTATCGCTGCGCCAGGCCGGCCGTAAACACGCCGGCGGGTCGGCTGCCGGGAATCTTGATCTCGCTGCGGGTGCGCTCACGGCAACCCATGGCAAGGACGACCGCGCGCCCGGTGAGCTGCAGCATGCCTGCGCAGCTCATGAGCGTGACGGTGTGGACCGCGGCATCTCCCGCGGCCTCGTCCACGCCCGAAGCGCTCGCGCCCTCGTCCGAATCAATCCCAAGCACCATGCTGCCCAAGTACAGCGCAATGTTGGTCTCGCGCACCTGGTCGATAAAGCGCTGCGCGTACTCGGGACCGGTGAGTTCCTGCTTAAAGTGCGAAAGGCCAAAACCGGGGTGGATGCACTGGCGCAGGATGCCGCCCAGATGCTGTACGCGTTCCACGATGGCTACGCTCGCGCCGGCCTTATGCGCGGCAAGCGCGGCCGCCATGCCGGCAGGGCCGCCGCCGATAACGACCACGTCGAACGCCTGCGTCTGCACCGCCTCGGTAGTTCCTGCCCCTGCGCGCCCGTCGCGTATATCAAGCGTCGCCATTCTAGCGCACCCCCTTCAGTGGTCCTTCGACCAGCCAAGAACCGGCATCCTCCAACAGCACTTCGCTGGGGTCGCAGCCCAGCTCGCGCGCCAGAATCGCCACCACGCGGCTCTGGCAAAAGCCGCTCTGACACCGACCCATGCCGGCACGACAGCGGCGCTTGACTCCCTCGACCGAAACCGCGCCCGGGCGGCGTCGAATCGCAGCCACGATTTCGGCCTCGGGCACCGTCTCGCAGCGGCAGACGATTTGTCCCCACGCGGGGTCGGTCTCAATGAGTTCTTCCTTACGCGCAAGCGGTGCGCGGTCAAAGTCGTCCGGCGCGCGGCGAATCGGGTTCCAATCGTCCCGTTCGCGCAGGTTCACGCCGGCATCGCGCAGTACCTGCTCCATGCGCTCGGCAATGGCCGGCGCGCTCGCCACGCCCGGCGACTGAATGCCCGCCGCCTGGAACAGTCCCGGCACCACGGCCGACTGCCCAATAAAGAAGTCGTTGGTCCCCTGAATGACCGGGCGACCGCCGGCAAACGCGCGGACTACGCGGCGAGTGTCCAAGCCGGGCACCAGCTTGCACGCGCCGCTCAGCAGCGCGTTGACATCGCTTGCATAGGTTTGCGTGTCGCCGGGCTCGCGCACGGCGGCCGTTGCGGTAATCACGGTGTTGCCATGTACGGTACCCGTGACGATAACGCCCTTGGACACCGGCGTTGGAACGGGGTAGAGCGGCATGAGCGCGCGCGGCTCTTTGTCCAGCACCACAATATTGCCCTGGCGCCAGACCATTTGGAACTCCTCGGCGCCCGCCATATGCGAGATGTCCGCGGCGCCGTTGCCCGCGGCGTTAATCAGGTAACGGCAGCGCACATTGCCGGCGGGCGTCACAAGCGTAAAGCGCGCGCGGCCCTTGCCGTCGGCGGCAGTGCCCCCGTCAGCGCCGTCGGCAACTTCAATGGCCTCCACCGGTGCGGAGCGCATAAACGTCACGCCGTTGGCAACCGCGTTCTCCAGCGCGGCGATGGCCACTTCAAACGGGTCGACGTAACCGGTCGAGGGGCACCACAACGCGCATGTTGCGTCGGCGCTGGCACGCGGTTCCAGCTCGCGGATACGCTTGGGGCCGATAATCGCCAGCTCGGGCACGCCGCTGGCAAGGCCATTCTGGCGCAGCTTCTCCAGGTGCGCTCGGTCTTCGTCGTTGAAGCCCAGCACCATCGACCCGGTGCGGCGGAACAAAAATCCCAGCTCCTGGGCCCAGGTGCCATACAGCTCGCAACCGCGGGCGTTGACCTGCGCCTTTACGGTGCCCGGCGCCGGATCGTAGCCGGCGTGCACCAGGCCGCCGTTGGCCTTCGACGCGCCCAGCGCGATATCGTTGGCCGCCTCGACCACGCAAGTGGACAAGTCATAGCGCGCGAGCTGCCACGCGATGGCGCACCCGGTGATGCCCGCGCCCACAATCGCGATATCAAACGTTTTTGCCACGGTGCCTCCCAGACGAGTTGACAGGCTGTCAATAGGACTATCCTACGGTCTGCACACCCCCAGTGCGGCGGCAATGCGGCGAACAGTCCCGCAACACCCGCCAACGGCAGGCGAGGGGAGACTCAGGACCATCGGTGTCCTCGTCTGCCGTCCCTGGTGTCAGAAGTTTGTCTCGTTCTGTAACAGTAAGCAGAAGAACTGGGTTCCAGATGTTGCAGATCGAGACGTTTGCCAAGTGGTCCCTCCGTTTGTCTCGATCTGTAACAGTAAGAGGAGAAAATCGGTCCTATGTGTTACAGATTGAGATTTAAAGTCATGGAGAGATTCTTCTGTCTCGATCTGTAACATCTAGGGACCGTTTTGGGGTCTAGATGTTACAGATTTAGATGAACCTATCAGTCGGTTTCGAATGTCTAAATCTGTAACGGTTAGACCTGTTTTTGCCGAGTTGTTGTTACAAATTGAGATTTAAGTCGGGGAGAGAATGGTTTGTCTAAATCTGTAACATCTGGGACTGTTTTTGCCGAGTAACTGTTACAGATTGAGACATTCGGCCTGGACGTTTTCTTTTGTCTCAATATGTAACAGCTAGCTGATGTTTTGGGTTCTAGATGTTACAGATCAAGACAAACCTTCCGGCGGATTTTGAATGTCTCGATCTGTAACAGTAAGAGGGGTTTTGAGGCCCTAGATGTTACAGATTGAGATGTTTGTGTCCGCATCAGCCCCGCTTGTAACCGTAGTCCCATATAAACAAACCCCGTGGTAAACTTGACCAGACTGTAAATATTCCGAAAGGTACACCTCAATGTCCAAGTACATCTCCGAGCTCATGTCGCCGCAGCTTATGGGCGTCATCTATGCCTTCGTGGGCTTTATCATCGCCCTGTACGTGCTGTCGGTCGTCTATGTGTTCATCGACGCTCGCCGCCGCGGCGCCAGCGCCTACGTGGCATGGGGCATCATTGCCCTTATCCCGTTTGTGGGCCTCATCGCCTACCTGGTCCTGCGCCCGCACTCCTACGCGGCCGACCGCGAGGAGCAGGAGCTGGACATGGCCCTGCGCGAGCGCCAGCTTGCCCAGTACGGCACCTGCCCGCAGTGCGGCGCCCCCATCGAGAAGGACTTTGTCGTCTGCCCGGTGTGCGACACCCAGGTTCGCAACGTGTGCCCCAGCTGCCATCGCCCGCTCGACGCGCACTGGAAGGTCTGCCCCTACTGCCGAACTCGCATCCAGTAACGCATCCATCGCCGGGCCGGCCGTAAGCCACGGGCCCCGCGCGTCACGCGCAAGCCGCACGCGCGCCCCGCAGCCCCGCCCCCACACGATGAAGCATGCGTAGAAAATCGCCCGCCGTGCCATTAAGGTGCGGCGGGCGCTTGTATACCAAGGCAACCTGCCTATAATGATGCAAGTCAAAAACGCCGCGCCCACCAGGCGCACGCACTTGCATTAGGCATCCGAGAGGAGAAAACATACCCATGAAGGCACTCTACAATGACGGTTCGGTGGCCGAGCTCCCGCAGGACGAGGTCACGCACGTCATCCGCCACTCCGCCGCGCATATCATGGCGCAGGCCATCAAGCGCCTCTATCCCGAGGCCGACTTTGCCTATGGCCCCGCGACCGACAACGGCTTCTACTACGACGTCGACCTGCCCGAGGGCGTCAAGATCAGCGAGGACGACTTCCCCGCGATCGAGGCCGAGATGAAGAAGATCGTCAAGGAGAACCTTAAGTTCTCCGTGTACGAGAAGCCCCGCGCCGAGGCCATCGCCCTTATGGAGGAGCGCGGCGAGAAGTACAAGGTCGAGCACATCGGCGACTTGGACGACGACGCCCGCATCACCTTCTATCAGCAGGGCGACTACATCGACATGTGCGTCGGCCCCCACATCTGCTACACCAAGGCTCTCAAGGCCTTTAAGCTCACCGGCGTCTCGGGCGCTTACTGGAAGGGCGACAAGGACAACAAGATGCTCACCCGCATCAACGGCGTCGCCTTTGCCACCAAGGAAGAGCTCGACGAGCACATGCACATGCTGGAGGAGGCCAAGAAGCGCGACCACCGCAAGATCGGCCGCGAGATGGACCTCTTTATGATGCGCGACGAGGCCCCCGGCTTCCCGTTCTTCCTGCCCAACGGCATGATCCTTAAGAACACGCTGCTCGACTACTGGCGCGAGATCCACCACAAGGCCGGCTACGTGGAGATCTCCACGCCGCTCATCATGAACAAGCAGCTGTGGAAGACCTCGGGCCACTGGGATCACTACAAGGACAACATGTACTCCACCGTCATCGACGACGAAGAGTACTGCATAAAGCCCATGAACTGCCCGGGCGGCGTGCTGGTGTACGCCTCCAAGCCGCACTCCTACCGCGAGCTGCCCATTCGCGCCGGCGAGATTGGCCTGGTGCACCGCCACGAGCTGCGCGGCGCCCTGCACGGTCTGTTCCGCGTGCGCTGCTTTAACCAGGACGATGCCCACCTGTTTGTACGCCCCGACCAGCTGACCGACGAGATCGTGGGCGTGGTCAACCTCATCGATTCCGTGTACCAGAAGTTTGGCTTTAAGTACCACGTTGAGCTTTCCACCCGCCCCGAGGACTCCATGGGTTCGGACGAGGACTGGGCTCGTGCCGAGGAGGGCCTGCGCACCGCTCTGGAGAAGCTGGGCATGGACTACGAGGTCAACGAGGGCGACGGCGCCTTCTACGGCCCCAAGATCGACTTCCACCTGGAGGACTCGCTCGGCCGTACCTGGCAGTGCGGCACCGTCCAGCTCGACTTCCAGATGCCGCTTAACTTTGATCTGGAGTACGTGGACGCTGACGGCACCAAGAAGCGCCCCATCATGCTGCATCGCGTGTGCTTTGGCTCCATCGAGCGCTTTATCGGTATTCTGATTGAGCACTTTGCGGGCAAGTTCCCCACCTGGCTGGCTCCCGTGCAGGTCAAAGCGCTTCCCGTCTCCGAGAAGAGCCGCGACTACGCCCATGAGGTGTGCGCCAAGCTGGAGGAGGCCGGCATTCGCGTGGTCTGCGACGACCGCGACGAGAAGATCGGCTACAAGATCCGCGAGGCCCGCAGCATCGACCGCGTGCCCTACATGCTCATCCTGGGCGAGAAGGAGGTCGAGGCCGGCAACATCTCCGTCCGCGATCGCTCCAACGAGACCGTTCAGATGAGCGTTGACGAGTTTGTGGCCAAGGTGCTCGAGGAGATCAAGACTCGCGCCTAGCACAAACTATACAAGAATTAACAAAGGCGATCGTCCTCGCGGGCGGTCGCCTTTTTTGTTGTCTATAGAAGAAAAGCCGCTGGTTAGAGCGGCTTTTTTGTTGTGCAAAAAGGTACAGGTTTTTGTAGAGGGGTATGGAGATGCGCCCATTCGCGGCGCATTTTGTGCAATCTGGGAAAACGCGAGCAGTTTGTTCGTATAATGAGCAACGTCGAAAGATACATAAACCTGTACTTTTGCGACTGCGCCTAGCTGCGAGCGAGAAGCCTGTTCTTAACGCCCCTGCACCCGCGTGTGTCGCGGATGCAAGTTAAGGGGGCGAGAGATGGAACAGACGATGCGGCGCCAAGAGCAGCTGCCCGGCGCCTTTAGTGGCGCTACTACCAACAGCCAGCATGGCCGCGTTCGCTGGTATCTGGTCCACACCCCCAACGGTAAAGAGCGCGAGACCTGCGAAAAGGTCCGGCGCATTATCCCGCACGAGCTGATGCAAGACGCTTTTGTGATGCAAAAGGAGTTCTGGTTTAAGCGGGACGGTGCCTGGTCGCTCCAAACCAAACCCATGTACAAGGAATACTTCTTCGTCGCCACGCGCGATGCCGCCCGGCTCGATAAGGCTTTGGCCCAGTTGAGCTTTGGTTGTCGCATTGCCGGCAGTAAGGAGAGGGCCTATGCGCCCATGCCGGACGATGCGCAGGACTGGTACCGCACTGTGCTCGACGACGACGGCGTGGTGCGCAACAGCGTCGCCCGCATAGAAGACGGTGTGCTGCACATAGAGCAAGGCCCGTTGGTGGGTCAAGAGGCCCGCGTAAAGAAGATCGACCGTCATAAGCGCTGGTGCCTGGTAAACGTGGGCGAAGGCGACTCCGCATTTAGGGAGCTGCTTCCGTTGGACGTGCCCAGTAAGACGTAAGGGGACGTCGCGCTGGCAATTCATTCGCAATTTGAATTCATCGATTGGGGGATCCCTGGAATCAGGGACGTGGATTTGAACTTGACTACTAATGAAGTGACAGGGAAAAACGCGCCGGTAGGGGCCGCGCTCGTTGCCCAGGCCATGAATGGCGGAGGCGTGGGTGTGCGCTACAAAGCCATGCAGGCCGTGAAGGACTGGGACCGCACGCGCCTGGGCTACAGGGCCGTAAAGCGCGCGTTCGACATCGTGTTCAGCGGCTGCGCGCTGGCAGTCATCGCCATTCCGAGCCTGGTGCTCGCCGCCGCCATCCGCCTGGAGAGCGAGGGCAACCCGTTCTACAACCAGATCCGCGTGGGCCAGACCCACCGCGACGGCAGCCTGTCCACCTTCCGCATGTGGAAGTTCCGCTCCATGTACAGGGACGCCGACGAGCGCCTCGCCGAGCTCAAGGGGCAGAACGAGATCGCCGGAGCCATGTTCAAGATGAGGGACGACCCGCGCGTCACCAAGATCGGCAGGTTCATCCGTAAGCACTCCATCGACGAGTTCCCGCAGTTCCTCAACGTGTTCCTGGGCCAGATGTCCGTCGTGGGGCCGCGTCCGCCGCTGCCCAACGAGGTCGCGGAGTACACCGAGTACGACCTGCAGCGCCTGGCCGTGAAGCCGGGGATCACCGGCTGGTGGCAGGTGACGGAGCGCAACTCGACCGGGTTCGACGGAATGGTCCGCAGAGATCTGGAGTACATCGCCAAGCGCGGTCCCGTTACGGACCTCAAGATCGTCGCTCTCACGGTGATCGAGGTCATTACCGGCAAGGGTGCGTGCTAAATGACCAGCTTAAACAACCGATTTGAATCGGAGAAGAAAATGAAGATCGCTGTCGCCGGTACCGGCTACGTCGGCCTGTCCCTTGCCGTCCTGCTCTCGCAGCACAACGAGGTGCATGCGCTTGATATCGTGCCCGAGAAGGTCGAGAAGATCAACAACTACGAGTCGCCCATCCAGGACGACGAGATCGAGCGCTTCCTGGCGGAGGCCAAGGCGGGGGAGCGCGAGCTCGACCTGCACGCCACAGTCGACGTGGCCGAGGCCTACACGGGCGCCGACTACGCCGTCATCGCCACGCCCACCAACTACGACTCGGACAAGAACTTCTTCGACACGAGCTCGGTCGAGGCCGCCATCTCCGCCGTTCGCTCCGTGAACCCGGACGCCTGGATCGTCATCAAGTCGACCATCCCCGTGGGCTACACCGCGGGCCTTCGCGAGAGGCTGGGCGACAGCAAGATCTTCTTCAGCCCGGAGTTCCTGCGCGAGAGCAAGGCGCTCTACGACAACCTGCACCCCAGCCGCATCGTGGTGGGCGCGCCGAAGGAGGACGCTGACGCCGTCGCAGCTGCCGAGCGCTTCGCGCGTTTGCTCGCGCAGGGCGCCGACCCCGTCGAGCTCGAGCGTGTGAATGCCGACGGTACCGTGGGTATCCCGGAGCTCGTGCTGGGCACCACCGAGGCCGAGGCCGTCAAGCTCTTCGCCAACACCTACCTGGCGCTGCGCGTGGCTTACTTCAACGAGCTCGACACCTACTGCGAGGTGCGAGGTCTCAACACCCGCGACGTCATCGACGGCGTGTGCCTGGAGCCGCGCATCGGCAGCCACTACAACAACCCCAGCTTCGGCTACGGCGGCTACTGCCTGCCCAAGGACACCAAGCAGCTGCTGGCCAACTACAGGGACGTGCCCCAGAACCTGATCGAGGCCATCGTGGACGCCAACCGCACCCGCAAGGACTTCGTGGCAGACGAGGTGCTGCAGATGGTGTGGGACCGCGTCTATGCCGGCAAGGAGAAGCCGGTCGTGGGCGTGTACCGCCTGACGATGAAGTCCAACTCCGACAACTTCCGCGCGAGCTCCATCCAGGGCGTCATGAAGCGCGTGAAGGCCAAGGGCGTGCCCGTGGTGGTCTACGAGCCCACGCTGGACGCGCCGGAGTTCTTCGGCTCCGAGGTGACCCACGACCTAGAGGCCTTCAAGGCCGGCTGCGACGTGATCGTCGCCAACCGCTGGAGCGACGAGCTCGCTGACGTGGCGGACAAGGTTTTCACACGCGATTTGTTTAAGAGGGATTAGCGCATGACGGAAAGTCACAAGGATATAAAAGTGTGTTTTGCCGCGTCATCTGGCGGGCATCTGGAGCAACTGCTTGCGCTTAGACCCTTGATGGAGCGCTACGACAGTTTCATTCTCACCGAGAAAACTGCCTACAATGCCAAGCTGCCCGTGCGGGTTCGCTATGTTCGCCAGGTGAATCGGCATGAGGCAAGCTTTCTTCCTCGAATGGCGGTCAACGCTGTGACGTCTCTTCGTTATTGGTTTGCCGAACGCCCTGACGTGATTGTGTGCACGGGGGTGCTGGCTACCATTCCATTTTGCCTAGTTGGGCATGCGATGGGCGCCAAGCTCGTATATATCGAGTCTTTCGCCAAAACCGACTCACCAACCATGACGGGAAAGCTGCTGAGCAAGCGCGCCGACCGTTTTTACGTGCAGTGGGAATCGATGCTTTCCGTATACCCCAACGCCCGCTTTGTCGGCGGCGTGTACTAGGGGGATGATCGCATGATATTTGTCACCGTGGGCTCTCAGAAGTTCCAATTCGACAGGTTGATCAAGGCGGTAGATGGTCTTGTCGCGAGTGGTGTTGCCAGGGACGGAGCATTTGCCCAGACGGGTGCATGTGCTTACATTCCTGAGCATATGGAACACGAGGCATTTCTTGACCGTGATTCCTTCCGCGCTCATATGGATGCTTGCGATGTCGTGGTAACTCATGGAGGCACCGGCGCCATCATTGGCGCCGTTAAGGACGGCAAGAAGATCATCGCTGTTCCGCGTCTAGCAAAATACGGCGAGCACGTTGATGATCACCAGATTGAGATTGTCAGACAGTTTGGGGAGATGGGGCTCATAGAGCCCTGCGTAGACCCGGGAGATTTACTCGAAGCTTATGTGCGTGTGACGACGAAGGATTACCTGCCTTATCGAAGTAATACTGAGCATTTCTGTGCCGACCTTTCAGAATATATCGATGGTTTTGGAGACGACCGATGAACACAATGGTGAAGAACACTGTGCTTGCACCCTTTAATGCGCTCTACGCCGTGTCGCCCGAGCTTTGTCTGAAGGCGCTGTTTCACATCAAGCAAGGTTACGCGCTCGACCTGCAGCGCCCCAAGACTTTCAGCGAAAAGATTCAGTGGATTAAGCTTTATGATCACAATCCCCTGATGCCGCGCTGTGCCGACAAGTTCGCGGTACGCGGCTATGTGGAGGAGTGCGGTTGCGGGCGGTATCTTAACGAGCTTCTGTGGCACGGCGACGACCCTGCACAGATTCCTTTTGACGAACTGCCTGAAAAGTACGTGGTGAAGGTGACGCACGGTTCGACCTTCAACGTAATTGTTAACGGTAAAGAGTCCGTTAACCGTGACGAGGTTGTACGCAAGTGCCATCAGTGGCTCAAGGCTAAGTTCCTTCCTTGCTACGGTGAGTGGTTCTATGGCCGTAGCGGCGGCGTGGAGCCGAGCGTTGTCGTTGAGAAGTTTATAGAGTCCGACGCCAATAGCGGCTTGGATGACTATAAGGTGTTCGTCATGAACGGCAAGGCCGTCCTTACGCTTGTATGCACGGGTCGTACTGCGAATGCTCACTTTGAGGACTGCTACGACATGGACTGGCACCTTATTGAGGGCTACGACATGGGTGAGAAGCGCTCGGGTAAGGCCATTTCCAAGCCCGCGTGCTTTGACGAGATGATTTCGGCAGCTGAGACCCTTGCGGCTCCTTTCAACCATGCTCGTGTTGATTTTTATATTCTGGGGGGAGGTTCGGAGCTGGTCTTCGGGGAGATTACCTTTACCTCGGGGTCAGGCTTCGACCGATTCCATCCGCGCGCGTTCGACGAGTGGTTGGGCGAGAAGCTGGATTTGCAAAAACAAAATATGTAGTCGTAGAAGTAGCAGCGTAGGGAGCGTTCTTTCATGAGTATAGACAACCTCAAGAAGAGCGTGTTCCTGGCTTCGTTCAACCTGCTGCACCGAGTTAGCCCTGTGCTGACACTAAAGATTCTATTTAGGATGAAAGTCGGATATCCCTTGAACTTGGAACGGCCGAGAACATATAGCAAAAAGCTGCAGTGGATAAAACTGCATGATCATAATCCTGTTATGGCGCAATGTTGTGACAAGTTCGCCGTGCGCGGGTATGTTGAATCAAAGGGGTGCGGGAGCTATCTAAACGAGCTTCCATGGCAGGGTTTCAATCCGGCCGATATTCCTTTTAATGAATTGCCTGACCAGTACTTGGTTAAAGTGACGCACGGCTTAACATTCAACGTTATCGTAGGTGGGCCTAAGCTTTTCGACCGTGATGATGCCATACGTAAATCTCGCAAGCGGTTGCGTGCGAAGATTTTACCTTGCTATGGTGAGTGGTTTTACGGGGTTGAACGGCCCCGCGTCATTGTCGAAAGGTATTTGGACGGCGATGGCGATAAAGGGCTGCTTGACTATAAGGTCTTCTGCTTTAACGGACAGCCGAAATTAATTGCAGTCTACTCTGACAGGGATTCGGAATGCCATGAAGATGTGTTCGATTTGAACTGGTCGAATAGGGGATTTGTGGGCACCTACCCGAGGAGTGGAAGGCAGATCGCTAAGCCCGTTTGCCTTGATGAAATGATATCTGTCGCGAAGGTTTTAAGCGCCGATTTTAACCATGCGCGTGTCGACTTTTTTATATGCGATGGCGCCCCCGTGTTCGGCGAGCTGACGTTCACCTTATCGGCAGGTTTTGCGCGATATGGAACGATTGAAATGGATTATCCGATGGGGAGCTGGTTAAAGCTTCCAGCTAAAAAGGTGGCGTAATGACGAACGAGTCGAATCCACGTGTATTGATGATTGGGCCAAGCTTGTCTTCTCGCGGCGGTATGGCAACCGTTGAGCGACAACTTGTGGAGTGCTTGCCAAAAGCAGGTGTTCAGACGAAGTTCATTTCGACCTATGACGACTGCGGAAAACTCGGGAAATTGGTCATTGCGTTGACCGCGTTTCTTCAGTTTCGATTTTCGTTAAATAAAACTGACATCGTTCATGTCCATATGGCATCTCGCGGTAGTTATGCAAGAAAAAAGTTGTTTATTGATGCAGCCGACCGCAGGGGCGTTCCGGTTATCCTTCATCTTCATGCTGCTGAATTTGCATTGTGGTTTGATAGCGAGTGCTCAGAAAAAGAGAGGCTTGACATCCACAATACTTTTACTCGTTGCGCCAAAGTCGTCGTTCTCTCTAAAGAATGGAAGAACTTTTTAATTAATAGGAACGTATGCGACTCTGAGCGCATAGCGGTATTGAATAATGCTGTTGATGTGCCGTCCGAAAATATGACTGACTACTCGCTTAATACTGTTCTATTTATGGGCCGACTCGATAATCGAAAAAGCCCAGATGCGATATTGCGTGCTGCAGTAAAGCTGCTTCCGTTGCATCCTGATGCCAAGTTTATTTTTGGCGGCGATGGCGATATCGCTGCCTATGAGAATCTTGCTCGTGAGCTTGGTGTTATTAATAGCTGCCGCTTTATCGGTTGGGCAACAGCTGAGAAAAAGATCAAGGCGTTTCGCGACAGCAGCATATATTGCTTGCCATCTAAAAATGAAGGAATGCCAATGAGCGTGCTGGAGGCCATGTCGTTCGGGCTTGCTACGATCTCTACGCCTGTCGGCGGCATTCCTCAGGTTATATCCGACGGTATAGACGGCATGTTATTTCCGGTCGATGATATTGATGCTTTGACTAAGATTCTCGATCGGTTGATGAGCGATGCGGCCTTTAAAGAGCGGATTGGCAAGAATGGTCGATTGCGCATCGAAAAGGCATTTTCTTTGGAGGCTTTTCTGAATCAAGTCAAGATGCTTTACGGAGAAGTTGCCGGATGATTGTAAACAATCCCGCATCCAACTTGGCTCAGAAGAACTCGCATTTTTTCCCTTTATTACTTACGGTGGTGCAGAGGGTTGAATAATATCATTCATTATTGCTGGTTCGGCGGCGCTCCGCTCTCCGAGACTGCCGTGAAGTCGTTAGCTTCGTGGGAAACATTTGCGCCTGGGTTTGAGGTCAAGCAGTGGAATGAGGATAACTTCGACTTCGCATCGTGCTCTTGGTCAAGGGATGCGTATGCGGCGGGCCTCTGGGCATTTGTGTCGGACTACGCTCGCTTTAAGATCTTGTATGAGTACGGCGGCATCTATATGGATATCGGCAGCGAGCTCATACGGGACATATCGCCTCTCATGGAAAGCATTCCTTTCACTGCAATTGAAGAATCATCGTTGACTGCCACTACTGGCTTGATTGTTGCTGTTGAGCCTCATGACCCTGTAATTCGTGCATGTATAGAACGATATGAGTCGATGAAGTTCTCTAGCGACCCTGATTTTCTCGATAAGACCACTGTGAATGAAGTGTTTACCGCTGAGCTCCAGAAAATCGGCTTTGAACGCGTGAACAAAGAGCAGCATTTTAGTGGCTGGCTTGCCTTGGATTCCAAAGCGTTCAACCCCGTTTACGGTTTCGGCGGTTATCACATCAAGCGTGAAACCTACAGCATTCATCGCTCTTCGGGAAGCTGGGTTGAGCCGAAATATCTCATCAAGAGGAAGGTCGTGCGTAAGTGTTCCCCGTTCATTGGGCGAAGGCTTTCGCAGATTTTGGGTCGAATTCTCATGGAGCTTAGTGACGGCGGCTTGGTTGCTGGAACTAAGAGAATCTTTGGCTTTGTTCGCGAAAAGATTGCTAAAGGAGAGAGAAGTTAGAGTGGGCGTATTCGCTAAAGATACTTTTCACTATTTCGGTTCGGAAGGCGTAGAGTTCGGCCGACTATTAGGTGATTTTGGCTATCGCTATGTTTTCTATCTAAGGATGTGTCAAACAGGGGGATTGCGAAAACTCATCTTCACGCTACCGAGGAAACATCTTTCCAGGAAGTGTGGACTCGAGATTTCACCATCGACTCAAATTGGTGAGGGCTTCTACATTGGTCACCCTTACGGCATTACTGTTAACGCCGGCGCGAAGTTGGGCCGTAACGTGAACATCCATAAGGGATGCACCATCGGCCAAGAAAACCGTGGCCATAGAAAGGGCGTCCCTACGATTGGTGACCGCGTATATCTCGGTATTAACTCGACGGTTGCAGGTAATGTGGCCATTGGAAACGATGTCTTTATTGCCTCCAATACCTTTGTTAACCAGGATATTCCCAACCATTCGATAGTCATAGGTAACCCGTGCAAGGTTATCAAAACCGTTAACGCTACTGAAGGTTACATCATTAATTTGGTTTAACGAGCTCTCGATTAGATAGGCGGAAAGATATTGAAACGCATAGGTATCCTCACATTTTCGAATACCGTAAACTTTGGTGCCTCGCTACAGGCATGTGCGCTGCGCAAGACCGTGATGTCGTTGGGTTGTGACTGCGAAGTGCTCAATTACAGCAATAAGGAACTCGATGATCGAGAGTTGGGTACGCGCTTTTCATTCAATCCTTCAGATGCCGTTCGCTATTTCCTTCGCAGGGGTTTTGAGCGCCAGAGGCTTAATTCGTTCAGTCGATTTGCTAAGCGCAATCTAAGCCCTACGGGAAAGCTGGATAAGCAAGCTCTTATTGATAGAGCCAAGAGCCTCGACTGTGTTCTCATTGGCAGCGATCAGGTTTTCAATCCTCGGGTTAATGGCCATGACCCCGTCTTTTTGGGTGAAGGTATCGCTGAAGTTACAAAGGTCGCGTCTTATGCTGCCAGTTTGGGAGATGCGACGGCAGAATCCATTTCGGCATGCGATGAAGGCGCGGCCGACAGGCTGGAAAAGTTCACTGGTCTTTCCGTTAGGGAACCGAGCTCTATGGAGGTCCTTAGCGAGATGGGGCTCGAATCTGTATTTATGCCCGATCCGACCCTGCTTCTTACGGGCGATGACTGGTCGGCGTTTGCCTCAGATGATGGCTTGGATACGATACCTCAATCCTACGTCCTACTTTATACGCTTAACTCTGAGCAAAAACTCGTGGATCGAGCTAAGAAGATCGCCAGCGAGCTCGGCGTTCCTGTCGTCTGCATTCATTACAACACTAAGAAATTCCCCGGCATGATCAACTTGAGGGGTATCGGCCCAGCTGCTTTCTTGAAGCTCTTGAGCGGGGCGACATTTGTTTGCACAGACTCCTTCCACGGTGCCTGCTTTTCCATGAATTTCAATAAGCCGTTTATCGTTAAAACGTCGGATTCCGCCGTTCAGAGTAACGTTAGGATTACCGACCTTCTCGCACGTTATGAAATAGAGGACTGCCTGTATCGCGACGAGGTCGTTACTTCGACTGTCGACTTTGGTCATGCCAACCAGACCCTCTCGCATGACCGAGAGGCGGCGCGCGCCTTTATCGCTCATTGCATTGGATTGTAGGTGTCGTTTCTAGCTTATGTTTGCAAAGAACACTTTCTGGAACTTGGTCTACCAGCTGACCGCTATCGTTGCCGGCTTTCTCGTCCCAAGGGCGATTATCGGCGTGTACGGATCCGAGGTTAACGGTCTGGTGACCTCTCTAACTCAGTTCATTGGTTATTTCGCGCTTGTTGAGGCGGGCATTTCTGGTGCAGCAACCTTCGCTCTATATAAGCCCATTGCCAAGGGCGACTGGGACGGTATTAACGTTGTGGCTTCGGCTTCAAAGGTCTTTTATCAGAAGTCGGGTATGTTGTTTCTCGTCTTGCTGGTTGGCCTTTCGGTTGTTTACCCGGTGTTTGTCTCGGTAGGCTCGCTTGCGCCTTGGGAGATCATGGTGCTCACCTTCCTGTTGGGCGCGAAAATCGTAGTGGACTTCTTTTCTCTTGCTAAGTACCAGGTCTTCTTAACAGCCGACCAAAAGAACTGGCTTATTCAGCTTGCATCGACGGTCTTTACGCTGGTTAACACGGCTGTCATTTTCTTGTTTGCCTATCTTCATGCTCCTGTTGTTGCTGTCTTCGCGCTGGCTCTGACTGCGGTTTTTGCACGTAGCTTGATTCTTGCTCTGTACACACGCCGTCATTATCCGAAGCTTAACTGCAAGGTTGATTACGGTGACTATCGGCTACCCCAAAGGTGGGATGCGCTGTTTCTTCAGATCTTGGGAGCCGTTCAGTCGGGCGCGCCTGTTATTTTGGCGACCTTCCTCTGCGGAAGCATGAGCGAAGTCAGCGTTCTTGCTGTTTACATGCTCGTATCTACGGGCCTACAGATGATTCCGAATGTCCTCGGCACAGGACTTCAGGCGCTCTTTGGCCGGCAAATTGCAGAAGGAGACTATGTAGGTCTTCGATCTTCGTATAAGCCATATCGAGCACTTGTGTACGCAGTCTCTGCTGTGGCGTGCGGATGTGCTTTTTCACTGATTTTGCCGTTTGTGGATCTGTATGCGGGTGAGTTTCATGATGCAAATTACCACAATGCCCTCCTGGGTTTTCTCGTTGTTCTAAACGTGTTTCTCTATCATGGTAAGTCGTCTCAGGGTCTCCTTGTAATCGCCGCTGGTATGTACCGCGAAACTAGGGCGCAGACCTGCCTGCAAGCTGCAATCATCATTGTCTTGGGTATCCCTCTCACGATTCGCTTTGGGGTTGTAGGTACAATTGCCGCTTCCTGCGTGTCCAATCTTTACCGCGTGATCGATCTTTTGTTTTATGAGCCCCTTAAAATCTCGAAGGACTCTCTCTCAAGCTCATTTCGGTCGTTTGGCATCTATGTTTTGCAGACCGCTCTTGTTGTCTTGCCCGGTTATTTACTTTCTTGTTTCGCAGACAGTTGGACTGGATGGATAGCGGTTGCCATTTGCCTTGTCGTTTGGGGTGCTGTTGCTGCATGTGCATCGCTCTATTTCTTTGATAAGCCTAGCTATTGTTCGATAATTGGTCGTTTTATAAGGATTAAATAGCATGAATCATTTCTGCGTGTCTAAGCTTGGTGTAAAGTCCAGCCCCGAGTTAGACCGACGGTTTTCCCTAAGCGATGGCTCGATGGTATTCATCCCACTGCTCTTTTATGCCTTTTTCTGCCAATCGCTCGCTGCTTCTGCGCTTGCACTTGATGTCTGTCTCCTGCTATCTGCTGCGGCGCTTCTCCTACATTTTGTGACTAACAGAAGATTTGCTTGCAAGAGATTTGGCCTTGAGCTGGCTTGGGTGCCTTTCTTTGTGCTGTTCTTTATTCATAGTTTTATATACGGTGTGGCTAATTTGACCCTGCTCTTAGTCTATACGCTTTTATTTCTGTGCATGTATGTTGCGACAGGCGAGCGATCCTGGGTCACTTCATGTCTTAGGGTTCTTGTCGCCTTTGCAGCATTTCATGCGTTCTGCACTATCGTCTTCTGGCTAGTCCCCGCACTTTATCCGCCGGTTAAATCTGTCTTCTTTTCAGGTAGCTATATGGCTAGGGACTATCGCTCTGGCTTCACGGCGCACTACAGCACTAATTCGATTTATTTGAGTTTGGGTCTCGTCTCTTGGACTTGTGGTCTTGCTGGTGGCAGGGAAAAGGTTCGGATTAAAGATTTGATGCTGAGCCTGATGCTCTTGCTTGCGCTTTTCCTGACTACTAAGCGGGGTCCTTTGGTTGCATCCGTTGCTGCTATCGTCATCTCGTATCTGTTCGTAAACAGAAAGAAGCTTACCGGGACGATGCTCAAGACCTTGGTTGTTGCTGCAATCGCTGTAATAGCTGTCGGTGTTCTTGCTACGTTTGTTCCTGCTGTTCAGGCGACTCTTGAGAGGTTTATTGAACTGTCAGAGGATGACACTGGCAACGGTAGAAGCTATTTGTACGATTGCGCTTGGAGGATGTTTTATGCAAAACCCTTATTTGGTTGTGGTTGGGGGACTTATTCCAAGTATGTTGCCACTACCTCCCTTGGTGCAATGTACAGCAATCTTGGCTATTCGTCGATGAGTGCTCACAACGTATATCTACAGTTGCTTGCCGAGACGGGTGTGATTGGCCTTGCGGCTTTTGTTTTGCCTGCGTTTCTCTCCATCTTTGCAGCTGTGCATCAATCTGAGTCTCATTTAGAGGAGGGTCCTTATGGGGACTCCTTTTGCTTGTGGGCCTGTTTGGGTGTGCAGATTTTCTTTCTACTTTATTGCTTTTCAGGCAACCCTTTATACGATCCGCAGTGCTACATACCGTATTTCATTTCATGTGTGGCGGTGTTTGCTATTTGCGGCTCAGGCAAGATGATTCTTAACGATTGGGAGGGATTCCATGGATATCTGCAAAGATAGCCAACGCTGCACCGGGTGCTCTGCGTGTCTGTCTGTGTGTCCTCGATCGGCGATTCAGATAGTAGAAGACTCTCATGGGTTTTACCGTCCGAAGATTGACGAATCAAAATGTGTTGAGTGCGGTTTGTGCCAGAGGGTATGTCCGGCTAATGGTTTGACGAGCAACGATCTGAAGATGAGCCCTCGTCGGGTATTGGCTTATCAGGCTGATGACGCCGAACGCGCAAAAAGTTCCTCGGGTGCCGCGTTTTGGACCTTGGCTACTCATGTTCTAAATAATGGCGGCGTCGTTTACGGCGCTTGCTTCGATGAGGATTTCCGGGTCGTTCAGAGGCGTTGTGCTTCTGTGGAGGACGCGCTAGCTTGTCGAGGCTCTAAATACTCACAGGGTTTCGTTGGCTTTTCATTTGGTGAGGCATATAACGACTTGAAACAAGGTCTTGACGTGCTCTACACCGGTACTCCGTGTCAAATTGCGGGCCTTAGGAGTTTTCTTTCTAAAAAAAGCTATTCCGGTAAGCTGGTTACTTGTGATCTAATCTGCCACGGCACACCTAGTAACCGCATGTTCCGCGATTATATTTCCTTTTTGGAAGAAAAGTCTGGAAAGAAGGTCATCAAATATTTTCATCGCCCCAAGGACAGAGGTTGGGGAGTCCATGTCGAGAAGGCTCTCTTGGACGACGGCACTGCTCTCTATGACACGATTGAATCTAATACTTGGCGAGATGTGTTCTATAGCAATAACGCTTTAAATTCCAGCTGTTATAACTGCGCCTATACCGACGTCAACAGGGTGTCCGACTTCACTCTTGCTGATTTTCTTGGCGTCGATCGAGTTCGCAAAGGTTTTAATGATCATAAGGGACTTTCTGTTGTTATGGTTAATAGTGAGCTAGCCGAGCATATTGTCGCATCTGGTGTATTTGAGCCCGGCGTAACAGATATATCTCTTGAAGAGGTGCTGCCCGGTAATCCGATGCTGGAGAGGTCGTCCTCTCCGCAGGGTGACGTTGATGGTTTCTGGAAGGCTTATGAGCATAAGGGGTTCGAGGGCACTGCTCGGTTTGTTGGCGCCTACGGCTTCGTGAAATCTCTCAAGACTCTTGTGAAACAGCTTATTAAAAGGAAATAGTTACTAGGGGCGTTTCTCTTGAATTTAATGGAGTTTGTAGAGCATGTGGCGACCTGGTTTTATGTCCGGGGCAAGTTGGCGTTTCTTGCAGGGAGATTCCCTGGCCAGATAAACATGACGAAGGCTTTCAGGCGACCGTTTTATTGTCGCGTATCGGATAAAGGCGTTATTAACGTTGGTGAGCGAACATCTTTCAATTACGGTTGCGTCCTGATTGCTCATGAACGAATTGAGATTGGCAGAGGCTGTCTATTTGGTCCAAACGTCCATGTGTATGACTTCGACCACGGTATGTCCCAGAATGGAGTCATGTACCGGGACCAGCCGACTACGACTGCGTCCGTTCATATAGGTGACAACGTCTGGCTTGGCGCGAATGTCGTGGTGCTTAAAGGTGTAACCATTGGCGACAATGCGGTCATCGCTGCCAATAGTGTCGTTTATAAAGATGTTCCTGCGAATACGCTGCTACACGAAAAACGGGATCATGTTTGCAGAGAGCTTCAATAGGATGCTGGATTGGCTTTCAATTCACGATGTACGCTGATCCGATAAAGCAGTATTGATAATGGCTTAATTGGATTAAAGCGTGCTTGCATTAGGGGTATCGGCGTGGGTCGATACCCTTTTTTAACCGGTTTGAAACCGCATCACTGGTAACGTCAAGTTTTTTTTTGGAAATTGACAACCACATGACGGAGCACGGTCCGCGCTCTGTCATGTGGTCTCTGGCGGCTAAGCAGCGAATCACAGACGAAAAGGATAAGTGCCGAATTTGCGAACATCGTATCGGTCGACGAGGAACTGCTGTGCAAGGAAATGAAGACTCCTCCAAGGAAGACCACCGAGGAGGCGCCCAGCGCGCTGCTCGATGAGGAGGCTAATGGGGGATGGTGCTGTCGGTTGCGCTGGTCGCGCTGACGGGGGCGGCGTTGTTGTCTCTTTTGACATCTACTGCGGAATCACTTGAGTCGGTTGTGTTTGAGCTTGTGGTCCCTTCGGCCTTGTCAGTATCGCTTATTGCTGTCTTAGTTTGTGCCTGTTGGGCGGCTGTTGCTTGAGGCTGCATGGCTTCTGCGATGACCGCCATGGGTATTGGTGCGCTTGCCATGGCCATGCGCGATTGCACATGGTGGGCGATGGGGGGGCGTAGCGGAGCCTCTCTGGGAGCAGGCGATAGGGTCCAAAAGCAGCACCGGGCTAGCATGCCGCGCATATTTTGTTGGGGTTTTCGGAAACACCAGTAAACATCAGCGAGCTTTCTGTGTTAGCGATGGAATAATTTAGCCAAATATAGTCCGCCGAGATTGACCAATCCCGGCCGACCCATTTTAGCCAGCACGCCCGCATCTATGACTTTCCTATCGCATTCCTACATCCCCTCGGGTTGGATCCCCCTCACCTTCACCGCCTGGGGGACGGCATCCACCGAGCAGATGTCGAGCCCCTGCCGCGGTTCAGCTGCTGCTCGACGTCATCTCGACCTTCGACTCGACCGATAGATAGTCTTTGTTTCCAGCGGTATCCAGTCTATTTGATTCATCGCATACGCAACGATTCCGTTTTGAATCCCCGAGATGCTCGGCGGGAAGGACTGGTTATCCGCGTCGATAGAAAAGCTCTCTTCCCTGGCATCAAGGTGCTGCTGAATGCGGTCGGCGTACTTCTCTGCCCATTCGTCCGCCTTGCCATTTCGCACAAAGTAATTGTTGGATAGGTCGGTCGAGTGGTAGGCGTAGTCGTCCTTTTGGTAGTTTGCCGTGTGGTCTGAGTGGGCGATTGCCATGAGCTCGTCGGTCAGGCCAAAGTACAGATGGCGCTGGTCCAGGTCCCCGTACCACTTGTCGCTGGTGTCGTCCCAGGTTAGGTCCATCTGGCACCATTTGCTGTCGATCTTTACGGCGTTCCAGGTGTGGCCGTTGCCGGTGATGCGGCCGTTGGCGATGCCCGCGGCGTCAATGAGCTTGGAGTAGATGCGCTGGTAGCTCTCGCAGGTGCCCTGGTGGCGCGTGAGGCCGCTTTCGGCCGAGCACCTGTTGAGGTTGTGGTCGTACTCCAGCTGGTCAAGCGTCCAGTCGTGGAGCCACAGTGCCATGTCGTATTCCGAGCCGTTTGTCTGTTGCCTGCACTGGTCCACGGCGTTGTTGACGATCTGCGTGACGCTTGGGCGGGCGGCGTCGTTTACGGTCACCTCCGCCGTGGTGCGCAGGTAGTAGATTCCCTTGTCGTTTTGGGGGTCGTATCTGTCGTTGTCCATAAAGTAGAAGTAGATGCGGTACGTGCCCGATGCCGTGAAGTCAAATGTAAAGTCGTGGCCGGTGGCGCCCAGGCTGTGGTAGCTGCCCCATGCCGGGCGCGACGGGTCGCAGACG
Source organism: Collinsella sp. CM84Y_54 (assembly GCF_036317945.1). Lineage (NCBI taxonomy): Bacteria > Bacillati > Actinomycetota > Coriobacteriia > Coriobacteriales > Coriobacteriaceae > Collinsella > Collinsella sp. CM84Y_54. The sequence goes on from NZ_JAWQCX010000001.1 coordinate 295,248, forward strand.
CTTTCCTGGCTGCCGCCGTCCCAATAGGTGGGTACGTCCATGCGCGCCTTGGCCTGGGACGAGCCGTTGGTCTGGGTTACGTGGAAGGTCGTCGTGGCGCCCGCGGGGGCGTCGTTCCACGAGACGGTGAAGGTGACGCCGTTTTGGGTTGCCGTGGCGGAGTGGGCGTAGGTGGTTTGTGACGTGGTGGAGATGGTCTCGGGCGTTCCGTTGGTTTGGGCGCGGAGGGATGGGGCGGTGGTGCCGGGCGTGGCGGCGTCTGCGGTGTTGGCGTCCGCGGGGTCGGTCTGGCTGGTGCCGGTAGATGTTGCGGTGCTGTCCTCTGCGGAATCTGCTGTCGCATTTGTGTTGGTGCCGTCTTCAGCTTCGCCTGTGTCGATGCTCGTGGCGTCGGCTTGCGCCTGCTGCTCGGTTGTCGCTCGAGGCTGAATGGCTTCCGCAATGGCCGCCATGGGTAGCGTCGAGCTGACCATGGACGTGCACGCGATCGCGCAGAGCAGGTAGTAAAGGGGTCGTTTCATAGCGGAGCCTCTCGGTGAGCAGCCAATAGGGTCCGAAGGCAGCTCCAGGCCAGCACTCCGCACATATTTTGTTTCGGTTTATTTTACGGGAACCCCAGTCAACATCAGCGAACTTTCTGGGGGATGTTGGGGAGGGGAGGGATGCTTGATTGCCCGGTGACGTTGTGGATCGCGTCGGGTTGACTATGCTCGATGCGGCAACTCCAGCATGAGGCCGTCTTGCGCCTCTTCGAGGCTCGGCACCGAGGCCTTCCAGGAAAAGTCCGCGAGGCTGCTGCTTAGGTCAAGCACTGCATGGCCGTACTTTTCAATTTTGCAGCCAGGGTGATTCTCGTCTGGTAAAAGGCGACATTCGACCGGCTGCGACCCGATGATTCGATACTCCTTCTGATATGCGTATTTGGGCGTTTTGATAACGAGATTGTGCGGGATGCCCTCAAAGATCTCGCGGATCAGTTTTGGCCCGGGGACGCCGTAGGAGATGGGACCGTGGGCGTAGATGCTTCCGTCGTCGGAGGTTTGTCTGTCGGCAAGGCGCGCGAAGCAGTCGTACTGCACGATGCCGATCCACCCGTCTGCGCACCCGAACTCCTGGATCATGCGTATCGGGATTTTCACGGCGTTGTCGACGAAATCGTTCTCGCGGACCGTGTACATGCAGTAGATGGGGAGGCAAGTATATCCGTAGAGACACACCCCAGGAGCCATGGACGCCTCGAGCGGATCGCCCTGCTCGCCAGGCAGGCCATGGTAGTAGCCGGCCGCGTTCATGTAGAGACGACCGGTAATCAAGTTGTCTATGTAGGCTTCCTTGGGTGCGAACTTGAGTAGGTATGCGATGCCGTCTTTGAGCATAGCGGATCCTTTCTTGGGTGGAGGTGCCCCGGGCCGCCTTGTGCGCCCCGGTTTCTCATTGCCAAGATAAGGGATATTCTCAGAACCTTCGTGCCGGATTGACGTGGACCTGCGCCGCTTGGGTGTGCTGGCTCATTAGGACGTTAACGCTTGCGCAGCAAAGAGCTTCGGGTGCTATATTCCGACCCGCTACGAAATGGTCTGCTAGTAGATTGGTTATAGTGGCACGCCTCAGCTTGACTGTGCGATGTTCACTTCCTTGTTTGCTTCACGAGCAATACGATGCTGGTCTTCATATTCGAATTCAAGAGATACGCATGTCGATGCATCGAGGTCGAAAACGTAATTGTATCCAGGGACCGAGACGATAACAGATGCGAAGTGGCATGAGTGATCACTGGACTCTTTTTTCATGTTGGAGAGCGCTTCGCGAAGCATTTCCTCGTCAGCAAGAATATTGGACCTGACAAACAACTCGTTTCTCCTAACGGTTTCGTAGTCACCAGAGTCGAGTCTGTCCAGCTTTTTGCGAAGAGCCTCAATAACCGGCTCGAACGAATCAGAACCATTTGGGCCATACAGGACTTCTTTTTCGAAATGCGCTCCACATTGCTCAATAAGTTCGACTCGACGTTTTTCCTGAGAAGAATCATTCTCGTATAGGAGTTTGGAATAGAGGGATTCTGCCTTTCTGCTGTCTTGTGATTGGGAAGCTGTTACCTCTATGCCCAGGGACTGTTCCCGATCGATCAGATCCGGTTTGTCGCTGTAAGCCAAATTGCCGTATTTGTCGCTATCGATAAATTGCAGAACATGTCTCGCATAACACTCCCAGATATCAATCTTGGTCCTGCCAAGGATGGGCATGACGTAGCTTTCGCTATCAATGGGGCTATGCATATGGCTCACTTCTGGTACTCGAATCTCGGGGTTAATGCCTGCCATATTTTGCGATATTTTTTGTCCTCGCGGCGTCCTATCCTTTTAGAAAAAACTGACTGTTTGGAGGATAGCGATGGAAACAACCACTGAAGAGTTTGAAGAAAGGCGCAGGCTCTTACTGCAAGTAGCTGAGGCTTATGCAAATCTTTTATATACGTATAAGACGCAGCTCGTTGCGGCGGACAACGCCAACGGACTCAACAACCGCTTATCCGTAATGCAGACTGTTTTGACATCGGTTTCCGCTTGTGGCTTTGTAAGTATCTGGCTATCTGGAATGAAAATTGCGGCGCTGGTTGCCGCCGGCCTATCTGTGATCAGTCTAGCAATAACATTTTATCTTAAAGGGGCAAACTTGAGCGAGAGGGCGAATTGTCATGGCGCTACCGCAGATGCAATTTGGGTGATTCTTCAGGGGTATCTATCACTTCTTGCCGACAGCCGCTCATTTGATTTGGCGGAAATCAGGTCTCGTCGTGATTCTCTTCAAAAGGAAGTTTCTTCAATTTACACAAAAAGCCCTATGACAAATCCCAAAGCTTATTCAAAGGCCCGTGAAAGCATTAAGGCGGGCGACTGTGGGTTTTCTCCGATGGAGATAGAACAAATACTCCCTGTCGGATTGAGGGATTTGGTTAGATAACTGAAGGGAGCAACATGGACGAAAAACGTTCTTTTGAGAACTTCTTCGATTCAATTTCGTTGGATTCATTGAGTGAGTATCAATCGTCGATTGAGTCATTGACGAAATTATTGAACAAAAAATACTACGATTCGGATTCTGTCGATGACCATTGTCTTGTGGTTGGATCAGTTGGTCGGCAAACCGCTGTTTCGGAAACTAGCGATCTCGACCTTTTGTTTGTACTGCCACAGGAAGTCTATACGAGATTCAATGCCTATGACTCTAATGGGCAATCAGCGCTTCTCCAAGAAGTCAAAAAAACCATTAAAAGCCGTTACCCCAAGACTGACATAAAAGGTGACGGACAGGCTGTAGTGATTAATTTCACAGACAGGTTTTATTCGATTGATTTGGTTCCTGCTTTTGAGCAGGATGACGGTTCGTTTAAATTTCCCGATTCGAATGATGGAGGATCTTGGAAAAAGACGGATCCTATTCCTGAGCAAGATGCCTGTTCTGTTCTATTTGAAAGGACCGATGGAGATGGCAAAAGGCTCTGCAATGCTCTAAGGGTTTGGAAAAATACTCTTGGATTTCATTTTAAGGGCCTGCTCATCGATACTCTTGTTAATAGTTTTTATAACCAGAAAGACCGTTCCAGCGACCCGTATGACCTCTTGTCCGACCTCTTTAAATATTTGTCCGAGCAAGATCGCGAACAATCTTTTTGGCATGCTCTGGGCAGCAACCAACAGGTTACGAATGATGACAATGGGGCGTTTGTACCAAAAGCCAAGAAAGCTCATGGAAAACTAATCGATGCCACTAGCTCTGATGAAAAAGAGCAAGTTCTCATTGATTTATTTGGAAAGCCGTTTTCCGAAGCTGTTGTCGATGGATCTTCCGATAGTGAAGAAGCCCAATTTGCTTCCAAGTATGGAGTGGCCATTGATGAGCGATTTGTCGAGGATCAATTTAAGGTTGATATTCGTCGTTCGATGGAAATCGATTGCCAAGTTATACAGCATGGATTTAGGCCCTCATTACTTAGGGATATGTTGGCTGGACATTGTCCTTTACTACGAAAGCGCTCGCTTCATTTCTTTGTTGTCAATGCTGCTTCTTTTAGGGATTGCGCTTTTTACTGGAAAGTTCGCAACCGCGGTGAAGCGGCATTTCAGAGAAACTGCATCCGAGGCGAAATTCAACGTGGCAATAAAGATGGCTTCCATGACGAGAGGACTGATTTTGTTGGCCCACATTATGTCGAGTGCTATGCGGTTAGGAACGGCGTTTGTATAGCACGATCTAGAATTGAAGTCCCTATCAGCTAGCTTAAAGTACGAATTACGTTCTTTGATCTGGTTTGATTATCGCCCAGCTGGGTCGATAAGCGTCGCTGTAAGATGTTCTCAGTGATATAGCCGTCGTGGACTCTACGTGAGGCGATGACAAAGAAGGGTCGTTGTTCGGTTTTCCGGCAACGGCCCTTTGACGTTTTTGCGACAACTGGATGTTGTCGCGGGCTATCCGCAATCACTTTGCGCCATTTTACGGGGACTATTGTGGAACGAGATTACTTAATGCTAACCGCGTTTTTTGCGATGTTCTGTAATTTGAGGAAAGGCAGCGCTACGGTTTGCGTCCAATGACGGTTTCTGTGACCGGTTCGATATGTGCCATCGAGCTTGGATGGCTTTCTGGAGAGTACTGTTATTGGTCCGATTACAAAACGGTAGTATCCTGCCTGCTTGAAAATGATGCCAAAGGCGTCAAGCTGGTTAGCAAAAATGATGCGAGTAAAACCCAGATAACCGAGATGACCTTGAAGCTTAAGGAACAAGGCGTTTCCGTTCTTGAGCTCAAGTATGTGCCCGGCGCTTCGGCGACCATCGTGTGCAACGGTGATTCCTCAAAGATTTCGAGTACTGCCGGTAGTGATTGGACGGTTGTTGGCTAGGGAATTTAACTCCGATTTTTACAAATATTGGTATTGCTTTTGTAGACAGGGCGCATAAATGTGATGTTCACTTGATGGTGGAACTTGGCGCAACGTTGCGGCTCTGCTGATGTTTGATTCGGGCTTGGTTTAGGACTGTCGTTATTTGTGGTGACGACAAATATAGCCAAGAGCGAGCGCATATGCCTGCCGTGGGATTTAAAGACGGCCAATATCCAGCCTAAGACACAAATTGATGGTAAAGTTACTTGCGACAAGGTCGCAGCTAGTCATTGATTGCCCCGACTGGAGCGAGTCCTCTGTTAAAGATGGACTGAGACGTTTTCACCAATTTGGGTCCGTGCATATGGTCATTCCATAGCCACGGACCCGAATCCGCGCCTACGGAATGACCATATGCACGGACTGTGCGGCCTTGTCCTTATTGGAATCGAGGTGCAATGCTCTGCGACTGTATCAGTAAAACTGATTTGAATATCCTGAGAAATCATCTGAGGGTTTATCGTGACGTTAATAAACTGCCCTTGTTTATCTTTCCCTGCGGCGGTGATCAGAGTCTGCATTCCTCTCGACGATTCTTTAGAGCTTATGTGTCCAACAATCACACCGAGGCTTTAAAAAACGTTTTTTGTCTTACCGCCGAAGACGTAGCGGAGGAAATGGACGGTTCGAGACTTAATTTACTTCAGCAAGAGGCCATGCTTGCCGACATATCTGACTGGATATTGATTTTTGCAGAGAGCTGTGGATCTTTTTGCGAGTTGGGCGCTTTCTCCGCTTTGCCTCATGCTGCTTGGATTACCTCTGTTGCTGTTGGAAAGCAATATAAGGGCTCTCGGAGCTTCTTGATTGATGGGCCAGTGGAAGAAATAGCCACGGGCGACTCCTCGCTTAACAAAGTCTTTTACTTAGACTTAAATAACCCAATGTCTTCGCCTGACTTGTGCCGCTTTGTTTCTGAACTAAGACCCCTTATTGGTGTTAATGCTACTAAGCGGGGCAAGGCTAGCCAAAAGGCCGCTAGAAAGATGATCAATCTAGACGAGTCCAAGATTAACGTGGGCTCGCTCGTCCATGAGTTACTTGATTTGCTTCAATTATTGGGCCCCATGTCGGAGACCGATTTACGAACGATATACTGTGCGGCCAAAGGCTTCCGTGCTAGTAAGCTCAAAATATTCTCGCCCATTTTAAATGCAGACATGAAAAATGCCGGCGTTCCGATATCTTGGTCGGATGTTTGCTGCATGATGAGAGCTACCGGTCTTGTTTCTAAAGTGAGATGCAATAGGGGTCCGGATTATCTGATTAAAAGCACGATACACCTTGATTCCTATTTCATGTTTAAGAGATACGAAGACCGAGATTTCTTAAATATGAGGGCGCGGGTAATCCTTCGTAAGAGATCAATGGGGTATGGAGGCGTTGCCGGTGTCTATTGCGGATAGAATTTGCTTCGACCTTGGAATGACAAATCGTCAGCTATTGGGCCTTGTAAGCTCAACGACAGATAGGTATCACTGTTTTTCTGCCGGTGGGAGAAAGATTGTTGCGCCTCGGCCAGATTTGAAGCTCGTCCAATGTTGGATTTCGGATTATATAAATACGGAGTTTGATATAGATCTTCCTTACGCTACAGCCTACGAAAAGGGCTCAAGTGTCTGCCGTAATGCCGGGCTCCATGCTAAGAGTAGTCATTTTCTTCTGCTTGATATTCGTCATTTCTTTGAGTCCTGCACTCAGCAAATGGTTAGGAATTTGTTTTCAGGGGGAACGTATCGGTCGACGAACACTGAATCTCGCTCGCGTCTTACTGCAGACGATGTCGATCTTCTTGTAACTCTATCTTGCTATCGGGGCTCTCTTGCAACGGGCTCTCCGTGCTCGCCTTTTATCGCCAATCGCATAATGGCTTCGTTTGACCATGAGATTGCAGCTAGACTAGGCGATAGATTCGTCTACTCGCGATACTCTGACGACATCTGCATTTCATCAACTGAATGGATAGACTCCGCGGAGATTTCAGCCATTGTCGATGACCGCCTAAAGCAAAAGGGTTTTGATCTGAATAAGGACAAAACTCGTTGTTTTGGGCGAGGGCACCTTCGTAAAATCACGGGCATCTATCTTGACTGCAATGGCGTCCTTCGACTGGGGCCCCAAAGAAAAGCAGAGCTAAAGTGCTCGTTATACCAGGTGCTTATGCGCGAGTGCGATCGTAATTACGCCCATCGCGTTTTAGGCCACTTGAGCTTTTGCAAACAGGTTGAACCGGATTATTGCAATGCGCTTTTAGCCAAGTACGCGAGCTATGGTAAGGCTGTTTCTTGCGGAGGAGTTATGCCAGCGTTAGTAGAGCTCGCCTATGGGTGATTGGCGGGCGACTTGCTGGCGGCATGTGACGGTTGTGTTGGCTTGCTTTTTGAACCATTCTCGAATTGGTTGCATATTCTATTAAATTTTGGACAGTTAATACTTCGAGGGAGTCGAAGCGCTTTGAGTATTTACTGCTTGAGCACCGCTGAATATCGCGAATCAATGCCGCCGATATTGCGCTTTGGCACCGGGCCCGACACTGGTCCCGGTGCTTTTTTACTACCGTTTTCTTGCTAACGTCCGGTCCTGCTGCGCTGCCGCATGTTGACTTCGCTCATTGTTAGTACAGGTCGTATCATGCGCGTCTTTGTCCGTGATGGTTGTTTCTTCTCGGATGAAGTGGTCGAACGATCGGATTTTAAGCTAATGAACTGGGGCTATTTAATAAAATCCTTCCTCCTGATGCGACCAAGGTGGCGGTCCAGTTCGTATAAAGCGTCAATGTAAAGCTCGGCAGAATTGCGTATGTCTCGCATGTCGAGGCAGCATCTTTCAAAGTGCAGCTTGCCTTTTTGTTCTGTGGCGCTGCGGATATTGCGACATGTCATCAATGCGATGTCATTATCGCCCACGCAGCTGATTCTTGAAAATCCTTTTGGTGTGATGCGATAAATAACTGCCTTAGGAAAGGAATCAAGTAGGCTTTTCCCTCTTATATCAATGCAGATTCTCCCTTCTGGTCCAAAACCATAATCCTGATGTCTAATTGAATTGAGGGGGTGGGCAATAACTACCGAACGAACAACTTGGAGATACTTGCTCGCGTCGTCGAGTTCGCTTTGTTTAGAGAACTCAAAATCGTTTTTGATCTCTTTTCTCAGACAGTTCTCTTTAATTTGCCAGAACGCATCTTTTATCCATGTAGCAAGTGCCACAAGATAAACGGTGTCCTTTGGGTTGGGCAAGAAGCCCCCGCCGATAGTGGAATTGAAATCTTGAATGCTGTATTTAGCCTTAAGGATGAGATCGGACATTAATTCAAAATGATCGGAGTCCTTCCAGGGCCATTTCTTCCATATGCCGCCTCCGTGTTCACCTAAATCATCGGTGGTCTTTATTTTTTCGAATGCTTGCATGTCTCTCCTGTCTATTCGATTTGCTGCAGCGCTCCTTTTATTGTCTTGATATCAACATGGTTCCCATTAATGGCTAAAATCTGCCTGCTACCCAAAGAATGAGTCCAAAGGTTGATTTGGAGGATTAGCGGCATAGGATTGATGGACCCCGAGCTTTCCCTTAAAGTAAGCCTTGTGATGAGGCCTTGCGACGGTATGTCCGGCTTGGTCCGTGGTAACCGCCGAAAGGCGGTTTTCGTGTTTAAGGGGCTGTTTACCGAGGGCATTTGTCCGTATCCGCTTCTGGGCAGTGGGCTTTTATCGCGAATTTCGGAAGTGCGGGGAAAATCGAAACTTGCCGCGCACACTCCGATTTTTGCCAACAAAATCGCAGGCCGCAAGAGTCCAAACCTGGGGCCTAGTCGACAGGTCCCATTTTTTACCGCACTTCCGAGTTCACCTGTCGATAATGTGCGGCGGCCTCTGGAACCTCCGAGAGCGTCGGCCTTTTAGCATAAAGCGCATCGCCCCCCCGGGGGGCTTCTGGGGCGCGGCTCTTCTGGTTAAACTACTCAATTCTTAATGCTCACCGTGCTTAATTCTCGATGACCATTCGGACTATTTTTAAGTGGGCATCAACAGGTTGAGTCGGGGAGGGGGGAGCTGAGGTGGATGAGGCGTATTTGTCCTGGCGTTATGTTCCGCACTTATTTGACCATGCGCGATACGGTAGCTTCAGCTTGCGGCTGTTTTGCGCTTCTTCGAGATCCCACACCGTACCTTCCAGGTCCGATTTATGTCCGCGCCAGTAGTTATGCTTTAAGCAAAGCGGCACGAGTGAACTTGCTGCAAGCCTCATGCTGTGAGCGCGTTAAGCAATCGGTCGTGAAGGTGAGGTGAGTATGAAAGGTAGAAACCAGCACGTTACGAAGCGGGCGGATGGCAAATGGCAGGTTAAGGGCGAGGGAGCGCGTCGCGCTTCCTTTGTTACGACGACCCAGGGCGAAGCTATAAAGCGCGGTCGTCAAATTAGTTCTAATCAGCACTCTGAGCTAATCACCCATCGTCCCGATGGCAGAATCCGCGCAAAGGATTCCCATGGGCACGATCCCTTCCCGCCGAGAGGATAGGGGCTTGACGCCATTGCGGCTGCGGGCATGGATTAGCGTGTCCGCAGCCGCAAACGCCTGCCGGAAGTATGCGGCAAATTCTGGAACCCCCGAGCACAACGGCTTTTCCGCATAAAGGATCCGCAGGCAGAAGCATTGCGGCATTCCGGAGTGCTCGGCATGCTAGGGATTTGCCGCATACTTCCGAGTTTTGGCCTTGTACCCTTTGCTCCACATACTGCAAACACTTGATTGATGCTATTTAAGGTCTATAATCAAATAAAAACTCTGAAATATCTTTTCAAAACAATGAAAGGAATTTTGAGGACGATGCTTTGCCAGTTTACCTTCAGGAACTATAGATCCTATCGCGACGAAACTGTGCTTTCCATGCAGGCAACATCGATGAGGGAGTTCGAGCGCTCCCTCATAGAGTGTCCTGACGGGCAGAGTTTCCTTCCGGTAGCTGCGGTTTACGGGCCTAACGCTGGCGGCAAGTCTAACCTGCTCGAGGCTCTTGACTATATTCGTTCGGCGGTGGCAAGGCCGATCAGATTGTTGTCTGCCAGCACTGATGCGCCAGAAGGTAACCGATCTTCGATACCCCGTTGCTCTGCGTTCGAGTTCGATGACGTGTCGGCTGCTAAGCCCACCGAGTTCGAGCTCTACTATCGCGCGGGTGAGCATGAGTACCGCTATGCCCTGTCCGTGCATGCGGACGAGATCGTGTCCGAAGGATTGTGGCGGCGCAAATTGGGGGCGTCACGCACGGCGATGCTGTTCGAGCGCGAGGGGACAGGGGTTGAGCTTGGTCCCACGTTGCGTAAGCTCGTGACGGCTGCGAGATTCAACCCGAGCCTGCCATACCTGTCGTTTCTCTGCATCAACTTTGACGCGCCGGTGATCAAAGAGGCCGCCAGTTGGTTTCTTGATGGGGTGTTCCTGAACTACAACAGCTCCTATCTGGAGCAGATGCTCGAACAGTTGCTCGACGAGGATGACTCACTCGAGATCACGCGTTTTCTGCGTGCCGTTGACGTACGTATCGATGGCTTTAGGGTTGAGAAAGCTCCGGAATGGCGCGGCCAGCGCGTCTTCGTAAAGCATGAGGTGGACGGCAAGGGCTATGATCTGCGCCTGTCCGAGGAGTCGGCCGGTACTCAGAAGCTCATGGGGTTGGCGTCGTTTCTGCTGGCGGCGCTCGAACGCGGCGGTACCGTCGTTGTCGACGAGCTCGACGCCAAGTTGCATCCGAAGCTCCTGCGCTACGTGATTCTGCTGTTCAAAGATCCCGAAGTCAACAAGAGCGGCGCGCAGCTCATCTTCTCGTCTCAGGACGTGTCCACTATGCGAAACGATGTTTTTCGCCGCGACGAGATATGGTTTGCTGCACGCGGCGAGTGGGAGGCGAGCCAGCTATGGTCGCTCGCCGACATCCACGAGGCAAATGGTAACCTGGTCAGCAAGAACGCGGCATTCGACAAGCAGTACCTGTCTGGCCGCTATGGTGCCGACCCGTATCTCACGCGCATTGAGGAGTGGGATTAATATGGCCGCGAAAAAGTCGAGGGACTGGCGCAGCGGCAAGCGCGAGGGACGCTCTCGCATGGTACAGATGACGCGCCATCTCGTGGTGACCGAGGGCAAGGAGACTGAGCCTCGATACTTTGAGGGCGTGCGCGCCGCGTTAGGCGCAGCAAATGAGCGGAAGGTTGCCGTAGTCGTTAAGGGGACTGGCAAACATACTCTCGACCTACTTGACTTCGCTGTCGAACACTGTCGCTATGCTCCTGAGACGTTTGACCATGTGTGGCTTGTATTTGATAAGGATGATTTCCCTGCATCCGATTTCGATGCGATGGAGAGCAAATGCGCCGAGCTCACCGATGGATTGAGGACGTTTCATGCGCTGTGGTCGAACCCCTGCTTTGAGCTGTGGCCCCTTCTGCACCTTCGATATACGACTGCTCCCATGTCGGCCGCAGAGTGCCAGCGTGGCCTCGCTCAAGCCATGTCTAAAGACCTGGGCATTGAGTACCGCAAGAATTTGGCAGGGCTGTTCGAGGTGGTGGACGGCAAACGAGGCGAGGCGTTGCAGCGTGCTGGACGCCTCGTCACATACCATAGGGGGCTGGGTAACGTTAAACCATCCGCGCAAAACCCTGCAACCAAGGTGGGCGAGATATTCGATGTGATTGGGCCGTATCTGGTTTGACGGTCAAGTTCGATCGGGCTTGATGGGACTGGAGATTCATGAAAGATGTTGTTTCGGGCTGCCTGCCGTCTTTAACTGGATTGACCTTTTGGGGCCCGATAGGATACTAGGCCGAATCTAGCGGTATTGACGCAGTCAACCTATGGGCTCGCACGTTGCTGCTGCTAGCAGCGGATCGGGTGAGGACTGCTGCTTCTTTGGCCTGTACGCCTCCGATGGCCAGTTTGCCGTGGACGCCTCCTGGGTGGACGCGACCGGCGCCATAGCCGATGCTGCCTGCGAGAGTGGCTCACTTACGTCGGCGCAGTTTGTGACGCCGATGGGCGGGGCCTTTGGTACCGCCTGTGTTATGGATGCCAGCGGGGCCGTAGCTCAGCATGTGGTAATTGAACCCACAGGCGCCCAGCCGCCGGCGGGGAAGACCCAGCCCGATACCGATGAGCCCACCGGTGGCAATCCCGCGGGGGATACAAAGCCCGGTAGCGAAGAAAAGCCCGGTGATGAGACCAAGTCCAGCGAAAACCCGCCCCCACGCCTGATTCGTCGCCCAAGTCGGACGCCAAGCCTGCGCCCGCGTCCTCCAAGACGCCTGCGACCAAGACTACCAAGAAGACCTAGCCCGCAACAACGCAAACCGCCGCGCTCCCTAAGACCGGCCACGGTGACTGGGTGGTTGCGTGCCTTGCCTTAGTCTTCTAGGTATGTTGTTGGCCACCATAAAAGTTCGGGCACTTCGCTGAGGGGCATATTTGCCAATGTAGTTTCTACCGCCTCTTTCCCACAATTCTCTGAGTCAATAATGCAGATTGCTTGAACTCGGCTTGGGGCTTGCCCTGTATTTGAATTTGAGTTAACTTAACTTATAAGTTAATCATATTTGGTTTCATCTGAAGCGGAGGGGGTGGCCTTTGGCTAGTGACTATGAGCTTGTCGAATATGTTGATCCCGAGGGACGACCTTTTTGGGAACTAACCACCTCCCCTGAGAACTCTCAGTTTCAGAAGATGATGTCGGATCCTAAAACGAAGTTTACCGCCCGTAAAATGATCAATCAGATTTCAAAAATCTATGATTACGGGCTTAAGGATGTCACTGGAACGTCAAAGCTTCGATGTATCGAGCCTAAGATTGGGCTATACGAACTCAAGGGTTTTGATGGGGTTAATCGAGAAATGGTCTACGCGATTTGCCAAGGCGTGGACAAGATTGTTTTGCTTTTTTGGTTTAAGGGCCATCAAGGCTCGGGAAATATTTCCAAAGAAATTAAACGCGCAAAACTGTTGGCCCCGATAGCAAAGCAGCTTTTGGAGTCATAGCGTCGGCTTTTTTGCCCGCTTACGAAATGGAGACTTGTAATGGTTAAGGTCGATTTATCAGACTTTTACGCGGAAACGGAAACGAGCGAAACCCGTGCCTTTGAGCACGCACTAGATATTGAGTTTATTGTTCATCGCGAGATGCAGCGCTCGGGCTTGAGTAAAAGCGAGCTGGCAAAGCGTATGGGCGTGAGTCTTCAGTCGCTTTCGAAATTGTTGAATTCTCAGCCCAACATGACGCTGAAAACAATCGCTAAGTTTGAGCTTGCGTTGGGTATCAAAATCATTCCTCAGGTCATTTCCAGTTATTCGAATGAAGCACCGTTTTCTTCGTCTAATAATTCTGTTCGAGAACAATGGTCTTCATTTAATAGCGACTGCTCTACGAAACGATTGAACTTTGAGATGATTCCGGGAGGTTTGGCTGCATGAGCAAGGATTTTATTGCGCCTATTCAGGTTGTTCATTTGTTTGTTGTTGACTCAACTTTTCATATTGAGAATGAGCCCTCCCGGAATATGGATTTAAAAGTTGACGTTAGCTATCAGGACGTCCATCTATTGAGGAACAAGGCGGGCGAGCGTGCAGACTTAAAGCTGTATGTGTGTGGCAGTCTGATTGATAGAGACGATGCAAAGGAAAAAATGCGCGCTGATGTGACGGTTGCTATTTCGGTGTCAACAAAAATGCCGTTCGACATTTCAGACGATGAAGCGCGCCGTTATCTTCTCTCTAATGCGATTTCCATGGCGTATGGTCACGCTAAGAGCTATCTGATGGTCGTTACTGGACTTTCGCCCATGGGGGCTTTGACGCTGCCTGCAATTCTTCCTTCGGAATTGGCAGCGGACAGCGATGCGTCTTTCCAAAGTGAGTAAGCTGTTCCCGAGTTGGATTTTGCATGCCACTGTGTGCAAATGTAACGGGGTGCCGAATCGGCAGTTTGACTGATTCGGCACTTATATTTCGAAGCTTCTAGTTGAAGCCCTGCGATGCCCGTGATACGACAGCTAAATTGACCGTGACGTCCTGTCTTGCGATGCGCATGTCGCTCCTCACGGGTATCATGGTGAAAGCGATTTCAAAGACAGGGGTGCTCGTGGTTAAGATGAAGGATGTGGCCGAGCTGGCCGGCGTTTCGAGCGCTGCCGTCTCGCGCTACCTCAACGGTGGCTACATATCGGCGGACAAGGCCGAGCGCATTAAGCAGGCGATTGAGCTGACCGGATACGTGCGGTCCAGCCAGGCTCGCGCGCTGCGCACCGGTTCCACCAAGCTCATCGGCGTCATCGTGCCCAAGATCAACTCGGAATCCGTGAGCCGCATTACCGCCGGCATTGGCCAGGTGCTCGGTCACCGTGGCTACCAGATGCTGCTTGCAAACACCGACAACGCGGCCGATCGCGAGCTCGAATACCTCGATTTGTTCCAAAACCACCCAGTTGATGGCATTGTGCTGGTGGCAACCATGATCACCGACGAGCATCGTCGGGCGATTGAGTCGTGCCGCGTGCCCATTGTGCTGATTGGCCAGAATGTCGAGGGTGCGGCGTGCGTCTATCACGACGATTACGAGGCCGCCTTTGAGCTGGGCCATGCGCTTGCGGGTCGCGTGGACGGCAAGATTGCCTACATTGGAGTTACCGAGGAGGACCGCGCGGCTGGTTATGACCGCCGTCGCGGTTTTGAGGCCGGCCTGCGCGCCGCGGGCATGGCGCTTGATCCGAGCCTGATTCGCCAGGGGTCCTTTACGCTCGACTCGGGCTATGGTGCGGCGCGTGAACTGCTTTCCGTCGCTCCCGATGTTTCGTTTATCGCCTGCGCGACCGACACCATGGCGGCGGGTGCGCTGCGTGCCATCGATGAGGTTCGCGGCATGGGCGAGGGCATACACTGCGTGAGCGGTTTTGGCGACAACGCGTTTTTGCGCGCGCTGACGGGCGGCATTCCCACCGTGCATTATGGTTACCTGACCAGTGGCGTCGAGGCGACCAATATGTTGCTCAACACGCTCGATGGCGTGGAGGGGGAGAGCGGTCTCAAGACGCTCAAGCTCGGCCATCAGCTTATGAATGTCTAGGTTTTGGGCACGTCTGTCTGCCTCTGAGTCGCCTGTTTTTGCCTTAAAACTACCTTTCGCCGGCTTTTTCCTACCGTTCACCCTACTATGAAAACGATTACAGACATATGAAACTGAAAACGATTACAGTTTAAGTGTCAAAGATGGCCGGGTGCACATGCGCCCGTTGGAGGAAAGGGAAGTCATGGACTACCGCAAATCAGCCCAAGAGGTGCTCGACAACATCGGTGGCGCCGACAACGTTGTTTCGGCCGCACACTGCGCCACGCGTCTGCGCCTGGTGATTGCCGATAACGCCAAGGTTGACAATGAGGCCCTCGAGAATATCGACGGCGCTAAGGGCGTCTTTGAGGCCCAGGGCCAGCTGCAGATTATTTTTGGCACCGGCACCGTCAACAAGGTCTACGAGGAGTTCATCGCGCTCAGTGGCGTCGAGGCTGCCACCAAGGCCGAGGTCAAGGAGGCCGCGGCGCAGCAGCAGAACATCTTTATGCGTGCCATTAAGGTGCTCGGCGACGTCTTTGTCCCCATCATCCCCGCCATCGTGGCTTCGGGCCTGCTGCTGGGCATTATGAGCGCCCTCAACTTTATGGCCTCCAACGGCTTTATCGCGCTCGACACCAATAACTTTATCTATAAGATCGCCGACCTGGTCTCGGGCACGTCCTTCGGCATTCTGCAGATCCTGATCGGCTACTCCGCGGCTAAGGCCTTTGGCGCCAACCCGTATCTGGGCGCCGTCGTCGGCGGTGCGTTCATCAACTCCTCGCTGCAGAGCGCCTACACGGTTGCCTCCGAGGGCGTGCAGACTATGGTCACCGTCATTCCCGGCGTGTACAGCTTTGAGTGGGTCGGCTATCAGGGCCATGTGATCCCCATCGTTATCGCCTGCGCCATTCTGGCCTTCCTCGAGAAGCGTCTGCACAAGGTCGTTCCCGAGATGTTCGACCTCTTTGTGACCCCGCTCGTCTCGGTGTTCGTGACCGTGCTCGTGACGCTCGTTGCCGTCGGCCCCATCTTCGTGTGGGCCGAGAACGCCATCCTCGGTCTGATCCAGGCCCTGCTGACCCTGCCCTTCGGCATCGGTTCCTTTATCGTCGGCCTGTTCTATGCCCCCACGGTCGTTACCGGTATCCACCAGATGTACACCGCCATCGACCTGGGCCAGCTCGCTCAGTACGGCGTGACCTATTGGCTGCCCATCGCCAGTGCCGCCAACATCGCCCAGGGTGGCGCTGCGCTCGCCGTTGCCTTTAAGACCCGCGATGCCAAGATTAAGGGCCTGGCGCTTCCTTCGGCTCTGTCCGCCTTTATGGGCATTACCGAGCCTGCCATCTTCGGCGTGAACCTGCGTTTCTTTAAGCCCTTCATCGCCGGCTGCATCGGCGGCGGTTGCGGTGCCCTGGTCTGCGCACTCACCTCGCTTGCTGCTTCCGGCACGGGCGTTACCGGTATCTTCGGTATCCTGCTGTGCCTGGCCCAACCCGTGCAGTACACGATCATGTTTGCGGTCGCCGCGCTGGTTTCCTTTGGCGTCTCGTTTGTCCTGTACAAGGACGAGCCCAAGGCTTCCGAGCAGGCCTAAGAGCTTTTGATTGAGGGAATGCCCGCGGGCTGTATGCTCGCGGGTGTTTCCCGCATCTGGCGCCGATCTGTGGCGCCTTGTAACTTTCGATCCGTTAGGACTTTGATATGTCTAATGCACTTGGCCGGGACCTTGCAAAGCTGGTTGCCGCTGTTGACGCCGCCGCCTCTGAGTGCGGTCATGGCGCGTATGGCCAGCGCTTCCATATTATGCCGCCGGCGGGCTGGCTCAACGACCCCAACGGTCTTTGCCAGGCGGGCGGCGTGTTTCATGCCTATTTTCAGTATGCGCCGTTTGATGTCGAGGGCGGCGTTAAGGTCTGGGGTCATGCGACGAGTCGCGACCTTATGACGTGGGACTACGTTGGCGCTCCGCTACTGCCCGACGAGCCGTTCGATTGCCACGGTGTGTATTCGGGCTCCGCGCTTGCCGAGGACGGTCGCATTCGCGTGCTGTACACAGGCAACGTGAAGCTTTCCGATGCGGACGGCACGTACGACTACGTCAATACCGGCCGCCGCGCCGATACCGTTTATGTGGAGAGCGTCGATGGCCTTGCCGGTCGGGAGTTCAGCCAAAAGCGCGTGGTGCTGGCGTCCGAGGATTATCCCGAGAATTTGACCTGCCACGTGCGCGATCCCAAGGTGTGGCGTGACGCGGATGGGCGTTATCACATGGTGCTGGGCGCCCGTCGTCGCGTGGATGGTCCGCATGTCGATAGTCGATTTTGCGCCATGCACGGCGAGGGCGCCGGTCGCGATGTGGGCGAGATCCTGGTGTATGGCTCGGCCGATATGCTGAGCTGGGAGCTCGAGAGCCGTGTGTCTACGCCCGAGCGTTTTGGCTTTATGTGGGAATGCCCTGGCTATATTGAGCTCGATGCGAATGGCGATACCGCTGCATTTTTGTCGTTCTCGCCCCAGGGCCTTGAGGGCGGTCGTTGGGATCGCGGCAATGTGTATGCCGCTGGCTACATGCCTGTATCGGGCGACATTACGGGTGGCAAGGACGCTTATGAGCTGGGCGAGTTCCGCCTGTGGGACGCCGGTTTTGACTTCTATGCGCCGCAGGAGTTCACGGCCGAGGACGGTCGCCATATTCTAATCGGCTGGATGGGCATGCCCGATGAGCCGACCTATGGCAACGCACCGACCGTGGTGTGCGGCTGGCAGCACTGCATGACGGTGCCGCGCGAGCTTACGGCCGGTGACGGCGGCGTGGTACTGCAGCAGCCGGCGCGCGAGATTGAGCACCATTATGCCTCGGTGCGTGTAGGGGAGGGCTCGTTGGAGGTTGCCGGCGATACCTGCTTTGACGTTGTTGTCGACGGTGTCGACGGAGCGTTCACCGCAACCGTTGATGGCGAGTTGAAGCTGTCGTTTGTGCCCGCCGAGGGCGAGCTGCCCTCGCGCTTTGAGATGCGATTTACCGATGAGGGTCGCGCTTCTGCCGGTTGCGGTCGTACCGTGCGCTGGGAGCCCATCGACGAGGTTCGTAACGTGCGCATTGTCGGCGATGTCTCGTCGGTCGAGGTGTTTGTGAACGATGGCGCGCTCGTGTTTTCGACACGCATCTATCCCGAGGCCTATGGTGTGTCCGTTGACGCCCCGGGTGCGAACGTAAACTACCATACGCTCAGCATTTAGGCGAGTCGTCGCATATCGGCGCTATACTGCAGCCGTTGCCCACGATGCGGGGAACACCCGCATCGTGGGTTTTTGCTTATGAGGGGACGGTGCCGCGTGGATGTACGGCAACTAGAAGAGGCCTGGGCTTTGAGGTCCAGTGCGCGCGAGGCGCGTCTTGTTGCGGCCCCGCATGTGCCGGCGGCTCTGTCGCTGCTGGGTATTGTGCGTCCCGGTGACCGCCTGGTGGCCTTTGCGGATGACTTTGCCGATGCGTTTGCGCACGGCTTTGTAGGCTGTGATGTTGTGCTTGTGGACCCGCCGTCGGTTGCGGCGTTTACTGCCGCGTCCGAGGATTTTGATGCTTCGTTTGATGCCGAGGGGCCGCACCTGTGGTGGTTTGTGAACTCTATCGGCGGGTTTGGTCTGCGCGTTCCCGATCTCCGTGCGTTAGGCCGCGCAGCGCGTGAGGCTCATGCGCTGCTCGTGGTGGATAACACCGTGGCTGGTGTCTTTGGGTGCGATCCGTTGCGCTTGGGTGCCGTGCTGTCACTTGAGGCGCTCGACCGTGTGTGCGCTGGTAAGGCTCCGCGCAAGTTGGTCGCCGCTTCGGTGGCGCGCTCGCAGCTCAAGCGCCATCGTGTGGATACTGCTGCCGAGTGCGCGCACGTATTGTTTGCAGGCTGCGGTGCTTTGGCACTCGACCTTTCTACCGAGGAGACCGACGTGCTGGAGCGCGGGCTGGACTCGCTCGATACCCGCATGCAGGCGCATTTCGACCACGCCCGTGCGCTGGCCGAGTACTTGGCTGCGAATGAGATGGTGCGCAACGTGCGCTATCCCGGGCTGAGCTCGCATCCCGACCATGCGGTTGCAACGGGAATTCTCGAGCACGGCTTTGGCCCGGCAGTTGAATTCGACCTTATCGAGCGTAGTGCGGATGATCTGTTCGTTGCTTTGCCGGAGGAGTTTCGCACATCGTCCGCCGGCGGCGCAACGACGCGCCTTTCGGCCCCACGCGGCGAGCAGGGGAGCACCATCCGCCTCTTCGCCGGTACGGACGACCCCTTGATCGTGGCCGCCACCCTAGATAATGCCTTCCGCAACTAGCTAAATCATCCTCGTCTTCATAAGTTGCGGTGAAATATGGATTGATTTACGGCTTTAACCGCATAAACAGTTCCTATTTCACCGCAACTTAGGAGAAGGGGTTGTGCAGCTAAAAAAGCCCCGTCCCAAATTAGCTACTTTTTGATGCTGGCGATGAGGTCGTTGGCTTTGGTGGCGATGACGTTGTTGATCTCGCCCTGCAGCTCCTCGTAGACCGCGATGGCTCGCTCGCCGGCGGGGGTGAGGGTGGATCCGCGGGCGCCGTCGCGCTCGATGAGTTTGCATCCCAGCTGGCCTTCGGCCTCGTTTACGATGCGCCAAGCCTTGGAATACGCCATGCCCATGCTTTTGGCGGCCCGGTTGAGCGAGTGCTCGCGGGCGATACCTTGCAGCAGCAAGACGCAGCCGTGGCCGAAGACACCTGGCAATTCCTTGTCGCACGCTTGAATGACCAACTTTGCCGTCGTCTTGTACTCCATGTGCTCCACGTCTCCCCGCTAAAGTGCTTGCTGGGCAAACGCAAAGCCTGCGTCAAACCCTCGTGTGCTCTTCTTAAATCATGCATTGTAGCAGTCAAAGTGCGTTAAGATACTTCCCCAGTATTGGGCGCCCAAGGTTGGGCTGGGTCCTACGAGGCCTGCAGCCGACCGGTCGCATGGAAAAAGGAGAAACATGGCTACGTTCTTTCCCGGTGAGTCCCACACGTTTTCGGAGTATCTGCTGGTCCCTGGTTACTCGTCCTCGCAGTGCATTCCCAACAACGTCTCTCTCAAGACGCCGCTGACCCGCTTTAAGCGCGGTGAGAAGCCGGCAATCACCCTGAACATCCCCATGGTTTCCGCCATCATGCAGTCCGTCTCGGGCGTCGACATGGGTGTCGCGCTCGCTACCGAGGGTGGCCTGTCCTTCATTTACGGTTCCCAGAGCGCCGAGTCCGAGGCCGCTATGGTCAAGGCCGTCAAGGATCACAAGGCCGGCTTCGTTCAGTCCGATTCCACGCTGACCCCCGACATGACCATGGAGCAGGTCATCGAGCTCAAGGAGAAGACCGGTCATTCCACCATGCCGGTCACTGACGACGGCACTCCCAAGGGTAAGCTCCTGGGCATCGTCACCAGCCGTGACTATCGCCCCAGTCGCGATGACCACCAGACGAAGGTCTCCGAGTTCATGACCCCGCGTGAGCAGCTCATCGTGGGCGACAAGAACATCAGCCTCAAGGTTGCCAACGACGTCATCTGGGACAACAAGCTTAACGCCCTGCCGATCGTCGACGACAACGATCACCTCATGGGCATCGTCTTCCGCAAGGACTACGACAGCCACAAGACCAACCCCAACGAGCTGCTCGATAGCGACAAGCGCTACATGGTCGGCGCCGGTATCAACACCCGCGACTATGCCGAGCGCGTGCCGCTGCTCATCGAGGCCGGCGCCGATGTCCTGTGCATCGACTCTTCCGAGGGCTTCAGCGAGTGGCAGAAGCGCACCATCGAGTGGATCCGCGCCAACTATGGCGAGGACGTCAAGGTCGGTGCCGGTAACGTCGTCGACGCCGAGGGCTTCCGCTTCTTGGCCGACTGCGGTGCCGACTTCATCAAGGTCGGTATCGGCGGCGGTTCCATCTGCATCACCCGTGAGACCAAGGGCATCGGCCGTGGCCAGGCCACCGCGCTGATCGACGTCTGCCGCGCCCGTGACGAGTACTACGAGGAGACTGGTGTCTACGTGCCCGTGTGCTCCGACGGTGGCATCGTCTACGACTACCACATGACGCTCGCCCTTGCCATGGGTGCCGACTTTATGATGCTAGGCCGTTACTTCGCCCGCTTCGACGAGAGCCCGACCGAGCGCGTCAATGTGAACGGTCAGTACATGAAGGAATACTGGGGCGAGGGTTCTGCGCGTGCCCGCAACTGGCAGCGCTACGACCTGGGTGGTGCCGCGAAGCTCAGCTTCGTCGAGGGCGTCGACTCCTACGTTCCCTATGCCGGCTCCCTCAAGGACGGCGTGGGCGGCACGCTCTACAAGGTCAAGTCCACGATGTGCAACTGTGGTGCCCTCTCGATCCCCGAGCTCCAGGAAAAGGCACGCCTGACCCTGGTGAGCTCGACCTCGATCGTCGAAGGCGGCGCCCACGACGTTGTCGTCAAGGACTCTCAGCAGAGCGTCAGCTACCGCTAAACGGCTTTCCCAAGCACCGCACCTTGCCGTTCAAACCGTCGCTCGCGTACCAAAGTACGCGTCGCTCCTCTTTCACGGCAATCTGCGGCACTTGGAAAACCCGACCATACATGGGCGGGTAACATTTAGCGGTTGATTCACAACCACGTTATTTAGATAAAGCGAGATGCCTGCAAGTCGCAGGCATCTCGCTTGTTGTATTTGCTATTATCAGTCGAGTCAACCTTAGGGTCGGGCGGCTTAGCTTTGTTCGCTACAAGTTCCGCACGCAAAGAAGAGCACTAAATGTGCTCTTCGTCTTGCGCAGGACTGTCCGCAGTAGCGAATAAAGCTAAGCCGACCGACCCCAGCAAAGATTAAAGGAGCTGATATGTGCGATTGCACAGATCATAAGGACGAGATCCCTGCCTACGACGCGCAGGCCATTGAGTCCAAGTGGATGAAGGCCTGGGAGGACTCCAACCTCTTTGCCGTCGACACCGACGACAGCAAGCCCAAAAAGTATGTGCTCGAGATGTTCCCGTATCCGTCGGGCGACCTGCACATGGGCCACGCGCGCAACTATACCATCGGCGATGCCATGGCCCGTCAGGCCCGCATGCGCGGCTTTGACGTGCTGCACCCCATCGGCTTTGACGCCTTTGGCCTGCCTGCCGAGAACGCCGCCATCAAGCACAATACGCAGGCTGCCGCCTGGACGTATAAGAACATGGACCAGGCGCTCGCCACGATGAAGCGCATGGGCTTCTCCTACGATCTGGATCGCATGGTCAAGACCTGCAGCCCCGACTACTACCGCTGGGGTCAGTGGATCTTTGAGAAGCTGTGGGAAAAGGGCCTGGTCTACCGCAAGAAGAACCCGGTCAACTGGTGCCCTAACTGCAAGACCGTTCTGGCCAACGAGCAGGTCACCGAGGGCAAGTGCTGGCGCTGCGGCACCGAGCCCGAGAAGCGCGACCTGGAGCAGTGGTACTTCAAGATCACCGAGTACTCCCAGGAGCTGCTCGACGACCTGGAGAAGCTCCCCGGCTGGCCCGAGCGTGTCAAGCAGATGCAGGCCAACTGGATCGGCCGCTCCGAGGGCGCCGAGGTCGACTTTACCCTGTGCGACCAGGATGGCGAGCCCATCGAGGGCGACGAGGGCAAGATTACCGTCTTCACCACGCGTGCCGACACCCTCTTTGGCGTCTCCTTCTTTGTCCTGGCTCCCGAGTACGCTCGTCTGCACGAGCTCGTCGAGGGCACGGAGTACGAGGAGGCCGTCACCAAGATCGTCGAGGACTCTAAGCATATCTCTGCCGTCGAGCGTGCCCAGGGCACCCTCGAGAAGCACGGCGCCTTTACGGGCCGCTACGTGGTGAACCCCGTCAACGGCGAGAAGGCCCCCGTGTGGGTTGCCGATTATGTCGTGGCCGACTACGGCACCGGCGCCGTCATGGCCGTTCCCTGTGGCGACCAGCGCGACTTTGAGTTTGCCCGCAAGTACGACCTGCCGATCGTGCCGATTATCCTGGACGATGACGATCGCGCTGCCGTCGAGGCCAGCGGCGAGACCATCGATACCTTCCATGCCGAGACCGTCGACTGGGATTGCGCCCACGCTGCCGAGGGTACGCTGGTCCAGTCCGGCAAGTACACCGGCATGCGCGGCGGTAAGCACTCCGAGGGCGAGGCTGCCATCGTGGCCGACCTCGAGGCCATGGGCTGCGGCCGTCGCAAGGTCGAGTTCCGCCTGCGCGACTGGCTCATCAGCCGTCAACGCTATTGGGGCAACCCCATCCCGGCCATCCACTGCGAGCACTGCGGCATCGTGCCAGTGCCCGAGGATCAGCTCCCGGTGACGCTGCCGGAGAACCTGGACCTGGGCGCTGGCGAGACCCTCGCCGAGTGCAAGGACTTCTACGAGACCACTTGCCCGGTCTGCGGTCGCCCGGCCAAGCGCGAGACCGATACCATGGACACCTTCACCTGCTCCAGCTGGTATTACCTGCGCTATACCGACCCGCACAACACCGAGCTGCCCTTCTCCCGCGAGGCGGCAGACCGTTGGATGCCCGTCGATAACTACATTGGTGGCATCGAGCACGCCATTTTGCACCTGCTCTACAGCCGCTTCTTTACCAAGGCGCTGCGCGACCTGGGTCTGCTGAGCGTGGACGAGCCCTTCACCAACCTGCTGTGCCAGGGCATGGTCAAGGACGAGAACGGCGACACCATGTCCAAGTCCAAGGGCAACGTTGTGCCCCCGAGCTCGGTTATCGAGCCCTACGGCGCCGACACCATGCGTCTGGCGATCCTGTTTATCGCCCCGCCCGAGAAGGACTTCGACTGGGATCCCAAGGCCGTCGAGGGCGCCAACCGCTTTATCAAGCGCGCCTGGCGTATCGTGTGGCAGCTCGTCCAGTCGGGTGACGCCAGCGTGGCCTTCGACAAGTCCGTGCTCGACGAGGCTGCGATGAAGCTCTATCGCGAGCGTCACCGCACCATCGCCAAGTGCACCGAGGACTTCGATCGCGGCCAGTTCAACACCGCGATCTCGGCCGTCATGGAGCTCGTCAACGCGGCGAGCGCCTACCTCAACGCCACCGAGGGCGCTGACCGCGACAAGGCCCTGTGCTACGGCGTGGCCAAGGACATCGTGAGCGTCCTGGCGCCCATCTGCCCGTTCTGGGCCGACGAGCTGTGGCACGAGGCGCTCGGCTGCGAGGGCAACGCCTACACCGCCGCCTGGCCCGAGTTCGACCTGGCCGAGTCCATCGAGGACACGGTGCAGATCGTCGTCCAGGTGCTCGGCAAGGTCCGCGGCCGCATTGACGTGGCCCGCGATGCCTCCAACGAGGAAATGCAGGCTGCCGCCGAGGCTGCTGTCACCAAGTGGACCGAGGGCAAGACGGTCGTCAAGGCCATTTGTGTGCCCGGCAAGCTGGTCAACCTGGTGGTTAAGTAAGCACTGCGAGCATAACTGACGCATAAAAGACGAGGGGCGATCCGATGGGGTCGTCCCTCGTTTTGCGTTGTATGCCCCGCTTGGCTTGCGCCGAGCGTCACCCGCTACGGAATGTGCACCAGGTCCCTAAAGTAGACGTTGCCCGTCTGCTCTTCGAACATCCAGATGTTGAGGTAGATGTCGTTGAGGTCGTTGTTCACGTCAAAGTCCGGATCGTCGAAGGTGCCTACAAAGGTGAGCATCGCGGTCGTTTCTTCGCCTGCGGCGACAGGCTGGCGCATGCGCACGTCGCGGACGACACCGTTGACGTAGGCATAAGCATCAACATCGCCAAACATCATGTCGGCATCGGCGTTGTTTGTCACCGCAAAGACCAACACGGCGTCGCCGTAGCCATCCGTGTCCTTGCCCACGCAGGCAACATGGACGTTCTCGTCTGCCTCAAGGTCAATGGGGAACTGTTCTTGAGGGTCGGGACCTAGGCCCTGGGGGTCGACTCTATCTTCGTCGATTTTGTCGAAACGCTCCGAAGGCGTCGTTTTCTCGATGGCTTTGGTGCTGCCGAGATCCGGCTTGCATGGTCCGGTTTTACCATCGACGTTGCTGCAGCCCGCCAGGGCGAACGAGCAGGCAGTGATGACGAGTGCGGTCGCGTTGAGGGTGCCTAGGCGTTCCATGGTGTCTCCTTGCCGTAGAGGATCCGGAAGGTTGTGCGGTCAATGCGTGCGGTGGGCTTTTTTGCTACGGAATGCCTTTCAGCTCCAGTCTGGCCGATGTGCGACCAAGGATGGAATGCCCATAGGGCCCGATTTGGCCGGTGCGCTGGGACGCATGGCCCGTTTTGGGGCTTTTGGGTGGGCGCCGCACAGGAGTCCTCGCCTAATTGTCCTATTCTTGTGGAGAAGCTGTGGGCGCGCTGACCTGCGAATTTCTTTGACGCTTGCACGTTTTCGCAGGTATTGGTATAGTTTGCTTGCAAATGAAGTTGTAATTGAAAGAAGTGGGGTTTCGGCCCCGCTTCTTTTTTGTATGGATGGAGGTGCCGCAATGGTCAAGACCAAGACCGAGCAGGCGATCATCGACGCGCTCGAGGCCGTCGCTCCCCAGCACGATGTCGATATTGTCGACGTTGAGCTCGTGGGCGCCACCAAGGCCCCCTGCGTGCGTGTGCGTATCGAGGGTGCCGAGGGTCAGAGCCTGTCGCTCAACGACGTCACGGCCAATACCAAGTGGGTCGGCGACGTGATCGAGGAGCTCGACCCCATTTCTTCGAGCTACACGCTCGAGGTGTCGAGCCCGGGTATGGCGCGCCCGCTGCGCCGCCCGCGCGACTTTGCCCGCTTTGTGGGTGAGGACTGCGAGCTCACCTCCACCGCCACCGAGGGCCGTCGCAAGTACTCCGGCAAGATTGTCGCCGCGACCGAGACGAACGTGACCCTCGAGCTCGAGGACGGCGAGTCCGTCACCCTCGATTTCTCTGATGTTAAAAAGTGCAAGTTGAAGCCCACCTATGACTTCAAGCCCGCGAAGGAAGGAAACTAACATGGCAGCATCCGACATGATGTCCGCCCTGATGGAGCTTTGCCAGGAGAGGCACATCGACCAGCTCTACCTGATCGACCGCCTGGAGCAGTCGCTCGCCAAGAGCTATGCCGAGATCCTGCATCTTGAGTGGGGCGCCAAGGTGACCATCGACCGCACCACCGGCAAGATCTACGTCTACCGTCTGGAGCCGATCGACGATTCCATGGACGAGGAGGGCAACTTCACCGAGTTCGAGGAGATCGACGTCACCCCCAAGAACACGAGCCGCATCGCCGCCCAGCACGCCAAGGCCGAGATCAACGCCATCGTGCGCAACTCCGCCCGCGAGCAGATCTACGAGGAGTTCTCCGGCCGTATCGGTGACCTCATCAGCGGTACCGTGCTGCAGTCCACGCCCGACTTCACGATCGTCAAGATCCGCGATGGCGTCGAGGCCGAGCTGCCGCATTTTGACCAGCGTCGTTACGAGAACGAGCGCAACGAGCGTCCGATGGGCGAGCGCTATCTGCACAACCAGCACATCAAGGCCGTGATCATCGACGTCTGCGACCCCAACTCCAACCTGCAGCCGGTTCGCGGCGAGCACAGCCGTCCGCCGATCGTCATCTCCCGCACCCATCCCGAGCTCATGCGTCGTCTGTTTGAGCAGGAGGTGCCCGAGATCTATGAGGGCACCGTCCAGATCAAGTCGATCGCCCGCGAGCCCGGCCAGCGCTCCAAGGTCGCCGTCCACTCGCTCGACGATCGCCTGGATCCCGTGGGCGCCTGCGTCGGTCCCAAGGGCAGCCGTGTTCGTGCCGTCGTAGGCGAGCTTCGCGGCGAGCGCGTCGACGTCATCCTGTGGGATGCCGATCCGGCCGTCTACGTCGCCAACGCCCTGTCGCCCGCCAAGGTCACCCGCGTCCTCATCGACGAGGAGAAGGCCTACGCCGGCGTTATCGTGCCCGACGACCAGCTTTCGCTCGCCATCGGCAAGGAGGGCCAGAACGCCCGCCTCGCCGCACGTCTGACCGGCTGGCACATCGACATCAAGTCTGAGACCCTTGCCGCCGACATCCTCAAGAACGTCCCCGTTCACGAGGAGCCCGCCGCCGACTTGATCGGTGACGAGGAGGACGACGTTCGTCGCTGCGAGTACGTGTCCGAGGACGGCATCCAGTGCCGCAACCAGGCCCGTCCCGGCTCCCGTTTCTGCGGTGTCCACGACACCGACGCCTTCGATGATGCGGAGGACCTGATCTAGCGCGCGGTCGCGTCGGGCGGGTCCCGGCGCATCTCCCACGCTCGTTCAGTCTCTAGGCACCAAAGGTGCCAGAAAGGGTAGGTGAAGTCATATGGCAAAAGTCCGTGTGTCCACCCTGGCCAAAGAGTTCGGCATGACCTCCAAGGAACTGATGGGTCATCTCGCCGAAATGAAGATTCCCGCTAAGTCCGCTTCCTCCGCTCTGGAGGACGCTTACGTCGCCATGGTCCGCAAGCAGCTCGCCTCGGTGATCGAGGCCCGCGCCAAGGAAGTCGAGGCCGCCAAGCAGGCCGAGGAGGAGGCAGCCGCCGCCGAGGAGGCAGCGCGCGCTGCCGAGGCCGAGCGTGAGCGCATCGCCGCCGAGAAGGCACGCGAGGAGGAGCGCCGCCAGTTCGCCGCCGCCCAGGCTGCCGAGGAGGCCGCCCGCGCCGAGGCCGAGGCCAAGAAGAAGGCCGAGCAGGAGCGCCTTGCCCGCGAGAAGGAGGAGGCTGCCCGCGAGGCCCAGCGCCGCGCCGTTCCCGCTTCCGACTCCGGTTCGCGCTTCCGTTCGCTGCTCGACCAGATCGCCGCACAGGAGACCGTGCTCAAGGAGAAGAAGGACGCCGAGGAGAAGGCCAAGGCCGAGCGCGCCTCCGAGCGCGGCAACCGTCGTAGCGGCAACAACGACCGTCGCGGTGGCCGTCGTAACGATCGCAACGCCTCCGACAACAACTCCGATCGCAACGCCTCCGAGAGCCGTCCGCACAGCCATCGCACCAACGCTAGCAACAACGTCGCTGCCGGCATGGACTTCCCCAACCCCGACAAGCAGGGCAAGGGCAAGAAGCGCAAGGGCGGTCACGGCAACGATGAGGACCACTACAGCCGCATGGCTCGTGAGGCCGAGGAGTACAGCCGCGAGAAGGTGCTCGAGGAGGCCCGCGCCGCCGTCGAGGAGGCCTCTCGCGAGTCCACCGGTCGCCGCAAGAAGCGCAAGGAGAAGCGCGAGCGCGAGGCTGCTAAGGCTCAGGAGGAGCGCAAGATTGAGGAGGCGCTGGCCCAGGGCGTGAACCCCGAGGAGCTCGACGCCATCAAGGTCTCCCAGGGAGTTACCGTCCAGGAGCTCGCCGAGGCGCTCGACGTTCCGGCCAACGACATCATCAAGCGCCTGTTCCTGCTGGGCACGCCGCTTACGATGACGCAGTCCATGTCCGACGACCTCGTCGAGCTCGTTGCCGACGACCTGGGCCGTCAGATCAAGATCATCACCCCCGAGGAGGAGAACACCTTCTCGTTCTACGACGATCCCGCCGACCTTAAGCCCCGCGCCCCGGTCGTCACCGTCATGGGTCACGTCGACCACGGCAAGACGAGCCTGCTCGACGCCATCCGTCACACCGGCGTCGCTGCCGGCGAGGCGGGCGGCATTACCCAGGCCATCGGCGCTTCGCAGGTCATGATCAACGACCGCAAGATCACCTTCATCGATACCCCGGGCCACGCTACCTTTACGGCCATGCGTGCCCGCGGCGCCAAGGTGACCGATATCGTCATCCTGATCGTGGCTGCCGACGACGGCGTCATGCCTCAGACCATCGAGTCGATCAACCACGCCAAGGCCGCCGGCGTACCCATCGTCGTCGCCGTCAACAAGATCGATAAGCCGGGCGCCAACCCCGACCGCGTGCGCCAGGAGCTCACCGAGTACGGCATCATCCCCGAGGAGTGGGGCGGACAGAACATGTTCGTCAACATCTCGGCCAAGCAGAAGATCGGTATCGACGACCTGCTCGAGACCGTGCTGCTCCAGGCCGACGTTCTCGAACTCAAGGCCAACCCCGACACCTTTGCCTCCGGTAACGTCCTCGAGGCCAAGCTCGACAAGGGCCGCGGCTCGGTTGCTACCGTGCTGGTGACCCGCGGTACCCTGCACGTGGGCGATACGCTGGTCGCCGGCCTTACCTATGGCCGCGTCCGCGCCATGCTCGATCCCAAGGGCAACGCCGTCATCGAGGCCGGCCCCTCCGATGCCGTCGAGATCTTGGGCCTTCAGTCCGTGCCCAACGCCGGCGACGAGTTCCGCGTTTTCGAGGACGAGCGCGAGGCTCGCGCCCTGGCCGATGAGCGTTCGCTTAAGGCACGTATCGAGGAGCAGAGCCGCGTGAAGCACGTCACGCTCGAGAACCTCTTCGAGACCATCGCCGACGCCGAGGTCAAGGAGCTCAACCTGATCATCAAGGCCGACGTCCAGGGTTCCATCGAGGCCCTTCAGGACTCGCTCGACAAGATGGATCAGTCCGAGGTCCGCATCAACACGATCCACTCCGCCGTCGGCGCCATCAACGAGACCGACGTCGTCCTGGCCGATGCCTCCAACGCCATCATCATCGGCTTTGGCGTGCGTCCCGACGGCAAGGCCCGCTCCGCCGCCGAGCGCGAGGGCGTCGAGATCCGTTGCTACGACGTTATCTACAAGTGCCTCGAGGAGCTCGATGCTGCCCGTATCGGCATGCTCAAGCCCACCGAGGTCGAGGTTTCCACGGGTACCGCGACCGTCCTGGACACCTTCAAGGTGCCCAAAGTCGGTATCGCCGCCGGTGTCCGCGTGGAGGAGGGCGAGATCGCCGCGACCGATTCCGTTCGCCTGGTGCGTGACGGCATCGTGGTCTTCAACGGCAAGATCGCCTCGATGCGCCACTACAAGGACGAGGCCAAGAGCCTCAAGAGCGGTTCCGAGGGCGGCATTGGCCTGGAGAACTTCCAGGACATCAAGCCCGGCGACCAGATCGAGGGTTACCGCATCGACCAGGTTGCCCGTACCGAGTAGGGGGTAGCGCTATGAAGCAAACGCAGGCAACCCGCCGTCTGGGCGAGCAGCTTCGCGAGAAGCTTGGTTATATCCTGCTCTTTGAGGTTTCCGATCCGCGTCTCGACCTGGTCACCCTGACCGCGGTCGAGGTCGCGGTGGACCGTTCGTTCGCACGCGTGTACGTGTCGTGCGATGCGAGCCGCTACGATGAGGTCATGGAGGCGCTCGCCAGCGCCAAGGGCCGCATCCGCAGTCTGTTGGCTCGCTCGCTCGATTGGCGCGTCACGCCCGAGCTCGATTTTCGCATCGATCGCTCGACCGATGAGGCCGAGCGCATAACGCGTGCGCTGGAAAACGTTCCGGCCACGCTTGCGATCGAAAAGGACGAGGACGGCTACCCAATTGTGGATGCCGCCCAGGAGGCAGCTTTAGATGACTGATTCCGCCGATCTCGCCTCGTGCGAGTCTGCAGATATTAAACGACGCATCCTCGAGCTTATCGAGGATGCGTCCTCCATTGCGATCTCGGGTCACACCTCTCCCGATGGCGATGCCCTGGGCTCCGTGTTGGGCCTTGGCCTTTCGCTTATGAAGGTGTTTCCCGACAAGGACATCGCCCTGCTGTTGGCAGACGACGATCCCGTTCCGCGTATCTACCGTTTTATGGAGGGTGCCGATCTTCTGGTGCCGGCATCTGCCTACACCGGCAACCCGGACCTGTTCATTTCGGTAGACGTGCCGGTCGTCGAGCGCCTCAATAATTCCGCCGAGGTCCTGCGTCGTTCGGCCCACATGGCTTGCTTTGATCATCACCCGGCACGCGAGGAGTTTGCCGAGGTCAGCCTTAGGTGCGTCAATGCTGCTGCTTGCGCCATGATTATCGACCGATTTTTGGCCGATTGCGGCATTACCGCAAGCGACAGTATCGCTACCTGCCTGCTGTGCGGCCTGGTCACCGACACCGGTCGTTTTCAGTATCAGAACGCCGACGCCGCAGCGTTTCATGCCGCCTCGCGTCTGGTGGCGCACGGTGCCGATCCGGCACGCGTCGCGCTCGAGGTCTACCAGAGCCAGCGCGTCGAGTTCTTGCACCTCAAGTCCATCGTCATGGGTCGCATCAAGACGGTCGCGCACGGGCGCGTGGCGTATAGCTACGCGTACGAAAGTGACCTTAAGGAATGCGGCGTCACCTCTGATGAGTGCGACGGCCTGGTCGATGTGGTGCGCTCGGTGATGGGTGTCGAGGTCTGCCTGTTTCTTAAGGGCATCGAGGACGATACCAAGGTACGAGGCAACCTGCGCTCCAAGGGCGATCTTGATGTTTCCGAGATTGCGGCCAACTTTGGCGGAGGTGGGCACCACGCTGCCGCCGGCTTTACCAACGCCGGAACGATTTCCGAGACGCTCACCACGGCACTTCCCATGCTGGCCGAGCTGGTAGGGGAGGATCCCGCTTCGGTGACCGTCGAGCTCTAACTTTTTGGATGGTACATGGCTCGTCGTACACCTTCTCAACTTAATATGCTGCTCGCCGTCGATAAGCCGGTGGGCTGCACGTCTCATGACGTTGTTTCGCAATGCCGACGCGCCCTCCATGAGCGGCGCGTCGGTCATGCCGGAACGCTCGACCCCATGGCATCGGGTGTCATGGTGGTGGGCGTGGGCCAGGCTACGCGTCTGCTGGGCATGCTCACGCTCGATACCAAAAGCTACGTCGCCGACATTTCGTTTGGCGTCGAGACCAATACCGATGATGCGGAAGGCGAGGCCGTCCGCACAGTGCCCATTGCCGCCGACCTGCGCGATCCGGCCTATGCCCGCGAGCGCCTGTGCGCTATGTTGGGCCCTCAGATGCAGGTGCCGCCGGCGTTTTCGGCCATTTCTGTCAACGGCGTGCGCGCCTATAAGGCTGCGCGCGAGGGCAATGCCGTTGAGTTGCCCCCGCGTCCGGTCGAGGTATATTCCGCCGACCTGATTGCCGTGAGCGGCGAGGGCGACGCTTGCGTTTGGACCGCGGCGTTTTCCGTGAGCAAGGGCACCTATATCCGTGCGCTCGCTCGCGACCTAGGTCGTGCCTGCGACAACGCGGCACATATTTCCGCGCTGCGTCGTACGGCCTCCGGTGTTGTTTCCATCGGTGCCTGCCATGCGGTCGAGGAACTTTCTGCCGAGTCCGCTGCCGGCTTTGCCCTGGATCCCATTGCGGCACTGGGCGCCACACGCGTCGACTTGCCGGGCGACCTTGCCGATGATCTGCTGTGCGGACGTCGTATTCCTATTGAGCGCGCGCTTGTGGGCTTCGATGCGTCGAAGGCGCCGTTTGCGCTCGTGCTCGATGGCGGGCTCAAGGCACTCTCCCGTATCGAGGGCGGTCGCTTTGTTATGGAACATGTCTTTCCGCAGGCGATCGGCGGTGTTCGATGATGCTGGCCTCCCACGAGCTCGCGCGTATTTTTTTCGCGGGCGAGTCGGATGAGGCCCGCATCGTCGCCGCCGATGCGTTTGATGATTGCGCTTGCCTGGGCGCTGCGTCGATCGCCATCGGCGTGTTCGATGGCGTGCATCGGGGGCATCGCGAACTGATCGACGCGGTCGTTCGCGATGCGCGTGACCATGACTGCAAGGCGGTCGTGGTCACCTTTGATCCCGACCCGGACGTGGTGGTGAGCCCCTCGCCTGCTCAAAAACTGATGACGACGGCCGACCGTCTGCATGCCCTGGCTCTCACCGGGGTCGATGCGGTCGTGGCTGTTCCCTTTACGCCTTCGGTGGCGGCACTCGACCACGCGGGCTTTCTTAAACTGCTGTCGCATGTGGTCGATATCCGCTCGATTCGCGTGGGCAGCGACTTTAGGCTGGGCCGCGGCGGTGCCTCGGGCGTTGCCGAGATGAAAGAATGGGGAGCCGAGCGCGACGTTGACGTCTATGGCCACGAGTTGCTGTGCGTCGATGGACAGACGGTCTGCGCCACCCGTATTCGCCAGGAGCTTCGCCAGGGACATGTTGAGCTTGCCGCCGAGCTGCTCGGCCGCCCGTACATGCTGCGAGGTGTTGTTGCCGGAGGTCGTCACCAGGGCTCCGACATGGGTTTTCCCACGGCAAACATCCAGGTGCCCGAGGGCATCCAGGTTCCTGCCGATGGTGTCTACGAGGGCCTGGTGCTGGTCGACGATACCGTGTGGCCTGCTGCCGTCAATGTGGGCTTGCCGCCGACGTATGCCGACGATGCCGCCTCGGCTCATCTCGAGGCCAACTTAATCGGGTATGCGGGCGACCTGTACGGCGCCTCGGTTTCGCTGGCGTTTACGCGCTGGCTGCGCCCGTCGCGCGTGTTCGATTCGTTGGACGAGCTTATCGCGACCGTCGAGGGTAACATTGACGATATCCGTCATCATTTGGGCGAGCAGGGGGTGAGCATCCGTGATTAGCGATGAGGAAAAAGACCAGGTACGCGCTGCGTCCGATCTGGTTGCCATCGTGCAGGAAACGGTTGAGCTCAAGCCCCGCGGCCATGAGTTTTGGGGTTGCTGCCCCTTCCATGGCGAAAAGACCCCGTCGTTTCACATTATCCCTGCCACGCAGGTGTGGCACTGCTTTGGCTGTGGCGAGGGCGGCGACGTCTTCACCTACATCATGAAGCGCGAGAACCTGAGCTTTCCCGAGTCGATTCGCTACCTGGCCGACCGTGCCGGCATTGAGCTGCACGATACCGGCGCTTATCGCGAGCACGGCACCAAGCGCGCCCGCATCTACGACCTATGTGCGGAAACCGCCCAGTTCTATCACACCATGCTTATGCGCGGTAAGGACAGCCGTCCGCGCGAGTACTTCGCCAGTCGCGGTATGGGCGGCGATGTCTGCCGCCGCTACTGCCTGGGCTTTGCACCGGGTCGCAATGCGCTGGTGTCGCATCTGTCGCAGGCGGGCTTTACCCCGCAGGAGATGATCGACGCCAATGTGGCCGTGAGCCGTGGTCGCGGGCAGCTTGCCGACCGTTTTTACGACCGCGTGATGTTTCCCATTTTTGACGAGCAGGGTCATAACATCGCCTTTGGCGGGCGCATTATGGGCGACGGCCAGCCTAAGTACCTCAACACCGCCGAGACGAGCGTGTTCCATAAAAAGCGAAACCTCTATGGCTTTAACTGGGCCAAGGAGTTTATCGTCGCGCAGGATACCGCCATCGTGGTGGAGGGATATACCGACTGTATCGCCTGCTGGGAGGCGGGGATTAAAAACGTCGTCGCCACGCTGGGCACGGCGCTGACGGAACATCATGTAAAGACGCTCACCCGCTTTGCCAAGCGCATTGTATATATGTTCGATGGCGACGCCGCCGGTCAAAAGGCCGCACGCCGCGCGATTCAGTTTATCGAGCAGGATTCGATGGACCTGCGCTGCGTGGTGCTTCCCGACGGCAACGACCCCATGGAGTTCATCACCGCGCATGGTGGCGAGGCTCTGCAGGCGCGCATCGATGCCGCCGAGCCCCTCATGGACTTTGTGTACCGCTCACTGCAGGAGTCGAGCGACATTACCACGCCGGGCGGTCGTGCCAAGGCGCTCGAGGATGCACTGACGCTCATCTATCCGCTGCGCGATAGCTACATGATCGATACGTACTTTATCCAGATTGCCGACCTGCTGGGTTTGGATCTGGAGACGGTGCGCTCGAGCTCGGGCCGTGTGTTTCGCGATGTTGCCAAGCGCGAGGACGCCGAGCGTCGTCGCGAGCAGAACTACGAGCGCCAGCGGGCGCAGGCCGAGCGTGCAGGCAGCGCGGGCGGTCGGGCGTCTGGTTCGCAGGGGGCGCCTCGCGGCGCTTGGGCGTCGGGGGCGACGCCGCCGGTGTCCGCACCGGTCGAGGAAGAACCGTACGACTATGTGCCGCTCGAGGCCTACGGGGCCGCGCCGGTCGAGGCTGTCGACGATATGCCGCCGATTGATGTGCCGGTTGGTATGGATGGCGCGGCACCGGTCGCCGATATAATGGGCGCGCCCGCGTCGCCGACGATGCCGATCGTGCTGACCGACCTAGAGCGAAAGTCTTTGGCGGGGGAGCGCGAGCTGCTGACGATGCTCACGAGCTACCCCGACCTGTTCCGCACGTATGCCGATCGCATCTGCTCGATCGAGTGGGTGGATCCGCGTCACGAGTCCATCGCGTGGGCCGTGCTCGCGACGCCGCCGGGCACCGACCCCACGGCGTGCATGGATGCGGCGCGCGCCGTGTGTCCCGAGGCAGCGTCGCTTGTTAGTGCCGGGCGCATTTCGTCGACGAGTAAGCACCCCACCGAGACGAACATCGTGTTTATGCTCGACACCCTCGAGCTCTACACCATCAAGCGCCGCATGCGCGCCGCACAGGCCAAGCTTCGCCAGGACCGGTCGCTCGACGATGAGGCACGCCGTGTGCTGACGATGCAGGCGATGCAAGATTCTCAGCGCCAGCGTGAGCTCCAAAAGTCGAT
The DNA here is from genome assembly GCF_036317945.1 of Collinsella sp. CM84Y_54. NCBI lineage: Bacteria > Bacillati > Actinomycetota > Coriobacteriia > Coriobacteriales > Coriobacteriaceae > Collinsella > Collinsella sp. CM84Y_54. The sequence goes on from NZ_JAWQCX010000001.1 coordinate 330,800, forward strand.
CGGCGGCGTGGCGGATCCGTTCCGTTTGATCGGTTTGGAGACTGCGGGCGCCGAGCAGGCCTAGATGTTGTGGTCAACCAGCGTATTTGCGCCTATATCCAGTCTGAATTTTGGGTATAGACGTGTAGGTGTGTGCTAAAGTAATGAGTCCTGTGGACTATGAAGGGAGAATCTGTGCCAAATAAGAGTGAGAGCACGGGTACTGGGCTGGAATCCTACGTTGCAAAGCTCATGGGCAACGGCTCAAACAGGACTTCGGTAACCGAGGACGAGATTCAGGTCGCCCTGAAGGATATCGATGTATCTGACGAGCAACTCAACGCGGTGTATTCCGCGCTGCGCAACAGCGGCATCCAGATTATCTCCGCGAGCGGAAACGACGACGCTCCCATGGGCGTCGAAGATGACGATAACGATAGCGATACCGATGATTTCGATGACGACGAGCACGATTCCGGTTCACTCGACGATCACGAGCTTAAGATGGCCCGTCAGGCCGACGCCGAGATGGGTTCTTCCAAGAGCAAGAAGAAGCGCACCGTGCGTACGTCCCGTTCGCGCTCGCGCGTGCGCGGCATCGATGCCTCCACGGTGATGCTGACCGGTGACCCGGTTCGTATGTACCTTAAGGAGATCGGTAAGGTCGACCTGCTGACCGCCTCCGAAGAGGTCGATCTGGCCATGAAGATCGAGGCCGGTCTCGATGCCACCGAGAAGCTCGAGGCCGCCGAGGCGGGCGAGATCGAGCTTACCCGCGCCGAGATACGCCGCCTGACCCGTATCGAGAACGTGGGTCTCGAGGCCAAGCAGGCGCTCATCAGCGCCAACCTGCGTCTGGTCGTCTCCATCGCCAAGCGCTACGTCGGTCGCGGCATGCTGTTCTTGGACCTGATCCAGGAGGGCAACCTCGGTCTGATCCGCGCCGTCGAGAAGTTCGACTACCAGAAGGGCTTTAAGTTCTCCACGTACGCCACGTGGTGGATCCGTCAGGCCATCACGCGTGCTATCGCCGACCAGGCCCGTACCATCCGTATTCCCGTGCACATGGTCGAGACCATCAACAAGCTCGTCCGCGTGCAGCGCCAGCTCCTTCAGGACCTGGGTCGCGACCCGACCCCCGAGGAGATCGGTGCCGAGATGGATATGAGTGCCGACCGCGTCCGCGAGATCCAGAAGATTTCGCAGGAGCCCGTGTCGCTCGAGACCCCCATCGGCGAGGAAGAGGATTCCCAGCTGGGCGACTTCATCGAGGACTCCCAGGCTATCGTTCCGCCCGATGCCGCCAGCTTCTCCATGCTGCAGGAGCAGCTCACCCAGGTGCTCGACTCGCTTGCCGATCGTGAGCGCAAGGTTATCGAGCTGCGCTTTGGCCTTGTCGACGGACATCCCCGTACGCTCGAGGAAGTCGGCCGCGAATTTGGCGTCACGCGTGAGCGCATCCGCCAGATCGAGTCCAAGACCCTGGCCAAGCTCCGTCACCCCAGCCGCTCTAGCAAGCTCAAAGACTATATTGAGTCTTAGGGGTTACGCCGTTCTACCGAACGGCGTAACGGCTCGACGCTGCAAACCCGCCAGAGCGGCAATCTGCCTTTCAGCTTCGGCGGCATGATCAAAAGATCTATGCCGCCTTGCTTCAAGGCACCTTGCTCGCTCTGGCGGGTTTTCGCTGTCGTTACCAAAACATCGGCGTTTCCGTTGCCGGTAGTGATTGGGGGCGTCCCCAATGACTGGGACAGAAAAATTCTTAAAAAAGTTCTTGCCCTTCGCCCAATCGTCCGTATAATAAACTTCGTTGCTTGAGAGCACGCACCTATTCCTCGGTAGCTCAATGGTAGAGCACGCGGCTGTTAACCGCGCTGTTGTAGGTTCGAGTCCTACCCGGGGAGCCAGAATTTTTCAGCCCTTTCCGTTGGGCTTTTTAATTCCTCGGTAGCTCAATGGTAGAGCACGCGGCTGTTAACCGCGCTGTTGTAGGTTCGAGTCCTACCCGGGGAGCCAGGTTGTAAAACCCGTCGCTTATGTGGCGGGTTTTTTTATGCCGCGATCGCCTGGCGCGAACGTTACCGTATCAACATTTCGTGTCGAGGATGTAATCCCGTGACCCGCCACCTCAACATGGCGCGGTCGTTGTAGAATATTGCAATGATTGCTCCCACGACATGGTGCCGCGAGCACCAGATAAGGAGATTCTTGTGTCTGAGACCATTAACGGCAGCCTGAGCGTCTCGAACGACGTTATTGCCGATATTGCCGGTTATGCCGCGATGACGTGCTATGGCGTCGTCGGTATGGCCGAACAGCTCCAGGGCGCCGAGAGCGTGCGCCTGCTTGCCGGTCAGCGCCTCCGCAAGGGCGTGCTTGTCTCCGCCGACGAGAACGGCCTTACGGTCGATCTTCACGTCGTGCTCGAGAACGGCGTCAACATGAAGTCCGTCTGCCACAATCTTTCGAGCTCCGTTGCCTTCACCCTGCAGGAGATCGCCCAGATCGATCCCGCCAGCCTTAAGATCGGCATCCACATCGACGCGCTCAAGAGCCGTCTGAACTAGCATCCGAAAACGGAGATTCAAATACCCATGATTGCAAAGACCATTCGCACCTGTTTTCCGATCGCTGCGGCTGCCGTTTCCGACAAGGCCGAGGAGATCAACAAGCTCAACGTCTTCCCCGTGCCCGACGGCGACACCGGTACCAACATGTCGCTCACGCTCGCCTCGGTGACCAAGGAGCTTTCCGCCCTTCCCGCCGATGCCGACATGGAGGCCATCGCAGGCGCCATCACGCACGGCTCCCTGATGGGTGCCCGCGGCAACTCCGGCGTCATCACCTCGCAGATCCTGCGCGGTGTTGCCGAGGGTCTCGTTTCTGCCGATGAGCCCATCACGTCCGCCAACATCGCCTTCGCCTTCCGTCGCGCCGTCAAGGTCGCCTTCCAGGCCGTCCGCAAGCCCATCGAAGGCACGATCCTCACGGTCCTGCGAGATGTTTCGACCAAGGCCGACGAGTGCGAAAAGAAGAAGTTCTCGGCCGAGGACGCGCTCGATGCTATCGTCGTCGAGGCCTACCAGTCCGTCGCCCGCACGCCCGACCTGCTGCCCGTTCTGAAGGAGAACGGCGTGGTCGACTCTGGCGCCTTTGGCTTTGCCATCTTCCTGGAGAACTTTGTTGCCGCCGCTCTTGGCCGCAGCACCGTTGTCGAGGATTTCTCCGCCACGTTTGATTCCGCTGGCTCTGCCCGCGACGCGGCCCTTGGTCGCGTTGAGATCGAGGCCAACGACGACTGGGAGGGCTCGGAGTTCCGCTACTGCAACGAGTTCCTCTTTAAGGCCGACGCCCCGTTTGACGAGGACGAGTGCCTTAAGTTCCTGGGCTCCATGGGCGACTGTGAGCTTCTCGTGGGTGCCTACCCCGACTACAAGATCCATGTGCACTCCAACACGCCTAACCTGGTGCTCGAGCACATGCTGCAGCTTGGTCAGATCTACGAGGTCTTTATCCACAACATGGAGATGGAGGCCCACGACCGTACCGCCAAGATTCATGAGGACCAGGAAAAGGCTGCCGAACCTGTCAAGGCTTTGGGCTTTGTCGCCGTTGCCGCCGGTTCCGGCGAGGCCGACATCCTCAAGTCCCTCGGCGTTGACGTGATCGTCTCGGGTGGTCAGACCATGAACCCCTCGACCGCCGACCTGCTGGGCGCCGTCGACCAGGTCAACGCGACCTCGGTCATCATCCTGCCCAATAACGGCAACATCCGCATGGCTGCCGAGGCCGCTGCCTCTGCCTGCACCGACAAGAAAGTCGCCGTCGTTCCCACTAAGACCGTTCCGCAGGCCTTCTCCGCGCTGTTCGCGGTCCTGCCCGATTCCGAGCTCGAGGACGCCGTCGCCGCTATGGTCGACGCCATCAGCGAGGTCCGCGATGGCGAGGTCACCCGTGCCGTGCGCGATTCCAGCGCCTCTGACGGCTCTCCGATTCACTCCGGTGATGTCATGGGTATCATTGCCGGCTCCATCGACGTGGTCGGCTCCGATGTGAAGCAGGTCACGCTCGATTGCATCAACCGCATGCAGGAGGAAGAGGAGGGCGACGCACTGACGATTCTGGCCGGCGAGGAGCTGTCCGATGAGGCCTTCCAGGAGATCGTCGACGCCATCGAGGAGGCTCAGCCCGACCTGGAGATCGATGCTCATCGTGGCGAGCAGCCGCTCTATCCCGTGATCTTCTCGATCGAGTAGGCATCTACCCATGTCCGAGCTGTGCTCCGTGCCGCGCGCCTCGGAGCGCTTTGCCCAGAGCAATGCGCTCGACGAGGATATCGCGCGACTCAAATATGTTTCGGGTAAACGTGAGGAGGCCCTTCGCCGTCTGGGAATTCGGACGGTGGGGGACCTCCTTCTCCATATCCCTCACCGATATCTCGACTTTACGCGCTCCTGGTCCATCGAGATGGCTCCCATCGGTACCGTGTGCACGATTGTCGCCACGGTCGATCGTATCGTTCAAAAGCAGCCCCGCCCGCGTATGCAGGTGACCGAGGTCTCGCTGGTGGACGAGACGGGCGTGCTGCAGGTCGCCTTTTTCCGTCAGCCCTGGATCGCCCAGCAGTTTAAGCAGGGAGACCGCCTGGCCGTGATGGGTAAGGTCGAGTTTGCCTACGGCTTTAAGCAGATGGCCTCGCCGCATTTCGAAAAGCTCGAGGATGGGCGTGCCGCGGGCACCATACTGCCGGTCCATTATGTGAGCGATGGCGTGAGCCAGGCGTGGATGCGCCGCATCGTAAGCGGCGCGCTCGAGGTTGTCGGCAATCCCTTCGACCCGATTCCCGCACGCTTACGCGTCAAGCGCCAGCTGATGAGCAATGCTCGTGCGCTGCGCTCAATTCACTTTCCATCGAGCATGGCCGAGCGCGATATCGCGCGCGCACGGCTTGCCTACGAGGAGTGCCTCTACCTTCAGCTGGCGCTGCGTCTGCGCAACGACGGTGGCATGGTCGGCGTCGTTCCCTACGCCCACACCGCGGGCGAGCATCTGGCCGCGCTTAAGCAGGCCCTCCCGTTTTCGCTGAGCGACGAGCAAGAGGCCGCGTTCCAAGACATCCTGCACGACATGTGCGATGGCGGGCGCGTTATGAACCGCCTGCTGCTGGGCGACGTCGGAACCGGCAAGACCGCCGTCGCCGCCTGCGCGCTGGCCGTTGCGGCCGATAGCGGCACCCAGTCCTGCGTTATGGCGCCAACGGGTGTGCTGGCGCGCCAATATGCCGATAAGACCGGCCCCTTGCTCTCGCAGGCCGGCATGTCCTGGGCGCTCCTGACGGGTGCCACGCCGGCAGCCGAGCGCGAGCAGATCCATGCGCAGCTGAAATCGGGCGAGCTCGATGTCCTCTTTGGAACCCACGCGGTCCTTTCGGATGACGTGACGTTTAAGCATCTGTCGCTTGTCGTCATCGACGAGCAGCACCGCTTTGGTGTGGGCCAGCGCAATGCCCTGCGTGCCAAGGGCCCGGGTGCCGACCTGCTCGTTATGACGGCGACGCCGATTCCGCGCACGTTGGCGCTCTCGGTCTACGGCGACCTTGACACGAGCATCATCCGCCATCGGCCTGTTCCGGGGGCGGGCGTTACGACGCGTGTGCTTACCGAGTCGAGCCGCGACCTGGCCTACGGCGCCATTCGCGAGGCGCATGAAAAGGGCCAGCAGGCTTACGTGATCTGCCCGCTTGTGGAGCCGAGCGACTCGGCCGATGAGCTTGAGGATGTCCCCGGTATCGCCCGCGACGATGAGGGCCGCGTGACCGTCCCCGTGCCGCTGCACGATACGGCAACCGAGCTCGACCGGCTGCGCCTGGCGTTGCCGGGGCTTACTATCGAGCGCCTTCATGGCCGCATGCCGGCGGGGGAGAAGGACCGCGTGATCGATGCCTTCAAGCGCGGTGAGATCGACGTGCTCGTTTCGACCACGGTGGTCGAGGTGGGCGTCGACGTGCCCAACGCCACCGTCATGGTCATCGAGAACGGTGAGCGCTTTGGCTTGGCGGCCCTGCACCAGTTGCGCGGCCGTGTGGGCCGCGGCAGCGTGTCGGGCACCTGCCTGGTCATGACGCACTCCAAGGGCAACGGCGGCGCGTCGGCGGCACAAGACCGCCTCCAGTCGCTCGAAAAGACCTCAGACGGCTTTACGCTCGCCCAGATGGACCTGCGCTTGCGCCATGAGGGCGAAATCCTGGGCTACCGTCAGCATGGCGGCGTGACCCTGCGCTTTGTGGACCTGGACGCCGACGAGGATCTTATCGAATGGGCCCATTTGGACGCGGTCGAGCTCTTGCGGTATGCTTGCAACCTTGACTCCGTGGCGACGCGTCCCTTGCGCGACGCGGTCGCCACGCGCTATCGACATATCTTTAAGGAGGTCAGCGGAGGATGAGAATCATCGGCGGTGAATGGCGCGGCCGTAAGATCGAAGAGCCGCGCGGGCGCGATGTCACCCGTCCCACGACCGATCGCGTGCGCGAGGCATGTGCATCCATGGTCATGTCGGCGTTCGACTTCGATTTGGACGAGGTCCGCGTGCTGGACGCTTTTGGCGGCTCCGGCGCCCTGGGAATCGAGATGCTCTCGCGTGGCGCCCGCACGCTCACCACGTTCGAGATCGATCGCAACGCCGCCCGTCTGATCACCAAGAACGTCGAGTCGCTGTGCCGCGACCGTTCGCGTTGGCGTGTCGTTACCGGCGATGTGCTGGCGAGTGCCTCGCGCGGTCGCGTGCCGGGCGGTCCTTTTGATCTGGTCCTGCTCGATCCGCCGTATGCCTTTGGCGCCGAGCCGGTCGAGGAGCTGCTGCAAAATCTTTCCCAGCAGGAGCTGCTGACGCCCGGGGCCTTTGCCCTGTTTGAGCATGCCGCAACCGATGCGGGCGCTCATCCAGCTGGTTTTGAGACCGTGCGAGAGAAGCGCTACGGCATTACCTCGGTTGACTTGCTGCGCTGGGTGGCCGAGGACGTGAAGGACCATGGTGACGAGAACGAAAATGACGAGGATGCGCCTTCGGAGGACGCCCATGAATGACACCATCAACCGCGTGATCGTCCCGGGCACCTTCGACCCCATCACCTTTGGCCATATCGATGTGATTCGCCGTGCCCGCCGCATCTTTCCCAGCGTGATTGTCGCCGTGGCCGAGTCGCAGGGTAAAAACGGCGTGGGTACCACCTTTATGCTCGACGAGCGCGTGGCGCTGGCCCGCGAGGCCCTCGGCGATTTGGACGGCATCGAGGTACTGCCTTTCACCGGCCTGCTGGTCGACTTTGCACGTGAACAGGGGGCAGGTGCCGTCGTTAAGGGCCTGCGCGCCATGACCGACTTTGAGTACGAGCTGCAGCAGGCCGACCTCAACTACCGCCTGGATAACGAGCTGGAGTCTATCTTTGTCATGAGTGCTCCGCAGTACGGCTATATCTCGAGCTCGGTGGTGCGCCAGATCGCGTCGCTTGGCAGCGACGTGTCGACGTTTGTGCCGCCCAACGTGGTCGAAGCGCTCAAACATCGCTTTTCGTGACATTTTTTATTGCCTGGTGGCATGTGCTAAACTAACTCGATGATATGTTACCTATGAAAGGAGACCGGATGCCGGGCGAGAATTTTCCTGGCGACAGGATCGTGAGTCTTGTCGACGAGCTCGAGGGGCTCATCGAAGAGGCTAAGACGCCGTTCGGCAAGAACGCCCAGATGAAGGTTATCGACGCCGACGTCTTCTTTAACATCCTCGATGAGATCCGCATGAGCTATCCCGAGGAGTGGCAGAAGTCCCGCCGTATCCTCAAAGAGCGTGAGGAGCTTATGGCTTCCGCCGCCGCTCAGGCCGATTCCATCATTGCCGACGCTCAGCAGCAGGCCCTCACCATTGCCGGTGAGCAGGAGATCGTTCGCCTAGCCCAGCAGCAGGCCGACGACATTCGCGACCGTGCCCAGCAGTACGAGCGCGAGACGCGTTATGCCGCCGAGGATTACGCAGAGCAGGTCTTTACGCACCTTGAGGAGAACCTTAAGAGCCTGACCGGCACCGTCACCCGTTGCCGTCAGCAGCTCAACGAGGGTGCCGCCCAGCAGAACGGTCAGTGGTAATGGCTGAGTTCCCGAGCGTAACCGTCGATCTTTCCGAGCAACTCGAGTTTCCCGGAGACTCTTATCCGCTGACCGGCAAGGTCGATGTCGCCGCCTTCACGGTTGGCGAGAAGGAGTACCAGCTGCAGGACGGCATTGCCTACGACGTTGTCTTTACCAACGCCGGTACCGGCGTTCTGCTCTCGGGCATGGTCCGCGCCCACGCCACCGGCGAGTGCGATCGCTGCCTAGAGCCCGCCTCGTTTGATATCGCAGGCGAGATCGAGGAGTTCTACCTCTTTGAGGAGCCCGAGGACCCCGAGGCCTACGAAGACGGCTACGAGTTGCTGGGCGAGGATCGCATCGTCGATCTGGGTGAGCCCATCAACGACGCGGTCGTCATGGACACGCCGTTCGTTGTCCTGTGCAAGCCCGATTGCCGCGGCCTTTGCCCCACCTGCGGCATCAATCTCAACGTCGAGCAATGCGATTGCGCCGCCCAGGCAGAGGCCGAATGGGCCGCTGCCACGGAAAATCCATTTGCAGCATTGAAGAATCTCAAGCTTGACGAGTAAAACTGTGGTAGTATCGCTACTTGCGCGTAATCGCCACACTGGATAGTTCATAAGGAAGGTCACTATGCCCGTACCTAAACAAAAGCAGGGTCGTATCCGCACCCATACCCGTCGTTCCGCCAACATGAAGATCTCGGCTGCGGCTCAGTCCACGTGCCCCCGTTGCGGCGCTGTTAAGCTCCCGCACCACGTGTGCCCCAGCTGCGGTTTCTACAAGGACCGCGAGGTTATCGTTACCGAGTAACTGTATACTCTGGATGCGATGCCGTTCCAACTGGAACCACAATGGCCGGCTCAATGAGTCGGCCATTTTTGTATAAGGAGCATATGAAATGAGTAACGTTCGCGTTTGTGTTGACGTTGTGGGCGGAGACGAGAAGCCCCAGGTTGTTCTCGATGGTATCGAGGCCGCGCTTGCGGCAGATCCCGAGATCGAGGTCTTGGCCGTCGGTCCCGCCGAAATCGTCAACCCCTTTGCCGCGGCGCATGCCCGCGTGGAGGCCCTGGAGGCCCCCGACGTCATCAGCATGGAGGACGATCCCATTCGCGCCGTGATGACCAAGCGCAAGTCCTCGATCGTGCTTGCGTGCCGTGCCATCAAGAAGGGCAATGCGGACGCGTTTTTCTCGGCCGGCTCGACCGGTGCCATGACCGCTGCCGCCACGGCCTACGTCACACCGTTTAGGTATTTGGCAGAGGGCAAGAAGCAGCCGGTCCGTCCGTGCCTGACCAACGCACTGCCCAATCGCGCCGGCGGCCTGACGGTGCTGTGCGATATGGGCGCCAATCCCGATGTCACGGTGGACGATATGGTGCGCTTCGCCCAGATGGGCTCTGCCTATGCCCGTGTGGTTTTGGGTATTGAGCATCCTCGCGTGGGTCTGCTTGCCAATGGCACCGAGGACGAGAAGGGCTCCATCTTTACCAAGTCGTGTTTCCCGGCCATGAAGGCAGCGGTTCCCGGCTTTGTGGGCAACTGCGAGGGTACCGATCTTACGTCGGGCAATTTTGACGTCGTGGTCGCCGATGGCATGTCGGGCAACATCGCGCTCAAGGCCACCGAGGGCGCTGCCAAGTTTTTGCTGCAGGAGCTTAAGGGTGCCTTTATGTCTTCGCTCGGCACGAAGATTGCCGCGCTGCTCATCAAAAAGCAGATGCGCGAGATTAAGGCCAAGCTTTCGGGCGATGCCAAGGGCGGCGCGATCCTGCTGGGCCTGCGCGGCGTCGTGTTGATCGGCCACGGTGCCACGTCGGTCGAGGCCGTCAAGAACGGTACGCTTGCCGCGGCCCAGGCCGTGCGCGCCGGGCTTGTCCAGGACGTTGCCAATTCCATGGACGGTATCGTTTTATAAGAGCCTCGTTACGTGGCTCAACCTGTACCGTGTGGGGTAGAATCGGAGCCGTATTGCAACGCGGCTCCGATTGCCGTGTTGTGTTGTGTTCCATGACATACGAGAGGAAGCGCTATGGACCGCTCCGAAATCTTCGATAAGATCGCCGAAGTCGCCGCTGACGTGCTCGGCGTCGATGTCGCCGACATTAGCGACGAGACCACTTTTGACGATCTCGATGCCGATTCGCTCGAGCGTCTGCAGCTGGTGACGGCCATCGAGGACGAGTTCGACCTCGAGATCGATGACGCGACCCTGCTGTCGCTCAACTCTGTCGCCGACGCCGTCGACGCGATCGAAAACGCCAAGGAGGCCTAAGTCTTGGCTTTGTCTGAACGACTCACGCGCGCCCAGGAGATCCTGGGCCATGAGTTCAATAACAAGGTACTGCTGCGCGCGGCGCTCACACATCCCTCGGCCGTCGAGGGTCAGCCGGTCTCTGCCAGCTATGAGCGCCTTGAGTTTTTGGGCGATTCCATTTTGGGTGCCGTGGTGGCCCGTTCGCTCTTTGAGTCCTATCCCGAGTTTGACGAGGGCAAGCTCACGCGCCTGAAGGTGTCCCTTGTCTCGGGCGCCACACTGTCCGAGGTATCGCACGAGCTGGGTATCGACGACATCATCATCTTTGGTGCTTCCGAGACCGGTACCGGCGCGCGCGGCCTGCACTCGGCGCTCGAGAACGTATACGAGTCGCTCGTGGGTGCGCTGTACCTGGATGCCGGCTGGGATGCGGCAGCGGAGTTCATCCACCGTACGCTTAAGCCGCACCTGGCCACCGAGCGTGCTGAGCACCCCGCGAACCCCAAGTCGTTCTTGCAGGAGTGCGTGCAGGCAGATGGCCACGAGCCTCCCGCGTATAAGCTGGTCGGCTCCGAGGGCCCCGCGCATGCGCCCACCTTTACCGCTGTGGTTCTCATCGACGGTATTCGCCAGGGCCGCGGCACCGGTTCCTCCAAGAAGGAGGCCGAGGGAGCCGCTGCGCTCGAGGCACTCGACCGCATGGGCTACACCACCAACGGCGTGATTCTCAACAAGAAGCCTGTTTAAGCGAGGAACCGTGTATCTCAAGTCCCTCACGCTCAAAGGGTTCAAGTCGTTTGCCGACCGTGCCCATATGTCATTTGAGCCGGGCCTGACCGTCATCGTCGGTCCCAACGGCTCGGGAAAATCGAACATCTCCGACTCGATTCTGTGGGTCCTGGGCGAGCAGAGTGCCAAGCAGCTGCGCGGCCAGGCCATGGAGGACGTCATCTTCTCGGGCTCGTCGGCGCGCAAGCCGGTGGGTGTCGCCGAGGTCACGCTGGTGCTCGATAACTCGGACCATATGCTGCCCGTCGACTTTGACGAGGTCGCCATCACCCGTCGTATGTATCGCTCGGGCGAAAGCGAGTACCTCATCAACTCGAGCCCGTGCCGCCTGATGGACATTCAGGACATCCTGCACGATTCGGGCCTGGGCAAGGATACGCATTCCATCATCAGCCAGGGCAAGCTCGACGCCATTTTGCAGAGCCGCCCCGAGGAGCGCCGCGCCCTGATCGAGGAGGCTGCCGGCATCTCCAAGCACAAGCGCCGCAAGGAACGTGCGCTCAAAAAGATTAAATCGATGGACGAGCACCTGACCCGTGCCCGCGACATCAATAAGGAGATCGCCCGTCAGCTGCGGCCGCTGGAGCGTCAGGTCGATCGCGCGCGCAAGTACAAAGAGCTGTCCTCGCGCGCGAACGAGCTTACGCAGATGCTGGCCGTCGACGAGCTCCGTTCGCTGCAGTCGCAGTGGAACGACCTGGAGAGCCGCTCCAAGGAGGGCGCTGCCGAGCTTGAGCTTGCGCAGTACCGCCTGGGCGAAAAGGAGCGCGAGCTCGAGAAGCTCCAGGTCATGCTCGAGGAAAAGGGCCTTTTTGTGGGCGATCTGGGCGAGCAGCGCCGCCATATGCAAGACGTGGTCGGCCGCATTAACTCCGATATGCGCCTGCTCGAGGAAAAAGGCCACAACATGGTGTCGCGCCTGTCCGACATGCGCGGCCAGATTTCGAGCTCCGAACATCAGCGTCGTCGCGTGGTCGAGGAGCTCGAGGATGCGCGTGCCCAGCTTGAGGAAGTTACCGGTGCGCACATGCAGGCCCAGGATGACGTTGACGCCGCTGCTCCTGCCGCCGCCCAGCTCCACGAGCGTCGCGTTGCGCTCGACAATCAGATTTCGCAGCTTACGCGCGAGCAGCGCGATGTGCAGCGTGCGGCCGATAACGCCGCGCTCGAGCTTGCCAAGGTGAAGGACTCGCTGAGCAACGCCGAGGTCGAGGACAACATGTACGCCTCGCGCCTGGAGCAGATCGACGAGCAGCTCGAGGAGGTCACGGCCTCGCTCGAGAGCCGTCGCGACCGCGCTGAGGAGCTCGAAGGCGCGCTCGATCAGGCTCGCCAAGCCCAGGTCGATGCGCGTGAGGCCACCGAGGTCGCCCGTGCGGCGTTGAAGGACCTGCGTAATCGCGAGAGCGAGGCGCGCAATAAACTGTCCGAGGTTCGCTCTGAGCTCGCGAGCCAAAAGAAGCTCGATGCCCGTATGGCTGACAGCTCGCCGCTGGTGAGCCGTCTGATGGGCGCGTTGGGCGATGATGTCTCGGGTCGTCTGGGCGATGTGCTCGAGGCCCCTCGTGAGCTCGAGGGTCTGGTCGAGCAGCTGCTTGCCGGCGATATCGATGCCCTGCTGTTTGATGACGCCGCCACGCTTGAGCGTGCCGGCCGTGCGGCTCTGGACCAAAAGAAGGCCTCAGGTGAGGCGCTGCTGATGGCGCGCGGCGTGAGCGGCGGTGCTGCTGCTAAGGGCGCTGCCGGTTCGCGTTTGGTCGATCGTCTGTCCGTGCGTTCCGGTTATGGCCCGGTTGTCGAGACCCTGCTTGGCGGCTATTACGTGGTCGATGACTTGGCTGCCGCGCTGGCGGCACCAGTCGTTGACGGTGTGACCTATGTGACTCCCGATGGCGCCCGCGTGAGCTGTGGCGGCCTGGTGCGCGTTGGACTCGATGCCGGCGAGGCCTCGGGTGCCCTGGAGCGCAAGCGTCGTATTCGCGAGTTAGAGGGTCTGGAGCCCGATCTGGCTGCCGTGTTTGAGCATGTGTCGGATCAGGTCGTCGAGGTCAATGCGGCCGTCGAGGAGGCGCGTGCCGCCGAGGGCGATGCCGCCGGCGAGATTGCCCGTCTTGAGGGCGAGCGCCGCTCGCTGCTTTCCGAGATCGGCCGCCTGGAGCAAAGCGCCAACAATGCCGAGGTCGAGCGCGTGCGTATCTCCAAGCGCCGCGAGCAGGCCGCCGAGGCCGTTCGCGCTGCGCGTCCGCGCGTGGATGAACTTACCCGTTCGCGTGACGAAGCTCGTGCGCAGGCGAGCGACTTAGGTCTTCAGATTGCCGAAGCCAACGACGATCTCGACCGCGTGCGTCGCGACGATTCCGAGGCCGCCGGCAAGCTCGCCGACGCTAAGGTGCGCCTGGCTCAGACGAGTGAGCGCCTGCGTTCTCTGAAGGGCCGCGTGCCCGACCTGGAGCATCGCCTGGAGGGCATCGACCGCCGTATCCGCGGAACACGCCAGGCCTCGCGCTCGCTTGAGCTGCTGCGCCTTCGCGTCGATCCCATGCACGAGCGCTATTCTGCCCTGTTGGAGCGCGCCTCGGACTGGGCGGCACGCCTGCGCGATCAGGCAACGCTTGAGGAGGCGGACTCGGCTTCGCTTAAGAAGACCATCGAGGACGCCAAGACCGAGGTCGCCCGCGCCAAAGAGAGGGTCGATGTTGCCGCCACGACGCAAAATGAGTTCAAGGTGGCGCGCGGCAAGCTCGAGGTGCAGGTAGAGGCTGCCATTAAGGCCATCACCGCCGACGGCACCACGGTGCTCGAGGAGGCGCTCATGCTGCCGGCGCCCACCGATCGCGACGCCGCCGAGCGCGAGCTTAACCAACTCGTGCGCCAGATCAACAACCTGGGTCCTGTGAACCAAGTCGCCATGGAGGAGTACGAGCAGCTCAAGCGCCGCGCCGATTACATCGAGGAGCAGCTGGCCGATCTGGAGAGCGCGCGCAAGGCGCTCACCAAGATCACCGTGGCGATCGATCGCAAGATGCGCAAGGCCTTCCTGGTGACCTTTGAGAAGGTCGATGCGAACTTCCGCGAGATCTTCGCCATGCTCTTCCCGGGCGGTCAGGCGCATCTGGAGATGACCGACCCCGAGCATCCGGCCGAGACGGGCATTGAGGTCGTGGCGCAGCCGCGCGGCAAGCGCATCACCAAGATGATGCTCATGTCGGGTGGCGAGAAGAGTCTGACGGCGCTCGCCCTGCTCTTTGCCGTATACCGTACGCGCACGGTGCCGTTCTATGTGCTGGACGAGGTCGAGGCCGCGCTCGACGACGCCAACCTGTCCAAGCTCATCGGTGCTCTCGATGTGCTGCGTTCCGATACGCAGCTCTTGGTAATCTCGCATCAGCGCCGTACTATGGAGGATGCTGACGTTCTCTACGGCGTCTCGATGCAAGCCGACGGCGTCAGTCGCGTCGTCTCGCAAAAACTCGATCGCGAAACCGGAAAGGTCGTGAATGCATAATGGGATTCTTTGACGCACTCTCGCGCGGACTTGAGCGCAGCCGCGAGGCCCTCAACGAGGTCTTCTACTTTGGCGGTGAGGTCGACGAGGATTTTTGGGAGGACCTTGAGGACACCCTCGTTATGGGTGACATGGGTGCCGAGGTCGCCATTCAGGTCTCCGATGACCTGCGCGACGCCGCTGCCAAGAAGAACCTCAAGACCGCCCCGCAGCTTCGCCGCGCCCTGGCCGAGCAGCTCGAGGGCCATTTTGTGCCTGTTGAGCGCGACCCGTTTTCCGATACGCCGAGCTGCGTGCTGTTTGTCGGTATCAACGGCGCCGGCAAGACCACCACGGTCGGCAAGATTGCGAGCGCCATGGCCGCCCGCGGCAAGAACGTGGTCATCGGTTCGGCCGACACCTTCCGCGCCGCCGCTATCGAGCAGCTCGATGTGTGGGGTCAGCGTGCCGGCGTACCGGTTATCAAGCGTGACCGCGGTTCCGATCCGGCGAGCGTGTGCTATGACGTGCTCGACGAGGCCGATAAGCGCGGCAGCGACCTGGTGCTCATTGATACCGCCGGTCGTCTGCACACGAGCCCCGAGCTCATGCGCGAGCTCGCCAAGGTGGTCAATGTGACTCGTAAGCGCGCCGCCAATATGGCCGCCGGTCCCATGCCGGTCTCGGTCGTGCTTGTGATCGATGCCGCCACTGGTCAGAACGGTCTGAACCAGGCGCTCGAGTTTAACGAGGCGCTGGGCCTGGACGGTATTATCATGACTAAGCTCGACGGCACGGCTAAGGGCGGTATCGCCATGGCCGTGGCCGAGAAGCTCAAGCTCCCGATCCTGCGCATCGGCGTGGGCGAGCAGGTCGATGACCTGCAGGAGTTTAACGCCAAAGATTTCTGCCGCGCCCTGGTGGGCGAGTCCAACTAAGGAGTAACCAGTGTTTGATTCCCTGAGCGATCGCCTCAACGACACATTTGACCGCCTGCGCGGTAAGGGTAAGCTGACCGAGGCCGATATTACCTCGGCCATGCGCGATATTCGTATGGCGTTACTCGAGGCCGACGTTAACTTTAAGGTCGTCAAGGAGTTCGTTGCCAAGACCAAGGAGCGCTGCATGACCGCCGAGGTCATGGAGTCGCTGTCGCCGGCGCAAAACGTCGTCAAGATCGTGCTCGACGAGCTCACCGAGATGCTTGGCTCAACCGAGAGCAAGCTCGTCTTTAGCAACCGCATTCCCAATGTCATCATGCTCGTGGGCCTGCAGGGCTCCGGTAAGACTACGGCGGCCGTAAAGCTGGCCTACCTGCTCAAGAAGCAGGGCCGCTCGCCGCTGCTCGCCGCGTGCGACGTCTACCGTCCCGCCGCTGCCGACCAGTTGGCCACGCTCGGTGGCGAGATCGGCGTGCCGGTCTTCCGCGGCGACGGTGCGCATCCGGTCGACATCGCCAAGGGCGCCATCCAGGAGGCCGTCGACCACCTGCGCGACGTGGTCATCGTCGATA
Source organism: Collinsella sp. CM84Y_54 (assembly GCF_036317945.1). NCBI lineage: Bacteria > Bacillati > Actinomycetota > Coriobacteriia > Coriobacteriales > Coriobacteriaceae > Collinsella > Collinsella sp. CM84Y_54. Next base: position 346,954 of record NZ_JAWQCX010000001.1, read on the forward strand.
CCGCCGGTCGCCTTCAGATCGACGAGCAGATGATGCAGGAGGCCGTCGACATCAAGAAGGCCGTCAAGCCCGATCAGGTGCTGATGGTCGTCGATGCCATGACCGGCCAGGATATCGTCAACGTCGTCTCGACCTTCGCCGATCGCACCGACTTTGACGGTGTGATTATCTCCAAGCTCGACGGTGACGCCCGTGGCGGTGGCGCACTTTCGGTGCGTCAGGTGACTGGCAAGCCCATCAAGTTTGTGAGCATGGGTGAGAAGCCCGATTCGCTGGAGCCGTTCTATCCCGATCGCATGGCCAAGCGCATTTTGGGCATGGGCGACGTCGTCGGCATCATCGAGAAGGCCCAGGAGGCAGCCGATGCAGAGCAGCTCGAGGCTGCCGAGCGTATGCTGCGCGAGGGCTTTACCATGAACGATATGCTCGACCAGATGAAAGCCGTCAAGAAGATGGGCGGCATGAAGGGCATTCTGGGTATGCTCCCCGGTGGCCAGCGCGCCCTCAACCAGATGGGCGGCAACCTGGACGAGGGCATCTTCGACAAGAATGAGGCCATCATCATGTCGATGACCAAGGAGGAGCGCCTTCGCCCCTCCATTATCAACGGCCAGCGTCGCGCCCGTATCGCCAGGGGCGCCGGCGTAACCCCCACCGAGGTCAACAGCCTTATGAAGCAGTGGGGCGAGATGAACAAGATGATGGGCCGCATGCGCACGATGGCCAATCAAGCGCAGGCCGGCGGCAAGAAGGGCAAAAAGGGTAAGAAGGGCAAGAAGATGCGCATGCCCAATATCCCTGGCCTGGACGCTATGGGTCTGGGCGGTATGGGCGGCCTGGGCACGGGCGGTCCCAAGTCCGATATGGAGCTGCTGCGCCAGATGGAAGCGCAGATGCGCAATAAGAAATAGGGCTGTAATTCCAGCTTGATATGGCAAAGGCCACTCGGAAGCTACCGGGTGGCCTTTGTTGTTGGCTTTGATTGTTGGGTTGAGTTCGGCGTCGCGCCCCGAGCTCGCGGTGTCGTGCCGTTAGTGGCAGCTGCAGCCCTCGTGGCCCTCGTGCTCGTGATGGTCGTGGCAGCTGCAGGACTCGCCGTGTTCGTGGGCGTGGTCGTGGTCATGGCCGTGGCAGCCGCACGTGGCCTCGCCGTTCTGTGCGAGCGTGCCGGCGATAAGGGCCTCGACGCAAGCGTCGCTGTTGCCCTGGGCACCTGCGTATACCGTGATGCCGGCTTGGGCAAGCGCGTTGATAGCGCCACCGCCGATGCCGCCGCAGATGAGCGCGTCCACGCCACCGTTGGCGAGCAGGCCCGCAAGGGCACCGTGGCCGGTGCCGCCGGTGCCCACGACCTGTTCGTTGAGCACCTTGCCGTCCTGAATGTCGTAGATCTTGAACTGCTCGCTGCGGCCAAAGTGCATAAAGATGTTGCCGTTGTCGTACGTGGTTGCCACCCTCATGGTGTCGACCTCCTTTGCTGGCCATGCGGCCGTCGTTGTGGTGATGGGGGAGTACACGATATTGCCGCCTTTGATGATGAGCGCTCGTCCGTTGACCAGCGCATTTGCTACCTTGCGATGCGCACGGCTGCAGATTGCCGCCACCGTGGCGCGCGCGATGCCCATCTGCTGTGCGACTGCCTCTTGGTTAAGGCCTTCCAGGTCGCACAGGCGCAGCACCTCGAGTTCGTCGATCGTCATGTCGATGGCGTCTCCGCTCGCCAGGCCATCGGGGGTAAAGCCGCGGTATTCGGGGATGATCCCGACGCGGCGCAGTTTCTCGCGTCTTCCTGCCATGCACCCTCCTTATCTGACATATGTCAACAATAGAATAACGAAACTGTAGATTTGCGCAAGGAATTTCTGGCATATGTCAGAATATGAGGGCTTATGTTTGGGCTGTGGGGCCGCGTGCGCCTGGGCTACAATGAATCTCGCTTATAGGCGACTGACAGGAGGGTCAATGAGCAAGGCTGATCAGCAGTTTGTAGCTATGTGCCGCGACATCTTGGACCATGGCACCACGACCGAGGGCCAAAAGGTCCGCCCGGTGTGGGAGGACGGCACCCCTGCCTATACCATTAAAAACTTTGGAGTTACGGCACGCTACGACCTGCGCGAGGAGTTCCCCGCGCTCACCCTGCGTCGCACGGCGCTTAAGTCTGCGATGGATGAGATCCTGTGGATCTATCAGAAGAAGTCCAATAACGTGCATGACCTCAACAGCCATATTTGGGATGAGTGGGCCGACGAGACCGGCTCTATCGGCAAAGCCTACGGCTACCAGATTGGGCAGAAGAGCCATTATGCCGAGGGTGACTTTGATCAGATGGACCGCGTGCTGTACGACCTCAAGCACACGCCGTACAGCCGCCGCATTATGACGAACACCTATGTGTTTAGCGACCTGTCCGAGATGCACCTGTATCCGTGCGCCTACAGCGTGACGTATAACGTGACGCAGCGCCCGCAGGACGACAAGCCGACGCTCAACATGATTCTCAACCAGCGTAGCCAGGATATTTTGGCCGCGAACAACTGGAATGTGTGCCAGTACGCCATTTTGCTGATGATGGTTGCGCAGTCGGTCGATATGATCGCTGGCGAGCTGCTGCACGTGATTGCCGATGCCCACATTTACGACCGTCATGTCGATATCATCCGCGAACTTATCGAGCGTCCGCAGTTTGCCGCGCCCAAGGTAACGCTCAACCCCGATGTGCATGACTTCTATGCGTTTACGACCGATGACCTGATCGTCGAGGGCTATGAGCACGGCCCGCAGGTCAAGAACATCCCCATCGCGGTGTAGGTGACGCGCATGACGTGTAAGCTTTCTGCCATTGTCGCCGTGTGCGATGACTGGGGTATTGGGTGCGAGGGCGACATGGTGGTGTCCAATCGCGCCGACATGCGCCATTTTGTGGCGTGCACCAAAGGTTGCCCGGTCATTATGGGGCGCAAGACGCTGCTGAGTTTTCCCGGTGGGCGTCCGCTCAGGAATCGCCGCAACATTGTGCTCACGCGCGACGAGGGCTTTGCCCCCGAGGGCGTTGACGTGGTGCATGGCATTGACGAAGCGCTCGCCGCGGTTGCCGATGAACCCGTTGCGTGGGTGATCGGTGGCGGCGATGTCTATCGGCAGTTTTTGCCGTATTGCGCGGAGGCCGAGGTTACGCATGACCACTGCGTGCATGACGTGGATACGTACTTTCCCGATCTGGATGCCGATCCCGCGTGGGAGATTGCGCGGCGTGGCGGTGTTGCCACGATTGCCGCGGGCGAGGGTGACGAGGGTCTCGATTATGAGTTCGTGACGTATCGTCGCGTTGAGGCGTAAACCCGATTATCCCTTCGGTATTATCGGGTTGGAATGAGTGGCGGGGCAGCGCATGGCGTTGCCCCGATATTTGTATAGGTGCTGCAAAGAAAGGTGCGGGCAGGCTGCTATGACTGATGCCGTTGAGGTGCTGCGAATCGATTCGCTCGAGGACGAGCGGCTTGATGCCTACGTGCGACTGACCGAGCGTGAGCTGCGCTGCGTGCTGGAGCCGCAAAAGGGCATCTTTATCGCCGAGAGTGCCAAGGTTATCGAGCGCGCAGTGCGTGCCGGATACGAGCCGGTGAGCTTTCTTTTGGGCGAACGCTGGCTCGACCAGATGATGCCGCTGTTTGAGCGCCTGGCGGTACGCGAAGGTGCGGGCCCGGTTCCCGTGTTCGTGGCCTCGATGGAGCTTATGGAGCAGCTGACGGGCTTTAACGTGACGCGCGGTGCGCTCGCGGCGTTCCGTCGCCCGCGTCAGATTCCGGTAGCCGAGTTCTTGGGTGGCGTCGTCGAGGCGGCGGGGGAGCGCCCGGTGCGCGTGTGCGTGCTCGAGGGCATTGTCGACCACACCAACGTCGGCGCGATTTTCCGCTCGGCGGCTGCGCTCAATGTCGACGGTATTTTGGTCAGTCCGACGTGCTGCGATCCGCTGTACCGTCGCTCGGCCCGCGTGAGCATGGGCACGGTGTTCCAGGTGCCCTGGACACGCATTGGCAGCGAGGCGCGCGTATGGCCGCATGATGGGCTGGCGGCGCTGCACGATGCCGGCTTTTCGTGTGCCGCGATGGCGTTGACGGATGATTCGGTGTCGTTGGACGATCCCGCGCTGCAGGAGATTGACCGCCTGGCAATCTTTATGGGCACCGAGGGTGCTGGCTTAGGCGCCAAGACCATTGCTGGCTGCGACCGAGCCGTGCGCATTCCGATGGCGCACGGGGTCGATTCGCTTAACGTGGCCGCGGCAAGTGCTGTCGCCTTTTGGCAGCTGTGCCCGCATGTGAGCAACGAGTACCACTACCAGCCGGGGCTGTATCACTAAACAGATATTTCGCACCGGGCTGTGGTTCGGGGCGTTTCGGCCGACGCTGGTCGGTGCTAAGCTGGTGTCGGCTTTGGTCTTAAATTGCCGTTTTGTTGTATGACGTACGCTAGTGGGGAGGGCGTGTGGCTAAGAAATCTACGGCTATCGATGTAACGCAGGGTGTCATTTGGCAGCAGCTGCTGTCGCTGTGCGTTCCCATCTTCTTTAGTTCGTTCTTTCAGCAGGCATACACGCTTATCGGTACCTATATCGTCGGTCAGTTTGGCGGCAAGCTCGCGCTGGGTGGCATTCAGGCCACGATGGTGCTCACCGAGCTCTGCATTGGCTTTTGCGTTGGCGTCGGTGCCGGCTGCGCGGTCATTACGGGCCAGTTTTTTGGCCAGCACGATGACGAGCGCCTGAGCCGATCGGTCCATACGGCCATGACGCTCGCGCTGGTGGGCGGAATCGTTTTCTCGATTCTTGGCATAGTGTTCGTTGAGCCCATGCTGGTGCTTATGAATACGCCGCATGAACTATTGGCCGAGGGCGTGGCCTATGCCCGTTGCTATTTTGCCGCCATGGTTGCGGCGCTGCTGCTCAATATGGGAACGGCATTGCTGCGCGCCGTGGGCGACACGCGCGGGCCCGCTGTGATCATCGCTTCCGGCTGCCTTGTTAATGCGGTGCTGGATGTCATCTTCGTTGCCGTACTTCATATGGAGGCTCTGGGCTGCGGCATCGCGGTGGCGCTGACCATTTGCTCCAATGCCACGATGATCGTGATTCGTATGATGCACGCACCGGGTGCGTGGCGGCTTTCACTGTCCAAACTCGGCATTGATCCTGGTATTTGTAAGAGCATGATTTCGTGTGGTCTGCCGCTTGGCTTTCAGTCTGCTGCGTATTCGATTTCCAACGTTTTGATTCAGGTGTCGGTCAACTCGTTTGGTGCCGATGTCACCACGGCTTGGGGTCTTTCGGGCCGCCTGGATGGCATTGTCTGGATGGTTACCGAGGCGCTTGGCGTGTCGATTACCACGTTCTCGGCACAGAACTTTGGCGCGCGCAACTACGAGCGCATGCGAAAGGGCTACCATACGTCGCTCGTGCTGTCGTTTATGCTCATTGGTGGCCTGTCTGCCGTGCTGCTGGTGTTCTCGGGTCCGTTGTCGCGCCTGTTTGTCGACGATGCTTCGATTTCGGCGTACACCACGACCATCCTCCATTTCATTGCGCCGTTCTATGCGATTTTCTCGATTATCGAGAACGCCTCGGGTTCCATCCGCGGCGCCGGCGTGAGCTTGCAGCCCATGCTGCTCACGATTTTTGGCACCGTCGTGCTCAGGGTGATCTGGGTGTTTGCGATTATGCCGTTCGATCCGTCGCTTGAGCACCTGCTGCTGGTCTACCCCGTAACCTGGCTCATCACCGCCATAATGTTCACCATCTACCACCACAGCGGCAACTGGCTCGGCCGCGCCACTGCCTAGCCATTGGGGACGTCCGCAATGGCTAGTATTCGATGCCTTGGCGGGCTAGGAGGCCTTCGTCGAAGTAGTGTTTGACGGGGCGCATTTCGGTTACTAGGTCGGCAAGGTCGGCGAGGGGCAGCAAGCCACGGCCGGTGAGCACGAGCTCCGTGGTGGCGGGCTTCATTGCGATTAACGCTTCGACATCTTCGCGCGTCACAAAGCCCCGTCGCATGGCTTCTCCCAGCTCATCCAAGATCAGCACGTCGACCTGGCTAATCTGCTCGCGCGCCAGCTCCATGATCTGTGCGGCACAGGCTTCGGGCGTGTCGCGGTCGGCTTGTACGATGCGTAGCCCCAATCGAGGTGCTGCGTCATGTTCGGCACAGTGCAGCTTCTTGGCAAACTGAAGCATGAGCACGTTAAGTCCATAGCCCGTGGCGCGCAGCGCGAGGCCCAGCGCAGCCGTCGTCTTGCCCTTGCCGTCGCCCGTATAGATTTGAACCTTGCCGACTTCCAGTGATGCCATCTCTGTCCTTTCGTGCCCGGCGTCGGTTTATCGCCGTCCGGGTTGGGTATTCTAGAAAACATTATCAACCCCAGTAGATGGAGTTCAAGCAGATGGAGATGGATGACCACAAACGTAGACGGAATATGATCCTCTACGTGCTCATCGCCTTCGTCGTCTACCTCGTGCTCTCGACCGTACTGTTCCCCAACATCGGTCACACGCAGCAGATTACGAAGACCGATTACTCGACGTTTGTCAAAGCGCTCGATAAGAAGAGTGTCGACAAGGTCGAGTACAACACGGACGATTACACGATTTATTACACCAAGAAGGGCGAGGACGAGAACATCGCCTACAAGACGACCGGTGTGCCGAATGACGCGGGCTTTACCGATCGCGTGCTTGAATCTGGCGCCTCGCTTGAGTCGGTCGTTCCCGATAAGAACTCGGGTCTGATGACCTACTACCTGCTCACCCTCATTCTTCCCATAGCCATCTTCTTCCTGATCGGCTGGTGGCTCAACCGCCGCATGAAGAAGGCCATGGGCGATGACGGTCCGTCGATGAACTTTGGCGGCGGTGGTTTTGGCGGCGGCGGACTGGGTAAGTCCGGCGCGCGCGTGATCGCCTCCAAGGACGTGGGCGTGACCTTTAAGGATGTCGCCGGCCAGGAAGAGGCCAAGGAGTCCCTCAAGGAGGTCGTCGACTTTCTGGAGAAGCCGCAGCGCTACGAGGAAATCGGCGCCAAGCTGCCGCGCGGTGCTCTTCTTGTCGGCCCTCCGGGTACCGGTAAGACCCTGCTTGCCAAGGCCGTTGCCGGCGAGGCGGGCGTGCCGTTCTTTAGTATTTCGGGTTCTGAGTTTGTTGAGATGTTCGTCGGCCGCGGCGCCGCCAAGGTGCGCGATCTGTTTAAGCAGGCCAAGGAAAAGGCCCCGTGTATCGTGTTCATCGACGAGATCGATACCATCGGCAAGAAGCGCGATGGCGGTGGCTTTAGCGGCAACGATGAGCGTGAGCAGACGCTCAACCAGTTGCTGACCGAGATGGACGGCTTCGATAACCACAAGGGTATTGTCGTTCTCGCTGCTACCAACCGTCCCGACAGCCTTGATCCGGCCCTGTTGCGCCCCGGTCGTTTTGACCGCCGCATCCCCGTCGAGTTGCCCGATCTGACCGGCCGTAAGAACATCCTCGAGCTCCACGCCAAGAGTGTGAAGACCGAGCCGCCGATCGATCTGACCGCGATTGCCCGCGCCACGCCCGGTGCCTCGGGCGCCGACCTGGCCAATATCATCAACGAGGGCGCCCTGCGTGCTGTCCGCGAGGGCCGCAAGCGCGCCACGCAGGACGATTTTGAGGAGTCGGTGGAGGTCGTCATCGCGGGTCAGCAGCGTAAGTCCACGGTGCTGTCCGACCACGAGAAGCAGGTCGTTTCCTACCACGAGATCGGCCATGCCATCGTCGCTGCCCGCCAAAAGGGTTCCGCGCCGGTTACCAAGATCACCATCGTGCCGCGCACGAGCGGTGCTCTTGGCTATACCATGCAGGTCGAGGAGGACGAGCGCTTCCTGACGACACGCCAGGAGGTCTTGGACAAGCTTGCCGTCTACTGCGGTGGTCGCGCGGCCGAGGAACTCATCTTTGGCGAGATGACGACCGGTGCCGCCAACGATATCGAACAGGCCACCAAGCTCGCCCGCAACATGGTGACGCGCTTTGGTATGTCCGACGAGTTTGGCATGATGGCGCTCGGTACCGTGCAGAATGCGTACCTCAACCAGGACACGTCGCTCACCTGCGCTCCCGGTACGGCCGAGCGCGTGGACGCGATTGTCGCCAAGCTGATCGAGGATGCGCACGACCGCGCTCTGCAGATCCTGAAGGAGAACAAGTTCAAGCTCCACGAGCTGGCTCGTTACCTGTACAAGAAGGAGACGATCACGGGCGAGGAGTTTATGAATCTCCTCACGCGCGAGAATCCGCTGATGCCAAAGCAGCAGTAAGGCTGGTTGCACATTGTTGAACGCCCCATTTGAGTCTCTATCTCAAATGGGGCGTTTTACGTGGGAGGGATATGTATGAAGATCGTGGTGAGCGCCTGCTTGATGGGCGAGAGCTGCAAGTATAACGGGCTCGACAATTGCCTTCGCGAACTGGTCGAGGCCTGCGAGCGTACGGGGACCGAGGTCCTCTTGGTGTGTCCTGAGGTCTTTGGGGGTCTTCCCACGCCGCGCAAGCCGTCCGAGATTGTGAACGGCGAGGTTCGTACCTGCGAGGGCGCCTCGGTCGATCGTGAGTTTCGCCTGGGTGCCCAACGTGCGCTCGATATGTGTGAGCAGGCGGGCGGACCGGAAGAGATAGTCGCGTGCATCCTTCAGGACCGCAGCCCCTCGTGCGGTGCGGGTCACATCTACGACGGCACCTTTAGCGGTACGCTCACCGCGGGTAACGGTGTTTTCGTCGACCTGCTGCTGCGTCACGGGTACCGCGTGATTCCGGCCAGCGAATTTGACCCCAGTATGTTGGAATAGCAAATGAAAGGGGGAGGCCATCGAGTAGATGGTCGCCCCCTTTACTGGCAAGCTAAACTATTTCAACAGATGTTCAATGGCGTTTGCCCAGATAAAACCTGCCAAAATAAACCTGTCCCTTTTTGGTAGGTTAGGCGAGAAGGGTGTGGCCGTAGGCGTCGGCGGCCTTGATGGCGGCGGCGAATTTTTCGTCGGTGAAGGGCTCGGGGTTTCCCTGCTTCCACTCGTTGGTGGCGTGGGCAAACTCACACAGCGCCGGAATGTCGGCCTCGGTAAGGCCGACCTGCTCAAGCGTCACGGGCAGCCCCATCTGCTTGTTAAAGGTGGCGTAGCGCTCAAGGTTCTCGGTGTCGCCCGTGTAGGCGAACAACACGAGCACGCCCAGGCTCACGACCTCGCCGTGCAGGTAGGTGCCCTCACGCGGAATGCTGCAGGTGGCATTGTAGAACGCGTGCGCCACGCTCGAGTTGTAGTAGTAATCGTTCTGGTTGGTCAGGTTCGAGACATAGCCCGTGTTGACCACGATATCGAGCGCGATCTGCTTGACGGCCTCGCTCGACAGGTCCTGGCGCACGTCCTCAAGACCCTGGACGCCATAGGTAAACAGCGGCTCGGAGCAGGTGTGGGCGAGTGCCAGGCCAAGACCGGCGGTGTGCTCCAAATCACCGGCGCTCGTGGCGTACTCGACCTCGGGCTGCTTAGAGAGGGCATCGCCTACGCCGGCCCAGAAGTACTCTGCCGGTGCCTCGGCGATGATCTTGGGGTTGATGAAGATGTGCGCCGGTCGGTTGGGGTACGAATAGCCCTCGAGCGAGCCGTCGTCGTTGTACACGACGGCAATGGCGGTCGCAGCGGAGCAGTTGGAGCAAATCGTCGGCACCGTAAAGACGATCTTCTTGAGCTCGATGGCTGCGGTCTTCACGGTGTCGAGCGCCTTGCCGCCGCCGCATGCGATAAGCACGTCAGCTTCCTGGCAGGCAGGGGTATTCACGACCTTGGCGATATTGGCACGCGTACTGTTGGTGCCGTAGACGCGCGTCTCGAGAATTTCGACGTCGGTACCCGCCAGCGCAGCTTCGATACCGGGAAGTGCTGCGGCCAGTGCCCGCTTGCCACCGATGATCGCGACCTTCTTCGCGCCGTACTCGGCCAGCGCGCCGGGCAGCTCGTCAAAGCAATCCTCGCCAACGGTGTAGTCGCTCATTCCAATCGTGCGCATAGCAACCTTCTTTCGTTCGATAAAGTGCTTTCAGGTATTTTGCTCCAAGAGAAGGTCCACAGCCGCGAGAAATTTCGAACGTATAAAACCAGTGTTGAGGGTTTTTCGCCGGCGCGGAACGTGCTAGCATACTCCGCATAAGCGTTGATGGGGACGAGTAGTCGGCCGTCCGCATGCTACAGAGAGCGGGAAGCGCTGAGAACCCGTGCATGCGACCGATGAAAATCACCCCGGAGCTGCGGTCCCAACGGACGTGCCGCGCAGGTTCGTCTTAGTAGACATCGCCGAGATGGTCGTCGATACAGACCAGCCGAGTAACGGATGCGAGCGCGCGGCGACGCGAGCGAGGGCATCTAAGCTGGGTGGTTAAGCGAAGAGCTTTTACGGGCAGACTGCCCGTTTTGTGGCGCTTCGTCCCAGCTTGTAGGGACGGGCGCTTTTTTGGTGCCCAGAGGGCGTGCGCGCCCATGACAAGAAAGGGGTACCGTGGCAAACGAGTACAAGCAGACGATGAATCTGCCCAAAACCGGATTTCCCATGCGTGCCGGTCTTTCCAAGTCCGAGCCCAAGCGACTTAAGGACTGGCAGGACAACAAGGTCTACGAGCAAGTTCTAAAGAAGAACGCGGGTCACAAGAAGTTCGTGCTGCACGACGGCCCTCCGTACGCCAACGGCCCGATCCACATCGGCCACGCCATGAACAAGATCTCTAAGGACATGATCAACCGTTACTGGATGATGCAGGGCTGCGAAGTTCCCTATGTCCCCGGTTGGGACTGCCACGGTCAGCCGATTGAGCATAAGGTCGAGGAGAAGCTCGGCACCGAGAAGTTCAACCAGACTTCCACTGCCAAGATTCGCGAGCTGTGCAACAAGTTCGCTGTCGAGAACATCGAGCTGCAGAAGGCCGGCTTCCGTCGCCTGGGCGTGCTCGGCGATTGGGACAACCCGTATCTGACGCTCTATCACCAGCATGACGCCGCCGACATCGAGGTCTTCAAGGCCATGTTCGACAAGGGCATGATCTATCGCGGTCACAAGCCCGTCCACTGGTGCAAGCACTGCCACACCGCGCTCGCCGAGGCCGAGATTGAGTACTCCGACGAGACGAGCCCCTCCATCTTCGTGCGCTTCGAGATGACCTCCAAGCCCGCCGGTCTCGAGAACTTCGACGGCCCGGTCGACTTCATCATCTGGACGACCACGCCGTGGACCATCCCCTCCGACCAGGCAGTTTCCCTCAAGCCCGGTGCCGCCTACGTCGCCGTTGAGCACGACGGCCGCGCCGAGGTCATGCTCGAGGACCTGGCTCCCAAGTGCTGCGAGGAGTTTGGCTGGGAGTACACCCCGGTTATGGTCGACGGCAAGCCCTATGTGGTTCCCGCCGAGACCTTCCACCACATTCACTACAAGCAGCCGATCTTTGACGGTGTCGAGGGCGTGGCACTGCTGGCCGATTACGTCGGTGTCGATGACGGTACCGGTATCGTCCACAACTCGCCCGGCCACGGCGTCGACGACTACTTTGCCTGCCTCAAGGAGGGCATCACCGACATCTGCATGCCGGTCGATGACGACGGCAAGTTCTATACCGGCGAGGAGTTTGGCACCGGTGGCCCCTTCAGCGGTATGGATACCGACGAGGCCAACCCGCACATCATCGAGTTCCTGCGCGAGCGCGGCACCCTGGTCCTCGAGAAGAAGATCACGCACAGCTATCCGCACTGCTGGCGCTGCAAGCACCCGGTGCTCTTCCGTGCTACCGACCAGTGGTTTGTCTCGATGGACAAGACCGGTTTGCGCGAGCAGGCTGGCAAAGAGGTCCGCGAGAACGTCAAGTGGTATCCGGCTCACGCCGCCAACCGCATCGGCGCCATGGTCGAGCAGCGTCCCGACTGGTGCATCAGCCGTCAGCGCAACTGGGGCGTGCCCATCCCCAGCTACACTTGCGCCGACTGCGGCGAGAAGGTCATGAACGACGCCACGCTCGACGCCGTCATCAAGCTCTTCCACGAGAAGGGCTCCGACGCCTGGTTCACCGACGCTCCCGAGAGCTACCTAGGCGAGGCCTGCGTCTGCCCCAAGTGCGGCGGCCATCACCTCAAGGCCGATAAGGACATCCTCGACGTGTGGTGGGATTCTGGCGTGTCTTGGAAGGCCGTCTGTGAGTACCGTCCCGAGCTGGAGTATCCGGCGGATGTGTATCTCGAGGGCTCCGACCAGCACCGCGGTTGGTTCCAGAGCTCGCTGCTTACCTCGGTGGGTGCCAACGGTCACGCTCCGTACAAGGCAGTCGTCTCGCAGGGCTTCACGCTTGACGGCCAGGGCCGCAAGATGTCCAAGTCGCTCGGCAACGTCATCGACCCCAACAAGGTCTGCGACGAGATGGGCGCCGACATCATCCGCCTGTGGGTTGCCTCCGTCGACACCAGCTCCGACGTGTCCATCGACCACGAGATCCTTGCCCGTACGTCCGATGCCTACCGTCGTTTCCGCAACACGCTGCGCTTCCTGCTCTCCGAGCTCGAGGGCCAGTTTGAGCCCGAGACCGACGGCGTCGCCTTTGCCGACCTGCTGCCGCTCGACAAGCTCATGGTTGCCCGCCTGACCCAGGTTCAGGCCGAGGTCGACGATGCCTACGCCAGCTACGAGTTCCCGCGCGCCTACCGTGCGCTCTACGACTTCGTGGTTACCGAGCTCTCCAACGTGTACCTCGACGCCCTGAAGGACCGTCTGTACTGCGAGAAGCCCGGCTCGCTCGAGCGTCGCAGCGCCCAGACCGTGCTGGCCGAGCTCTTCTCGATGCTCATGCGCGACCTGCAGCCGATCCTGTCCTATACGGTCGACGAGGCCATGGCCTATGCGCCCGCCGGCTGCGTCGATCACCAGAAGTACGCCGCGCTGCTCGATTGGTACAAGTCGCCTATCACGGTCGACGAGGCCAATGAGTTTGAGGGCGTGCTCGAGGCTTCGCTCGAGCTCCGTAGCGCCGTGACCAAGGCCCTTGAGGATGCTCGCTCCGCCGGCACTTTCACTAAGAGCCAGCAGGTCCGCGTCAAGGCGGTCGTTCCCGCCGAGATGTACGCGCTGCTGACCGGTGACAAGGCTGTCGATCTGGCCGAGTTCTACATCGTCTCCGATGTTGAGCTGACCCAGGGCGAGGAGCTTTCCGTTGCTATCGAGGCTGCCGATGGCGAGTGCTGCGACCGTTGCTGGAACTACCGCACCACCGTCGGCGAGTACAACGGCCATGCGCATATCTGCAAGCGCTGCGCGGAGGCGCTGTAGGTTACGGCGTTCGTAGAACGCCGTAACCTACCGACGCTGCAAACGCCCCTAAGCGGCAATCTGACTTTCAATCGTCGGTCGCGTACCAAAGTACGCTTCCCTCCTTTTTCACGTCACCTTGCTCGCTTAGGGACGTTTTCGCTGTTGGCGACGGTAATGCGGCGTTTCTATGGACCTAGTCGTTGGGGACGTTCTTAAACGACTAGTCAAACAAGAACGTCCCCAACGACTACCTGTGTCATATTCAAGCGGCATTCTGTTTTTCGGAATGTCGCTTTCGTTTTATGCTGATTATTTCGCTAGCGTTGGTGGATATGTCGTGCGCCCTGCGTGTGACAATATAAGATGATTAATTGCGTTAAACGGAATTCGATTGTTTTGAGGGTAGGGGATTTCTTTGGGTCGTGGTGCGGATATGACGCCGCCTTTGCGTTGGCGGTTAGGTGTTGCTGGTGGGGTAGCGCTTGTTGTGCTGCTTGTTGACCAGCTGACCAAGCTTGCGGTTCGTGCCGTGGGCGATGCCCTGCATATGACCGTTATCCCCGGTGTGATTGACTTTCTGTTTGTTCGCAATATCGGAGCCGCCTTTAGTATGGGCGAGGGCCATGGCGTTGCGTTCGCCGTGCTGGCGCTTGCGGTCATTGTCGCCATTGCCGTGTACTTGCTGCGTGCGCCTCAGCTTGCTCGTCTTGAGGTTGTGGGCATGGCCATGGTCGCGGGCGGTGCTGTCGGCAACGCGATTGATCGCCTGGCCATGGGCTTTGTGACTGATTTTATTGCCGCTACCTTCATTGATTTCCCCGTCTTTAACGTGGCCGATATTGGCATTACGGTCGGTGTCGTGCTGGCTCTTATCGGTTACATGTTCTTGAGTCCCGCCGCTCGCGAGGTCGATGCGACCGCCGAGCTCAACGCCCGTGACGAGGCCCGCGCCAAACGCAAAGCCAAGCAGCGTGGGGAGCGTGCCCGCAAGATTCGCGAAAGGAATGAGCGTTAATGGCCGACATCCATATTCTTGTTGCCGACGATTCCACTGGTCAGCGTCTTGACGCCTATCTGGGCGCCAACGATGGCTGCCCCACGCGCTCTGCCTGCGCGCACTTGATCGAGGGCGGCGCCGTTGCCGTCAACGGCGAGACCTGCCTGTCAAAAAAGTATGCCGTGCGCTCCGGTGACCGCATCTCGGTCGACCTTCCCGAGCCGCACGATCCGACTGACGTGATTCCCGAAGCCATCCCGCTCGACATTCGCTATGAGGACGATTATCTCATTGTACTCTCCAAGCAGCGCGGCCTGGTGTGCCATCCTGCGCATGGTCATGAGAGCGGTACGCTCGCGAATGCCCTGGTCTATCACTGCGGTATCGACCATCTGGGCACCGTGCAGGGCGAGGACCGCCCCGGTATTGTGCATCGCCTGGATCGCGATACCTCGGGTCTCATGCTTGCGGCAAAGGACGACGACACCCAGCGCGCGCTCCAAAATCTCATCCGCACGCGTACGCTCGACCGTCGCTATATCACACTTGTTCACGGGCACATCGCCATGGACGAGGGCACCATCAACACCGGTATTGCCCGATCGACACGCGACCGCGTGAAGATGGCGGTTTCCGATGACCCCTTTGCGCGCCAGGCCATCACGACCTTCAAGGTGCTTGAACGCTTTGATTCCACGCGTTTCGACGACGGCTACACGCTTGTCGAGTGCCACCTGTTTACCGGTCGCACGCATCAGATTCGCGTGCATATGCGCCATATCAACCACGCCTGCGTGGGCGATCCGCTCTACGGTAAGTGCGATGCGCGCGCCGATCAGGGTCTGACCAGGCAATTCCTTCATTCCTGGCGCGTCGCATTCGACCATCCCGCGACGGGGGAGCGCATTGAGTGCCGTGACGAACTGCCGTGGGACCTTGCGGCGGTTCTGGACGATCTGGCCCCGCGTTCGCTCGGCCGCACTGCCGCCGGCGACGAAATCGTCCCGCAGCTCGGTCTGCTCGAAGCCTAGCCAGTATTAGGTGGTTTCTTGAACTCGGTAAGCCTGCGGTAAGATATACGATTGTTTACGTAACGCGTTGCTGGGAGCCTGCATGCTCGCCTTTTTACAAACCAACACACCCATCGTGATCTTCAACCAGATTGTCGTCACGCTGCTCACGGTCTGCTTTCTATACCAGGTGGTCTTCTTTGTCATTGGCGCTCTTCGTGGCGAGGTCGCGCCTCCCAAGGCCAAAAAACTCCACCGCTATGCCTTCTTTATTGCTGCGCATAACGAGGAGGCCGTGATCGCCAACCTCGTTCGCTCCATCAAGGATCAGGACTATCCGTCCGAGCTCATCGAGGTCTTTGTCGTTGCCGACGCCTGCACCGACAACACCGCGCAGCTCGCGCGCGAGGCGGGCGCCATCGTTTATGAGCGCAACGACCTGGCCCGCAAGGGTAAGAGCTGGGTCATGGACTTTGGCTTCGACCGCATCCTTAACGAGTATCCCGACACGTTTGAGGGCTACTTTATATTCGATGCCGACAACGTTATCTCCCGTGATTACGTATCCAAGATGAACGATGCTTTTGACCAGGGCTTTCATGTGGTCACGAGCTATCGTAACTCCAAGAACTTCGGCAGCTCGTGGATCTCGGCGGCTAATGCTACGTGGTATCTGCGCGAGGCGCGCTTTCTCAACAACGCGCGCAACATCTGCAAGACGTCTTGCGCCGTCTCAGGTTCGGGCTACCTCATCTCCGCCAGTGTTATCGAGGGCATGCACGGTTGGCAGTTCCACACGCTGACTGAGGACATTCAGTTCACCACGTTCTGCGCCATCCACGGCATTCGCATTGGCTATGCACCGGCGGAGTTCTTTGACGAACAGCCCGTGACGTTTAAGGCGTCCTGGAAACAGCGTATGCGCTGGACTAAGGGCTTCTACCAGGTATTCTTTACCTACGGTAAGCACTTGGTCAAATCGACCTTTCGTTACCATCGCTTTGCCGCCTATGACATGTTCATGACGATTGCGCCCGGCATGCTGCTATCGTTGATCTCGATGCTCGCCAATGCGACGTTCCTCATCGTGGGCGGTCTTTCGCATGGCTTTTTGGCTACCGAGGTTGAGATGCAGGCGTGCGCCGCTTCGCTCATTTTGACCTTCGCCATGATGTATCAGACGTTCTTTATCCTGGCACTGCTCACGACCATCTTTGAGTACAAGCATATTCACTGCGCGCAAAAGTGGCGTCTGGTGACTAACCTGTTTACCTTCCCGATCTTTATGTTCAGTTATATCCCCATTACGGTGGCTGCTCTGTTCTTGAAGGTTGACTGGGTGCCGACGCAGCACGCCGTGAGTGTTACCCTCGACGAGGTCATGCAAGGCGCCAAATAACCATGATCAAAACCATCACAAAGGGGACAGGCACCTTTGTGATGGTTTTTGCGTTTGAGCTGCTGCCCAAGGAGGTGTTCGATGTTCTATATCCCGTTTTGGATTTGCATCTTTGCCGGCGCTGCGATTGATGCCCGTGAGCGACGGTTTCCCAATCAGCTTGCCGGCGCGTGCGCCGTGGCTGCGCTTGCAGGCGTTTGGCTCGACAGGGGCGTTAACACAGCCCTTGACCACGCTGGTCTTGCGGTTATCGTCTACCTTGCCCTTGTGCTTACTGAGTCGCTCTGGCGTCGTGTTCGCCACGCCCCTGGCATCGGCATGGGGGACGCCAAGGCGCTCTTTGCCCTTTGCACCCTCGATCCCCTGGGTGGTGTCGTCGCGTTTGCGGTTGCGCTCCTGACCCTTGCCGCCGCTTGTCTCATTGCAAAATCGCGCTCCCTGCCTTTGCTGCCGTTTTTGGTGCCTATATTTGCCATAATCGAGGTCGTGGGTAGTACGCTGTAATCGTTTGCGCGCCCTTTTTAAGGAGCATGCCATGGCAATCAATCAACAGACAGCCGCCATCAAGGCGCGTATGGATCGCATTCCCGCGGCGTTGTCGCCCGAGCTGGTCGAGCGTATCGCTGCCGATCGCGCCTCGGGCGTCGTTAATCCCTATCGATGTGGTGACGACCAGGTCATCCGCCGTGTCAATCGAGCCGCAGACGAGGGTACGCTCATGCGTCCGGCTTTTATGCGCGATATCGAAAAGATTCTGCATCTGCCCGCATACACCCGTTATGCAGGTAAAACGCAGGTCTTCAGTTTTCGCAGCAACGACGACCTGTCGCGCCGCGGCCTGCACGTGCAGCTTGTCTCGCGCATCGCTCGCGATATCGGACGTGCCCTGGGGCTCAACTGTGACCTGATCGAGGCGATTGGTTTAGGCCACGACTTGGGCCACACGCCCTTTGGCCATGCCGGCGAGCGCTTTCTCAACGATATCTATCACTTGCGTACCGGTCGTTATTTTTTCCATAACGTGCAGTCGGTCCGCGTGCTTGACGCGCTGTACGGCCGCAACGTGTCGCTCCAGACGCTCGACGGCGTACTGTGCCACAACGGCGAGTACGAGCAACGCGTGTTTGAGCTTTCGGACACGGGTTCCTTTGACCAGTTCGACCGAACCGTCGAGGAATGCATTGCCGCGGGCTATAGCGCGATTGAGCATCTGCGTCCCATGACACTCGAGGGCTGCGTGGTTCGCATCTCGGATATCCTCGCCTACGTTGGGCGCGATCGCCAAGACGCCATTGCGGCGGGCCTGCTGTCGCCCGACGCCTTTGACGATGGCCTGGGCGGTGCATACAACAGCTGGATCCTCACGCACGCCTCCATCGATATTGTCGAGCACAGCTATGGCAAGCCGCGCATCGAGATGAGCGAGGGCTTGTTTGAGGAAATCCGCCGCGCTAAGCGCGAGAACTACGAGAAGATCTATAGCAAGGGCGGCATCGAAGGTGACTCCGAAGCGGAGTTACGCGAGGCCTTTGAAAAGCTCTACGACCGTTGCCTGCAGGATATAAACGAAGGCGACGAGTCCTCTTACATCTTTAAGCACCACATCTCTCGCATTGAGCAGCAGCTTTCCTACTACGATCGCACCTATGCCTGGCAGGGCGATAAAGATCAGGCGGTCGTGGATTATATTGCGAGTATGACGGACGGTTATTTCTGCGAGCTCACGAGCAAGCTGTTCCCGGGATTGAAGTTTCCGCACCGTACCTATATTAACGAACGGTAGTTCGTATATTTTCGGTATACTGTTGGTGGAAAACGTTTTCGATTTATGCACGGGATGGCTATGGACGACCTTTTTTCTGCTTCGACGCGTGAGCGCTCCTTTCAGAATGCGCCGCTTGCGGTGCGCATGCGCCCCAATTCGCTCGACGAGTATGTGGGCCAGCAAAAGGCCGTCGGCAAGGGCTCGTGGTTGCGTGCCGCAATTGAGCACGACGTGCTGTCGAGTGTGATTCTGTACGGGCCGGCCGGTACGGGTAAGACGACGCTTGCCCACATTATCGCCAACCATACCAAGAGTGAGTTTGTCGAGGTCAGCGCCGTGACGGGCACCGTGAAGGACTTGCGCCGCGTGATTGACGAGGCCAAGACACGTCTGAATACGTACGACCGCCGCACCATTCTTTTTATCGATGAGATTCACCGCTTTTCCAAGTCGCAGCAGGATGCCCTGCTGCATGCAGTTGAGAACCGTACCGTCATTATGATTGGCGCTACGACGGAGAATCCGTACTTCGAGGTCAACTCGGCGTTGCTCTCGCGCGGTCGCGTCGTGGAACTTGAGCATCTTAAAGACGAGGATATCGCCACGCTGATCGAGCGTGCGCTCGAGGCGCCGCAGGGCCTGAACGGCAAGTTCTCGGCCGATGAGGATACGGTTAAGACCATCTGCACGCTGGCAGCGGGTGACGCTCGCTCGGCGCTCACGACGCTCGAGCTTGCGAGCGAGATTGCCGTTACGCGTCCCGATACTGAGGGAACGCCATCGCCGGCGGCGGGGGAGCGCTACCCCATTACCGTAGATGACGTAAAGATTGCCAATCCACGTCGTGGCTTTTCGTATGACAAAAACGGTGACATGCACTACGACGTCATCAGTGCGTTTATTAAGTCTATACGCGGTAGTGACCCCGATGCCACGATCTATTGGCTCGCGCGCATGATCGATGCGGGGGAGGATCCAAAGTTTATCGCTCGCCGCATTATGATTCAGGCTTCTGAGGACGTCGGCAACGCCGACCCGCAGGCGCTTTTGGTGGCGCATGCCGCGTTTAAGTCTGCCGAGGTCATTGGGTATCCCGAGTGCCGCATTAACCTGGCTCAGGCTGCGCTCTATGTGTGCCTGGCGCCTAAATCCAACGCGTGCGAGTCTTCCATTGATGCGGCGTTGGCTGATATTCATTCAAGTGGGCTTCGCGAGGTGCCGAGTTATCTGCGCGATCGTCATCGCCCGGGCAGCGACGAGTACGGCGTGTATAAGTATCCGCATGATTATCCCGAAGGCTGGGTCGATCAGCGTTATTTGCCCGAGGGGCTTGAGCACGGCGCGTTTTGGCAGCCTGCAGGCCGCGGCTGGGAAGAGTGGCGTGTAGAGCAAAGCGAGCGCGACCGTAGCGGCAATGCGCCCAAGTAGGTCGTTGCCATCTCGCGCATTCCCTTTGGGTATCTTTCCCCTTCTTTGGGGTACCATGAACAGCGTCTGTATTTCAATTCCTTCGGGAGGCTTGCATGAGTCCCATTCAAATCGCCCTGCTTCTGCTCGCCGTTGCCGGCGTGTGGGCTGTTATCGAGCTCGCGCTCACGCTGCGCAAGACTCGCAACGTCGTTGATTCGCTCGACAAGACCGTAAGCGATCTCAATAACACCATCGCCGAGACTCAGCCCGTGGTGGCAAAGCTCGATGGCGCCGTCGATGAGCTCACCCCCGCGCTGGCGCAGGTTGAGCCGCTCCTCAAGTCGAGCAAGACCGCCGTCGACGCACTTACCTCCAATCTCGTAGAGGTCGAAGCCGTGGTTCGCGACATTTCCGAGGTTACGGGCAGCATGGCCGAGGCTAGCAATGCTGTGTCGAGCGTGACCGATTCTGCGGCCGGTGCCGTTCAGAAACTCTTTAACAAGGTAAAGGTTCCCGCGGCCGACGCCGAGCACAAGCTTTCCGCTGCCGCCGAAGCCGAGCAGCCGACCGAGCGCGTCCTGATTGGCGAAGCCGGGGACGATGTCGCTGCTGGTGACGATGATGCACAGAAGCCTGCTGCTAAAGCAGCCCAGTATTACACCTACACGTCCGCCGAGACCTCCGAGGAGTCCTGCGATGAGTAGCGAAGCAACTTGCCCCATCACGCTGACTGTTGCCGGGGATCCGCGTCTGGCTCGCCTTGTGCGTATGACGGCGGCTAATGTCGGTGCACTGTGCTCCATGTCCGTCGATCGCATCGAGGACATCCGTATGGCTGCCGAGGAGGCCTTCATCTTTGGCTGCACGGCCGTTGATTCCGACGACATCTCGATCAAATTCGATGTCGACGAGTCTCACGTTGGCATGACCTTTACCTTTGGCGATCAGGCGACTGTGGACGAGGACGACCAGGCTGCTGTGTATGCCGAGCTCATTTTGGCGAGCGTGTGCGATTCCTACGAAAAGACTGCGGCGCCCCTGACGCTTTCCCTCGACCTCAAGGCGGATATCTAATATGACCGAACGTTCCCGGAGCGGTAAGACCGCTTGGGACAAGGAGAAAACCCGCGAGCTGTTTCGTCGCTACAAAGAGACCGGTGATCCGGACGCACGTGAGCAACTCGTCATGTCCCATATGAACCTGGTAAGGTTTCTTGCCAACAAATTTAAGAACCGCGGTGAGCCGCTCGACGACCTGATGCAGGTTGGCTATTTGGGCCTGCTCAAGGCAATCGACCGCTTTGATCCCGAGCGCGGACTCGAGTTCACCACGTTTGCCACGCCCACCATCTTGGGTGAGATCAAGCGTCACTTCCGTGACAAGGGCTGGAGTGTGCGCGTGCCGCGTCGCTTGCAGGAGCTCTCGGCAAAGGTCAACCAAGCTACCGACAAGCTCACCAATGAGTTGCAGCGCTCGCCTAAGGTCGAAGAAATCGCTGAGTACCTGGACGTGACTGTCGACGAGGTGCTGGAGGCCATGGAGTCGTCTTCGGCCTATACCTCGGTGCCCATCGAGGCTCCTGGCGCGTCCGACTCCGACGATGCCCCTTCGATTCTCGACCGCTATGTCGATGACGACAACGAGCTCGACTTTACCGATGACCGCCTGGTAATCGAGGAGGCCATCCGCGATTTCTCGCCGCGCGAACGCGAGGTGATCGAGCTGCGCTTTGTGAAGGGCATGACCCAGATCGAGATCGCCAAGAAGCTGGGTATCTCGCAGGTGCAAGTCTCGCGCCTGCTGCGCCGTACCCTTAAGAAGATTCAGGACAAGATCGACCCCGACGGAGTGATGGTTCGTTCATGAGTGAGCACCCCCAACAGACCGACCGCACGCTGCGCGATACCCGTATTCTGACGCTTCGCATTTGGGCCGTCGTCGGCTGCATTGTCATCGCCGCCGTCATCTTTAACCTTATGGGTATCCTGGCGCCGGTTATCGAGTTTCTAGCTGTCGGTTCCATTATCGCTTTTGTGATGTCGCCGACCACCAATTGGCTCGAGCATCACGGCGTCGGTCGTGGCATCGGTTCGCTCATCGCGCTCATTGTTGTCGTTGCCGTGATCGTTGGTGTTGTCTGCATCTTGTCGCCTATTTTGCTCGGTCAGATTATGGAAGTCTTGAGCCGCCTGCCTGAGCAGCTTCGCGTTGCGGGCGGCGATCTCAACGAGTTGATCTCGCATGCCAAGACGCTCAACAACACGCCGCTCAAGGATTATCTGGACGACAATCTTTCTTCGCTCGTTACCGTGGCATCGAAGTATGTGTCTCAGATTGCCGCTGAGCTCGGTCGCGGTGTATTCCCGCTCATTACCAATACGGCCTCGCAGCTGTTCGTCATCTTCCTTGGCTTGGTGCTTGCCTATTGGTTGGCCTGCGACTACCCCCGTATGCACCACGAGGTCTGCACCATCATTGGTCAGGAAAAGGAGACCTCGTACCGCTTTATGGTCGCCATCCTTTCACGCTCGGTCGGCGGTTATATGCGTGGCATGGTCGTGACGTCCATCTGCGGTGGCATCCTCGCTTTTATCGGCTTTACGCTCATTGGCCATCCATACGCAGCGCTCATGGCCATCCTTACCGGCATTATGCACTTGGTCCCGGTTGTCGGTCCCTGGGTGAGCGCGGCGATCGCCACGGTGCTCGGCTTTATGTTCAGTCCCATGTTGGCGTTGTGGACGCTTGTCGTGACTATGGTGGCCCAAAACGTCACCGATAACGTCATTTCGCCTAAGGTCATGCAGAGCTCGGTCCAGGTGCATCCCGTCAT
This sequence comes from Collinsella sp. CM84Y_54, assembly GCF_036317945.1. NCBI lineage: Bacteria > Bacillati > Actinomycetota > Coriobacteriia > Coriobacteriales > Coriobacteriaceae > Collinsella > Collinsella sp. CM84Y_54. Next base: position 369,717 of record NZ_JAWQCX010000001.1, read on the forward strand.
GAGTCTGACGGCACTCGTTATCGGTTCGGCGCTTATGGGCGCCATCGGCATGGTGGTCGCCATCCCGCTGTGCGCGGCTCTGAAGGGTATCTTCGTGTACTACTTTGAGAACGAGACCGGCCGCCAGCTCGTGGCATACGACGGCGCCGTGTTTAAGGGCACGCCTTATCGCGATGCCGAGGGTAATCCGGTCGCCGCCTATGACGCGCTTGGAGACGATACGTTCATCTATGAGTCCGAGCTCATCGGTAACGAGACTGCGCCCGAGGCCCAGGCCATGCCCAAACCCGAGCTCGATAATCCCTGGATCAAGCTCTCGGGTCTTCAGCCTGACGCGACAGGCTTTTTCAAGAACCCCTTCACCAAGGACGACGATTCCAATATGGACGACGACACCAAAACCGGCATCGACGGCTCCATGGACGATTCGGATTCTAAATAGGTCCTATTAACGTTTCTTGAAGTTGTAAATGACAAGAAACGCGAGCAAAGCGATTGATAAGGGGCCGGCTACATAGAAAAAGAGAACGTCAATTGCGCGTAGAGTGTAATAAGCCTTATCGCCGGACATTACTGCATACAATACGTAGCCAAATGCTGGTTGGTTTGCGTACCAGCATGAGAAGGCCAAGAGCGCTAAAAGTGCTACAACCAGAAGTGCATTCAGGACAAATCGTTTGCTTTTCATCGATCGCTCCTTTCGGGTGACTCTTATATGTAATTCTACAGCAGCCTTTTTTCAAAGGATTGCTCGGTCCTAAATAACGTGCACTTTCGCTGGAGGGTCGCTGTTTGGCGGCCCTCTTTTTTGCATGGGCGCGGCGGGATGGTAATATCGTTACGTTTGAACTGTTTCGATGTGAAACCGAGGAGATTCCCTCTATGAGTGCTGACTACCCGTCAATGACTACGGCCGAGATCCGCTCCAAATTCCTCAACTTCTTTGAGGAGCGCGGTCTTAAGCTCTATCCTTCTTCGTCCCTTGTTCCCGACGATCCCTCGCTGCTGCTTGCCAACGCCGGCATGAACCAGTTTAAGGAGTACTACCAGGGCAAGAAGACCATGCAGGAGATCGGCGCGATCTCCTGCCAGAAGTGCGTCCGCACCAACGACATCGACTGCATCGGCGAGGACGGCCGTCACCTGTCCTTCTTTGAGATGCTCGGCGACTTCTCCTTTGGCGGCGTCTCTAAGCAACAGGCCTGCGCTTGGGCCTTTGAGCTCATCACCAAGGAGTTCAAGCTGCCGCTCGACCGCCTGTACTTCACCGTCTTTACCGAGGACGACGAGACCCATGACGTGTGGCGCTCCCTGGGCGTTGCCGAGGACCACATCTCGCGCCTGGGCGAGGACGATAACTTCTGGGCCGCCGGCCCCACCGGCCCCTGCGGTCCGTGCTCCGAGATCTATTTTGACATGGGCGAGGAGGTCGGTTGCGGCAGCCCCGACTGCAAGCCCGGCTGCGACTGCGACCGCTTCCTGGAGTTCTGGAACCTCGTCTTTACCCAGTACGACCGCCAGGAGGACGGCTCCATGCCGGAGCTGCCGCACCGCAACCTCGATACGGGCATGGGCCTGGAGCGCATGGCTGCCATCATGCAGCACAAGACCGCCAATTACGACGGCGATCTGATGCAGCACCTCATCAAACTCGGTGAGGAGATTAGCGGCAAGACCTATGACGCCGATGACTACTCCGGCGCCAGCCGCTCGCTGCGCATCATCGCCGATCACTCCCGTGCCGTCGACTTTATGATCTCTGACGGCATCCTGCCTGGTAACGAGGGACGCGAGTACGTCCTTCGCCGCCTGCTCCGCCGCGCCGTGTTCCACGGTCGCCTGCTGGGCATCGAGGGCGCCTTCCTGACCAAGTTCATCGACGAGGTCAACGCTCAGATGGGCGAGGCCTACCCCGAGCTGCTCAAGAACGTCGCGCTCGTTAAGGGTATCGTCGCCTCCGAGGAGGAGCGCTTCTCCACGACGCTCGACAACGGCCGCGTCTACCTGGACGAGGCCCTGGCAGCGCTTGCCGAGGGCGCCGTGCTTCCGGGCGATGTTGCCTTTAAGCTGCACGACACCTTTGGTTTCCCCATCGACCTGACCGTCGAGATTGCCGGCACCGCTGGCCATGACGTCGACATGGACGGCTTCACCGCCTGCATGGAGGACCAGAAGGCCCGCGCTCGCGCCAACGCCAAGGGCGACGCCTGGGGCAGCTTCAACGACGTGTGGGTCGAGCTTTCCGACAAGGTCGCTGCGACTGAGTTCGACGGCTATGACAACGATGTGATCGAGGGTGCCAAGGTCGTCGCCATCGTGCGCAACGGCGAGTCCGTCGAGTCCGCTGCTGCGGGCGAGGATGTCGAGGTCGTGCTCGACCGTACCCCGTTCTATGCCGAGATGGGCGGCCAGCAGGGCGACGCCGGCGAGCTTTCCGCCGAGGGCGTTGTGCTGACCGTTTCCGATACCAAGAACCACAACGGCCTGTATGCCCACGTTGCCCACGTTGCCGAGGGCACGCTGACTGTCGGTGCTACCGTGACCGCCGCGCTCGACGCCGAGCGCCGTGGCTTCCTGCGCCGCAACCACACCGCCACGCATCTGCTCGATGCCGCGCTTAAGCACGTCCTGGGCGAGCATGTTTCCCAGGCTGGTTCGCTGGTGACGCCCGAGCACCTGCGCTTTGACTTTACGCACTTTGAGGCTCTGTCCTCCGAGCAGCTTAAGGCTGTCGAGGACCTGGTCAACCAGCAGATCTTCGCCTCAAAGCCGGTCGTGACCCGCGTCATGGGCATCGACGAGGCCAAGGCCGCCGGCGCCGTCGCCCTGTTTGGCGAGAAGTATGGCGATATCGTGCGCGTCGTCTCCGTGGGTGCCGAGGACCAGCCGTTCTCCCGCGAGCTCTGCGGTGGTACGCATGCCGCCAACACCGCCGAGATCGGTCTGTTCAAGATCATTTCCGAGTCCTCCACGGGCTCCAACGTCCGCCGTATCGAGGCCGTGACCTCTAAGGGCGCCCTCGACTACATGGCCGACCGCCTGGCTCTCGTTGACGCCGCTGCCGCTGCGCTCAAGTGCCGTGTCGACGAGGTTCCCGCCCGTGTGGAGAGCCTGCAGACCGAGCTGCGCGAGACGTCCAATAAGCTCAAGAAGGCCCTGACTGGTGGCTCCTCCGACGCTATCTCCAGTGCTATCGAGGGCGCTGTCAAGCTCGGCGGCTACAAGCTCGTCGTCGCTGAGCTCCAGGGTCTTGAAGCTGCTGACCTGCGTAACGTCTGGGATACCGTGCATCAGAAGGTTGCCGGCCCTGTCGCCTGCGTCGTTGCCAGTGTGACCGAGAAGGGCACTCCGGCCCTGCTCGCTGCCGGCTCCGATGACGCTGTGAAGGCCGGTTTCCACGCCGGTAACGTGATTAAGCAGATTGCGGGCCTGGTCGACGGACGCGGTGGTGGCCGTCCCAACATGGCCCAGGCCGGTGGCAAGAATGCTGCCGGCATTGCCGATGCCCTCGCGGCCGCCAAGACCGCGCTCGGTGCCTAAGTAGTCGCTGTGGTCGCGCTCGCACTGGACATAGGGGAGACCAGGATTGGCATCGCCGTCTCGAGCCGTGATGGCAAGATGGCGATGCCCGTCAAGGTGCTCCCGGCCGCCGAGGTCACCGGTATGGCCAAGACGTTCCGTTACCTGGTCGAGGACTATGAGCCCGACATCCTGGTAAGCGGACGTCCCCTGACCATGGCCGGTGAGCCCGGCCCTCAGGCCGAGCGCGTTGCCGCCGTGGCGCAAAAGATCGCCGACGAGCTCGATCTTCCGCTCGAGTTTGAGGATGAGCGTCTGTCCTCGCAAGAGGCCAAGCGTATCCTGCGTGAGCAGGGACTCAACGAAAAGCAGATGAGGGGCAAGATTGACATGATTGCCGCTAGTCTGTTCTTGCAGACATGGCTCGATCGCAAAAACGAGGAGGTTTCGCATGTCTAGCGCTTCCGATCCGCGTCAGCCGAGTCGTACACGACAGCCTGCGTCGCGCCCTGTGCCGTCCGGCCAGCGTCCGGTGCAGCTGACCCCGCGCGCGGCCCAACCTGTCGCACGTCCTGCGCAGCCTTCCTCCCGTCCCGCGCAGCCCGGTCAGCGACCGGGTCAGCAGCCTGCTAGTCGTCCTACCCAGCAGTCCGCCGCCCGGGCTGCCCAGCCCGCAGGCGGCGCCCGCTTTAAGCAGCGGACATCCACCCAGCGCGCGCAGGCCCCTCAATCGCACGCGCATCATGCTCACGGCACGCATGGCGTGGCTCAGGCCGCGCGTTCGAGCTATAACACGCATGCTCGGCGCGGCGCCCAAAAGAATAGCTCGCCGGTGCCTATGATTATCGGCGCTGTGGTTGCGGTGGTCGTTCTCGCTGTTATCGGCTTCTTCGCCGTACCGACCGTCAAGGGCTTGCTTGGCGGGGAGGACGCAAACGTCGCTGCTGGCCAGCAAGTTACTATCACGATTCCCGATGGCGCCTCGGGCGACACGATCGCCTCGATTCTCTCCGAGAACCATATTGTCGAGAACCCCAAGGACTACTACGCGGCGGTCAAAAAGCTCAACGCGGACATGTCGCTTCAACCTGGCACGTACTCGTTCACAACGCTGATGGATGCGACCAAGGTCGTGCAGCAGCTTATTGAGGGGCCCAATGCCGGCTCCGATGCGTTGACGATCCCCGAGGGCTTGACGGTCGACCAGGTTGCCGACCGTGTGGCCCAGGCGTACGGCAGCATCTCCAAAGATGACTTCCTCAACCAGGCGAAGGCCAGCAATTATGTGAACGACTATCCGTTCCTCAAAGGCGCTGCTAATGATTCGCTCGAGGGTTTCCTGTTCCCTAAGACCTATTCGCTGGGCAAGAAACCGAGCGCCGATGACGTCATCCGCGCCATGCTCGATCAATTCAGCACCGAGTACAAGTCGCTCGATTTTGCCGGTTGCGAGGCCAAGATCAAAGAGCGCTACGGCGTCGGGATGTCCGATTACGACATCATCAATCTCGCTTCCATCGTCGAGCGCGAGGGCCTCAACGCCGAGCAACGCGCGCATGTCGCCTCGGTGTTCTACAACCGTCTTGCCGGCAAGCTCGACGGTCTGCGCTACCTCAATAGCGATGCGACCATGATGTATGTTACCGGCGGCGAAGTTACCGCCGCCGACCTGCAGAGCGATAGTCCCTACAACACCTATAAGCATGAAGGGCTACCGCCCACGCCCATCTGCTCTCCGTCGCTCGAGGCACTCAAGGCAACCCTTGAGCCGACCGACTCCGATGACCTGTATTTCTACATTACGCAGGACGAGGAGTTTTTCTCGCAGACCTACGAAGAGCACCAACAGTCTTGGAATTAAACATGAGGATTTTCAGCCCCAAACGATACGTTGCCTCGGTCGACCGCATCGACCTCGATGCCCTTTGGGCCGACGGCAAGCGCGCTATTTTGCTCGACCGCGATAACACCTTGGTGCCGCGTGATACCGAGCAGGTTCCTGCTGCGGTCTCCGCTTGGCTCGAGGCCGCCCATGCCAAGGGCTTTAAGCTGTGCATGGTGTCGAACAACTGGCATCGCGACCAGGTCATGAGCTCCGCACGCGAGCTGGGTCTCGAGGCCATCAGCCATGCCATGAAGCCCGCGCCGTTTGCTCTCAAGGCCGGACTTAAGCGCCTGAGCGCCACGGCCGATGAGGCCGTGCTGATCGGTGACCAGCTGTACACGGACGTGTGGAGCGGTAACTTTGCCGGCGTCGATACGATCCTGGTAAAGCCGCAGGCCACGCAGGACCTGTGGTATACGCAGATCTTCCGTATTTTTGAGCGCCGGGCCCTGCGCGACCTTCCCTGCGAGGAATAGGTTTCGTCATGTCCCAGCACACCAAGCACGGCTGCGACCATATCTTCTTTATCGGGTTTTTGGGTGCGGGTAAATCGACGCTCGCGCGCAACGTGGGCACCATGTTCAAACGTCGGTTTATCGATACCGACCGCCTGGTCGTGCGTCGTTGCGGCAAATCGGTTACCGAGATTTTTGAGACCGAGGGCGAGGAGCGTTTTCGCGAGCTCGAAACCTCGGCGCTCCGTTCGCTCCAAAGCGAGCGCAGCCTGCTGGTTTCGTGCGGTGGTGGCATAGTCGAGACACCGGTCAATATCGAGCTCATGCACCAGATGGGTACCTGTGTGTACCTCGAGGGTGACTTTGAGGATTCGATGCGCCAGATCCGCCGCTCCGACACGCGTCCCGATTTCCGCTCGCCTGAGCATGCGGCGCTCCTGTTCGAGCATCGACGTCCGCTGTATCGCCAGGCGGCCGATATCACCCTCGATATTCGCAATAAGTCCTTTGAGGATGTTTCCTATGTTTGTGCCGAGATGCTTTTGGAGCGTGGACTGCTATGATTCGCCGTCAACTCATCAATTTCCAAAACCGCAGCGTAGATGTTCGCGTCGGCTTTGACGCGTTTAGCGAGCTGTCGCGCATGTTTGTCTCGGCCGTGGGCAAGCCCAAGCGCGCGATGGTTGTCTGGAACAGTGCTGTGTCCGACCGCTTTGGCGAGATCGTTGAGCACGCTCTGGTCGATGCCGGCTTTGCTGTGTCGGAGCTTTCGCTCGAGGTTTCGCCCGCCGGCGCGAGCTTGGCTGACGCCGATGCCGTCTTTGGTGCGCTGTCGGCTAACGGTATTACCTGCGATGACCTGGTTGTTGCCGTTGGCGATGCCGCAACCTGCTCGGTTGTTTGCTGGTGTGCCGACCAGTGGTGCGGTCGTACCGAGTGCGCACTGCTGCCGACGACCTTCGACGCCATGCTCACGGTCGCTACGACGATGGAGCCCCTCGTCGCTTCGGGCGACCACGCGCTGCCCGCCATCGCGGTGCGCCCCGAGCCCGGTCTGGTCGTGTGCAATTTGGACCTTGTCCGTGAGGCCAGCTCCGAGGACCTTAAGCTTGGCTATGCGGTGCTCGTGGGTACCATGCTTTCCAGCAGCAAATCGCGCTGGAATCAGTTTACTGAGACAGTCCCCGAGATTCTTTCCGGCGAGGAAGTCGCGCTCGTCAATGCTGTGCAGTGGTCCCAGACCGCGCGCAAAGACGTGCTCATGGCCACGAACCCCAGTGCTCGCCATGCGCTCGATTTTGGCAAGACGGGGGAGCGTACCCTTCGCGCCTGCCTGGGCGATGCCGCGGCACACGTCCCCGCATACCAGCTCCTTTCCGAGGGCATGCGCTTTGAAGCGCGCCTAGCACATGATGCCTGCGACTTCGATATCGACTACGTGTTTGAGGTCGATGACTGCCTGGAGGACTTTGGCATCGAGGAGCTTGGCTTCGACCTGGAGTCCACCGCGTTTATTGGGGAGTTCCGCAAGCAGCAGTTTGCTCGCTCGAATCGCAGCATGCTGCCGCTTCCTGCCGCGCTCGGCGCTATCCGCCTGACAAATGTCGAGGACGAGATTCTCGAGCGCCATGCGCAGGCGTATTTGGCTTCTCGCAAGGAACTTCTCTAACTTTATTGACATCCATCGTCTTTCGTATCATTTTGAGGGACGGGTTTCAATCGGCTGCGAATCGCTTGTGATTCCGCTATTCGTTTGAAGCCCGTCCCGCTTTTATTGAGGACATCAAGAAAGGAATCTGCATGTCTGAGTTTGCTGCCGGTCCTGCCGGTCGTATCGAGCGTGTCCGTGCTCTGATGGCCGAGCGCGGCTACGACGCCATCGTCGTGCGCGATGAGGCCAACCTCCGTTGGCTCACGGGCGTGAAGGGCGTCTTTGACTATACCTTCGAGTTTCCGCACGCCGCGTTCATTACGGCTGACCAGTGCCTGTTCCACACCGACTCGCGCTATCTCAACAGCTTTGAGGAGAACACGCCCGCCGGCAGCCCTTGGGTCTACGACATGGACGAGGGCACCATCCCCGACTGGGTCGCCGGCAAGATCGCGGTCAACAAGTGCCGCGTCTGCGCCGTCGAGGATGACATGCAGATTAACTTCTACCAGGGTATCCAGCGTGGTCTGGAGGACCGCTCCGTCGCCTGCATGCTGCCGCTGATGCACGACGATATCCGCAAGATGCGCGCCATCAAGGATGCCGAGGAGATCGAGCTCATGCGCCACGCGCAGTCGATTACCGATGCCGCCTTCCAGCATATGCTCGGCTTTATTAAGCCCGGTATGACCGAGAAGCAGGTTCGCAACGAGCTCGAGAACTTTATGTTTGCCAACGGTGCCGACAGCCTGGCCTTCGGCTCCATCGTGGCGAGTGGCCCCAATACCGCCAACCCGCATGCCGTCCCGAGCGACCGCGTGATCGAGAAGGGAGACTTTGTCCTGATGGACTACGGCGCGGGCTACTGTGACTACCGTTCCGACATGACTCGTACTGTCGTGATGGGCGAGCCAACCCAGGAGCAGCTCGACCTGTACGCGCTCGTGCGCCGTACGCACGAGGAGTGCGTCGCTGCCATCCATCCTGGCGTCGAGGGCAACGACATTTTCAAGCTTTCCAAGAAGATCATCGGCGATGCCGGCTATGGCGATTACTACAACCATGGTCTGGGCCACGGCGTGGGCATCGACATCCACGAGCTGCCCAACTTCAACCGCAGCAAGAATATCATCGAGGTCGGCTCGGTTATCACCATGGAGCCCGGCGTTTACCTGCCCGGCGTGGGCGGCGTACGCCTGGAGGACTACGGCGTCGTCACCGAGAACGGCTATGAGCCCTTCACCAAGACCCCGCACGACCTGCACATTATCGATTGCTAATCCACTCCGGTAGATTTTGGGGCATGTCCCAAAAGTCCACTTTGGAGGCGGGGCGTCCGAAATGATTCGGGTGCCCCGCGTTCTCTTTTTATGCGCTCGCTGCAGCCGTCGTCTGCAAGTGTATAATTTCGGTCGTATGTAATTTGGACGCTTGTGCGTCTCGCCAATAACAAGAAAGGTCGCTATGCCTACTATCTCTACCGCCGACTTCAAGAACGGCCTCGGTCTCCGCATTAAGGACAAGGTTTACACCATCGTCGAGTTCCAGCACGTCAAGCCTGGCAAGGGCGGCGCTTTCGTGCGCTACAAGACCCGCGACATCAAGAGCGGCCGCGTCGTCGAGAACACCTGCAACGCCGGTACCAAGTTCGAGAGCGTCATGCTCACCACTCGTGAGTTCCAGTACCTCTACAACGACGGCGCCGACTACATCTTCATGGACAACGAGTCTTACGAGCAGGTTCCCGTTCCCGAGGACATGGTGGGCGAGAACGCCAAGTGGCTGCGCGAGAACGACACCTGCCAGCTGCTCTTCGCCGATGACGAGCTCATGGGCGTGACCCCGCCGATGTTCATCGAGACCACTATCGTCCAGACCGACCCGGGCTTTAAGGGCGACACCGTTCAGGGTTCCACCAAGCCGGCCACCATCGACACCGGTGCTGTCATCCAGGTCCCCATGTACCTCAACGAGGGCGAGGTTATCAAGGTTGACACCCGCGACGGTAAGTTCGTCTCCCGCGTCTAGCAACCAACTTTTCTAGGAGGACTCATGCCCCAGGAAATCAAGATTGACGGCATCGGTATTTCGCCCGATGTTCTGACCGCCATCGTCTCGCGCGCCGTCACGGATGTCGAGGGCATCGCCTCCGTGGGCGTCAAGGACCTTGCCACCAACCTTGTCTCCATGATGCTTTCGTCCAAGGCCCCGGCTTCCGAGCCGGCGGTCGAGGCCGAGGTCATCGGCGACAAGCTCGCACTTACCGTGCGCGTCGTGGTGTTCTTTGGCTATCCGTTCAAGAAACTCGCCGAGGCCGTTCGCGCCGCCGTGGTTGCCGCCATCGACGCCCAGGTGGGCGTCGAGGTCGAGCGCGTTGACGTTTGCATCGATGGCCTCGTTTTCCCCAAGGAGTAACCTTTGAGCCTTAAGGTTTATCGCGGGCGCACGCTTGCCCGCAGTCAGGCGCTGCAGCTGCTGTTCCAGGCCGAGGCCACGGACAGCCCGCTCGAGCGCGTCCTCGAGGGCGATTTCCTGATCTCGAAGGGTCCCCTCGACCCCTACGCGCTGGAGCTGTGTCGCGGTGCCTACGAGCACATCGACCGCATCGACTGTGCCCTGCGCTCCATCGCCAAGAACTGGGATCTTATGCGCATGCCCGGCGCCGACCGCAATCTGCTGCGTATCGCCGTCTATGAGATGCGCTTCCTCACCGACGAGGAGGTCTCGGACGCCATCGTGATCAACGAGGCCGTCGAGCTTGCCAAGGCCTATGGCACCGACCAGTCTGCGTCGTTTGTCAACGGCGTGCTGGGCAAGATTGCTCGTAGCGAGGAGCTGCCGGGCGAGGACCTGTATCAGGAGCTACTGGCCGAGGATCGTGCCCGCGAGGAGGCCCAGGCCGCCGAGGCTGCCGCCAAGGTTGCCGCCGCTCAGGCGGCGGCCGGCGTTCTCGACGAGGACGCTGAGGTCGCCGAGGCCGAGACCGGTACCGTCGAGGAGTAGCCATGCCAGAGGGTTCCGTCCGCAACTTCGACGAGATCTCGGACCGCTTGGATCAGATCATCGCGACAGTTCGCTCCAAGGATACGTCCCTGGAGCGTTCGCTCGATCTGTTTGACGAGGCGATTGAGCTGGGCTCCCGTGCGGTCGACATGGTCGATAAGTTTGAGCTGACGCCTCGCGAGGCCGATAAGCTCGAGCAGGAATACGATGAGGATGCGGCAAACGAATCCCAGGATAGCCAGGCCGCGTCTCCGGATACGAATGGTTGATGGCATTCATGAAACGTGTGCGTCTTGATGACGAACTGATTTCACAGGGCATCTGCGCCGATCGCGCGGATGCCCTTCGCACTCTTATGGCCGGCTTGGTCTCGAGTGGCGGCGAGCGTTTGACCTCGCCGGGCCTTAAGGTGACGCCCGGCTTGCCGTTGCATGTTAAGGGTCGTATTCCCTACGTGGGGCGCGGCGGGCTCAAGCTCGAGGGCGCGCTCGATACGTTTGTGATTGATCCGACGGACCTTGCTTGCCTCGATGTGGGCTGCTCTACGGGCGGCTTTACCGATTGCCTGCTCAAGCGCGGTGCCGCCACAGTCGTTTCGGTCGATGTGGGTCGCGCTCAGTTTGATTGGTCGCTGCGCCAAGACGAGCGCGTGACGCTCCATGAGCGCACCAACGTGACACAGCTGCCCGAGCTTGGCTACGGCGGCGCTATCGACTTGGCCGTGTGCGATGTGTCGTTTACGAGTATCGCGAATATCATCGACGCCGTGCTGGCGTGCCTGAAACCTTCCGGTTCGTTTTGCACGCTCGTAAAGCCCCAGTTTGAGGCGCCGGCTGCGCTGGTGGGCGAGGGCGGCATCGTGACCGACCCCGCCGTCCGCCGTGATACGCTCGTGGCGGCGATTGAGCTCTTTGCCGCTAAGGGCCTGTTCCCGGTCGACGTGTGCGTGTCGCCTATCCATGGTGCCAAGGGCAACGTTGAGTTTTTCCTGTATGGCACGAGGTTTGCCCCTGGCGAGCGCGCCGACGATGAGCTGCAATCCCAGGTATCGGTTTTGAGCGAGAAAGCTGCAACGCTATGAAGGTCTTTCTGGTTCCCAATTACTACAAGCAAGAGGCGGTCGAGAGTGGCCTGATGCTCGAGCTTTGGCTTTCGCGCCAGGGCTACGAGGTCGCATGGGCTGCCGACCAGCGCTCTAGGATCCAGAGCGCGCCCGATGTTGACGATGCCGACCTGGTCATTACGCTCGGCGGCGACGGTACGCTGCTGCGTGCCGCCCGCATTCTCAACTACCGTGAGATTCCCATTTTGGGTCTTTCCTATGGTCATTTGGGTTTTTTGACGGCCGCGAGCCCCGAGGAGCGCGACATTTTGCAGGTCGTGAGCGATGCCCTGTCCGGCGAGCTCCATGTGAGCCGCCGCGCCACCATCGCCGCTGATATCGTTTCGGTGCGCGAAGACGGCACGAAGGATGTCGTGCGCACGTTTGCCCTCAATGATATGGCCCTTACGCGCGGGCCCCTGTCCGATATGGTCGAGTTTGACATCACGGTGTCCGGCCATCATATCGATCGCCTGCGCGGTGACGGCGTGGTTGTATCGACTGCGACTGGCTCCACCGGCTACGCGCTATCTGCCGGCGGCCCCATCGTCAGCCCCGATTACACGGGCATGGTCTGCGTGCCCATCGCTCCGCATACCATTCAGGCTCGCGCCTTTTTGACTTCGCCGAGCGATGTCGTCGAGATCTTTATGTCCGATGATCGCCCGAGCGTGCCGGCGATCGCCATCGACGGACAGTTTATTACCTGCGATGGTACGGTTCAGAGCGTGGCTGTGCGTCGCGGTCCCGGTGATGTGCTGCTGCTGGATTACGGCCCCGAGAGCTTCTATAATTCGGTGAGCCGCGTGTTCTACGGAGTGCGTCATGATCGATGAGCTGCGGGTTTCCAACATTGCACTCATTCGCGAGGCGACGTTGGTTCCGAGCGCGGGCCTAACAGTTCTGACTGGAGAAACCGGCGCCGGTAAGACCGCGCTGCTCTCGGCGCTCAAGCTCATTTTGGGCGAGCGCGCAGATTCGTCGACGGTGCGCGAAGGCGAGACGCTTGCCAGCGTCGAGGCGCGTCTGTTTGACGGTCCGCACGACACGGAGGGCTTCACCGTACAGCGCAGCCTTTCTACCGAGGGCCGCAGTCGCGTAAAAATTGACGGCCGCATCGCCAGCGTGCGCGAACTTTCGGAGCGCGTCGGCGTGATGATGGATCTTTGTGGCCAGCACGAGCACCAGCGCCTGCTCGACCCGGCGCATCATGTTGCCATGGTCGATGCATGGGCAGGGCGCCCGGCGCTCGAGGCGCTTGAGCACTACCGTGCGTGCTTTAAAGCCTCGCGCGCGGCTGCCAAGGAGGTCCGTCGCGTCGAGGAGGCCTCGCGTGCGCAGGGGAGTCGCGTCGAGGAGGCGCGCTTCGCCCTGGAGCGCATCGCCGAGGTCGACCCCAAACCGGGCGAGTACGAGGAGCTCGAGGAGCTGCTGCCGCGCTCCGAGCATGCCGAGGTGTTGGTGGCCACGGCCAACGATGCTCATGCGTCGCTTGCTGCCGAAGGGGGAGCGCTCGATGCCTTGAACAGTGCCGTGGCGGAGCTTTCCCGTATGGCGTCCGTCGACCGCAAGCTGGGCGACATCGCTGATGCCCTTTCGGATGCCTGCATCTCGCTTGAGGATTGTGCCAACGAACTGCGCGCCTATCGCGATGGAGTCGCCTTCGATCCGCGCGAGCTGTCTCGTATGCGCGAGCGCTATTCCGATCTTAAAGGCCTGCTGCGTCAGTGGGGGCCCACCATGGACGATGTCTTTGCCATGCGCGACCGCTCACAAGAGCTGTTGTCGCTGGTAGACGATGGCGATGCGCAGATCAAGAAGGCGCGTGAAGCGCTTGGCGCGGCGGAACGCGAATTGTTCGCCGCCGCCAAGGCGCTTAAGCGTGCGCGCAATATGGCAGCCCCTCGTTTTTGTCACGAGGTTGGCCGCCAAATGGCGCGCTTGGAGATGGGCGGCGCCGAGCTCGTTTGGGAGTCGCGCGATCTTCCGCGTGCCGAATGGACGCCGGCGGGCCCTTCGAGCTACGAGCTTTTGTATCGCAGCGGTGCCGGATTGACACCGCGTCCCCTTCGCCGCATTGCGTCGGGCGGCGAGCTGAGCCGCGTCATGCTGGCGAGCAAGGTTGTCCTCGGCAACGCGGATGGCGTGGATACGCTGGTGTTCGACGAGGTCGATGCCGGTGTCGGCGGCTCTACCGCACGTGCCCTTGCGAGCGTGCTGGCAGATCTTGCCGCTACGCATCAGGTGATTGTCGTAACCCACCTGGCGCAAGTTGCCGTCATGGCCAATAAGCACTACGTGGTGAGCAAAGAGCCCGGCGATGTTCCCCAAACGCATCTGGATGAGGTGGCAGGGGACGCCCGTACTGTAGAGATCGCCCGTATGCTGAGCGGCGATCATTCGGAGGCAAGCCTAGCGCACGCCAGGCAGATGCTGGAAGAAGCTCGAGGCTAGAACGAGCCGGCGGTGCTGGGGGGACAAAATATCAGTAATTGTTGCCACTCCACTTGCTTGTCTGGCCCGACCGTCAAAAACTATGCCGGTTTACTACGATGAGTCGGCGTAGCTCGAGCACGGCTAAAATTGTAAAAAGAAAACCGCAGGTAGAACGCCTACGGTTTTCTTTTAAAACGCGATGTGGTCTCATATTCCGATTTCATCGTAGTAAACCGGCATAGTTTTGTGGGAATGATACATAACGACCCCTGATAAAACCTACTCCACGACCTTATCCGGCTGGATGAGCTCCTCGTAGTAGCTGATGTGCTCTCGGGCGTCTTCAATCTCGGGCAGCAGGAAGTTGTAGATAACCTCGATGATCATCGTGGCGCTCATCTTGGAGAACGCAAAGTCGCCCGTGGTGAGCAGCGCCTCGTGATTCACGGTATTAAAGGTGTAATCGGCCAAGCGAGCAAGCGGAGACTTGCTGTCGCTGCTGATGACGACTACGGTGGCACCGCAGTCGCGAGCTGCTTTTGCCATGCGATTCAGTCGGCGCGACTTGCCGGAGTTCGAGATCAGAACGATGACGTCGCCGGGGCGCAGCGTAAGCGCAAACCCAATCGAAGTCTCGCTGATGGTGCTTGCCATGCAGCGAAGGCCCAGCTGCGAAAACTTAAACGTCGCGTCGAGCGCGACGGCGTTGGTGTTGCCTACGGCAGCAAACTCGATAGCCCCTGCGTTCTTAAACGCGTGCACGACGGCTGCCAGTGTGTCGTGGTCAATACCATCGATAGTCGCATTGAGTTCGCTTACCTTGGCAGCGAGAATATTCTTGAGGCTCTGCTCCATATTGTCGAGCGAGACCTCGTCGGTGAGGCCTTCGTTGCGCTGGCTCTCCAGATCGCGCGCTAGTGAAAACTGGAAACTGCGAAAACTGCCAAAACCCAGTTTGCGGCAGAAGCGCGAGACGGTTGCCTCGGAGGTTGCGGCGGCGCGCGAGAGCTGGGCGGCTGTCAGACGCGGTGCCTCGGACTGGTGCTCTAGGATATAGTCGACAATGCGCTGCTCGGACTCGCTGTACCCCCTGTGTGTGCTAATAAGGGAGAGTGCGCTCTTGCTGCTATCGGACATGGGATGGCTCCTGGCTGGCATAAAAATCGGACTTGTTTTGTAATGTCGTAGTATAGGGGCATTTTCAACTACAAGATACACCTTGCCGTTTCAATGGTTGATGGTAAACTTTCATTGACCGTTTACGGTTATGAAAGAACCTTTCACCGGAGAAATGAGCTGTATTACTTCTCATATAAGCGGTGGGTTGGTATCTTTCAAGTGTGGAAAAACGCGCATCGAAGCGCGTGTAGGGGAGCGCCCGCGGGCGCAGTACTCAAGAAGGAGGGACACATGGCTAAGTTTGACATCATCGCCGCCACCGGTTGCCCGACCGGCATCGCGCACACCTTCATGGCGAAGGAGGCGCTGGAGAAGGCTGCTGCCGAGCGCGGGCTGACCATTAAGGTCGAGACCCATGGCCAGGTCGGTGTCGAGAACGAGCTCACCAAGAGCGAGATCGCTGGTGCCAAGGCCGTCGTCGTCGCAGCCGACAAGGATGTCCAGGCTGAGCGTTTCGCCGGTAAGCCCATGGTTTCCGTTGGTGTTTCCAAGGCCCTGTCTGTCGAGGCTGCCGGTAAGCTGATCGACCGCGCGCTCGCCGCCAAGGGCGACGACACGGTTGCCGCTGCCGCCGATGTCGAGGACGAGGTCGAGGAGAAGGAGTCCATCGGTCACGTCATCTACAAGCACCTCATGAACGGCGTCAGCCACATGCTGGTCTTCGTCGTTGCCGGTGGTGTTCTGACCGCCATTTCGTTCCTGTGGGGCATCACGTCCTTTGATTCGACGGCTGCCGACTACAACAGCTTCGCCGCTATGCTCAAGATCATCGGCGGCATTGCCATGAACCTCATGGTTCCCGTGCTTTCCGCCTACATCGCCGAGTCCATCGGCAAGCGCCCGGCGCTCGTCCCCGGTTTCGTCGCCGGTATGATTGCCATCCAGGGCTTGCCTGTTAACGCCGATACCGGCATGATCGACGCCGGTGGCGCAGGTGTGGGCTTTGGCTTCCTGGGCGGCATCGTCGGCGGCTTCCTCGCTGGCTATGTCATCCTGCTGCTCGAGAAGGTTTTCTCTAAAATTCCCGCGAGCCTTAATGGCCTGAAGGCAATCTTCCTGTATCCGCTGTGCTCTACCGCCATCGTCGGCCTGGTCATGCTCGGTATTTCCGGCCCCATGGCTGCCATTAACCAGGGCATGATGGATTTCCTGCAGAGCCTCGGTAACTCCGGTCCGGTGATCCTTGGCCTGGCCATCGGCTGCATGTGCGCCTTTGATATGGGCGGCCCGGTCAACAAGGCTGCTTACGCTACTGGCACCTTCCTGCTCGGTACCGCTCTCGAAGCTGGCGTCGGCACCGAGACCTACAACTTCGGCACCAACTTCATGGCTGCCGTCTCCGCCGCTTGCATCGTTCCGCCGCTGATCACCACCTTCGCCGTCATCGTCGGCAAGAAGTACTTCAGCCAGGAGGATCATGACGCCGGTATCGTCAACCTCATCCTTGGTTGCACCCACATCACCGAGGGCGCCATTCCGTTCATGACCAAGAACATCTGGCCCGTCATGCCCATCATGATGCTCGGCTCTTCCATCGCTTCCATCTTGACCATTTTCTTCAACGTTCACGATCCGGCGCCTCACGGCGGCTTCCTGGTCCTGCCCGTTGTCGAGAACGGCCCGCAGTGGGTCCTCGCGATCCTCATCGGCGCCGTGGTCGGTGGCATCCTGTTCGTCGCTTTCAAAAAGTATGACTTCGAGAAGAACCAGAAGGCCGCTCCCGCTAAGCCTGTCGAGGCTCCCAAGGCCGCTGCCGTCGAGGCCCCCAAGGCTGAGGCTGCCGACTTCGTGAAGGTCGAGAACGTTTTTGTCGCCGAGAACTTCGCTTCTCGTGACGAGGCCCTGAGCTTTGTCTCCAACCAGGCCGTCAAGGCCGGTCTCGCTGACGACGCCGACGCCGTGATGAACGCCTTCCTGGCCCGCGAGGCCGAGGGCACCACGGGCATGATGGAGGGCTTCGCCATTCCGCATGCCAAGTCCGATGCCATTACCGAGGCCGCCGTCATTGTCGTCAAGGACGACTCTGGCGTGACCGGTTGGGACACCATGGACGGCGCTCCCGTCAACGTGGCTATCGCCCTGCTCATCCCCGGTGCCCAGGCTGGCACCACGCACCTCAAGATCCTGTCCAAGGTCGCCGAGGCGCTCATGGACGAGGGCTTCCGTGCCACCGTCAAGGGTTCCACCGACGCCGCCGAGATCGCCAAGACGATCAACGCTCGCCTGGTCTAATCCCGCAGTTCGCGAATAACATCGCCCCTTGTATATAAGGCGGAGACTCCACCAGGAGTCCCCGCCTTTTTCTATCCCTCTCATAAGTTGCGGTGAAATAGGGACTGCTTAAACGATTCACCCCCAATTCAGCCCCTATTTCACCGCAACTTACAAAAGGGCATAGAGGGGGCTGTCTATCGAGTCTTTGTCACGAACAGGTCATCAGCCAGAATTCCGTTCGCACGATATTGCTCTGGACCGACCAAGTTTCCGCAGCTCGCCTGTCGGGCGGGGCGGTTAAGTTTGTCGCGAGTTCCGCACGCAAAGGAAAGCACTTAATGTGCTTTCCGTCTTGCGCAGGACTGTAGAGCAGCAAACTTAACCGCCCCGCCCGGCAGGCGAGCGTGCTGCAACGACATCCGTCCAATAATTCGTGCGAAACACAATGAAAAACAGTTTGATGTGAGTTAATATAAACAACGTCGTGAATATGGCTCCTGTCGCATGGTCGACAGGGGTTAAACACAAAAAAGGAGTCAATTATGGTTTCTGAGAAGGCTACCCTCGTTAATCCTCAGGGTCTTCACATGCGTCCGGCTGGTCTCTTCGCCTCCACCATGGGCAAGTACGCCTGCGACGTTACGGTCGTCACCCCCGAGAAGGAGGTCAACGGCAAGTCCCCGATGGCCCTCATGGCTGCTGGTATCCCCTGTGGTACCGAGGTCGAGGTCAAGTGCGACGGCGCTGACGAGGCCGAGGCTCTGGCTGCTGCCATCGAGCTCATCAAGAGCGGTCTTGGCGAGTAGAACTCAAACGGGTCGCATGTTGAACAACTAAGTTCATATTTGGGGGCGCAGTGACCTGTTATAAGGTAGCTGCGCTCTTTTGTCATGGATATGGCAAAACGCTTTATCACATGACACGGAGAGAGGAATGGGAATGTATCAGGGAGTCAACGCTTCCGAGGGCATCGGTATCGGCACCGTCATGGTTGCCGTCGATCCCGACTTGACGTTTGAGCCGCACGAGGTTGCTGATTCGGCAGCAGAGAAGGAGCGCTATCAGTCCGCTCTTTCGGTCTTCTGCGAGAAGACCCAGGCTCAGGCCGACCACATGAAGGAGACGGTGGGCGAGGCCGAGGCCGAGATCATGAGCGGACACATTGTCCTGGCTCAGGACCCGGGCATGACCGACGCCATCAACGCCGCCATTGACGGTGGCACCTGTGCCGAGCAGGCGCTCATGGACACTTCGACCATGTTCGAGAACATGTTCCTGTCCATGGACGACGAGATGTTCCGTCTGCGCGCGGCCGACATCGCCGACATCCGCACCGGTATTCTGGCCGAGCTGCTGGGCAAGGAGGTCGTCGACCTCTCCGTCCTGCCCGAGAACACCGTTGTTGTCGTGCACGACCTTACGCCGTCTATGACCGCCACGATCGATAAGGCCCACGTTGCCGGTATCGTCACCGAGACCGGTGGCCGCACGTCGCACTCCGCAATCATCGCGCGCGCCCTCGAAATCCCGGCTGTCCTTTCGGTTTCCAACAGCTGCACCGCGCTGCGCAACGGCATGACCGTTGTCGTCGACGGTGGCAAGGGCATCGTCGAGGCCGATCCCAACGAGGAGACGCTCGCCGCCTACACTGCCAAGGCCGAGGCCTTCGCTGCCGAGAAGGCGGCCCTCGAGGCCTTCCGTGGTAAGCCGTCCGTGACTGCCGATGGCATCAAGAAGATCATCGCCTGCAACATCGGTAACCCCGATGACGTGCCCAACGCGCTCGATCACGATGCCGAGGCTATCGGTCTGTTCCGCTCCGAGTTCCTGTTCATGGACTCTGCCGAGCTTCCTTCCGAGGAGGAGCAGTTCAACGCCTACCGCAAGGTCGCCAGCGCGCTCAAGGGCGCTCCGGTCATCATCCGCACGCTCGATGTGGGTGGCGACAAGGAGATTCCGTACCTGCACATGGTCAAGGAAGATAACCCCTTCATGGGCTTCCGCGCCGTGCGTTACTGCCTGGCCAATCCCGATCAGTACAAGGTCCAACTCCGCGCCCTGCTGCGCGCCAGCGCCTTCGGCGATGTCAAGATCATGATCCCGCTCGTCACCTGCGTCGAGGAGGTCGTGGCTGTCAAGGAGCTCGTCGAGCAGTGCAAGGCCGAGCTGACCGAAGAGGGCCGCAAGTTCAACGAGAACATCGAGGTCGGCATCATGGTCGAGACGCCCGCCGCTTCGCTGCTCGCTGACCGCCTGGCCGAGGTTGCCGACTTCTTCTCCATCGGCACCAACGACCTGATCGGCTACACCATGTGCGCCGACCGTGGCAACGACACCATCTCCAACCTGTACCAGGTGTACTATCCCGCCGTGCTCCGCTCGCTCAAGAACATCATCGAGAGCGGCGTGAAGGCCGGCATCATGGTCGGTATGTGCGGCGAGGCCGCTGCCGATCCGCTGCTCGAGCCGCTGCTGATCAGCTGGGGCCTGGAGGAGTTCTCGATGAGCGCTCCGTCTATCCTGCGCGCCCGCAAGACCATCAGCCAGTGGACCAAGGCCGAGTGCGACGAGCTTGCCGAGAAGGCGCTCGCCTGCAACACCGCCGCTGAGGTCAAGGCACTGCTCGAGTCCGCAGCTCGCTAATTTGGTATCAGAGGTAACCGCGTGGTTGGAATGGGCCGGCCACGCGGCCCTCACATATACAGGGGGTACTGTAAATGTTCTACACGCTAACCGCTAACCCGGCTGTCGACATGACGGTTTCGAGCTCTCCGCTCGAGCCCGACGAGAACGTCCGCACCGGCTCGGCCAGCTACACGGCTAACGGCAAGGGCCTCGACGTGTCCTTCGCCTTTAAGAAGATGGGTGTCGACACCGTCGCTCTCGGCTTCTTCGCCGGCTTCACGGGCAAGTTCATCGTCGAGGAGGTCATGAACCTTGGCTGCCTGTGCCGCCCGGTCTGGACCGACGGCATCACGCGTATCAACACCTACGTCAACGATGGCCAGCACGAGTACGGCATCCTCAACCCCGGCGCCCCGATCACGCCGCAGCATCAGGAGGAGCTCTACGACATCCTGGACACCGCGGGCGATCTTGAGTGCCTGATCGTCTCTGGCTCCGTGCCTCCCAAAGCTACGCCCGACTTCCTGGCTAAGGTCATGGAGCACGCTCAGGCTCGTGGCGCCGACGTCGTCCTGGACCTGTCCTCTGACAAGCTCAAGGAGCTCGCTCACAAGAAGCCGCTGCTCATCAAGCCGAACCATCACGAGATGAAGGCCATCTTCGGCGTGCCGGTTGACACCGACGACGAGGTCCGCGTTGCCATGAAGTTGGCTCACGATGCTGGCGTTCAGAACGTGCTGCTCACCCGCGGTAGCCGCGGCGACGCTTACTTCTCCAATGGCGAGGACATCTGGTACGCCAAGCGTGAGTTCAACATCAAGCTGGTCTCTTCCGTCTGCGCCGGCGACTGCACCCTCGCCGCGTTCCTGCACAAGTGGTACAGGGATCGCGACAACGTCGAGGAGGCCATGAAGCTCGCTATGGCCACCGGCGCCAACGTTGCCGAGTCCGTCGGCATCGGCGACTTCGGTCACGTCGATGAGTACAGCAAGCGCGTTGCTGTCCGCAAGCTCGATCGCAAGTAAGCGAAACACGACATATTCGTGGTTCTATGGCGCCCCGGTTTTGGCCGGGGCGCCATTTTTGTATATTGTGGGCGAGCAACAGTACAAACGCATCTGAGCTATTTGCTCGTCATCCTGCCGCCCTGCACGCGTTCTACACCGTTTGCCGGGTTGCTATGGTCTTTTCCTGAAGCGTGGAATATACTTTCATCAACACGTTGCCTTGTGAAAGGAACATTCATGATTTACACGCTCACTGCAAATCCGGCCATTGACTACAACATTGCCTGCGACGGTCTTTCCGCCAACACCGTCAACCGCACTCGTAACGCGGTCTATACGCCCAACGGCAAGGGTCTCAATGTCTCGTTCACCCTCAATCACTATGGCGTCGACACCACGATCCTGGGCTTTTTTGCCGGCTTCTCGGGCGAGTTTATCGTCAAGGGCGCCGAGGCCCTGGGCGTGCCCGTCAAGCCCGTGTGGACCGACGGCATCACGCGCGTCAACGTTTTCCTCAACGCCGGTCCCGACACCGAGTACAACATGGTCAACGCGGGTGCCGCCATCAATGCGGCCAACGAGCAGGAGATGTTTGAGCTCATCGATTCGCTCGACGATATGACCTGCCTGGTCATTAGCGGCTCGCTGCCCCCCAACACCTCTGAGGGTTTCCTGGCCGAGGTCCTGCGCCGTGTTAAGGCAAAGGGTGCCGAGTTCGTGCTCGATATCTCGAGCCATCAGCTGGCCGACCTCATTGCCATGGAGCCGTTGCTCATTAAGCCCAACGACGACGAGCTGCTCGACATCTTTGGCATTAAGGTGAGTGGTGGCGACGACGAGTCCGTTAAGGGCGCGATGGCCGAGCTGCACGCCAAGGGCGCCAAGAACGTTCTGCTGACCCTTGGTGGCGACGGCGCGTACTTCTCCAACGGCGAGCATATCTGGTTTGCCAACCGCACCTTTGAGGTCAAGCTGCTGTCGACGGTCTGCGCCGGCGATTCCTCGCTTGCCGCCTTCCTGTCTGTGTGGCACGACGCTCCCGAGCGCGTCGAGGACGCACTGCGCCTCTCGATGGCTACCGGCGCCAACGTGGTGGAGTGCCCCGGTCTGGGCGATTTTGCCAAGGTGGACGAATATAAGAAGCACATCGAGGTTCGCCAGGTCTGCTAGCCGCATCGATACATCGTTGCCGAACACCCGCTTTGGATTCCCAAGGCGGGTTTTTGCGTTCTGGTCGTATGTGGCGCTTACTGTCCCGTTCGTTCGAATTGACCGCGTGATTGCATGTGCGCACATGCTCGTTTCTTGTTAGACTTCTTGAGAACCATCGATTAACGCTTACATGCGTAGGAGGCCATAGGTATGTGCAATGTTTCGCTCAACGGTACGCAGCCCTCAGACGCCTCCCTGCGTGTGCTACGTGCGCTTGAGGCAGCCGGTCTTGAGGCCTGGTTCGTGGGCGGTTGGGTACGTGACGCCCTGATGGGACGCCCCAGCCACGATGTCGACATGTGCTGCAGTGGTCTGTGGCAGGAGTCCAAGGCGGCGCTCGAGGTCGCCGGCATTGCGGTGGTTGAGTCGGGGATTAAATTTGGCGGCATTACTGCTATTTGTGACGATGAGCGCATTGAGGTCACGTCGTATCGCCTGGATGGTTTTTATACCGATGGTCGCCATCCCCAGAGTGTGGAGCGTGCGGCGTCGCTTGAAGACGATCTGGCGCGTCGTGACTTTACCGTTAACGCCATGGCTTGGCACCCCCAGCGCGGTCTTGTCGACCGCTACGATGGCCAGGGCGACCTTGAACGCAAGCTGATCCGTGCCGTTGGAGATCCTAAGCGTCGCTTTAACGAGGATGCGCTTCGCATGCTACGCGCGGTACGTTTTGCCTGTCGTTTGGATTTTATGATCGAGCCTAAGACTAAACTGGCGCTTGCCGAGTGCTCGCCGCTGCTCGATGCCGTGGCACGCGAGCGCGTGGGCATTGAGCTCGAAGGCATTCTTTCGACCGGTCATGGGGGAGACGCGATGCTGCGCTACCCCGAGCTTATTTGTGCCGCCGTGCCCGAGCTTTCGCCGGCTCGTGGGTTTGACCAGCGCAGCGTCTACCATGCCTTTAATGTCTACGAGCATATCGCTCGCGTGTTGACGGTGGCGGGGGAGCTGGCACTGTGTGACGGCGTCGCGCCTTCGTCGAGTTTAATGTGGGCAGCGTTTTTGCATGACGTCTCCAAGCCCGATTGCTTTACGGTCGACCATGCGGGCAGCGGTCACTTTTACGGTCATCCCGAGCTTGGCGCCAAGAAGGCGCGCGCCATTATGGATCGTCTGGCGCTTTCGCACGATTTGGTTCGCGATGTGTGTCTGCTTATCAAGTATCACGATAAGCCGTTGCGTCCCGAGCGTTCCTGTTTGCTCAATATGATGCGCTTGCTTTCGGGCGAGGGCGTCGACACGCCGCGTCTGATTGACGAGCTTATGGACCTTAAGCGTGCCGATACGCTGGGTAAGGCGCCGTCGTGCTTCTATTACGTCGAGACGATCGAGGAAATGCGCTCACTCGCCCACGGACTTCTTGAGGCAGGGGAGCCCTATACGCTCAAGATGCTTGCCATCAACGGCGGCGATTTGATTCGCGCCGGCGTCAAACCGGGGCCGGAGTTGGGGCAGCTTCTCAATGCCGCCCTCGACGCTGTGATCGAGGATAACGTCCCCAACGAGCGCGAAGCCCTTTTGGCCCATCTGCACCTGGGATAAACATCCTTCGGTTCGTCCCAAATGATCTACTTAGTTCACCTGCGTGTTCCATAACCTCCCGACAAAATTTGGGCAATTTGGAATTTCTTCTTGCGCTCGCGTTTTTTGTCCCGTAATATATTTCCTCGCAGCACGGCAGTGCAGATGTCATGTGGCCCGTTCGTCTAGCGGTTTAGGACGCCGCCCTCTCAAGGCGGAGATCACCAGTTCGAATCTGGTACGGGCTACCACTTCTTTTTCTGCTGAGTCTTATGGCCCGTTCGTCTAGCGGTTTAGGACGCCGCCCTCTCAAGGCGGAGATCACCAGTTCGAATCTGGTACGGGCTACCATGTTTTAGATACCCGGCCTTTCGCGAGAAGGTCGGGTTTTTTATTGCATACGGGCTGGTCTGTTAATCCCATTTGCCCCATAGCTTTACGTTTTGCTCATCTCTCATACGGGTACAATAGGCCAGATACTTTGACGGTCAGAAGGAGCCTCATGACGGAGTCCTCTCAGCATAGCCCAAAGCCCCAGGTCGAGGTTTCTGGCGGCGATGACAACAAGAGCGCGCGTCGCGGCGCTATCTTCATCGGCGTTGTGCTGATCGGCTACATCGTCTATCTGGTCGTGACCGGGCAGATGGGACAGTTTTGGGCCGCTATGTCCAGCGTTCAGATGCCCTGGCTCTTCGCTGCATGCTTTTGCATGTTTTTGTATCTCGTTTTTGGCATCGTAGCGTACGCGATCGCCGTTTGGCTCGACCCCGATTCGCCCGTCGGCATCCGCGACCTCATTTCGGTCGAGGCGAGCGGCATCTTCTTTGGCAACCTGACGCCCATGATGATGGGCTCTACGCCTGCCCAGATTTACCGCCTGACCAAAGCCGGCCAAAACGTGGGCGAGGCGGGTGCCACGCAGTTCACGCGCTTTATTGTGTACCAATTTGGCCTGGTGGCATGGGGTGCCATTCTGCTGCTCGCCCGCATGCCGTTTTTCGCCGAGCGTTATGGCGACATGACGTTGCTGTGCGTCTTTAGCTTTGGCGGCCACTGCTGCATCCTGCTCGGCATCTTTGCCGTGGCGTTGATGCCCAAGACCGTAACGCGCGTCGCTCATTGCATCATCAATTGGCTCGAGCGCGTGGGCGTCTCGGCCACAAAGATCGAGGGCTGGCGCACCTTTGTCGATGGCGAGATCTATTCGTTCTCCGAGAAATTCAAACTCTCCGCCGGTCATTTTTCGTCCATGCTGCTCACGGTCGTCATCACTATGCTGCAGCTGGCGTTTTTCTACCTGGTTCCGTACTTTTTGATGCTCTCCTTTGGCCACCACGAAGTCGACTTTTTCTCGGTCATGGCCGCGAGTGCCTTTGTCCAGCTGCTGAGCTCCGCCGTTCCGCTGCCCGGCGGCACCGGTGGCGCCGAGGGCGGCTTCGCACTGTTTTTGGGTCACTTTTTTGGCACGGCATCGACTGCCGGCTATCTGCTGTGGCGTCTGATCACCTTTATCGCGCCGACCATTTTGGCCGCCCCGCTGCTGGGCCTTAAGAGCGCTCATAACGAGAGTATCCATGCGCGCTGGGACCGTGTGATGCGAAAGCTTGGACGCACGCCTCAGACGTCCTCTACGCCCGTTAAGGCGCATCCTGCGTGCCAGGTTACCGTGGACCCCAATCAGCGTGCTCAAAAGGCTGCTGTGGCCTCTAAGCCGGCTCGCAAGACCTACGTTCGCCAGACTGGCGACGGCATCCGCGTTTCCCCTGCGGCGCTCAATAAAAAGAAGCGGCCCTAGGATTCAGCGTGCGAGTCGTGCGTTCTTGATGATGCTCGTCATCGCGATTGGAGATGTAAGATAATCCTCTTACGTTGATTATCTCCCACTTGTACATGAGCTATGGGTGGGCAGTTGACATGAAGGGGACACGTCTATGGCTACCACCAAACCGCGCCTTGACCGTCGTATCGTCCGCAGCCGCAATGCGATTCTTTCGGCGTTTGAGCGACTGCTCATGGAAAAGCCTCTGGCCGATATTACGGTGAGCGCCATCGCGCGCGAGGCAAATGTGGACCGCAAGACCTTCTACGTGCACTTTGGTACGGTCGATGGCTTGCTCGATGCCATTGCCTTCGATGTGGTCCAGATGATCGTCGATTCGGTCGAGAAGACGCTTTCCTCCATGGGTGGCGACACCAACGAGCGTGCACTCGGCGCTGCGGCGTCCTTTTTCAAGACCGTTAACGAGGCGCTGTGCAACAACCTGGTGCTTAATCGCCAGTTGATTGAAAATATTCCGCTCGACGACTTTATGGCTCGCCTGCGCGTGCCGCTCGAGCACGAGATTGCCGAGCGTGACCTGCTGCCCGAGGGCCTAAAGGACGAAATGTTCGATTACTACCTGGCGTTTTTGCTGTCCGGCATTATCGGCATCTATCGCACGTGGGCGTTGTCGGACGGCTCGGTTCCCATCGAGCGTGTCTCGGCTGTCGCCAACGACCTGACTCTTAACGGCCTATCCAGCCTGGAGTCTCGCTTGGAATAGACCTTCTGGTGACAACTGACCTTCTGTTGGCAACTGCTTCCATCTGCTCCTTAATGAGTTGCGGTGAAATAGTGTCTGTTTTTGCTGGTAGAAGGCATAAGGACACTATTTCACCGTAACTTAGGGGATATATGTCATATATGGCGCGGGCGCCCCAAAATGCCTTGGGGCGCCCGCGCGTTTGTATTCTATCGATGATGGGGTACTAGCAGTTTGATTTAAGCTTGCGGCCCTGCTTTTCAAACTTGTGCATATCGCTATCGGCCATGCCCTGTGTCATATCGTCATGGCGCTTGGTGTAGAGCGGATCTTTGGGGTCGTTCCAAATGCGCTCTGCCACGGATGACCAAGCTTTGGCGGCGGCACGGGTCTTCTCGCGCAGTTGTTCGGGAGACTCCTTCTCTACCAGGTCGGTGCTCATGGCGCCTGCCTCGGCGACCATTTTGGGCAGTACATCGGGGTTCTCGAGCATGGGGCAAGGCTTGAGGTAGTTGTCGTTAAAAGGCTGGCCTTCGTAATACTTCATAAAGAGGGGAGAGCGAAGTGCGTCGAGCAGGCTTACGTCGTGGATATTGGCATTGGAGTAGTGAATGAATACGCACGGCTCCACGTCTCCCGCCGCGTTGATATGTAGGTAGCGTCGCCCGCCGGCGATACAGCCGCCCACGAACTCACCGTCATTTTGGAAATCGAGGGTAAAGAGAGGCTTTTTCTCTCGCATCTCGCGAATAAAATGATACATGTGTTCGCGCTGCTCAGGCGTGGGCATAAGCTCGTTGGTGGCATTGCGGCCGACCGGCATAAAGTAGAAATACCAGCAGAAGAGCGCGCCCTCGCGAATCATCCAGTCCATGTTTTCCTCGGTGGCGACGGTATCGGCGTTGGCGCTGGTCCAGCACGTCGAGATTCCAAACGGCAGTTTTCGCTCACGCAAAAGTTTCATGGCGTGTTCGATCTTTTCGTACGTACCCTCGCCACGGCGCGCGTTGGTGGTGTGCTCGTTGCCCTCGGCGCTGATGGCAGGGACAAAGTTTGCAACGCGGATCATGTCGTCACAGAACGCCTCGTCGATGAGCGTGGAATTGGTGAAGCAGAGAAACACGCAGTCCTGATGTTTTTCGCAAATTCTGATTAGGTCGTGCTTGCGGACGAGCGGCTCGCCGCCCGTATAGATGTAGATATGCGTGCCGAGCTCTTTGCCCTGCGTGACGATGGAGTCGATGTCATCGAAGGACAGATTCTGCTTATAGCCATACTCGGCGGCCCAGCAGCCCGTGCAATGCAGGTTGCAAGCACTTGTGGGATCGAGCAGGATGGCCCACGGAATATTGCACTGGTATTTCTCGCGGTTCTTTTCCTGTTGGGGCCAAGCCAGCAGGTTGCCGTCGATTATAAGCGCCTTGAGCAACTTGGTGCGCATTTTGGGATTGAGGTCGAAGATGCGCATGATCAGGTCATACCAATTGCCGCGACTCTTGATGACGTTGGTAAACGCCTCGCGCTGTACGGGAAATACGCGATTGGGGACCAGTTTGTTCACGAGGTCCATGATTTTGTCGATGTTTTCTTGCGGGTTGTCATCGAGATAATCGATGAGCTTGTTGAGCGCTGCACGCTCTGCTGACTGTGTAAGCGACATGGGTATATCCTTTCACGTGTGCTTTGTGTGTGATAATACCCACTTGTGGATTAAACGAAGTATAAAGATTTGCAATGTGTATATTCAACTAACCAATTTGATTTGGGGTGAAGCGTTATACCTGACGCTATCTAAGTTGCGGTGAAATAGGGTCAGATATGGCCTTTTGGCAGCATAAACAATCTCTATTTCACCGCAACTTATCTGGTGTTGGCTTACTGATAGCGCAGGCACTCGACTGGATCGAGCTTTGCGGCGCGGCGAGCGGGGTAGAAGCCAAAGATCACGCCGATGCCAACCGATACGGCAAACGCGATCAACACGGTCGTAATGGAGAAGCTCGGCGTAATCGTCCCAGTGGCTCCAAACTCGCTCATAATGCCCGAGTTGGCGGCAAAGAACGTGAGTCCCCAGGCCAGCAGATAGCCAATCACGACACCTAGAATGCCGCCGGTGATGCACAGCGCCGAGGATTCGGCCAAAAACTGGGCGGTGATATCACGTCGGCTTGCGCCCAGAGCGCGGCGAATACCGATCTCGCGGATGCGCTCGGTCACGTTGGTGAGCATCATGTTCATAATGCCGATTCCGCCCACGAGCAGCGAAATGCCGGCAACCGCGCCCATGATGAGCGAGAAGGCGCCCATAAAGGAGTTGAGGGCATCGATAGCGCTTTTCATGGAGCTTGCCGTCACGCTTTCGTACTCGTCGTCCTCCGAGATGCCCTTCATGTTGCGCACCTTGGACTCGATCGTCTTGCAGAGCTCATCCATGTCCGTGCCCTCGGCGGCGAGTGCCGTCACGCTGGGAAATGACGGATTGTCATCGCCATAGAGCTCGGCGATCGTTTCTCGTGGCATGTACAGGCTCAGCGAGCCCATGGAGTCGTTGCCGCCGTCGATGACGCCAATGATCTGCACGTCTCCGCTTGAAACCTTGATGGTCTTGCCAATCGCGTCCTGTTCGTTGCCGTAAAGTTGATCGGCGCCGCCGCGGCCGATGAGCGCCACGCGCGCGCCGGATTTGGACTCGATGTCGCTATAGGTGCGACCGGCGACGATCTTGCTGGCGCCCACGGCGTCGAGCATGTCGCTATCGACACCCTGGGCCATGACGGTATAGCTTTTATCTCCAACTTTGTACTCTGAATAGGCGCTGTCGACGATGCCGATCTGCTCAATTTGCGGCACCATTTTTCGTAGCTTCTCGACGTCCGAATCGGTGAGCTCTTGGGACGAGTAGACCTGCACCATGCGGGCCGCGTTGAGGCCCAAGCTGTTGACCAAGCTGTTTTGGATGCCGCCGATGAGCGAGGTCATGGCTATGACCGAGGCGATGCCAATGACGATGCCCAGGATGGTGAGCAGACTACGTCCCTTGTTGGCCTCGAGCGAGTGCAGGGCTTCTTGGACAAGATCACGGGTGCTCATGCCTCTGCTCCTTTCGGCGGTGTAGAAGGTGCGCAAATCGCGGGTAGCTCGTTGACGGCGCAACGTAGATTGTTCGGTGCATGCGCGATATACGCGCCGTCATGGATTCGCCCGTCGCGAATGGTCACGGCTCGGTCGGCCTCGGCGGCAATGCCCGGGTCGTGCGTGATGAGCACGATGGTCTTGCCGCGCTCCTGGAGCTTGTGGAAGGTTTCCATGACGAGTGCACCGGTTGCCGAGTCCAGGTTTCCCGTGGGCTCGTCGGCCAAAATGATGGGCGGATCGTTGACGAGGGCGCGCGCGATGGCGACGCGCTGCATTTGTCCGCCCGAGAGTTCCGATATGCGGTGGTCCCAATGGTCGACCGGAAGCGTGACAGCTTGCAGCGCGTGTACGGCTCGCATCTCGCGCTGGCTGCGCGGCACATTGGTGTAGGACAGCGGCAGCATGACGTTTTCGATAACCGACAGACGCGGCAGCAGGTTGAAACTTTGAAAGACAAAGCCAATGCTCAGCGCGCGCACCTCGGTGAGCTCATCATCGTCGAGTTCAGCGACATTGAGCCCCTGCAGGTAATAGTCGCCCGCCGTCGGTTTGTCCAAGCAACCCAGGATGTTCATGAGCGTCGACTTGCCCGAGCCCGAGGGGCCGGTGATGGCGACGAACTCACCGGGGTCTACCGCCAGGCTCACGTTGTGCAGGATGTGGGCGCAACCGGCCTCGCTCTCAAAGATGCGGTGCACGTTGCGGATGTCGATGACGGGGCGCATTACATGCCCTCGTCGGCAGGCATGCCGTCGCCGCCGTCTGCCGTCACGCCCGCGCCGGTATCCATAACGATAGTATCGCCATCGCGCAGCTTGGTAACCGGCACGTCGGGGTTGATCTCGTTGCCCTGGTCGTCGCGCTTGACCTGCGTCTTGCCTACTACGGCGTCGTTGTCGTTTTGCGTCACAACGGTCACCTTCACGCGGCGCGTTTCCTTGCCTTCGTCATCGGAGGCAAGATTGACGTAATAGTGCTCGCCGTCCTCGGTCATCAGCGCCATGGTGGGCACCATGACCACCTCATCAAGCTGTTCGGTCACCACCGAGACCTCGGCGGTCATACCGGGCTTAAGGCGGCTGTCGGGTGCCTCGATGAGGATGTCGACGTTAAAGGTCACGCTGCCGCCACCACCGTTGGCGGCGTCGGAGTTTGCCACCGACGCGATAGCCGTGACGGTGCCCTGACTCAC
Organism: Collinsella sp. CM84Y_54; assembly: GCF_036317945.1. NCBI lineage: Bacteria > Bacillati > Actinomycetota > Coriobacteriia > Coriobacteriales > Coriobacteriaceae > Collinsella > Collinsella sp. CM84Y_54. Next base: position 400,378 of record NZ_JAWQCX010000001.1, read on the forward strand.
GATATCGGGAAACGCGGGATAGGTAACGTTGGCGCTCTGGCCTACCGCGATCTTGGCGATGTCCTTTTCGCCCACCTGAACCGTCACCTTCATCTTGGAGAGGTCGGCGATCTGCATGCACTGCTTGCCGCCGCTCGTGTCGCCTTCGCCCATGACCATGCCTCCGGTCACCGTGGCGCCCACTTTGGCGTTGAGCTCAACGATGCTACCCGAGCTGGGGGCCTTTACGGTGCGTTCGGCCGCCTTGGCGTTTGCCTGGTCCAGGGTTGCCTGGGCCGAGGCGAGATTGCGCTGGGCGCTCGAGACAGCGCTGGCGTCGGCGGTTGCATCCGTCGGGGTGGTCGCTCCGTCGGCATCCAGCGTCGGTGCTGCCTGTGCGGCGGCGAGCGCCGCCTGCGCGTTTTTCAGGTCTTCCTGGGCAGCCGCGACCGCGCGCTTCGCCTCGGCAACGGCGTTATCGAGCTCATCGTTTTTGATCGTCATGAGCACGTCGCCCTCGTTGACGCTTTGACCGGCCTGCACGTTGATCTGTGCCACCGTACCGTCGACAGAAGGGGAGACGACCGAGGCCGAAATAGGCTTGAGCTGCCCTTTTGCCTCGACGGTCGTGGTAAAGGTACCTTCCATGACCATATCGGTAACAGGTCCGTCCGCAGATTGCGGCTGCGAGGTGAGGATAACGCTCGCGATTATGGCTATTAGGATCATGCCGCCCACGATGCCTGCAGCGATGCCGCGGCGGACGAGCTTTTTGTGTCGCCGCTCCGCACGCTTGGCCTTGAGCTTCGCGTAAGCCTCATCGTCGGATATCCCGGCGTTACCTTGCTTGTTGTTGTTTTGCTGTGCCGTGGGGGCGCTTGTGATAAGCGGCAGGGTTTCGGTGGCGCCTTCCGGCGCGTGCCCGGTATCGTCGGGACCCGGAGTGATGGTCGGGACTTTTGTCATAGCGTCTCCTTTATAGAACATACCGCGATAAGTATATACGCCCGCCGGTTGGGGCGGGCGTATGGGCATGTTTCTTTCAGCAATGAAAGGTAGGCGGCTCTGGACTTTATTGTGTCGCGTGTGATGCGCTATGAGTGCACGACCACGCACAGACCGACTTTGATGCACTCGTGCAGCGCCTTGGCATCGCTCGGCCGCAAATTAATGCAGCCGTGGCTGCCGCACCACTTGTAGGAGTTGGGGTTATCAAAACTTGCATCGTTCTGCCAGGAGGCATCATGGAGACCCACCATGTTGCCCTCAAAGGGCATCCAGTAGTCGACCTTGGATTCGTATTCTGGCTTGCCGGTTTCGGGGTCCTTTTTGCCGATAAGCGTTGTTCCGCCACTGTTGCTGTTGATCTGCCATACGCCTTCGGGTGTGGCATGCTCACCCGGCAGTCCCGAGATGAAGTGTGCTTCCCAGACGATGGCACCATTTTCGTCATAGTAGCGGGCATATTGTTCGGAAAGATCGACATCGATGTAGGCCTTCCAGTCGGGCTCGCCCTTTGCGGTGAAGGTATCGGCCTTCTTGGAATACGAAATTTCGATATCGCCCGTCTGCTTGTTGTTTATGGCTTCTTCTACCTGCTTGGCGAGCGTTTTGCTGTCAATTGACCAGCCAAAGTCGCCGCCCTCGACGGCGCACTCCTTACCGTCGGCTCGTGTCCACCAGCGCGTGGTTCCTACTGTGTTAAAGCTATTGGCGAGCTCTGCGGCCCAGCTACTGATCTGTGAGGTATCGAGCGTGGGGTTAGCAGCGTCGGCAAAGCTGATCCACTGCAGCACTGAGCTGCCGTCGACCTTGCCGACCTCATCGCCGTTAAGCTTGAGGCTCACGTTGACGCCCAGGAAGTTGTTGGCGGCATCGCATGCGGCTTGAATCTGGTCGTTGGTGAGTGTGCCGTTGAGGGGCTCGTAGGCGTCGTTGCCGATCTTGGTAATGTCAACGGTTTCGGCCAGCGTTGCGAGCTCAAGTTCGGCATATTTGATCACGTGCTTGCGGCTGAGCTTTTCGTTGGAGCGGGCCTTCTCCACAGTGAACTTGCCAGCTTGCTCGTCATAGGAGCTCGAGGCCTCAAAGGTGCCGGAACGACCTTCGTTAAAGGCATCGATGGCGGCGCCCAGGTCCTCTTCGAACTGCTTTTGATCAAAGGCATTTGAGAGCATGGACAGGTCGACGTCTTGATCGAGGTTGACCTCATTGTTGGCGACGGTGGTCTTGGCTTTGCCGCTTAACGACTCGACAAGGCGGGCCGGCCACATAAAGGCTTCATTATGGCTGATAATCTCTTTTGCGGCAGTTTCGCCGTCGACGATGGGCTCATCGGATTTGGGCTGGTAGGTCCAGCTAAAGTCGTCGCCCGACACGGTGAGCTTGTAGTGCTTCCATGCCGAGTTAACCTTAGTGGCGGCTGACGAAGCGTTTGAGAACGAGATGTCCACGCCGGCAATCGTGGTGTTGGGGTATGCGACCTGCGAGAACGCCACGACGCCTACGATGTAGACAATGGCGACGAGGCCCAAGACCACAAAGAGGGTCGTCTTTCCGCCGAGCTTATTGCTGCCGCCCGATTTTTGGGTGTTGTTGCGATTGGCGCGTGAGTGCGAGGTCGCCTGCCTGCGCGTGTTGCTGTTTACATCGTGCGGTTGGCGTCGTTGATGCTGCTGATGCTGCTGACCCGGGCGCTGGGAGGCGTTTGACGCACCGCGCTGCCTGCTGTGGTTCGGTGCAATCGGATGCGGCGACTGGACACCACCTGCATGCCTGCTGGGCTGTTGCGGATCGGGAATCAGTTGGCTGCGGTCGATTTGCGACATCGTATATATTTCCTTCGAGTTTCGCCTTGCGGCTCATCGTGTTTTGTCTGGGCTTGAATTATAGCGATTACGCAGTTGCTTGTGTTACGAAAACGGTGGCGATAAGGAACAGGTGGGACATATGTCCCACCTATCGTTCGCTTTTGCTCGCTATCCGCATATTCCGCATTTTTCGCACGCCGAGAGTGCTGCCGGAGCCTGTGCGATGCCGCCCTTGGCCGTCTCGCGCAACGTGGCAGGCAGAGCGTGGCCCACCGAGAGCATTACGTGTGCCATCTGGTCAAACGGTACCAGGCTCTTGATGCCGGCGAGGGCGAGTTGCGCCGAGCTAAAGGCCGCGGCCACGCCGATGGCGTTGCGGTTTTGGCAGGGAACCTCGACAAGGCCGCCGACGGGGTCGCAAACGAGGCCCAGCAGGTTGCTCAGCGCGATGGAGCTGGCATCGAGCGCCTGCTCCGGCGTGCCTCCCAGCATCTGGACCAGTGCGGCGGCGGCCATGGCGGCAGCGCTTCCAACCTCGGCCTGGCATCCTCCCTCGGCACCGGCGACGCAGGCGCTCGTGGTGAGGTTGAGGCCGATGGCGGCGGCGCAGTAGAGGGCATCCATGACCTGTTCGTCGTCGAGCTGGAGATGATCGGCGAGCGCCAGCACGCAGCCGGGGACGACGCCCGCGGAGCCGGCCGTGGGGGCGGCGACGATCACACCCATGGTAGCGGAGCGCTCGAGCACGGCCATCGCGCGGGCCACGGCATCGGTCTGAACGGGGCCCATCAGGCTTGCGCTCAAATCATTGCGGCGGGTGGCATCGACAAGTTTTGCCTCGCCGCCGATAAGCCCGCCGAGCGATCGCTGCGGATTGGCGATGGGGGCCGTGGTCTCCTCGCGCATGACATCGAGCACGCGGCGCATGGCTGCGATAGCATGGGCCTCGCCGGTTAGGCGCGCCTCGCGCACGGCCATAACGGCGCCAATATTCAGGCCGAGCTCACCGCACGCATCGAGTAGCTGCTCGCCGTCGTCAAAGATCTCCTTGGCCGAGACGCCGGGGGATAGCGACGAGGCCGAGCCCGGGAGCTCGATAAACGTGGCGTAATCGACATTGTCGAGTTTGCGCAGCATGGGGACGACGGTATCGTCGGGAGCGTCGTCGGTCTCAAAGACGGAATAAGCCTGGCCTCCCACCTCGGTGCGGTAGGTGCGGCAGAAGGCGATGTTGACGTGTGCGTAGGCAAGCAGGTTCGTGAGCGCGGCGAGCACGCCGGGGACGTCCTGGTGTGCCACGAAGAGCGTGGAATACATGCCCGAGATGTCGACTCCGACGCCGTTGATGCGGCTGATGCGCATCTTGCCGCCGCCAAGGCTTTCGCCGCGGACCTGTGCCGTGGCTCCCGTGTCATCGATCATGTCGATGTCGACGGTGTTGGGGTGGATGGAGGCGTCGTCGCCCTTGATGTCAAAGTGATAGTCGAGGCCCTGCTCGCGCGCGAGGTCAAAGGCCTGTTTGATGTTCTCGTCGTCGGTATCGAGGCCCAAGATGCCCGCTACGAGCGCGCGATCGGTGCCGTGGCCGCGGTAGGTGTGGGCAAAGGAGTTCCACAGGCCAAAGGTGACCTTGATGATGCAGCCTTCCAACAGGCTGGCGGCAACCTGGGCGCACCGCAGGGCGCCGGCGGTGTGTGACGAACTGGGGCCGACCATGACGGGGCCCAAGATCTCGAATGCCGAGGTCGTAGCTAGTGTTTGCGGCTTGCCTGCCATGGCTGCTCCTTCTATATCTCGTCGTCCCGAGGGGCGGGGCATACTTTGTCCCGCCGTTCCGAGGGCTTTAGTATTTGGTCGCCTGCTCGGACAGTCCTGACTCGCACGGAGAGCACATTAAGTGCCCTCCGGCTCGTGCGGAACTCGCGACCGACCAAATACTAAAGCCCTCGGAACTTAGGATACATGGTAGACGCGCGCGTGCTGCAAAATTCATTAGCTGGAGACCTATCCTGTGTCCCATCTCGACTCATCTTCACTACCGGTTAATAAAAAAGAGGTACCGGTTGTTCCGGTACCTCTTTTTGGTGCGTTTCTATTTGGCTGCGGCTTTTGTCGCTGGCTTACAGACCACAGGCTGCTTTGAGTTCTTCGACTCGGTCGGTCTTCTCCCAGGTGAAGTCGGGGTCTTCCCGGCCGAAGTGACCGTAGGCTGCCGTCTTTTCGTAGATGGGGCGACGCAGGTCCAGGTCGCGGATGATGGCGCCCGGGCGCAGGTCGAAGGTCTTCTCCACGGCCTCGACGATCTTGTCCTCGGCAACATGCGCGGTGCCGAAGGTGTCGACCATGATAGACAGCGGCTTGGACACGCCGATGGCGTAGGCCAGCTCGACCTCGCAGCGGTCGGCCAGGCCGGCTGCCACCACGTTCTTGGCGACCCAGCGCGCGGCGTATGCGGCGGAGCGGTCGACCTTGGTGCAGTCCTTGCCGCTAAAGGCGCCGCCGCCGTGACGGCCGTAGCCGCCGTAGGTGTCGACGATGATCTTGCGGCCGGTGAGGCCCGTGTCGCCCATGGGGCCGCCCACGACAAAGCGACCGGTTGGGTTCACATAGATGTCGGCGTTGTCCCACGGCATGTTCTCGGCAGCCATGACGGGGGCGATGACGTGCTCGATGAGGTCGTCCTTGATCTTGCCCATGTCCTCGATCTCGGCGGCGTGCTGCGTGGAGATGACGATGGTCGTGACCTCGACGGGCTTGCCGTCCTCGTAGCGCACCGTGACCTGGGTCTTGCCGTCGGGGCGCAGGTAGGACAGGGTGCTGTCGTGGCGCACGGCGGCCAGGCGCTCGGCCAGGCGGCTCGCCAGGTAGTGCGGCATGGGCATGAGGGTCTTGGTCTCGTTGGAGGCATAGCCAAACATCATGCCCTGGTCGCCGGCGCCGATCAGGTCGATCGGGTCGGTGGTGGCGCCGGTCTGGGTCTCGAAGGACTCGTCGACGCCCTGAGCGATATCGGGCGACTGCTCGTGGATGAGGCTCATAACGCCGCAGGTATCGCAGTCAAAGCCAAACTTGGCACGGTTGTAGCCAATGCGGCGGATAACGCCGCGGGCAATTTCCTGCACGTCGACGTAGGCCTGGGTGCGGATCTCGCCGGCAACGATGACGGTGCCGGTGGTCACGAGGGTCTCGCAGGCGCAACGGACGTTTTCCACGTTGGCGGGCACGCCGTTGGGCGCAATATAGCCCTGCTCCTGCAGCTCTATTTCTTTAGCGAGGATTGCGTCGAGGACGGCGTCGCTGATCTGGTCGGCGATCTTATCGGGATGACCTTCCGTCACCGACTCCGACGTAAACACAAAGGACCCGTGTTGGGGTGGGATGGAACGAAGTTCTTCTGACATGATTGTCCTTTCAAAAACGCGTCCCGGCGACCGTTGCCATTCCGCCGGGCTCTGTATGCAAGGGCACATCATAGCGCGTAAATCCAACATTCACACCCTTTCCGCACCTACTCATTGGGGACAGACATAAACGACCGGCCATAAACTAAGAACGTCCCCAGCGACTGGTCATTTAAGTCTATTCCCAATGAATGGGTCGGTGCCCTTTGTGCGGAGGTGGGCATTGTTGCTTTATACTGGTGCGGTTAGACATCCATCCTGTAATCGAGGAGATTTCCATGGCATCAGACGTTCGCGTCCGCTTTGCACCCTCACCCACGGGTAAGCTGCACATCGGCGGCGCCCGCACCGCTATCTATAACTGGGCTTTCGCCCGCGCAAACGGCGGCACGTTCATCCTGCGCATCGACGACACCGACCCCACCCGTTCCACCGACGAGAACACGCAGATCATCCTGCGCGCTATGCGTTGGCTGGGCTTGGACTGGGACGAGGGTCCCGAGGTGGGCGGCGACTATGGCCCCTACGCACAGACCGAGCGTCTGGACCTGTACAAGCAGGCCGCTCAGAAGCTCTGGGACGAGGGCAAGGCCTATCCCTGCTTCTGCACCAAGGAGCAGCTCGACGCCGATCGCAAGGCCGCCCAGGAGCGCAAGGACCCCTTCCAGGGCTATCAGCGCCGCTGCCGCGATCTTGATCCCGAGGAGGCACGCCGCCGCATCGAGGCCGGCGAGTCCTACGTCCTGCGCATCAAGGTGCCCGAGGACCGCGGCGACGTCGTCATCCACGACGCCGTCCACGGCGAGGTGACCTTCGACGCCAAGGAGCTCGATGACTTCGTCATCTTCCGCTCCGATGGCACGCCCACGTATAACTTCGCGACCGTCGTCGACGACGCCATGATGAAGATCACCCACGTCATCCGCGGCGACGACCATCTGTCCAACACCCCGCGCCAGGTCATGGTCTACGAGGCCCTCGGCGCGCCTGTGCCCACGTTCGCCCACATCTCCATGATTCTGGGCGCCGACGGCAAAAAGCTCTCCAAGCGCCACGGCGCCACCTCGGTGGAGGAGTACCGCGACGCCGGTTATCTGTCCGACGCCTTTGTCAACTATCTGGCGCTGCTTGGCTGGTCGCTCGACGGCGAGACCACGATCATCCCGCGCGATGTCCTGGCCAGCAAGTTCTCGCTCGACCGCATCTCCAAGAACCCGGCGACCTTCGACCCCAAGAAGCTCGACTGGGTCAATGCCGAGTACATCAACGGCATGTCCGATGCTCAGTTTGCCGACGAGATCATGGTCCCCGAGCTGCACGAGGCGGGTCTCATCGAGGGTAATGTCGAGTACGGTGAGGATTGGATCGATGCGCTTGCCGCCATCGTCAAGCCGCGCACCAAGATGCCGGCCGACGCCGTGACCGTCGCCGCTCCCATCTTTGCCACGGCCGAGACGCTCGAGTATGACGAGAAGTCTGTCAACAAGGGCCTGGCCAAGGAAGGCATGGGTGCCATTCTGGACGCCGCCAAGGCCGCGCTCGAGGGCGTGGACGAGTGGACGGCTGCCAACATCGACGCCGCGCTTGAGCCGCTGCCCGAGCAGATGGACCTCAAGAAGCGCGTGGTGTTCCAAGCTGTGCGCGTCGCCGTCTGCGGCAACATGGTGAGCCCCCCGCTGGGCGAGACCATGGCGCTCGTCGGCCGCGACGACTGCCTGGCGCGCATCGACCGCGCCCGCACGATGGCGCTGTAGCAGCTGCGTAAACGCATGTATCCGAGCCCCGTTCACCCCGAGCGGGGCTCTTGTTTCTGTAGACGTATGGGATAGGAGGTGCTGGGGCCATGGCCGAGCAACTTTCGCTGTTTGGTTCACCGGAACCTAAGGAAGCTCCGAAGTCCGCGGCTCCTGTCGCCGCTCCGGCGCGGCCCGAGCCCGCACCCGAGCCCGTCGCCGCCTATGCGAGCGTTGTCCTCGACATCCCGACCCGTGCGCTGTCCGAACCGTTTGCCTACGGCATTCCGCAGTCACTCGCCAACGATGTCCAGATCGGCTCCACCGTCCTAGTTCATTTTGGCAACCGTGCGGCCGCTGGATACATCGTCGACATCGCGCCCGAGCTGGCCAACCTGCAAGGCAACGACGCTCTCGATCCCGCGCGCATCAGGCCTATCGAGGCTATCCTCAGCAAGCCGCTCTTTACCGCCGAGGCTGCCCGTATTGCGCGCTGGATGAGCCGCGAGTACGTCGCAACGCTTTCTGAGTGCCTGCGCCTTTTCTTGCCCCCGGGTGGAAGCCCGCGCGTGGTCAAGGGCGAGGACGGCATGTGGACCGTTGAGCGCCCCGCCGTTAAACCCATCCAAAACCGCTGGGTCATGCTCACGCCCGAGGGTTTCGACTACACGCCGCCCAAGACCGCGGTCCGTCAGCGTCAGCTCATCGAGGCACTCCAATGCGGCCCGGTCACGACGCGCGACCTTAACCTGCTCTTCAACAGTATGTCGGCGACCATTAAAGCGCTCGAAAAACGAGGCGTCGTGGTGGTGGAAGAGCGCCGTGCGTGGCGTGGCTGCAGCGAGCAGACCACGCTGTCCTCGGCGAGCGGTAAGGCGCCGGTCGCGCTTACGAACGGCCAGCAGCAGGCGCTCGCGCAGATTGAGCGCGCACGCCTGGACGCTCACGGTGATGTGGTGCTCGTCGATGGCGTTACCGGTTCCGGCAAAACCGAGGTCTACCTCTCGGCGATTGAGCGCGTGCTGGCAGCCGGCCGTTCGGCCTGCGTGCTCGTGCCCGAGATCTCGCTGACGGCCCAGACTGTCGGGCGCTTTCGCTCGCGCTTTGGCGAGACGGTCGCTGTGTTCCATTCGCGTCTTTCGGCCGGCGAGCGTCTGGACCAGTGGGATATGGTCGCCAGCGGTGCGGCCCGCGTGGTCGTGGGCGCCCGCTCGGCGCTCTTTTGCCCGCTCAGCGACTTGGGCCTCATCATTATCGACGAGGAGCACGAGACCAGCTACAAGCAGGGTTCCAGCCCGCGCTACCATGCGCGCGAGGTGGCTGCCGAGATGGCGCGCCGCTATCGGTGCCCACTCGTGCTGAGCTCCGCCACGCCTTCTGCCGAGGCTCTCGATCGCTGCCGCCGTGGCACGTATAACGGTGCCACCTGGACGCGCGTCGAGATGCCCGAGCGCCCGGGACACGCCGTGTTGCCCACAGTCCGCATTGCCGACCTGCGCCGCGAGTTCGCACACGGCAGTCGCTCGATGTTTTCAAAACCGTTGATGGAAGGCTTGGAGCGCGTTGTAGAGCGGCGCGAGAAGGCTGTGCTGTTGCATAACCGCCGCGGCTTTGCGCCGTTTTTGATGTGCCGCGAGTGCGGTTGCGTCCCCACCTGTAACCACTGCTCCACCGCGCTTACGTATCACGAGCGCACGCACACGCTGCAGTGCCACACTTGCGGATCGTCCTGGCGCGTGCAGCCCTATCCGGCGCCCACGAGTCGCTGCCCCAAGTGCGGCAGCCGCTACCTGGCAAAAATGGGGCTGGGCACACAGCAGATCGAGGACGCACTGCACCAGATGCTGCCCGACGACGTCGCCATCATTCGCATGGACGCCGATTCCACGCGCGGCAAGGACGCGCACAAAAAGCTGCTCGAGCAGTTCGATGCCGCCGATTGCGCGGTGCTGCTGGGCACCCAGATGATCGCCAAAGGCCTCGACTTTCCCGAGGTCACGCTCGTGGGCGTGGTCAATGCCGACTTCGCCCTCAAGCTGCCCGATTTTAGAGCGGGGGAGCGCGCTTACGATTTGCTGGAGCAGGTCGCCGGCCGCGCCGGCCGCGGCGATCGCCCCGGCGAGGTCATTATCCAGACCTATCTGCCCGAGGACCCGGTCATTCGCGCCGTCGCCGAGCACGATCGTTCAATCTTTACCGACTACGACCTGGAACAGCGTCGCGACGCCCTGTATCCGCCGTTCGTGCGCCTGGCCAACATCTTGGTATGGTCGACGAACGTGGATGACGCGCGGGACTACATCGGTCGCATCGCGAAGCTCCTCAAGCGTCGCTGGCATGCCGCCGCGCCCGACTTTTTGCGGGCGGGGAGTGCCGTGCCTCAGGTGCTTGGTCCGGCTTCGTGTGTAATCGAGAGAGCCAAGGACCGTTACCGCTTCCATCTGCTTGTTAAGTCGCCGGTAGGGTACCATGTCTCTGATGATATCGACACCTGCCTCAAAGAGGTGGGCTCCGTGCGCGGCGTGAGCGTGAGCGTTGACGTCGATGCCTATGATTTGATGTAACAACCCGAAAGGATGGCCATGGAAGCCAACGGAATCGTACTGTCGCCCGACCCTCGTCTGCGCCAGGAGTGCGCCGTCATCGAGGAGATCACCCCGGCGATCGAGGCACTCGCCGAGAAGATGAAGAAGATGATGTTCGAGAACGGCGGCTGCGGCCTGGCTGCCCCACAGATTGGCGAGCTCATCCAGCTCGTCACCATCGACTGCGACTACAGCGACAAGAACGACTACGACCCCTACGTGCTCATCAACCCCGTGATCGTGGAACAGAGCGACCATCTGGTGCCGTTTAGCGAGGGCTGCCTTTCCATCCCCGGCATTAGCTGCGAGATCGAGCGTCCCGATCATGTCGTCGTCGAGGCGTATGACCTGGATGCCAACCTGATTCGCTACGAGGCGTCGGGCGATCTGTTCTGCGTGTGCCTGCAGCACGAGATCGATCACCTGCACGGCAACACCATGTTCGAGCGACTGAAGCCGATGCAGAGGCTCAAGGCCGTCAAGGAGTACCAGGACGCCCTGGCCCGCGGCGCTCGACCGGGCGAGACGGAGTAGGTCCCACCGTCCCCTTCCGCCGCAGGGCTTAGGTTTTGCTCCATGCTCAAACAGTCCTGCTCGCACGAAGAGCACATTAAGTGCTCTTCGGCTCGTGCGGAACTGCGCGTGGAGCAATAACCTAAGCCCTGCGGCGGAAGGGGACTGCGTTTTCGTGCTCCTTTCCGCCCGGGTGCCGTTGGGCCAGGGAGGGGCGTCTTCGCTGATAATTGCTTTGTTGGAAGAGCTGCTTTTATGCGGCTCTTTCTTTGTTTTTGGGTATATTTGTTTCTGTTGAATTGTTATTGCGGCCGGGTGCGCTTGCGACCTGGAACGCTTTTTTGTAGCCGTCTCGGCTCGTTATTGAGAGGAGACTATCTTTTATGCGTATTGTGTTTATGGGTACGCCTGACTTTGCTGTGCCTTCGCTGGCTTCGCTTGTTGAGGCTGGGAACGAGATTGCGCTTGTTGTTACTCGTCCCGATGCTGTTCGTGGGCGTGGTAAAAAGTTGGAGCCGTCTCCTGTTAAGGCTAAGGCGCTTGAGCTGGGGTTGCCGGTCGTTGAAGCAAATCGTATGACGCCTGAGGTTGTTGAGACGCTCCAGGCTGCCCAGGCTGACATTTTCTGTGTGGCTGCCTATGGTTGCATTTTGCCTGATGAGGTGCTGCATATGGCGCCGCTTGGTATTGTGAATGTTCATGCTTCGCTGCTGCCGTGTTGGCGTGGCGCTGCTCCCATTCAGCGTGCCATTCTTGCTGGTGATGAGGTTGCCGGCGTTTCCATTATGCGCATTGGGCATGGCGTGGATACGGGCGCTTATTGCGCGCAGGTGTCTACGTCGGTTGCCGGTAAGCATGCCGAGGCACTGACGATGGAGCTTGGCGAGCTGGGTGGTAAGCTGCTGGCCGATACGTTGCCCTCGCTTGCCGATGATACAGCGGTGTGGACCGAGCAGGATGAGTCGCTCGTCACGCATGCTGCCAAGATTTCTAAGCAGGAGATGCGTCTGGATCCGCAGATGGGGGCGCTCGATTGCGTGCGCCACGTGCTGGCTTCGTCCGACACCGCACCTGCTCGCTGCGTGATTGCCGGCAAGTCCGTGCGTGTGCTCGATGCTGCGCCCGCCGACGTTTCGCTTGCCACCGGCAGCGTTCTTGTTCAGTCTAAGCGTGTCTACCTTGGGCTTTCCGATGGTGCGGTCGAGCTGCTTGAGGTTAAGCCCGATGGCAAGCGTGCCATGGCTGCATCTGCCTGGGCTGCCGGCCTGCAGGGTGCCGATCTGACGTGGGGTGTTTTGTCATGAGCAAGCTTTCTCCCGCGCGCAAGCTTGCGCTCGATGTGTTGATGGAGGCCGACCGTCGCGGCATGTATGCGCGCGACGTGTTGTCTTCCCGTGCTTCCGCCAAGGCCATTGACCAGCGTGATTCCGCGTTTGCCGCTCGCTTGGCGCTCGGTGTTGCCGCGACGCAGGGCATTTTGGACGAGCTGCTCGATCAGTTCCTCGATAAGCCCAAAAAGGTCGCGCCGCGCGTTCGCATGGCGCTTCGCATCTCGGCCTTCGAGATGCTCTATCTGCATACGCCGGGCCGCGTTGCCGTGAGTCAGGGTGTTGAGCTGGTGCGTAGCGGTGCTAAGTCGGCTGCCGGTCTTGCGAATGCCGTGCTGCATAAGGTCGCGGACAACGTCGAGGACTTTGCCGCCGCCGCGGGTGCTGATGAGTCCGAGCGCCGTTTGGTACGCCTGTCTCGCCTGATGGGCATGCCGCGCTGGCTGTGCGCCCGCATTATGGCATCGTTCGATACGCCCGAGGGCGCGCTCAACTTTGCCGGCAATCTGGCACCCGCGCCGCTCGCTCTGCACGAAAATGCCTTTGCAACCAAACCTGATCCGTACCTATCGCAGCTTGTTGCGCCCGTGTTCCCGGGTTGCCATGCGCCGGTCGATGCGCAGACCACGGTTGCATCGGGCGTGTTTGAGCGCGCGGCTGCCGTGGCCTCGGACCTTAACGCCCAGCTCATCGCTACCGCGGCGACCCGTCCCGGGCGTTGCCTGGAGATTGGTGCCGGTCGCGGCACCAAGACCTATGTGATGATGTGCCAGGCCAAGCGTGCCGGCTACGATCGTCAGCACACCGCGCTCGATCTGCACGACCGCAAGTGCGATCAAAATCTCGCGCGTCTGCATAAGGCCGGTATCCAAGGTGTTCGCACGGTCTCGGGCGATGCCTGCGAGCTCGACGAGGTGCTGACGTCGTTTGACGCCCTGCTCGGCAAACCTGTCTTGTTCGATACGGTGTTTATCGATGCCCCATGCTCGGGTACCGGCACCATGCGCCGTCATCCCGAGATTCCGTGGCGCCTGACAGAAAAGGATGTGACGGTTGAGCTGCCTAAACTGCAGCTGACGATGCTTAAGGAAGCCGCCGCGCGCGTGGCTGCCGGCGGTGAGCTTATCTATGCCACCTGCTCGGTCTTTGATGAAGAGAACACGCAGGTCGTGGATGCTTTTTTGGCTTCGCCAGAGGGCGCCAGCTTTACTGTGGCACCGCTCTCCGAAGCGCAGATTCTGCAGCTCCCCGAGTTCGAACAAGCCAAGAAGCTCGTCTCCGTGCGCCTAAACGACCGTGGACTTTTCCAAAGCGTCCCCGTAAACGCCGACTCCTACGACGGCCACTTCTGCGCCAGACTAGTCCGCAAATAACTTCAAAGTTGCGGTGAAATAGGGATTGAAAAGCGCCTTCTGCCCATCAAACAGTCCTTATTTCACCGCAACTCAGAAGGTCATGCGAGCGGAGACCGCAATAGCGGTTAAGAGTGGTAAAAATATCCCCGTCTCATACTTGCTGTTATCAAAAGTAGGGCGGATTACGGGGCTAGATTGGTGATACCCGACCACAGCAAATATGGCCTAAATAAAACCGCAGGTAGATGGCTTGTTGAAATTTGCTATTTACCGGAATGGATAGAGGTTGTCAACTCAGCCCCGTAATCCGGCAGAGTTTTGAAATGATACAAACTTAGCATCAGCCCGAAATCTAATCTATAGAAAAGTTGCGGTGAAATAGGGATTGAATAGCGGCTTCTAGCCGCCAAACAGTCCTTATTTCACCGCAACTCATCAGGAAACTTGGGTGTCGGGACCGCTTGTCGCTAGTGGCTATGCGGGCAGTTGGCGCAACAGCCGCTGGTGGCGCTGGTGCTGGAGCCGCCACTGCGCTGGTCGGTGTTGTAGAAACCGCTGCCGTCGAACTTAATGCCGCTGGCCGAGAATGTTTTGGATGCCGGGGCACCGCAGCTGGGGCATACGACCTCGGGCGTCTCGGACATGGGGTGCTCAACCTCAAACACGTTGCCGCAACTCGTGCACTTGTAATCGTAGCGCGCCATAATACTTCCTTTTCAGCACAAAGCGGGCAGATCGCTCTGCCCGCAAAAATTCAAACAGCTGTAACTGTACCCTATATCGTGGGTTTTATCACGCTTCGCCCCAGAATCTGTGGGTGCTGCGCAGGAGCTTCGCAGTTTTCTCTTCGGCCGCCGCAATGTCGGCCTCTTGCGCCTGCCATGTCCAGTTGCCCGTGGCCACGCCCGGCACGTTCATACGTGCATCGTCGCCCAGGCCCAGTATGTCCTGCAGCGGCATCATAACGAGCGGCGCATCGCTTGCCAGGGCGTTGCCCATGAGCTCGCTTGCCAATGCAGTTCCGCTCGGCTTGTCGCCGCCCGCAAAGGAGCGCGTGCACCAACCGGCAAGCGTCGAGGTGTCGTGCGTCGAGGTGTACAGGATCTTGCCCGGTGTGGGATGAATTCCGCAGCGAACGTCGTAGTCGCTAAACTCCAGTACGTCCATGCCGGGGAAGCCGCAGGTCGAAGCCATCGCGCGAACGCCAGGCGTCAGATAGCCCAGATCCTCGGCGATAAAGTTAAGCGGACCCAGCTCGTCGTAGGCGGTCTGGAACAGGTCCTTGCCCGGGCCAGCCAGCCAGCGGCCGTCGGCACAGGTCTTGCCGGCGGGGATGCTAAAGTAGCTGTGAAAGCCCAGGAAGTGGTCCAGGCGCACGCGGTCGTAGAGTGAAAACGCACGACGCAGGCGATTCATCCACCAGCTATAGCCGTTCTTCTTCATGTGATCCCAGCGGAAGGTAGGGTTTCCCCACACCTGGCCCTCGGGCGCAAAGTTGTCGGGCGGCGCGCCCGAAATCTCAATCGCCTTGCCGGTATCGGACAGCCAGAAGTTCTCGGGCTCGCTCCACGCATCGGCCGAATCGTCCGAGACATACATGGGGATATCGCCGATGACCTCGATGCCCTTCTTGTGCGCATAGTTCATGAGCTCGCACCAGGCAAGGTCAAAGCGATACTGCATGTACGCCTGCAGCTCAGCCTCGTCGTGGAAGCGCTTGTCATCGATCAGGTGCTCGTTGTAGCGCGCGACATCCGCCGGCCAATCGTGGCGCGACTCGCCCTCAAAGTACTTCTTAACGGCCATGTAGACGCAGTACTTCTCGAGCCAGCCGGCATTGCGATGTTTAAACGCGGTGTAGAGCGGGTCGGCATCCTCGCCGCCGCGGGCCTTCCAGGTGACGAAGTCGGCAGCCAGCTCCTCGTGGCTCTCAGGCAGCAGGTCGATATTGCCTGCAAAGGCAGAGGGGCCGGCATAGGGGGAGCGGAAGAAGTCCGTGGGATTGACGGGTAGGACCTGCCAGTAACGCATGCCCATGGCGGCCAGATGGTCGATAAAGCGACGCGTGGGCGCACCGATTGTGCCGGGTTTGCCGTCATCGGTCGGCACCGAGGTGATGTGGCACACGACGCCTGTGCCGTGATCGAGCGGCTCCTGCAGGCGCTTCTCGGCATGGTGATAGATGATCGAAGAGCCCAACGGGTACAGGTCGAGCGTGACGGTACCGTTGTGGATCTCGCACTCGTGGCCGCTGATCACGTCGCTTGCACATTCGCCGAGCGCTGGGATCGTCACGCAGTGCGAATTGCGCAGACTGCGGTTGATGATAACCGTCGCGGCCTCGCCGTCTTTGCCCGTGCGGGTGTAAGCCAAGACTTCGTCGTTGAGAGCAAAGGCCTTGATCTCGCCATCGACCATAAAGGGCAGCGCGCGGCGCACGGCAGACGCGTTCTTAACAATGGCCAGCGTGTCGAAGTCGTGGAGTTGGTCCTTGGTCGGCAGGGTACGGCGGTTGCCCGGATCGGTGAGGCCCTCCAAGCCGTACTCATCGCCGTAATAGATTGAGGGTACGCCCGGGAAGGTCATCTGCATGAGCGTCGCCAACCAAAAACGGCTCTTGGCCAGGCCCATCGAGTTATCGTCCAGGCGCCATTTGCTGCGCTCGCTCTCGGGCAGCTGTGACTCGTCGGGGCCACCGCCGAGCACCGAGATAATGCGCGGACGGTCGTGGCTCGAAAGCAGATTGAGCGCGCAGGCCAGTGCCTCGCGCGGGTAGTTCTCGCGCAGGGTTTCGATATCCTCGGCTGCCTGGTAGGCGTTCTTGTAGCCCATCAAAAAGCCGATAACCATGTCGCGGAAGGGGTAGTCCATGGCGGAGTCGAGCTCCGAGCCTTGCAGATAGCGACGCAGGTGGCCATAGCTGATCTTGTTGGAGGCGTCTTCCCAGACCTCGCCGAGCAGCAGCGCGTCGGGCTTCTCGGCGAGCACGGCCTTTTTGATTTCGGCAAGGAAGTCGTCGGAAAGCTCGTCGGCCACGTCCAGGCGCCAACCATGGGCACCGGCGCGCAGCCATTTGCGGATCACGCCGTCCTTGCTCAGGAGCCGCTCGCGCACCAGTTCGGAGCTCTCGTTGATGGCGGGCATGTTGCCCACGCCCCACCAGCAGTCATACGAACCGTCCTCATGGAAGTAAAACGCATCGCGCCACGGCGAGTCCTCGCTCTGCCAGGCACCCACGCCGGGGTAGTTGCCGTAGCGGTTGAAATAGATCGAGTCGTCACCCGTGTGGTTGAAGACGCCGTCCAGGATGATGGAGATGCCCAGCTTCTCGGCTGCCTGACACAGCTCGGTAAAGTCCTGCTCGGTGCCCAGGATCGGGTCGATCTTGGTGTAGTCGGCCGTGTCGTAGCGGTGGTTGCTCGCGGCTTCAAAGATGGGATTGAGGTAGATGGCCGTAAAGCCCAGCTCGGCGATGCGGGGCAGGTCTTCCTGGATGCCCTTGAGCGAGCCGCCGTAGAAGTCCCAGGTCTTGATGGAGCCGTCCTCGGCGCGCTCGTACACGGGCGGCTCGTTCCAGTCCTCGACCATCCGGCGCTGAATGCCCTTGCGCGGTTTTTCGAGTTGGGCCATTGTGCGCTCGCGCCAATGCTCGTCACGGGCGTAGCGGTCGGGGAAGATTTGGTAGACCATGCCGCGCTCGTACCAGGTGGGGCGGTTCTCGCGGTGCTTGTAGACGGTAATCTGGAAGGACGGCACCTCGGCATAGTCGTAAGTTACGCCCTCGCCGCCGGTGCGGCCCTGGGGCGCGCCCAGGCGAACCTCGGGCTGGCCCTCGATATTGCATATAAAGCTGTACCACACAAGACACGGTTCAGTGCATTTGAGCTCGCCGGTAAAAATGCCATCGCCTTCGTGCTCCATCGGAATCAGGGTCTCGCCGACTTCATCGACCCAGGTACGCAGGGTGAGTGTTGCCTGGTTGGGATCGGCATCCTCCAAAATAACCGAGAGTGCAACGGTAGTTCCTGTGGTCACAGCGCCAAACGGAGTGCGAAACTGCGGTAGGCGGCTGTTGTGAATCAATCTCATAGTACGGTCCAGTTCTATACAGTCATGGCTAGCAGGCCATGGGCTTAACGCACAATATTTAAGTATATCGTTGTACTTTAGTTGTATAAACTACAGCCGCTCACTATCGGCGAACGGTTGTCCTAGAAAATCGTTTTACCTCATCTATAGAACAAGGGGTGTCGCACTGAACGACACCCCTTGTTTATTGAGGATTAGATTGTGGATCGTCCGGATTAGCGGCGCTTGCGGGTGGCCGTTGCCTTGCGGACGGAGGTCTTCTTGGTCGGGGCCTTTTCCGCTGCTGGAGCGGCGGGGGAGGCCGGGGTCTCCTTTGCAGGCTCGGGCTTAGCCTCTGCCTTCGGGGCGGCCTTGACCTCAGCGGCCTTCGGCACCGGCTTGGCCTTTACCTCGGCCTTGGGCTCCTCTTTGGCAGTGGCGGTCTTAGTCTCTGCCTTGGGAGTTGCGGCCTTTGCCGTGGTCTTCTTGGCTGACGTCGCGCGCTTGCGCGTGGTGGTCTTTGCGGCGGGCTTGGCCTCGATGGTTGCCTCCGCCTTGGACTCGGCAGGCGTCTCCTCGGCCTTGGCGGCCGGCTTTGCGGCTGCCTTGGTCGTGGCTGCTTTCGTGGTCGTCTTCGCGGCGGCCTTCGTAGCGGCAGCCTTGGTCGTCGTCGACTTTGCGGCCGTTGCTTTCTTGGCGGTCGCGGTCGACTTCTTGGCAGTGGTCTTGGCCGATGCCTTGACGGCGGCCTCAGCCTTTATCTCGGGAGCAGCCTCGGCCTCGGCGGCCTTCTTGGCAGCGGCGGTCGTGCGCTTGCGCGTCGTCGTTGCCTTGGTGGCAGTCGTCTTTGCTGCGGCGGTCTTGGTGGCAGCGGCCTTGGTTGTCGTAGCCTTCTTGGCCGTCGTCTTGCGCGTCGTGGTCTTCTTGGCGGCAGGCTTTGCAGCCGGCTTAGCCTCAGCCTTCACCTCGGCCTTGGGCTCCTCGGCGGCAGCGGGCTCCTTAACGGGCGCCGCAGGCTCGGCCTCAGCGGCAACCGGCTTCTCCACAGCCGCAGCAGCCTTCACAGCCGCCGGGCGCTCAATCTCCGGGTGCATAAAGAAGTACAGGTCAAGATACTTGTCGGCCGAGCGCGTCCAGCTAAAGTCCTGGCTCATGGCCTGCGTGACCAGCTGGTTCCATGCCTCGCGGTTATCCCAGAACAGGCGTGCCGCGCGGAACACGGCGTCGCCCATCTCGTCGCCGTTAAAGTTGCTAAACGAGAAGCCCGTGCCCTCGCCGGTAAACTCGTTATACGGGATCACCGTGTCCTTCAGGCCACCGGTCTCGCGCACGATGGGCAGGGTGCCGTAGCGCATGGCGATGATCTGCGACAGGCCGCAGGGCTCAAACTTCGAAGGCATCAGGAACATATCGGCGGCGGCGTACATGCGCTGCGACAGCGCCGGGTCAAACTCGATGCGCGCGGCCATGGTGCCGGGGTACTTGTCTTGGAAATAGCGCAGGCCGTCCTCGTAGTCGCGGTCGCCGGTACCCAGCACGGCTACCTGAACGCCGCCGGCGAGGATGCGGTCGAGCGCGTACATGACCAGGTCCATGCCCTTCTGGCGCGTCAGGCGCGTGACCATCACCATAAGCGGGCGGTCGTCGCGAACCTCGAGCCCCAGCTCTTCCTGCAGCTTGGCCTTGCACACGGCCTTGCCGGAACGGTCGTCAACCGTGTAGTTGGCGGCAATGCGCTTGTCGGTTGCCGGGTCAAAGGCCGCCACGTCAATGCCGTTGAGGATGCCCTGCAGCGCGTAGGAGCGCTCGCGCAGTACGCCGTCCAGGCCCTCGCCAAACTCGGGCGTCTGGATCTCGCCCGCGTAGGTGGGGCTCACCGTGGTGATGGCATCGGCATAGTGCAGCGCGCCCAGCATGTAGTTGATGCTGCAGGCGTCGCAGCGTAGCTGCGTAGCAGCCGCCGGAATATGCGCCACACCCAGGATGTCCTCCATCACGGTGTCGCTAAACTGGCCCTGGAACGCCACGTTGTGGATCGAAAACACGGTCTTGACACGGTCGTACAGCGGCAGGCCCTGGTAGAACTCGCGCAGGAACACGGGCGCCAGTGCCGTCTGCCAGTCATTGCAGTGCAGGATGTCGCACTCAAAGCCCTCGGGCAGGTGCTGCAGGCTCTCGGTAATGGCCTTGGAGAAGAACGCGAAGCGCTCGCCGTCGTCAAAGAAGCCGTACGGATAGTCGCGCGCAAAGTAGCGCTCGTTGTCAACAAACATATAGGTGACGCCGTCGTGCTCGAGCTTCTCGAGACCGCAGTACTCATTGCGCCAGCCCAGGCTCACGTAAAAGTCGGAAAAGTGCTCCATCTGTGCCTTGTACTCGTCCTTGATGGTGGCGTACTTGGGCACCATCACGATGACCTCGGCGCCGGCGCGTACAAGCGCCGCAGGCAGCGAGCCCGCCACGTCGCCCAGGCCACCGGTCTTTACAAACGGTGCGCACTCGGCCGAGGCAAACACGATCTGCATCTTTTTGCTGGAATCTGCCATATTGTCTCCCATGTTGCAATTCGAGAATAGCCGCCTGGCGCTAACCGGGCGGCTATTCTACCTGTTACGAGCGATGTTGCGATGCCAACGTTAACGTACGATGGTGGTATCGGAAGTTAACGGAGCTTTTCCCAGCACCAGGATGTTCTCGGGCGTGCCGCGAAGCTCGGTGTTGGTGGGAACCACGTTGTTCTTGTCCAGAATGGCGTTCTCAACGCGGGCGCCGCTCTTGATGATGCAGCTCTGGTTGATGATCGAGTTGGTCACCGAAGCGCCTTCCTCGACCACAACGCCGCGCGACAGGATCGAGTTGCGCACGGTGCCCTTGATGATGCAGCCGGCCGAGATGATCGAGTTGCACGCGTGGCTGCCGGTCGCATAGCGCGAAGGCGGCACGTCGTGAGCCTTGGTCAGGATCGGGCGCTCGGGATCGAAGAGATGGTCGGCCACGGTCTGGTCGAGCAGGTCCATGCTGCGGCGATACAGCGACTTCTCGCTAAACACGCCTACGACCTCGCCCTTGTACTCGTAGCTGCACACGTCGATGTTGCCAAAGTCGCCCTGGAGTGCCTCGAGCAGGTCCAGATAGTCGGCGGCCTGGTAGTGGTCGATGATCTCGAGCAGCGTCTCTCGGTTGACGATGCAGCAGTCCATAGAGGCGTTGTCGCCGTACGCGACGCCAGCGCTCACGCCCGTCAGGCGGCCGTTCTCGTTAATCTCGAGCTTGGTCTCGTCATCGACGTTGCGCGTGGCCTTGCAGTACACCACGGTCATCTGGGCACCGGAGTTCTCGTGCGCGTCGATGATGGTGTTGAGGTCCATGTTAAAGATGATGTTGGTGCCCATCATCACAACATAGGGCTTGTCCGAGCGCTGGAACAGCGTCTTGTTGGAGATAATGTCGCGCAGCAGGAAGCGCATGCCGCCCTTGGTGGTGCCATACGCGTTGCCGGGCACCATGAACAGGCCGCCCTTCTTGCGGTCCAGGCCCCAGTCCTTACCCGAGCCCACGTGGTCGATCAGCGAGCGGTAGTTGCCCGGCATGACGACGCCGACGGTCTTAATGCCGGCATTCATCATGTTGGACAGCGGGAAGTCGATCAGGCGGTAGCGGCCCAAAAACGGAACGGACGCGATGGGGCGGTCCTTGAGCAGCACGCTGCCGTAGGTCGAAGAGTAGTTAGCGGTGATATAACCGATGGCCTTGCGATTGATCATCGGATCATTCCCCCTTCCCGATAACGACGTCATTTCCAACGACGGCCGTATCCTTGGTGGTATCGACAGAGCCGAGCTTCA
Source organism: Collinsella sp. CM84Y_54 (assembly GCF_036317945.1). NCBI lineage: Bacteria > Bacillati > Actinomycetota > Coriobacteriia > Coriobacteriales > Coriobacteriaceae > Collinsella > Collinsella sp. CM84Y_54. Next base: position 421,995 of record NZ_JAWQCX010000001.1, read on the forward strand.
CGCCCTCTTCGACCGTGGAGTTCTCGCCCAAAATAGCTCGGCAGATGTGCGCGCCGCTCTTAACGTGCGCACCCGGCAGCAGCACGGAGTCCTCGACCACGGCGCGCTCCTCGATGATGACATCGGTCGAAAGGATCGAGTGGCGAGCGGTGCCGTAGATCTTGCAGCCGTTGGAGACCAGGCAGTCGTCCAGGCGGCCGTCCGGACCAATGTAGTGCGGCGGACGCGTGGTGATGTTGGACATGATGGGGAAATGCTTGTCGAACAAATCGAACTCGGGGTTATTGCCCAGCAGGTCCATCGAGGTCTCGTGGAAGCTGGCGATGGTGCCGACGTCCTTCCAAAAGCCGTGGAACTCGTAGCTGTACAGGCGCTTGCCCTCGCCGAGCAGCTTGGGGATGATGTCCTTGCCAAAGTCGTGGCTCGAGCGCTGGTCCAGAGCGTCCTCCTCGAGCGCCTCGATCAGCACGTCGGCCGAGAAGATGTAGATGCCCATGGACGCGAGGTTCGAATCGGGCTTATCGGGCTTCTCGGTGAACTTGGTGATGCGGCCGTCCTCGGGGTCGGTGGTCAGGATGCCAAAGCGGCTGGCCTCCTCCCACGGCACGGGCATAACGCTCACCGTGAGGTCGGCGTTGTTCTCAATGTGCGTCTTGAGCATCTTGCGGTAGTCCATGCGATACAGGTGATCGCCCGAAAGAATCAGGACGTACTTGGGGTCGTTGGCCTTGATGTAGTCCAGGTTCTGCGTAATGGCGTCGGCCGTGCCCGCATACCATGCGCCGCCGGTCTGCGTCTCGTACGGCGGCAGGATCGAAACGCCGCCGTCGCGGCTGTCCAGATCCCAAGCCTCGCCGGAGCCCACGTAGGCATGCAGCAGGTAGGGGCGATACTGCGTCAGAACGCCCACCGTGTCGATGCCCGAGTTGGAGCAGTTGGAGAGGGAAAAGTCGATAATGCGGAACTTGCCACCAAAGCTAACCGCCGGCTTAGCGATCTTTTGGGTGAGTGCCCCCAATCGGCTGCCCTGTCCTCCTGCGAGGAGCATCGCGATGCATTCTTTCTTACTCATCGATTTCTCCTTCTGTCATCGATGTTCCTAAACCCATTAGCGACGGGCGCGGCGCAACGTCACGCCCGTCGAGTAATGCCGTGCTGGCATAGGGGAGCTCGCGGCCTTTACGCGTGCCAGATCTCGTCGCGGTACTCGCGAATGGTGCGGTCGCTCGAGAACCAGCCGCTCGAGGCGGTGTTGAGCAGAGCCTTGCGGTTCCAGGTCTCCTGGTCGCCATAGCTGCCGGTGAGCTTCTCCCACGCATCCACGTAGCTGCGGAAGTCTGCCATGACCAGGTCGGGGTCGTTGTTGTTCATGAGCTCGTTGTAGATGCTCTCAAAGTTGCCCGAGAGGCCGGCAAACGTGTTGTCCTTGAGCTCGTCCATCACGCGGCCCAGACGCTCGCGGTCGCCGTTGAGGGTATCCCACGCAAAGTAGCTGTTCGATGCCCAGAGCTGCTCGACTTCGGGAGCGGTCAGGCCAAAGATGGCCTCGTTCTCGCGGCCGGCCAGGTCGGCGATCTCGATGTTGGCGCCGTCGAGGGTGCCCAGCGTAATGGCGCCGTTCATCATGAGCTTCATGTTGGACGTGCCCGAGGCCTCCTTGCCGGCCGTGGAGATCTGCTCCGAGATCTCGGCGGCGGGGTAGATGAGCTGGGCGTTGCTCACGCGGAAGTTGGGAATAAAGCAGACCTTCATGACCTCGTTGACGCGGGCATCGTTGTTGATGACGTCGGCCACGGAGTTAATGAGGCGGATGGTCTCCTTGGCAAAGGTGTAGCTCGAGGCAGCCTTGCCGCTAAAGATGAAGGTCGTCGGCGTCACGTGGAAGTTGGGATCGGCGATGCGACGATTGTAGATGTCCATCACCTTCATGATGTTCATGAGCTGACGCTTGTAGGCATGGAAGCGCTTAACCTGAACATCGAAGACGGTGTTGGGGTCAATGACCAGACCGGTCTCGGCCTTAACGTAGGCGGCCAGGCGCTCCTTGTTGGCGCGCTTGGAGGCACCCACGGCCTTGAGGAACTCGGTGTCGTTCTGGAAGCTTTTAAGCTTTTCCAGCTCAAAGGCGTCCTTGAGCCAGCCATCGCCAATGGCATCGGTGACGAGCTTGGCGTAGGTGGGGTTGGCCTCGGCAAAGAAGCGACGGTGCGAGATGCCGTTGGTCTTGTTGTTGAACTTTTCGGGCGTCAGGGCATAGAAGTCCTTGAGCACGATGTTCTTGATGATGTCGGAGTGGATCTTGGCCACGCCGTTGACGCTGTGGCTGCAGATCACGGACAGGTTGGCCATGCGAATCTCGCCGTCCCACAGAATGGCGGTCTGGCGCAGACGCTCCTGCCAGCCCTCCTGCGTGGTGTCAAACGACTCGTGCCAACGACGGCTGATCTCGTCGATGATCTGGTACACGCGGGGGAGGAGCTTGGAGAACGTGCCGATGGGCCACTTCTCCAGAGCCTCGGGCAGGATGGTGTGGTTGGTGTAGCTCACGACCTGCGTCACGATGTTCCAGGCGTCGTCCCACTCGAGCTTCTTCTCGTCGATGAGGATGCGCATGAGCTCGGGGCCGCACATGGCGGGGTGCGTGTCGTTGGTATGGATGGCAACAAACTGCGGCAGCAGCTCCCAGTTCTCGCCGTGCTCCTTCTCAAAGGTGTCGAGCAGGCTGTAGATGCCGGCCGAGACAAACAGGTACTCCTGCTTCAGGCGCAGCAGACGGCCGTGCTCACCGGCGTCGTTGGGGTAGAGGATGGCGCTTATGGCCTCGGCCTCGGCGCGCTCGGCGTCGGCCTGGGCGTAGTCGCCGCGGTTGAAGGCCTCCAGATCGAAGTGCTCCTCGACCGGCTCGGCGGCCCAGACGCGCAGCTTGTTGACGGTCTCGCCGGCATAGCCCACGACGGGGATGTCGTAAGGGACGGCCAGGATGTCCTGTGTGTCCACCGTGCGGTAGAACGTGCGGCCGTTCTCCTCAAAGCCCTCAACATGGCCACCAAACTTAATGGTCACGGCCTTGTCCTGACGGCGGACCTCCCAGGGATAGCCGTGGGTGAGCCACTCGTCGGTAGCCTCGACCTGGCTGCCGTTGACGATCTCCTGCTTAAACAGGCCGTAGCGGTAGCGCATGCCGTTGCCGTAGCCGGCAATGCCCTCGGCTGCCATGGAATCCAGGAAGCATGCGGCCAGACGGCCCAGGCCACCGTTGCCCAGAGCCGGATCGGGCTCCTGGTTCTCGATGACGGAAAGGTCGAAGCCCATGTCGTCGAGCGCCTCGGCGACCATGTCGCGCACGCCAAAGTTGAGCAGGTAGTTGTCGAGCAAACGGCCGATCAAAAACTCGATCGAGAAGTAGTACACGCGCTTTTTGCCCTCGGCGGTGGCGCGGGCGTCGCTCTTGGTGGCAACGGTGCGGGCCTTCTCGGCCACGAGCTTGGCCAGGGCGTTAAAGCGATCGAGGTCGCTGGCGGCCTCGACGCTCTTGCCGCTGATGCTCATGACGGCATCGCGATAGAGCTCGGTAAACTCCTGCTTGTTGTCGAAGATCTTATTCATACGTTCCTTTCCCCCGGGGATGTTTCTCCCGGAACGGTTATGACTTGTATCCTACGCCTCGGCGAGGCGGGTAATTACAGCTGTAACGGCTTTGTTACGCATCCTTGTCAGACGACTTAACAGAAGCTGCCTTGGCCTTGGTAGCGGCCTTTTTGGCGGCCGGCTTCTTGTTCGCGGTAGCCTTAGCAGCGGGCTTTGCCGCGGTCTTGGTCTTGGCCTTGGTCGTCGTAGCCTTTGCCTTAGCCGGAGCCTTCTTGGCGGCCGCAGGCTTGGGCTTCACCGAGGACGTGCGCTTCTTGGGCGCAGCCTTGGGCTCCTCAACCACCGGCGGCTTGTAGCTGCTGGGGCCGCGGCGCTTAAGCACCACACCTGCCAGGCCGGGCACCTTGATCTCAATAGAGTCCATCTGCCCGTTCCAGGGATAGGGCTCGCTTGAGCAGGTGTAGGGCTCCTCGCCGGCATAGCCGCTGCCGCCAAACTCGGGACGGTCGGAATCGAAGATGACCTCCCAGTCGCCCTCGCGCGGCACGCCCACGCGGAAGCTCTCGTAGCTCGCCGGGTCAAAATTGATCAGGATCACCAGGTCGTCATCGACGTCCTCGCCCTGGCGCACAAAGCTCACGATGGACTGCTTGGAGTTGTCCGCATCGATCCAGGTAAAGCCGTCGTCGGTGTATCCGCGCTCGTACAGGGCGGGCTCGGCAGTGTACAGGTGGTTGAGCGCCTTGATAAACGCCTGATGATGCTTGTGAGTCTCATACTCCTCGGTCAGGAACCACTGGATGGACTCGTAGTAGCGCCACTCGATAAACTGGCCGATCTCGTTGCCCATAAAGTTGAGCTTGGCACCGGGGTGCGTCATCTGGTAGAAGGCCAGCGTGCGCAGGCCGGCAAACTGGCGCCACCAGTCGCCCGGCATGCGGCCGATCAGCGAGCACTTGCCGTGCACGACCTCGTCGTGGCTCAGCGGGCAGATAAAGTTCTCGGTAAAGGCGTACATAATGGAGAACGTGAGCAGGCCGTGGTTGCCGGGGCGCCACGGAAAATCGGTCTGCATGTAGTGCAGGGTGTCGTTCATCCAGCCCATATCCCACTTGTAGTGGAAACCCAGGCCGCCGTCCTGCGGCGGATAGGTCACGAGCGGCCACGCGGTGGACTCCTCGGCCATCATCATCACGTCGGGGTAGTGCGCCTCTACAGCGCAGTTGACCTGGCGGATAAACGCGCTGGCGTCAAGGTCCTCCTCGGTACCGTACTTGTTGAACTTCTTTTGGCCCGGATCGTCGATGCCAAAGTTGAGGTACAGCATGCTGGACACGCCGTCCATCCGAATGCCGTCCACGTGGAAGTTCTCGAGCCAATACAGCACGTTGGAGACCAAGAAGGAGCGGACCTCGCCGCGGGCGAAGTCAAACTTGTGCGTGCCCCAGTTGGGGTGAATCTCGTGCTCAAAAAGCATATGGCCGTTAAAGGTGGCAAGGCCGTGGGAGTCGGCGCAAAAACCGCCGGGTACCCAGTCCATGATCACACCGATGCCCGCCTCGTGGCACGCATCGATAAAGTGCATGAGCTGCTGCGGGTTGCCGTAGCGCGACGTGGCGGCGTAGTAGCCGGTCGTCTGGTAGCCCCAGGAGCCATCGAAAGGGTGCTCCATGAGCGGCATGACCTCGATATGCGTGTAGCCCATGTCGCGCACGTAGTCCACAAGCTCCACCGACAGGTCGTCGTAGGTGTAAAACTCACCGCGCTGCGCGGGGAAGGGGTCCATGGGGCCGGGGTAGTTGCCGTACTCGTCCGGCTCGCCCTGCGGCGCGTCGCCGTGGCGCTTCCACGAGCCAATATGCACCTCATAGATGTTAAGGGGCTGCGACATGTGGTTATGGCTAGCGCGGCGCTTGAGCCACGCGGCGTCGTTCCACTTGTAGCCATCGAGGGTCCACAGCACGCTGGCGGTTCCCGGAGGGCACTCGGCCTTAAAGGCATACGGATCGGCCTTGTAGAGCTTTTCGCCCTCGTTGGTCTCGATAAGGTACTTATAGAGCTGGCCGTGCTCGGCGCCAGGAATAAAGCCTTCCCAGATAGCACTCGTATGCATGGGCACCAGCGGGTTGGCTTGCTCATCCCAGTTGTTAAATTCGCCAATGACGTGGACGCTCTTTACGTCGGGCGCCCAAACGCAAAAGCGCCAGCCGCGCGTACGGTTCTGCGTGTCGGGGTGAGCGCCCATCTTTTCCCAGCTGCGCTCCCACGTGCCGATGCTAAATAGGTAGACATCGTCCTTGGTGAGCTCCGGTGCATGCGGGGCGGCTTTACGGGTAGCGGGCTTTTTGGTTGCTGGCTTTAGCTTTGTATCGCTCACGTTTGATCCCATCATGACGCGGCAGCGTGTTGCCTTGGTGACTAGATGCGAAAGGTCCAAGGCTGCACGAATCGAAGGGACGGCGATAGTTCTATGATTCGTTCCACCTCGCGTGCACGGTGGAACTTTCGGCAGAAACTACGATAACACCTGTACGTTAGTTTTATGGACGAAAGTGGATTTGCGGGCGCGTTTAATCGGTAAGCGCCATGTTTATACCACTGGCAGAATTGCCGTGGTAAAACTCTTGACAGTTTTACCAATTAGGGTTTCAAAACTGTTAGGCTGACGTTTGGTAAAACGTTTTTAGCAGGTTGTTTACCATTTGACATTGAAAGGCTCGTTTATGGACCATATCGCCGCCCCAAGTGTTGCGTTTATTTTCGATTGCGACGGCACACTGGTTAATAGCTCCCCCGTCTGGGGCCATGCGCAGACCGAGTTATTGCGCCGTCATGGCATTGATGTGACGGTCGACGATTTTGCCCAGTTTGAACATCTTTCGCTGGAGGATGAGTGCCAGGCCTATCACGACACGTGGGGCATTGGCGCGAATGGCGAGGAGCTGTATCGCGAGCTGGGCGAGATTTTGATTGATGGGTACTCCAAGGTGCCGCCGCGCGAGGGGCTCCTAGCATTTTTGGAGCTGGCGAAGGCGGCGGGCATTGCCATGTGCGTGGCCACGTCCACGCCGGCCGAGCTGGTGCAGTCCGCCCTTGCGGCTGCTGGCCTTGATCGCTATATGGAGTTTATTACCACGACGGGCGAGGCGGGGCGCTCCAAGCAGTTCCCCGATGTATACGAGCTGGCGCTGCGTCGCTTGGAGGAGCGCCACGGGCACAAGTTTGAGCGTGCATGGGTGTTTGAAGACGCCGTCTTTGGACTTAAGAGCTCTGGCACTGCTGGATTTAAACGTGTGGGTATCTATGACCCGCACGGCCGTATGGAGCGCGACGAGGTGCGTGCCAACTGCGATATCTTTATCGATAGCTATGGGGACCTGGGCCTGTCCCGCGTGCTTGCGTTTGAGGGATAGGCGAGGGCTGTGGCTTGCAAAGTATTAGTGGTCTGCGGCTCGCCGGTGGTGTCGAGCCCCGAGTTGCTTTGCCATCTGGCAGGGGAGTGTGACCACATCGTTGCCGTAGACCGTGGGCTGGACGCCCTGTTGGGAGCCGGGTTGGGCTGCGACGTGTATGTTGGGGATGCCGACACGGTGAGCGACGCTGGTCGTGCGCTGGTCGATGCCGCTGTCGATTTTGAAGTAGAACGCCACGACCCGTACAAGGACTACACTGACCTGGCATTGGCATTAGACGCCATCCGCCTCCGCTGGCCAGCCGCCGAAGTGGTAGCAACCTGCGCCACCGGCGGCCGCCCGGACATGGCACTTTCTGTGTTAGGGCTACTGGCAGGCTATGCGGATGCCCCCGTCTGGATCGAAGAAGACGAAGTGACGGCCAGAATCCTGCACCAGAACGAGACCTGGACCATCGAGGGCGCCGAGGGCAAAACCTTCTCCATCATCGCCATCGCTCCCAACACAGAGATAAGCGAACACGGCCTAGAGTGGGAACTGGACCACAGCCCCCTAGGCCTGTTAGCCGACACCGGCATCTCTAATGTCGTCAGGAAAACGGCCAAGATCAAAGTCCACCAAGGAACGGCGATCGCCTACCTTTACAAGTAAGCTGCCGCCGCGTGAGGGTTTTATCGGGACGGTGGCTGAATTAGCTAATTTCGGCAAAGCCAAAAATAGCTAATTCGGCCCCGTCCCAGGAAAACCCGTAAGAAAAAGTTTCAACAAAAACCTCTTGCATCTCCGAAGATCTTCCCCTATAGTACTGCCTCGTCACGGGGGCGTAGCTCAGCTGGGAGAGCGCTTGACTGGCAGTCAAGAGGTCAGGGGTTCGATCCCCCTCGTCTCCACCATCGTGAATGTAAGGCCACTCAATCGAGTGGCCTTTTTTGCAAAATTTTGCTGTCAGCAGCAGTTGTCGCATTTTTTGCGACAACTGAATCATCGTCGCTTAATTCGGTGGACCTCGCATTGAGAGACGTGATTGTCAACCTCGTCCCATAAACCGTACGCCCACGCCAACACCCGCAAAAAGTTGCGCAATTACCTTCCCGGTTTTGTACAAAGTTTGATCGCCAAACCACACACCCCCATAAACCTGCGGCAATGCGTGCGAGGCGGCGCGATATCCCCCATAACCACGGCAAATAAACAATATGTTGCTCAACACACCCCAAAACGTATGGGCTACCTGCTGTGCTAGGATAATTAACGTTACATGGGTTCAACTGTGTTCACGGCTCCAGCAAGCCGCAAAGCGCAGGGTCGATCAGCATCCGGCCGTAACGGCGGTGTCAGAAAAACCACGAGCTCCAATAGCCTCGTCATGCGTTTCGCATCGAATGACTTTGTTCCTGTCTATGTGCAAGCTGTTCATTCGAATCGATATTTCATGACAAATTGCAGCAGTCCTGCAGCTGTTTGCGTGCGGTCCAGTTTTGTACCCGCTTGACTGGGCCGCACGCAGCCAGCTGGAGTCGCGGTCATTTTTGCGATACACGTCCGCGACTCTAGCCACTGCACTCATACATACCGTTCACGGTGGGGCAGAGCCACGTGCTTGTCTAACTGGGCTCAGGGTTTGAATATGGAGCGCCTTCGCGCACTAAGCGCCCTGGCGAAGCCATACCCAAACCCCGTGAGCCACACGTAAGACAGCAAGTGGGTGGTGCTCGTGTGGTATGTGATCCAGCTCATTAACGGTCGCGAAGACATAATGCGCGAGCGCATTGAGCACGTGCTACCGACGGGTGCCATGCAGGAGCTCTTTTATCCCCAATTTCAAACCGAGATTAAAGTTCACGGCGAATGGGTCAACACGACCAAGCCGCTCTTTCCCGGTTATCTCATCTGCGATACGGCAGATCCCCGCACCGTGCAACAGTATCTGCTGTGCATGGACGACTTTGCCCGGGTGCTATCCCAGGACGGTCAGTTTGTGCCGTTGGCAAAAGAAGAGGTCCAGCTCATCGGCAGTTTTACGCATAGGGGAGACCGCGTAGTGCCCATGAGCGAGGCCCTAAAAGACGGCGACCAGGTCGTAGTGACGGCAGGTCCGCTGCTGGGCCACGAGGGCCTTATCAAAAACATTAACAGACGCAAGAGCACTGCTTATTTGGAGCTCGACCTTTGCGGCCGGCGCGTAACCACTCGCGTTGGCCTCGCGGTGCTTTCAGCCGAGCAGCGCGTAATGCGAAACCTTAAAAAAGCGATCGCCTAATTACGGGCGACTGTTTAACGGGACAGGGAGGATCCCCGGGGATGGGGACGTAGGTTTGAAGGAAATAGTGTCAGATAAAACTGAATATTCTACAGGAGCGCCGGCGGGGGCCGCGCTTGTTGCCCAGGCAATGAGCGGCGACGGCGCGAGCATGCGCTACAAGGCCATGCAAGCCGTCAAGGACTGGGACCGCACGCGCCTGGTCTACCGCACCGTCAAGCGCGCCTTCGACATCGTGTTCAGCGGCTGCGTGCTGGCCGTCATCGCCGTGCCGAGCCTGGTGCTCGCCGCCGCTATCCGCCTGGAGAGCGAGGGCAACCCGTTCTACAGCCAGATCCGCGTGGGCCAGACCCACCGCGACGGCAGCCTGTCCACCTTCCGCATGTGGAAGTTCCGCTCCATGTACAGGGATGCCGACGAGCGCCTCGCCGAGCTCAAGGGGCAGAACGAGATCGCCGGCGCCATGTTCAAGATGAAGGACGACCCCCGCGTCACCAGGATCGGCAAGTTCATCCGCAAGCATTCCATCGACGAGTTCCCGCAGTTCCTCAACGTATTCCTGGGCCAGATGTCCGTCGTCGGCCCGCGTCCGCCGCTGCCCAACGAGGTCGCCGAGTACACCGAGTACGACCTGCAGCGCCTGGCCGTTAAGCCTGGGATCACCGGCTGGTGGCAGGTGACGGAGCGCAACTCAACGGGTTTCGATGGGATGGTTCAGCGCGACCTGGAGTACATCGCCAAGCGCGGTCCCGTTACGGACCTCAAGATCGTCGCTCTCACGGTGATCGAGGTCATCACCGGTAAGGGTGCGTGCTAATGCTCCGGGACTATTCAAAATTCGTTGAGCTCAAGCGTGTTCCCGTAATCGATGTTCCGATCACGGGAACCAATATGTCTGAGTGCGTCGAGTTTCTCACTCGCCATATAGATGAGCTACATGGCGAGTATATTTGCGTATCCAATGCTCACACGTCGGTTATGGCTCATGACGACCCTTCCTATTGGGCCTGCCAAGCGGACTCCCTCATGTCCGTTCCCGACGGCAAGCCTTTATCTGTTGTTGGACGTAAAACAATAGAGTCAATGGGGCGTGTAACTGGACCCGATCTAATGCGAGAGATTTTCAGCATTTCCTTGCAGCAGGGATGGAGCCATTACTTCTACGGTAACGAGCAGAAGAATCTCGACGCTCTCAAGAATTCACTTCAAAAGGAATATCCGGGCCTAGAAATAGCTGGCATGGAGCCTTCGGTTTTCCGACCGCTCTCCGACAGCGAGAAGCGAGACCTTTCGCGACGTATCGCTGATTCGGGTGCAGACTTCGCATGGATTGCGCTGGGTGCGCCTCGCCAGGAAGTCCTCATGCATGAGCTTAAAGGTGGCCCCCAGCCAATAATGATCGGTGTCGGGGGAGCCTTCAATGTCCTCGCCGGAGTGGTGCCGGAGGCACCGATCTGGATGCAGGACTTGAGTCTCGAATGGCTATACAGACTTATTCAAGAGCCGAAACGGCTTTTCAAGCGATACCTCATTACTAACTACTAAGTTTCTCTTTTACCAGTTCACTGGCGCAAAACGCAAGGAAGGCAAGTAGATGAAATCCACGACCGCATTCAAAGACAAGACCCTGATGATCACGGGAGGCACCGGCTCGTTCGGCAACACCGTGCTCAAGCACTTCATGAACACCGACCTGGCCGAGATCCGCATCTTCTCGCGCGACGAGAAGAAGCAGGACGACATGCGCCACCGCCTGCAGGAGAAGTCGCCCGAGCTCGCCTCCAAGGTCCGCTTCTTCATCGGCGACGTCCGCAACGCCCAGAGCGTGCGCGACGCCATGCACGGCGTGGACTACATCTTCCACGCCGCCGCCCTCAAGCAGGTTCCCTCCTGCGAGTTCTTCCCCATGGAGGCCGTCCGCACCAACGTCATCGGCACTGACAACGTGCTCCACGCCGCCATCGAGGAGGGCGTCGACCGCGTCGTGTGCCTGTCCACCGACAAGGCCGCATACCCCATCAACGCCATGGGCAAGTCCAAGGCCATGATGGAGTCCATCATCTACGCCAACGCCCGCAACGGCGCCGGCCGCACCACCATCTGCTGCACCCGCTACGGCAACGTCATGTGCTCGCGCGGCAGCGTCATCCCGCTGTTCATCGACCGCATCCGCAAGGGCGAGCCGCTCACGGTCACCGACCCCAACATGACACGCTTCCTCATGAACCTGGACGAGGCCGTGGACCTGGTGCAGTTCGCCTTCGAGCACGCCAACCCCGGCGACCTGTTCATCCAGAAGGCGCCGGCCTCCACCATCGGCGACCTCGCCGAGGCCGTGCAGGAGGTCTTCGGCCGGGTGGGCACCCAGGTGATCGGCACCCGCCACGGCGAGAAGCTCTTCGAGACCCTCATGACCCGCGAGGAGCGCCTGCGCGCCGAGGACATGGGCGGCTACTACCGCGTGGCCTGCGACTCGCGCGACCTGAACTACGACAAGTTCGTCGTGGACGGCGAGGTGGAGACCCAGGCAGACGAGTCCTACACCTCCCACAACACCGAGAGGCTCGACGTGGAGGGCACCATCGCCAAGATCAAGACCGCCGAGTACGTGCAGCTGGCACTCGAGGGCCGCGAGCACGAGGCGGTGCAGTAGGGTGCGCGTCCTCGTCACCGGCGCGAGGGGCTTCGTGGGCAGGAACCTCTGCTGCGCGCTGAAGAACGTCCGCGACGGCAAAGACCGCCGCGCCAAATACCAGCAACTCCTTCCCCTCGAGGTCATGGATTACGACATCGACTCGACTCCCGGGGAGCTGGAGGACTACTGCTCCCGCGCCGACTTCGTCTTCAACCTGGCCGGCGTCAACCGCCCCGAGGACCAGTCCGAGTTCATGGAGGGCAACTTCGGGTTCGCCTCGACGCTGCTGGACACCTTGGAGCGCCACGGCAACAGTTGCCCCGTGATGCTCTCCAGCTCCGCGCAGGCGAGCCTGTCGGGCCGCTTCGAGGGCTCGGTCTACGGCGAGTCGAAGCTGGCGGGGGAGGGGCTGTTCCGCGAGTACTCGGAGCGCACCGGCGCCCCCGTGCTCATCTACCGCTTCCCCAACCTCTACGGCAAGTGGTGCCGCCCGCGCTACAATTCCGCCGTGGCGACCTTCTGCGACGCCATCGCCAACGGCCGCCCCTACACCGTGAACGACCCCACGGTGGAGCTGGAGCTCCTCTACATCGACGACCTGGTCGGTGAGATGCTGGGCGCCCTGCTGGGGCGTGAGCACCGCTGCGGCTACGAGGGACTCGAGAGGGTAGAGGGCGAGGAGTTCTGCTGCGTCCCCGACACCGACGTGAAGACCCTGGGCGAGATCGTCTACCTGCTGGGCACTTTCCGCGACAGCCGCGAGACTCTCTCGGTGCCCGACCTGACGGAGGGCTCCTTCTCCAAGAAGCTGTGGAGCACGTTCCTGTCCTACTACGAGCCGGGGCACTTCGCCTATAGCCTGAAGCCCAACACCGACGACCGAGGCTCGTTCACCGAGTTCCTGCGCACGCCCGAGCGCGGCCAGGTCTCCGTCAACGTGAGCAAGCCCGGCATCACCAAGGGCAACCACTGGCACATGAGCAAGTGGGAGAGGTTCCTGGTGGTCTCCGGCACCGCGTCGATCAAGCTGAGGAAAGTAGGGGAGGATGCCGAGGGGAACCCGTTCCCCGTCGACGAGTATATAGTTTCTGGGTCTGACATGCGCGCCGTGGAGATGATCCCGGGCTACACGCACTCCATAACCAACCTGTCCGACACCGAGGACCTCGTGACGGTCATGTGGGCCAACGAGCCCTTCGACCCCGAGAACCCCGACACCTACTACGAGGAGGTCTAGCCGCATGGGCTCTTTTTCGCGGTCGCTTCTATGTTTTGGCCGCAGTGTGAAAGCGCTTCCTCGTAAAGCTATAGTTCAGCCCCTCGTTAAACGGTCTTTTGCACGGTGCGGAAAGGGTTTCTCGCTTGGAAAGCGTTGCGATTTGCAAGGCTTGGAGAACATTTCAGTCGGTAATGATGTGTCATTTGGGCCCGATACAAGAATTTGGACAACGGGCGCAGAAGTAATTATTGGTAACGATGTTATGTTTGGCCCACATATAACTCTAATCTCTGGTGATCATCGCACTGATGTCAAAGACAAGCCTATGCGAGCTGTAAGGCCAACTGAAAAATTACCCAGTAATGACCAAGACATTGTTGTTGGTAACGATGTTTGGATTGGGGCAAACGTTACGATTTTAAAAGGTGTGCATATTCCCGATGGAACAGTAATTGCTGCTGGTGCGCTCGTCGTTCGTAGCCCTTATGAAGAAAATTGCATTTTGGGGGGGGGTTCCCGCACGTCTAATCGGGAGACGATTTGATGACTAGGAATAAGACGGAGTTTGGCACCTTAAGTATGTTTGGTGTTGATCCGAGCTGTTTAGGAGGCATTAGTACGCTAACGCGCATGCTTTCTTTTGAGCTAGATAGATGCGAGCAAGTTGATTTTTGCTATTTAATAACGACCAATCAGGGAAATGCCCTTCAAAAGATCCGTTGTTTTGTAAGCGCGCTCTTAAAGGCCCGAAAACGCTTTTCAACCGGCGAAGGAATTGTTCATATACACATGGCTGATAATGCGAGCGTGATCAGGTCGTGCGTTATCATATTCCTAGCTAAAAGATATCGACAGTCTGTCGTACTTCACATTCACTGTGACTTGGCAAAGATTAGATCTCGGTCCTCAAGTCATATGAAAAAGCTGATAGATTGGTCGCTATTAAAATCAGATCGCATCATTGCCCTAGGAACATATCTGAACCCCTTGTTCCAAAAATTGGATTATCCAAGTGAGCGTGTATTAATTCTTCCCAATGCCGTTTCTTGTCCAGATGAGAATTTATACACGCCGGGCCGCACTAGAGTTTTATTTCTGGGAAATATCTCTAAGGACAAGGGCGTCTTGGATTTATTGGATGCGCTCGTTCTGATCGATGACAAGCTTGACCCAGAACTAATTTTCGAGCTGTGCGGTAGGGATCACATCAAGGTTCAAGTTGAAATTGAAAAACGAAATCTTTCTCATCGTGTTAAATATCGCGGCATCGTAGAGCCCAATCGTAAGTTCTTTTCGAAATATCTTCTAAACGTACTGCCTTCTCATCACGAGGCAATGCCATTTTCGCTTCTTGAGGCTTCAGCTTATGGGATCCCTTCTATCGCATCATCAGTCGGGTCAATCTCCGAGATTATCGATAATGGAGACTCAGGTTGGCTAGTAAATGCCCAGGACACTCAAATGCTTGCGAACACGCTCGTGAATGTGCTGTCAAATCCAGAAGCGATATCGGTTGCGGGAAGCCGTATATATAACAAGGTGCGTGAATGCTACTCATTTCAGGCGTATCTTCAAACACTATTCGCTCTATATAGGGAGTTGATAGCTTGATTTCAATGGCAAAGGCCCTAAATGCCGCCGATCAAAATATCGTCTCCGAAACAGGAATGGCGGCTAGACCAATTGTATTGATTGTTGCAACGTATATTGTGACTACTTTACTTCAAGGTGCTCTTGGCTCTATTCCTATTAATAAGATTCTTGGATTCGCTCTTGTAGTTCTACTTATATTTGAATGGGTTTCAACTCGCAGATCACATCTGTCCTATTTGGGCCTGCTCTGCTTCGTTCTTCTGTCACTCCATTCAACTCTTGTTATGATAAGCGCTTCTCAGGAGCTAAACGACTTGGTGTATCTCGCAAGCACAATGTTGATGATCTCCCTTATATGTTCGCCTAGGTTTCGAACATCTATTTTAGAAGCATTGCTCCAATATCGAACTTATATATCTGTTGTCGTAATCTTTTCATCCATGTTTCTTCTTTTACTACTTGCAACTGGCACTGGTTATGTTGTCGCATGGGGAGAAGCCCCCTACTTTAAGGGGCTATGCAATACAGAACACACTCTTGCGTCTATATGTACTCTTTTGCTTGTCCTTATTATTTTTCTCGTTCGGACTAATGGATCTAAGGCTGTATATTGCGGGTGCTCGCTTATCATCATATATGCGACGCTGGAGACTGGCGCCCGAACGTTTCTTGTGCCAGTTCTTATTTGTTTGCTGCTACTCATTCAAAATCTATTTGCTTACAAATGGACTAAAGCTGCCTTGCTACTCCTTGTTTTATTTTTTGGAGAGGCCGTATTTCTGAAGTCTGGAATGGCTAATAAATTTGAGTTTGCTAGCGGAAATATATACGCAGACTCGCTGCTATCCGCAATTACTAATGGTAGAAACGAAATTTGGCTCACAGATATCCTGGCATGGGCTAATTCTGGTTCAATGGGCATAGCTTTTGGAAACGCTTTTTCAACAATCTATGAGCTCAATAAACGTGCGCTCAGTCTTTATATTTGGGCTCATGACGACTTGGTAATGTTGCTGTATGGATTTGGCCTAACTGGTCTTTGCCTGTATCTTGCATGCTTATGTACTTTGTTTCATTCGTTGTTCGCTTCTTTAAATAAGGGTGCAGCCGTACTCCTCACCGTTTTCATTTTATTTCCGTTGCTATTAAATGGATTTTTTCCTTATCAACATCTTGTCTACGCATTTGTCCTTCTTTATTCAATCTGTTCGCATGAATTAATCCCTAGAAAGGATATCTGATGTCGAATAACAACTATCTGCTGACCTTTCACATGACGTGGAGCTATGGCGCATGTTTGCAAGCATTTGCAACTCTAGAAGCACTTAAGAATGTTGGTTGCAAGGCGGAGATTCTCAATTTCATTAATCCTTATGAGCGAAAAGGAAATGAGACTCCTTTCCAGCTCATCAAGGATGGTGATTTTAAAGCCGGCCTTATAGCAGCGGCCAAAAATATCATTTTCCAGCGTGCAAAGCTGCATGCGCGCGCTTTTAAAAAATTCCATTCGAGGCTCCCTCGAACGGAACGGGTGTATACTTCGTGTGCTCAAATGGCTGATATTGAAGCTGATGCGCTAATCGTCGGCAGCGATCAGGTTTGGAATCCTTTTATTACCGGCGGCATTGAGCCCGCTTTTTTTCTTCAATTCGGCAAAGCAACTCGCCGTCTTTCACTTGCTTCGAGTCTCGGTAGTCATATCTATAACGAGATAGAGCAACAAGAAATTCGAGAGTACCTTACTAAATTCGATGCGATAAGCGTGCGAGAAGCTCATGCAGTAGAGCAAATCGCGCCGTTGACGGAGAAGCCAGTATTTAGGTGTCTCGATCCAACTTTACTTCTTGATCGTGAATATTGGCGTGCTTTTTCCCAAAAGCCCGAAGGATTTAAAGGGAATGAACGATACATTCTGGTTTTCAATCTCGCGAGCAGAACCGATAAAGAAATGGAACTTTGGAAGCGTTTCTCAATAGATTCGGGACTGCCTCTATGGCGACTTAGCAACAATACCTTTAAGGACAAGGTTTTCGAAAGGCTCCTATTGGGTATGACCCCAGAGGAATTTGTTTGGCTTATTGATCACGCTCAATATGTGATTACTGATTCATTTCACGGAACGGCGTTTTCAGTGAATATGGGTAAGCCGTTCGTCGCTATGGAACCTATTCGAGGTAATCGTGCCCGAATTGTTGATTTGTTTAATTTAGTTGGAATGGATAATCGCATGCTGGCTGAAAGTGCATGTGAGCTTCCTAGTATCGATTTAGACTATAGCTATGCTGAATCAGCCCTTTGCGAGGAGCGCTCTCGATGCATGGCGTGGATTAAGGGTGCCTTAAATGACTAGTAATCAGGATATTTCATGCGTGGGTAGAGCATGCACTGGCTGTGCTGCATGTTCCGATGCGTGTCCTGTCGATTCAATCTCTATGGTCCCAGATGCGGAAGGCTTTGTTTATCCCTCGATAAACGGTGCATCGTGTCTTGCCTGTGGTAAATGCCTCAGAGTATGCCCTGCTGTTAATCGCTGCACGTTGCGCCCAATTTCAAATATGTATGCAGCATTTTCTAATGACCATCAGCTGAGAAATGAGAGCAGTTCGGGCGGTGTATTTTCCACGTGCGCACGCTATGTTGTCGATCATGGAGGAATCGTAGTCGGAGCAGCGGTTGATTCAACTGGGCACGTTTATCATCGACTTATAACTAACTCAAATGAAATTTCGTTTCTTCAGAAATCAAAGTACGTTCAAAGCGATTGTCAGGGAATATATTGTCAAATTGAAAAATGTCTTAAATCTGGTAGAAGGGTCTTATTCTCAGGATGTCCTTGTCAGGTTGCTGGCTTGATTTCATATTTGGGAAAAGCATATGACAATCTGATTACGATGGATTTGATTTGTCATGGAGTACCTTCTCCGAGGGTATGGGAAGACCATGTCGAGTCAATTACTGGTGGAAAACCAGCTCAAAGCATTACATTCAGAAGGAAAGACGTCTCTGCGAGAACGACTTTTTCAGTTGATATTAATGCGCCCGGTTTGCGATATAAAGGACGAGATGAATTTGACGATCCGTATATGGCGCTGTTTGTTACGGGGTCAGCAAATAGGGAAAGCTGCTATACGTGTAAATACGCCAGTTCTGAACGCGTTGGTGATGTGACCATTGGCGACTGCGCGTCATCGAATTGCTACCCAAAGTTCTATCCCTGGGTTCAGCTTTCTTCAATTTCCTTAAACACTGAAAAGGCTAGAAATTTCTGGTCAGAGGTAGAGAGCCTCTTTACCTTCGTTCCTATTGATTATCAACGGGAAATTCAATTGAATGCACAGCTTTCACATCCAGTAGTTCGACCTGGTTTGAGAGACAACGTATACAGGCGGATACATGAGACGGGCATCGCGTCAGTTGCTGCCGATGTCACACCTTCTCGTACAATTAAAAAGAAACTCAAAAGACTCGTTAAGTATTTAGTTCCCAACGTAGTACGTGGACGTCTCATTAAATTGAAAGCAATAGTTCATGATCGATAATTCCAAGAAGCAACTTCTTAAAAATACGTTATTTTTGTATACTCTAACGTTTTCATCTCAAGTTCTCGCTCTGATCACAATTCCATATCAAACACGCGTGCTTACACCGGAAACTTATGGTGTCGTTGGCGTCGCCATTTCTGTTATGACGTTTATGTCGCTTGTGCTAGATTTTGGAATTCTTTTATCTGCAACATCAAAAGTCGCACAGCATGCTGAAGATACTGTATTTCTTTCACATCTTTATGGCAATGTGTTCGCTCTAAAAGGCATTTCAACTATTATCTGTGGATGTTGTTTGGCGGTAGCATGCTGCTCGTCTCCATACCATAGCCGATATTTCCTACTCTACGCTCTCTATTATTTAGCTTATGTCGCTGCTGCGATGCTGCCTGATTATTTGTACCGAGGGCTTGAGCGCATGAAAGTCATAACCTTCAGGACTGTAGCGATACGCGCTTTTGCAACTGCGTGCACATTTATATTTCTCCACTCAGACAGTGACGTTTTAGCGCTTCCGATTTGTCTGTTAGTTGGAAATGTTACGGCGCTAGCGGTATGTCTTAGGTATGATCGTAGAGTCTTTGGCATACATCTTCACCGCCCCACGGTTGTCGAGGTGCGGTTACTTGCGAAGGACTCTTTACCGTTTTTCTTTTCACGCATTTCTTCCACGGTATACTCAACAGCAAATCCAATTGTTCTCAATATGTTCTACGCAGGCTTGCCAGTTGTTGGATTCTATTCTGCCTCAGAAAAATTCTTGTCCGTTTCTAAGTCAATCGTTTCCCCTATTGCGGATAGCCTATATCCGTATATGGTTAAAAACAAAGATTTCAGGCTTGTTAAGAAAATATTGCTTACTACAACTCCTTTTATTGTTGTAGGGGCTGCAGTGCTGTATATCTATGCGAATCAAATTTGCGAATTTGTTTTTGGACCAAGCTATGTAGAGGCCGGCATGATAGTGCGCTGTCTACTTCCAGCAATAATGGTGATATTCCCGTCGTACGTTATTTGTTTTCCCGTGCTTGTCCCCCTAGGCCTTTCATCAAGGGCAAATTTTTCAAATTTTATTGGTCTCTGCGTTCAGCTGCTTGCACTTATCATTCTTGTTGTAACTGATTATTTTAATGTCTATACAATGTGCCTCGCGACAAGTGCTGCCGAGGTGTCGGTATTTATCTACCGCTTATCCGTAATCACAAGATATCAAAAAACCGCTAAAAGCATGAATTCGCGTTAAATATCAGCTATAACAAATTGTAAAGAATGGGGCTCTCATGTTGAGTAACGATAATTCTAAAGTTAATTTTTCTAACGACGGCCGTCTGAAGCTGCTGATCATCGTGGGCACACGCCCCGAGGTCATCCGCCTGTCCGAGGTCATCAAGAAGTGCCGCCGCCACTTCGACTGCCTGTTGGCGCACACCGGGCAGAACTACGACTACACCTTGAACGGCATCTTCTTCCGCGACCTGGAGCTCGCCGACCCCGACGTCTACCTGGACGCCGTGGGCGCGGACCTCGGCGAGACCGTCGGCAACATCATCGCCGCGAGCTACAGGCTCATGGTCCAGGTCCAGCCCGACGCGCTGCTGATCCTGGGCGACACCAACAGCTGCCTGTCCGCCATCGCGGCAAAGCGCCTGCACATCCCCATCTTCCACATGGAGGCCGGCAACCGCTGCAAGGACGAGTGCCTGCCCGAGGAGACCAACCGCCGCATCGTCGACGTGATCTCCGACGTCAACCTGGCCTACTCCGAGCACGCCCGCCGCTACCTGAAGGACACCGGCTGCGCCCCGGAGCGCACCTACGTCACCGGCTCGCCCATGGCAGAGGTCCTGCGCGCCAACCTGGGCAAGATCGAGGCCTCCGATATCCTCTCCGAGCTCGGCCTGGAGCCGAAGCGCTACATGCTGCTCTCCGCCCACCGCGAGGAGAACATCGACACCGAGGCCAACTTCACGAGCCTGTTCACCGCGATCAACGCGCTGGCCGATAAATACGACATGCCGATCCTGTACTCCTGCCACCCGCGCTCCCGCAAGCGCCTGGAGGCCACCGGCTTCGAGCTCGACCCGCGCGTGCGCATGCACGAGCCCATGGGCTTCCACGACTACAACTGCCTGCAGATGAACGCCTTCGCCGTGGTGTCAGACTCCGGCACCCTGCCCGAGGAGTCCAGCTTCTTCGCGTCTATCGGCCGCCCGTTCCCGGCGGTGTGCATCCGTACCTCCACCGAACGCCCCGAGGCGCTGGACAAGGCCTGCTTCACGCTCGCCGGCATCTCTGAGAAGGGCCTGCTGCAGGCAGTCCACACCGCCGTCGAGCTCGACGCGGAGGGTTCGCTTCCCGAAGCGCCCGTTCCCGACTACGCCGACGAGACCGTGTCCACCAAGGTGGTCAAGATCATCCAGAGCTACACCGGCGTCGTGGACAAGATGGTGTGGAGGAAGGGCCTGTAATGATCGTGGGTGACGTTACGACGACCGACGCTCTCGTGGACGAAGCACTAGAGTTGGCGGAGGGCCTGAATAGGCCCCTTTGTTACGTCCAGCTCAAGGGCTTCTACAACGGCTCGACCGGCTCCATTTTGCGCGGCTTGCACGTGCGGCTCGCGGCCCGAGGGGTCGACTCCTATTGTTTCTGGGGGCGTCGCCACGAGTCGATCGATAGCCACATGCAGTGCTGCGCGACCAAGCCTGAGGACGCCTCGATGCAGACGCTCTCGACGGCATACCTCCTCGGTGCCGAGGTCATCGAGAAGCACTTCACGCTGGACAAGTCGCTTCCTGGAAACGATCGCTACCACTCCGGCGACGTCGAGGACTTCAAACGCGCCATTGAGAACTTCCGATTCATGACAGGATCCTGGGCTCCTCGGAGAAGACGGTCCTCGCTTGCGAGGAGACGCCCCGCCGTGAGGCGAGGCGCTCGCTTGTGCTGACGCGTGGCATGAAGGCCGGCGAGGTGATCGCCAAGGAGGACCTGATGCCCAAGCGCCCCGGCACGGGAATCGCTCCGACTTATGCCGATGTGGTTATTGGCCGCGCGGTAAAGGACGATCTTGCTGAAGACACTATCTTGACTTGGGAAATGATTTAGTTTTGACCCCGCAGCCTTAATGGATTGCGGGGTCTTTTTTGAGAGGCCGATTCTATGTCCAAGAAGACCGACTCGCGTTCTTCCAACGCACTTGCTTCCCTTGCTTTTCTTGAGGCGGCAATTGACTCTGGAACGGATGCAAACAAAACCGACCGATTGGGTCTTTTCATGCCATTTGTAGAAGACTCTGTTCTCCAACTCTACGGTATGAAATTCAAAATTACCGATGTGGTCGATAAGATAGTCAGTCGATGCGGTATCGGTTTACCTTCTCCTGTTGTCGAGGGCCTTCTCCGTCGGTTGGCTAAAAGTGGCTATATCAAAAGAGCTAATGGATTTTATGAGCACACATCCAAACCTATGGAAACTGCTGATGTCAGTTCTGCGTTACATAAAATAAATGGCGATCTGACCAAGCTCATCAATGACATGGGCCGATATGCACGTAAACAAGAAAAGAAGAAGTATTCCAACAGTAAGTGCAGGAAAGACCTAATCGCTTATTTTGAGGACCATCTGGACTCCCTCTCGACAAGGGAGCTCGTGGTTAATGAAGCCGAGTGTAAAGCAACAAAATGGGTGGGAAGGTATTTATTGTGGGCAAAGCAAAATAACGAAACTAGTTTTAACGCCGCCGTTAAACTCGTTCGAGGGCATATTGTCTATGAGGCGGCGTTTCTTCCTGGTTTTGCATCAAATACGCAGTCGCTTGAAGGAACTGTTTTGTACCTCGACAGCCCAACGGTTTGCAGGGCCTTGGGATATGGAACCGAAGAAGAGGAAAGGCTCGTAAACGAGGCCATATCGATGCTTCAACGCGCTGGTGCCGAGCTCCGAGTGTTTGATTTAACAATTGAAGAGATGACAAGAGTCCTGTCCGGCGTCGTCGATAGATGGGACGACCTTAGTCGCTTTGACAGGCCAAGCTCATATGATATGAACCTGAGAAGAAGAGGCTACAGCAAGGCTGATGTCGTCAGAATATCAAGCGACCCATCATATGTCGTTGAAACTGAGCTGCATTTTCAAGTTGACGAGACTCCTTCTCGTAAGTTCCTTTATGTGTATGATGAGGAAACATTGATTAAGTACCTGCAGCGTCCGGAAGGTTGCGATGCTGAGCTTGCAATTATGCACGACGTCAATTGCATCGCGGCAATTCTTACTCTAAGAGAGAAATTGACGGCAAAATCGTTTAAAACGGCGAGATATTTTTTCGTAACGACCTCCATGATGACGGTGAGACAGTCGACCAAATGGTGGAATAAGACTGAAAGTCCGACTATACTTCCACCTATTTTTTCTTTAACGAAAATGGCTAACCTGGCATGGCTGTATAGCGATCCATCCAGTGCAAAAAGGTATGGTGAAAAGGCTCTTTTGTCTGCATGTGCCGCAGCTGCAATTCCTTCGGACCATGTATGGAAGTCATTTGCGGAAAAGCTACTCAAATACAACAAAGAAGGAAAGATATCCCGCGAGGATGCTGTTCACTATTTATACAGTATGGACACGAGAAAGGTGCTGGCAGTAAAAGAGGACGCTCGTGACGACGACCATATCGGCACCTTTGACTTTGATGACATTATCGATGAAGCTGAAGTGGTATATAGGAGTAATATTCGGGACCAAGAAATTGATTCAATCCGCGGAGAAAACGCGAGACTTTCTAAGGAACTGTCTGAAATTAGAACCGTCAATGAAGAGCTCCAGGGTCAAAGCAAAATCTTGTCGGTCGAGCTGGACAGGAAGAGCAAACGCGTTAGGACTATTGCCAAAAAGGCTGCAACGATAGCCGTTGTGCTATGCGTGGCTTTCTTTACGCTCCTACTCGTTTATCTTGTGCATGTCCAATGCAAGCTCGGTATCGATGCAGTTCCTGGAATAGCAGTAACAATTATTTTTGAAAGTGTTTCTGTTATAGGCGCCTTACCTTCGAAGAGGCAAAAGCTTGCAGAATGGATTGAGAAAAAGCTATTCCGGAGCTAAACATCCCGCCTCTGTCAGACTTGAATTGGCGCACTGAGAGTTCAATAACTCTAGAGTGGCTGGAGAGCCGCGAGGCATTCATTGGTGTTTGATGGTGCGACAATCATGTTGGTAAACTTCGCCCGTGCCCGACAAAGGCACCCGGCCCAACAAGGCGGTGATACCGCGGATGATTTTCTCGATATGTCCGCGGTGCACGGTCTCATGTAGCGAATAAAAGAATAACAAGGTCCAGACAACCTCTTCCGGTGGTTGATTATCATTTTGCCGGGCTGAATTTAAACTTAAAACTCGATTACGAGCATCTGGTGTGCTTATAATCTGGACGCGTTTTTCATGATCGTTCGAGGCGGTTATTTTTATTTGCTTCGCGAAAAAACCGTTTGACGAAAAACAAATCTAACAGTTTAGATTACGGGTGATGTCGCACCACCCCTAGCTGCGGTAAGTCGCGTCGGCCATCAGGATATGGCGCACCATCCTTGCAGTCGGGTTCCATCTGTCCCGGGTCTGGTTGACGCCCTAAACCATTTCTTGGACACCCTTGCTAATGTCAATACAGTATTTATCATGGGCAATTCGTGCGACAAAGTCGATATGCCGTACTACCGCGACGTTCTAGCTCCACGCTACCGCGATGCCAAATGGGTCTTTTGCGAGCACGAGTCCAACGAGGATAAAGAATATGATATCGATGTTTTTTGTTGTGACCTCGCTATCTCAAACTATCGCATCACCAGTTACGCGGAGTTTGATAAGAGGCATGATTAGTCGAGAGCTAAATTCCAGAGTGCCGAGACCGCATCCGGCTTAAGTGAGAAAGATGGGGCGTATCGTTTACACTTAAAGATCCTCATACCCTAGAACAATTGTATGAGGTTCTAGAAGCGAACTGGATGCTCACTGGTTAAAATTACTAGGGGGCAGGTGATTATCGAATGCTATTCTCAGGAATTATTGAAAAGGAGCTTTCCGATCGCATTCACCTTACTTACTTTGATGTCATCGAAAATGACGACTTTGACGAATGCTTAAATCAATGCCTACCGTCTATTTGGTTTGGCCCGAAAGACACGCGTTCTATAGGCATCACAAAAGCGAAAATCGCAAAGTACTTTTCCACAAAACTAAAGAATCGGTCGTTGATTTGCGGTTCGTGCGCTGAAATCTTCTTACATGCTTACTTGGGATATAACGGATATCAACAGGCATGCCTTGGATCGAACCTCGAAGAGGGTTCGATCAAAAAAGGATTTGACGGATTTTACTTGAAAGATAATGAATACTGGCTGATGGAAAGCAAATCATCTATCTATGGAAAAATACCTCATCATCAAAAGGCTGAAGAAGCTTATCAAGACCTCTGTAACAAGTTAAATGATTTTGAAGGAAACGACCCGTGGGAAAATGCTCTAAATCACGCTGTAGTGGCGGGCGTCGAGGGTTCCATCCAGAATCAGATCAGAATGTTGGCGGATGATTTTACCTTAGAGCGTGTCCATGATCCCAGTGAGTTTAACATGATCCCTTGTGGCACTGTGTTTATCGGCAGCGTTCTGACTATCGATGAAGTCGAGAAGTTGTCAAATGCTCTCTCGCTGTATTTCGAAAATAAGGATTATTTAGCCCTCCACATAGTTTGTGTCTCACATTCTGCATTGGTTGGCTTTCTTCGATATTTGAACTTGGAGTACGCAGATGAGTGACACTGGCTCCATTACAAGATTAAAAAATAACAGCCCCTTTAAGTCGGCTGTCGATAAACTGCTTTTAGGCAAGGAGCTTACGAATAGAGAGTCCACGCTCCTTCTTTCTGCCGCTATTGCCTTGTTAAGGTATGCACTAAAAGATAAGAATCGAACACGAAGTCTCGAGTTTGCGTATTGGATTATTCTTAACTATTCATTGAGCACGGGAAATCTCAAGCCTCTGTACGATATTTCATTTGAATTGGGCCTCTACCCATTGTCCAAATCAATTGTTGACCTTGATGAAAGGCGCTTTGATACTCTGAAGGACTTTATTGCTCTAGATGAAATCAAAGAGGACTTTACCGAAGGTGTAACTCTTACCCTCGAACAAAAGTTGTCTGACAGTTCTTTCTCTTCTTACTCGGGAGAAGGGTTTGCCTATATTGCACCGACCTCGTTTGGTAAGACTGAGCGCTTGGTTGATGCTGTACTTGACGATAAGAGCGGATCCCGACCTTGTGTAATTGTGCCGACAAAATCACTTCTCGCCCAAACACGCGATGATGTATTTAAGCGCCATCCTAGAACAAAAGTAATTACTCATGACGAAATGTACCAGCGTGAGAATTCGTTCATCGCAATCCTTACTCAAGAGAGAGCGATACGTTTATTAGAGGCGAATCCTACTCTATCCTTTTCTAGTGTGTTTGTAGATGAGGCGCACAATGCTTTTGAAGTCGACGATCGCGCTTTATTGATTTCACGCCTCATTCGTGAGTCCAAATTCCGCGATCCCTCGACAAGGTTCTACTACTTTAGTCCTGTTATCGACGATATTAACCTTCTGTCTGCTATCTCGGGCTTCAAGGTTGAGGGATGCAAGGTTAATAAAAGCATGAAAGAGCCTCGTTATTATCTACTCGACAAAGGGGGAGCCTTGCATGCATATAACAGGTTCTTTAATAGCTTTTGCCAGGCTACTTCCTTCAATGACACTTGGGATTGCCTGAAGAATAAGGCGACTGCTAAAAATCTAGTATTCTTGTCTTCCCCTAAAAAGGTCCGCGAAGCGGCCTTGGATTTAGCGAGTAGTTTGCCAGATGACCCAGTCGCGCCCGAACTAGCTAGGGTCATTTCTGCCTTGACCGAACACGTGAGCCCTTTATATGACGAAATACTGTGTTTGCAACACGGCGTTGTATACCTGCATGGGCAGATGCCGGACGGAATCAAAAACTATCTACTTAACCGTGCTGCGAAGTTGGATTCCATTCGATTCATATTTGCAAACGAAGTCATCATGGAAGGTATTAATCTTCCATTTGACTCTGTATTTATCCTCGAGCTGCGCACAAAAAGGCGTTCAGCATTAATTAACTTAATCGGTCGTGCGTCACGGCTAAATTACGTTTTCGGCGATAGGCCTCATCTCAAAAGGCTTAGCCCACAAGTAATCTTTGCGGAATCAAAATGGACGAGATCGAAGCCGACCATGACAAACGCTATCGCAGAATTGCACAGCGTTGGGTTTAAGGACCGTGGGGACAATCTACGAATAAAAAAATCCAAAGGCGAGTCACTAAGCGATAAAGAAAATAAGCGTCTTGATTTCGAAGACAGCTTGATCCAAAGCTCAAATCGG
Source organism: Collinsella sp. CM84Y_54 (assembly GCF_036317945.1). Taxonomy (NCBI): domain Bacteria; kingdom Bacillati; phylum Actinomycetota; class Coriobacteriia; order Coriobacteriales; family Coriobacteriaceae; genus Collinsella; species Collinsella sp. CM84Y_54. The sequence goes on from NZ_JAWQCX010000001.1 coordinate 448,675, forward strand.
CCGAATGATGATCTCGAAATACTTTTAGATCGTTCCGGTCTTCGATCTATGTATGAAAATTGGGATGATGCAAAATTTGAGATAGTTAAGAGACTAAATACGCTTGAAGCATCCCCTGGGAATAGCGTCCTCGAATTAATATGTACCTATTTTATTGATGGCGGTTTTGTTTTCTCTGATCCATATTTAAGAGTTGGAAATTTGCGTAAACAGCTGTCTTTTTACCAAAGCTATCTTGAGAGCAAGTCAACGAAATCGCTTAGTCAACGTCTTGCTGCCGACATTCCATTTTGGAAAAAGAAGGCTGAGACCACGCGCGATTATCTTTATGTTGGACGCAGCTTCGGTGAGATCAATTTTCAAGGTCTTGTCGATGGCAAATGTAGTTATGTTGATATTAGACATAAAAATAATGCTGAGTTGCCCGCACTTTTCTTGGCAAAATAAAAGACTGAGGACGATTATCTCGGGTTTACTTTGTCTAGATTCGTTCGTGTTCTGTATAAGACGGGTCATATTAATCAGGAGCAGTACCACATGTTCTTATACGGGACGTCCGACAAGGAAAGCGTTGAGTTAATTCAAGCTGGAGTCCCATTGTCGCTAATAACAATGCTAAAAGAACGCAATTTGCTTAATGAAATTGGGTTTGACCAATATGGAAATATCAATATTGGCGTTGAGCTTAAACATTTTTCGAACAAAGTGGACGATTACACAAAATTTGAAATTGACCAATTCAATATTGAGTAACTATCGATTAAATTGAAGGGCCAACACCTACCTTGTCCTCCGCGTGATCCACTTCAACGAGCTCGACACCTACATGCGAGGTCCGCGGCCTCAACACCCGCGACGTCATCGACGGCGTGTGCCTGGAGCCGCGCATCGGCAGCCACTACAACAACCCCAGCTTCGGCTACGGCGGCTACTGCCTGCCCAAGGACACCAAGCAGCTGCTGGCGAACTACAAGGACGTGCCGCAGAACCTGATCGAGGCCATCGTGGACGCCAACCGCACCCGCAAGGACTTCGTGGCAGACGAGGTGTTGCAGATGGTGTGGGACCGCGTCTACGCTGGCAAGGAGAAGCCGGTCGTGGGCGTGTGCCGCCTGACGATGAAGTCCAACTCCGACAACTTCCGCGCGAGCTCCATCCAGGGCGTCATGAAGCGCGTGAAGGCCAAGGGCGTGCCCGTGGTGGTCTACGAGCCCACGCTGGACGCGCCGGAGTTCTTCGGCTCCGAGGTCACGCACGATCTGGAGGCCTTCAAGGCCGGCTGCGACGTGATCGCCGCCAACCGCTGGAGCGACGAGCTCGCGGACGTGGCGGACAAGGTCTACACGAGGGATCTGTTTAAGAGGGACTAGGGGAGAGGCTGCCTGCGTTGGGCGGGCTCAGTCTACAGTAAGATCATTCCACACGAGGACGGGGGTGTATCGGCTAGCGCTGATACACCCCCGTCCTTTGTTTAATCGTAAAAATTCAATAACGGGTACCGTGGACGAGAGTTCAGCATCGGCTGGCATAAGGCAAAATTATAACTGTTGGACACGGTCACCCAACTAATACCTGACTTAGTACTGCAACACGAAGAATGGTCGATTGGAGAACATGGCGATGCAAGCCAAAGAAATAACTGAAGCAATTAAAGGTTACATGGAATGTGACGATATCGGCCTTCAAGCGTTGGTTTTGCATGGTGAATGGGGTTCAGGTAAGACTTATTACTGCGAGCACGATCTTAAAGCCGCGCTAGATGAAATAGGCATAAGGATATGTCGCGTGTCGCTATTTGGTGTGTCTAATTATGACGAAATCTTCAATAGGATTATGGCTTCTTGGTTTCATTTTTCTGATAAAGCTAAGAAGCGCTCCAAAGCTGTCACAAACGTTTTAAAGAAATATGCACTTGAGATCGGTAGGTCAATATCTAGCAAACAGCTTGCTAAGCTTGGAGTTCAAGTCTCCATTAAACCTGACTTATTACTGTCTTTAATAGATATGAAAAAAGTTCTTGTGATTTTGGACGATTGTGAACGCAGTGGATTCGCTCAGGACGATCGTGCGTTTCTTGGGTTCGTTAACAATATGGTCGAAAATCATGGCTGGCATGTGATGCTCGTCAGAAATCAACCGCTGTCTTTTGAGGACGATTGCTCTGTTGAAAAGGCGGTTATTAGTCAAATCGAGTATCAGCCAGATCTTCAAGAGCTGTATCGGGTTATATTAAAGGATAAGTTGATCATACCCGAACAGATTGACTTCAAAGTTAAGGATGCGGTTATTGACGGAATTAGGGGTTCCTTTGTCAACGCAAGGGCTTTATCACGATCAGTTCCGTCTATTAACTATGCATTAAGCACGTCAGTTCTTGTTGATGAATCTGTCGATTTTTGCGGAAAAGTAAAAGCATTCTCAGATTTTGTTGGTTATGCAGTTCAAGCATCAGCAGGAATAGCTCCTAAGGAGCCAAAAGGTGCGAAGAGCTCAATGAGCATTTTCGACAATTCTGAACTCGAAGCATACGACTACTATCTAACTATATCTAAGGCCCTTGCGCCCTTAACAGAAGGAAAGGATGTAAACCCAGAAACTGTTAAGAGCTCCTTCAGGAAATTCATACTGATGAAAAATCCTGATTCCGCTGCAGACGTCGAGGCCCGAAATATTGATTACCAATGGAGTACTTTGCACTTGTTGGAAGACGATCAGGTTGAATTACTGGCTAGCCGACTTGATGAATTGTTATCTAAGGGGCTCTATTCACATAATTGGTTCTATAAGGTTATAAGGATATCGCTTGATCTCATAAAACTTGGGTTTTTGGATGATGGTATTCGAGAGAAACTCCTCGATTCGCTTCGACTCGCCGTCAAGCGTGATCCTAAGTGCAACGTCGCCGTATTGAGGCAAAAGCAAGAAATGGAAAAGGATATATATGGCACAGAAGCTAATCTAATAATGGACAAACTTATAGCCGTTGTTGAACAAGATGAAATAGAGCGAGCGTTTAATCGCGACAATCTTAAGTTTTCTATAGTTGATATGAACACAGGAAAAACTATCTCTACGTTTTTTGAAGAAGCCATAAAGTCCGAGTATCAAAATAGAATACTGGATGTACCAGCTGGAACTGTGGCAACAGCCATCTATGAAGGAGCCGCCGACTCGCAAATGTCGCTGTATTCATTCTTTCATACTGGCATGAAGAATTATGCAGAAAAGCAAAGCATGAATGAGGCCATCGAATGGCTTAAAAATATAGACACCCAACTAGTCGAAATGGGATCTAAATCACGTACGGGCACACTGAGGACCAATTGGATTCACAATGACATAAAACAAGCAATAGAATCGTTGAGCAAAAGGGCGCAGGATACATCGACTGATTCCGATGTCGATATGTGATTGCTTTTAGTTGCTCAATGGCTTGCTGACGGCATGCGCTTGTTCGACGTATTCGAATCCTCCTTTCACCGACTGGCAAAACGATTTACATCTAATTTCGGGGTTTGATCGCTGGTTTCTTTATCGTACGTTGCTTGATTTCGCTACACTAATAGCTGCTGCTACCAGGCAATTTTGCTGATGCAGTCTTCATTGGCTCTTGCGAAGATCGGAGCGGTTATGTTTGCCACCGCGTTCCACACCAGCCGACACTACATCCTGCTTACTGCCATTGCCTGCCTATGCGTTTTGCTGGGCGGGCCTTCTTATGCCGCGGGCGCGGAGAGCCTGTTCATTGCGGGCGCCACGTACTACGAGCCGGGCGCGTCGGGCCCCGGATGGGCCTGGACCGATGCCTGCCACCTTGAGCTTAACGGCTACACGGGCGAGGCCATCGGTGCCGACGGCAACCTGGTGGTGACGCTGACCGGGCAGAACACTGTTGTCGAGACGAGCGCGCCCGACGTGGACATCTCGCGTTGCGGCATGGAAGTGTGGGGCGATCTGACGCTCCGCGGCACCGGGTCGCTGGTGGCCACGGGCTCGCAGTGCGGGATCTACGTGTCGGGGACGCTCGCGGTGGAAGGCTGCAAGGTTGACGCGCGGGCCGACGGCGCCGGCATCGCGGACGCGCGGGTGGCCGGCGTGATCGCGGAAGGTCTTGCCGTTCGCGGCGGTGGGAGCGTTGTCGCCGCGGGCGCGGGCTCCGGGGCGGGCGTGCGCGCCTATGGTGTGTGTCTGCTGGGCGGGGCTGCTGGCGGTGGCGAGGCCGGGCAGCTTACCGTCGATGCGTCCTGGCTTGATGTGTCGGGCGCCGACGGCGGCGTCGCCTGCCTGGGCGGGTCGCTTTCATCCGCGCGCTTTGTGGCGCCTGCGGGCGGGGCCTTTGGCGCAGGCGGCGTGGTGGATGCCGACGGGTCCGTGGCAGCGCGCGTGACGATCGAGCCCGTGGATGCCACGGCGTCGGCGGGGGAGACCGGTGGCCCCGATGTGCCGGGGGATGGTCCGTCCGTCCCTGGCACCGACCCCGCTACCGGCAAGCCAGCTGCGGATCCGTCGACTAATCCCACACAAAAGCCCGCTGCCACGACTAAGACGGTAACCACGACCACAGTGACCAACACCCCGGCCGCCAAGGCCCCTAGGCCCAAGACCGCCACCGCGACCTCCTCGTCACTCCCCAAAACCAGCGACAGCCATTGGATTGCCGTGTCCGCATTGCTGTTCGTGCTGGGAACAGCGGTTCTCGAAGCTGCACACCGATGCTGATACTCCCGATTTCCGGAAGTGTTGTCATCGCCGCCGAACTTATCAATGCAGCCCTAGCGGGCAAGGGCGTGTCAGATAATTCAGCCTTAGATTATGCAACGGTATCGAAGGTGGTTGCCGAACTTAAGAGTCCAATATCAATGCAATTGGAGTTTCAAGGCAAATATTTGTCCAAAACAAACAAATATTGCTTTTAAAAGCATATAATTCTTATTGTTCTTCCGGTGTGCCTGTGGTAAGCGAACAATATCTAGAAAGATTCCGACGATGATCCTCAATTTTTCTTTTAAGAATTACCTCAGTTTTCGAGATGCTCAGCAATTTTCATTTGAACCGATTTTCAGTAAAAAAGAGTTTGGTCCCGTTCGCGTAGCTGCAGTGTACGGCGCCAATGCTTCTGGTAAATCAAATTTCTTAGACGCCCTGAGTTTTGTCTCTTACTTTGTTCGCACAAGTTACGCAGCGGGCGATTCTCAATCTCATATACCTATCGACCCCTTTTTACTTGACTCGGAATCTCGATCAAGTGACACAGAGTTCTCGATTGAATTTCTTGCTAGCAACTTAAAGTATGATTTTTCATTTGGCATTAATAAAAATGAGGTTACATACGAAAATCTCACCGTATATCGATCGAAGCAGCCGTCGCTCCTTTATGACCGCTCTTCGATAAATGGAAAACAGTCGATTAAATTTGGCAGCACCTTTACGGGCGCTAAAAAACAGCTTTGGGATATCACACGTGATAATTCCCTGTTCTTGTCTGCCGCGGCAGCAGCTGGTAGCGAAGTGATTCAACCGGCTTTTGCCGTTCTTGCCAATGAAATCAAGCTATACGATGCAACGCATTATCTTGCTGAGCTCGCCACTATTAAAAAGCTGTTTATCAACAATGACGTTCGGGCCCAGATGCTATCCCAGCTCATTAAATATGCCGACATCGGCATTGATGGCATGGATGTTCGTCAAGCTGAGGGCGTCCCAGGTTTAAAGGATTCGTTCATCGGACTTGATGACATTCCGGAAGAGGCGCGCAAAAAAATCGCAGAAGACTTTAAATGATCATTCTCTTATGACTTGTTCTTCCACCATGTAGGCTCAGGAGATGGTTTATGGCTGGACTCCGCCCATGAGTCGGAGGGCACAAAAGCTGCGCTGGCGTTTTTCTCGGTAGCCTTACGCTCTTTAAGCAGCGGGGCCACAACGGTAATTGACGAACTTGATTCGAGCCTTCATCCTACGCTTCTGCGCGACTTTGTCTCACTGTTTGCCGATCCCGACACCAATCCAAAGGGTGCGCAGCTAATCTTCTCCACCCATGATGTCACCTTAATGACGCGAACCAGCCCCATGGAAGAGGTGCTCGAACGTGACCAGGTCTGGTTTGTGGAAAAGGACTCTGAAGGTACTTCGCAATTAATTGCCGCGATGGAGTATTCCCCTCGCGCAAATGAGAATCTGGGGCGCAATTACTTAAACGGTGTCTATGTGCCGCTGCCCAACCCAAGTTTTCATCAACTTGTGGCCCAACTCATGAAGGAAGGCGCTGACCAAAATGGCTAAGACAGAAAGGAGAGGGCTTGCTCGCGGACGCAAAAAGCAAACTAGAGCAAAGCGAAAGCGCCACCTGATTGTGTCCAACGGCAGGGTGACCGAAACCGAATACTTCAACTTCCTTATAAATGAAATGGACGTTCGCGGAAGTGTCCGATATAGGCACATAGACGGAGACCCGCTAAAAGTAACGAAGCAGGTGTCTCGTGAGCTCGAGTCTGACAAAAAGGCAGGCAAAACTGGTGAAATTGAAGAACTGAGCTCCACATGGATTGTTGTCGATTCGGATGAGTTCAGGAATTTGGCCAAGGCAGAACGAGAAGCTAAGACAAAAGGGGTTAAGCTCGCGATCTCCAATCCATGCTTTGAAGTATGGCTCATCGATCATGTTTCACCATGCCCGGAAACTTTTACATCGACTTCCCAATGTGAGAAAAGGGCGCGCAACCTTGGTGTATTAAAGACCACCGACCCCAACAGGTCGTCTGTGTCTAAGTTCAAGTCTGTAAATCTAGAAATGATTGATGGCAAAAAGGACCAGGCTTTGGCCAATGCCGCAAAGCACAATACCGATGATAAACGCCGCGCAAGAGAAGCAAATCCGGACAACGTTGCCGCCTATCAGGTATGGACAGATTTGCCTGATCTTATAGATGATGCATTTTGGTCGGGCCAATAGTGTGATTTATCCCGTGCTACGGCCAGTCACACTATTTCCCAAGAACCTGTAAAGGACGCAGTCATGCTTTGGAGCTACGTTCAGCTTGATGATGGCACTCAGCTTGCCTACTCAGAGATACGAGAAGATGGGGCCGTTCGCGTAGCTGTCGAGCGTCCCGTCGACTTTGGGTTTGACCATGCAGAGTGCTTTCTGCCTGCGGTCAAATGGTTTAATGTCGAAGGCTTTTCTGCGGACGATCTGGTTTTCTTAACCAAGTTTGTCAGGTCAAATTCCCCATACATTTTCGAGCTTGCCGAACGCCATAATGTTGGACCGGCGGTTTCGGCGCTGGTCCCCTGATGATTTACTGTTGAGCGGCAATTATCCATGATCTCGTCTACCGACATATCCACTGCGGTCTCCCGCGTGCTGGCTCGCTACGACGTCCGCGAGGCATATCTGTTTGGCTCGTTCGCCCGAGGCGAGCAAGCGCCCGATAGCGATATCGACTTGCGTCTAGCCTGCGGCGCCACGATGACGTTTGGCACGCTATATGAACTATCACTTGAGCTCGAAAAGGAACTTGGGCGAAAGGTTGATATAGTCACCAACCCACCAGAGCACATGCGCCTGGCCTTCAGCAAAAATATCGAACAGGATGAGGTGCGTCTCTATGAAGCGAAGTAAACGTGACAAGGAGCTTACAGATACCATCACGCATCTCATTCCGCACGCCGAGCCCATCACGGAAAGCCTTGAGGCAATCCACGAGAGCGATGCGTTCTTTGCCAGGGGGAATACCGGTCGCTTCGACGGCGCCGCCGACCTAATCGATGCGGCTCTAAAAGCCCCTGAAGTGTGAGAGAAATCAATCACCGAAGAGACGATTGTCTTGGAAGTGTCAGACTGGCGAGGTTCGTACCTCGCCATTTTTATGCGAATTCCGGAAGTGCTGGGAAAAATCGGGGGCCGCCGAGCTCAACACAATTTTTGCCAACAAAACCGCAGGTCGCGGAAGCGCAAAGCCGGGGTCTGGTCGGCATAACTCGGTTTTTCCCTGCACTTCCGAATTCTCAAAACGGAAGTATGCGGCAAATTCCGGAATCCCCGACCACACAGCCCTTTTCGTACAAAGAAACCGCAGGCTGAGGCGTTAGCGTGCTCCGGCGTGATCAGCAAGTCTGAATTTTGCCGCATACTTCCGGACTCTGAGAGTCTTAGAAGCCAGTATTGAATTCAAACTCCGTTCCATACACCCTCTTGCTCTTTGAATACAGGTATCGCTCTAGCGATAGTGTGTTATACTATCGCTAGAGCGATACCTGTTAGGAGACCCGCGTGGAACTGTGGAATGGTTCTCAGAAAATTATTGAGACTCCCCAGTTTGGCCTGGGGAAAGTCCATAACGACTATGGACAGGGATTCTATTGCACAGAGAGCCTCGACCTTGCAAGGGAATGGGCATGCTCTAGGGACGCAGACGGCTTTGCAAATCGATATGAACTCGACATGGCCGATCTCAAGGTACTCGACCTGCTATCGCCGCAATATTCAGTTCTGCATTGGATAGCGTTGCTTGTAGAGCATCGTTCATTCCGAAAGGGCACCGCCGTCGCTGTGGGGGCATGCGAATACCTTCGCGATCATTTTTTACCTGATGCTAACGCTTACGATGTGATTAGAGGGTGGCGTGCGGATGACTCGTACTTCAGCTATGCCAGGGCGTTTGTAAACAATACGATCACCATTGACCAGCTCGGTCGAGCGATGAGGCTCGGCAACCTTGGAGAACAGATTGTGCTCAAAAGCGAGCGCGCGTTTAAGAGCATTCGTTTTGCTGGATTTGAACGTGCGCCACAAGCTCTATATGGCCCAATGGCCAAGGACCGAGATGAGTTGGCAAGGGCGCAGTATCGGGAATTGCTTACCGAAAACCCGTTTGAGGGAATTCGTGTCGTCGATATCGTTCGAGAGGGGATGACAGAAAATGACCCACGCCTACAGTGAGATGTATCTCGAGGATGCCATGAGAACGCTGGGCGAGGCAGTCGATTTCGCCCTCTGCGATCAAGGGCTGAATCCAGCCGAGTTGACGGCGATCCTGTCGAACGCTTTTGAGATGAAACAGTTTGAGCGTGGTATGCCTCGCGTCGTTTGCGGCATGGCGGGCGACGAGCTTGCGCGCGATATTATCGCCCATGCGGGACTGAGTCCCGTCGAATGCAGGGAGACCTATCCGTTCGACCGTTCGCCTCAGTATTGGGCGGGCTGGGTTTTGGCCTATGCACAATGGATGTGCAGCCTTGGCTTTAATGAGCTACTCGAAGTCGCTCCGCTTGATTGGATTATCGGCTCGTACCATCCTCTCCACGAAGCCCCCGAAGACAAATTCGTCCAGATTGTCATTGATAAATGGAACAAAGCCCAGGCAGGCAAAAAGGGCCTCAAAGCGGCACGAAAGGCGGCCGGCCTAACGCAAAAACAGCTCGCCGCCCAATCGGGGGTTAAACTTCGCGCTATACAACTCTACGAACAGAATCAGCTGGATTTGCGTCGCGCCTCGGTCTCTTCGGCATTGGCGCTCGCAAACACCCTAAGCTGCGCCATCGAAGACCTCGTCTGGCAGCCGGTTGCCCTGGAGTACGACTCGCGGGCTATTACGTCCGTAAAGCTATAGAGGAGGCAGTCATGCCTTGGAACTACGTTCAACTAGATGACGGCGCCAATCGCGTTGCTAAAGAAGGTCATTCAACTGCACGCGAGGCAAATTCACCATCACCGATTTTGCTCGACGGCGTCACGTCGATCGATGAAGCTATTCGACTGACCATTGAGAGCATGCCCAACGTGCTCAGGCTCTTGGAGAACTCATGATGGCGGCTACGCAGCGGGGCGCTCATCCGTTCGCGCCGCTCGTGCTTGATGATGCCGGTTCGCTCGAAGCTATTGCCGCGGCTGTGATGCGCCTACACAGCACGCTGATGACGGTCGGGCGCTGCTATACAACCGACGCCGCAGGCGGCCGGGCCGCGCTTGAGCTTGGACGCGTCGAGTCGGTGCTTGCGGGTGCATTCTGTACGATATTCGGCCAATCGCCGGCCGACCGCTTCGCAGACATCTTTGACCAGGTCACCTACGTGGCCGAGCACATGGTCAAGGACCACATCTTTGAGGACGGCAACAAACGCACCAGCCTTGTCTTTGCGTTGTCCGTTCTAAGATTCGCAAGCACTCCGGTCGTGCTGTCCGACAGTCCCGAGCCCAAAGACAACCAGTACTACGTCTGGATCCAAGACCTCGTATCCGGAAACCGCTCTCGCGCCGATCTCGCGGAAGAGCTTAGGCGCAATTACGTTATGTGTCACGACTGCGCTTCGCCCGTATAGAATCAAACCATCCGCACGCTGGTAATTGAATGGATTGGACACCGCATGGAACTCCCAAGCACCCTGTGCAGCAATGTTTACGACTTCGCGTTTTGCCCCGAGCCCTGCTACGATCGCCTGGTCGATCTCGCCGACCCCGAGGACTGGGGTCCCAGCAACCTCATTCTCAAAAACTACCTGTCGTTTTCGTTTAGCCGCGCGGTGTTTTTGACCGAGCGCGACGTAGACCAGACCGCGCCGTCCAACTTGCCGCTGGTGTTCGACGACGACCGCTGCCTATTTAATACCGGCCTGTACACGCGCCGTTACGAGACCATCTACGGCCTGTTTGAGCCCAACACCAAACCCGACGCGCGCCAGCGCTGGTTTTTGAAGGGCTTCTTTAAGGAAAGCGACCCCATGCTGGTCTCGTTTGAGTACCTGCCGTGCCGTGTGCGCTTTGCTGAGGACCCCTCCGAGCTCGTCTTTGACTACCGCCTGCCCATCCGTTCCAACATCGACCACATTCTGGGCGACGAGGAGAACCTGACTCGCATCCCTGCCAGCCTGATGGGGGAGGGCAACTCGCTTCTGCTGCGCCGCGCCTTTGAGGGTGCCGTCGTCGAGGCCGCCCGCCGCGCCGCAGCCAACTACACACTCGCGGTGCCGCAGTTCTACGGCGGCCGGATTCAGCTGCTGCTGCCGCTGTGCCTGACCGGCGACAAGCCCGAGCTGGCGTTGACCATCCAGCGCGAGGACGGCTTTTACTCCGCACGCACCTGCCTCACGCTCGACATGGCCTACAACAACGCGCGACTTATCTGCCGTCCCGAGACTTCGTGGATTAAGCGGTAAATGGCTGTTAAGCTGCGGGTTTGTCGCGTGCCCTGATTGCGGTGGCGCGGTTTGCGTCCACGAATTTAAAATCGACGGCAAAAAGTTCTTGGTAAACAGCGCGCGGCTATGATAGTATCTCTTTTGCCGAAAGGCGACGGGCGATTGGCTCAGGGGTAGAGCATATCCTTCACACGGATGGGGTCACAAGTTCGAATCTTGTATCGCCCACCATCAAAAGCACAGGTCAGAGGTATTAAGCCTCTGGCCTTTTTCTTTTTGACGCAAAGGGTGACACCAAAAGTGACACCAAAATCGAACCGTAGTCGTCCTAGGCGTCTTTTTATCGCGCCCTTTTTGCTGACGCCATTGCATATTTTGTATAAAACGCATGCGTATTTTCATTGAATTCTCCATGTGATTCGAGCTCAAATGTGGAGACGGGGACCACTGCCCCAGAACGCCTACCAGCGGATTTCTATCACACGACGGTTTTTCGGCGGAACTCGTCAAGCTTTTGGTCAGCATTTGGTTTGCTTCCGGTACTTACCCGCATGACGGCCCCGTAGATAATCGCCTTGCCCGCAATCCGTACGGCCTATGGCCGATACCAGGGGAGGCCACATGGACGATATCGTCTGCGCAAACACCGCATTCCGCTACTGGCGCTGCCCGCCGCAGGTGCGCGATCTCTACCCGCGCCTGCCCAACTCCGAAGACGGCTGGCGAGCTCTCTCCCAAGCCCCTTTCGTAACCGACGTCCTCAAGACCCCGATTATCGCTGTTGCTTCGCCAGGTTGTTGTAATCACCACTCGGGATTGCGCTCCACTATTCGCTGGGAAGGGGCATCGGATGCCGGCACAACAATCGACACTCATTTAGGCTTTAGTGTCACCAATCCGCTTAACACGTTATTTACCATGACACGCTTTATGTCCCAGATGGATCTTGTGCTGGCTATGTACGAACTTTGCGGTTGGTTTTCTGTTTTCGATCCGACTCCCGCAGCCGAAATGCAATTAAAAATGGCGGAAGAGGAGAATCGCAATTCCAGCACGCAGGATCTGTTCGAACTTGGAGAGGGCGAAGACGAGGTCCCTTGGAAACGAGTTTATGCCCGCGCAACCGTAAAGGCCCCAGATTTTGAAGGCCAATCGAATAAGCGTGAGGACGGAAGAGAGATTACAAAACTCAAAGGTACTTCTCTTTGGATGAGAAAGCCGCTCATCGAACTGAGCGACCTGCATCGATTCGCCGCCAAGGCCAAAAGTCAAATGTGGGGAAAGCAGTTTTATGATGCCGCTCAACAGGTTATCGGCATTGCTGCTTCTCCACTCGAGGTCGCGGGGGTCCTTCTTCTAAGTCGTTCCCGACGTCTAGGTGGTTCAGGATTCAGATACGTGTACCTCAACGATTTAACCCCTCTATCCGAGGCGGCCCAAAGCATCGCAGGTCAAAAGGTTTGCTACGGCGACATTGTGATTGTAAACCCAATCCTAATGAAGGCAGTAATTATCGAAATCCAAGGTGAAGTCATCCATGGATCAGGCGCGGTACTTAACCACGATGCGAAGCGCATGACTGCGCTCCAGAGCATGGGTTTCGACGTGTTCCTGGTAACCCACGATATGCTTAACGATAAAAAGCAGCTAGACACCATAGTCAAAAGCGTCTGCAGTCGTTTGGGGATTCGATATAAAGCCAAATCCGAGGCAATGAAGCGCGCCGAGACGCGACTGCGAGCAAATGTTTTGTGCAACTGGTTGGAAATTGGAAATTAGTCGGCGACATGGCACTAGAACAACCTAGTTTGCCTGCCGGTGAATTTGTGTCATTTCAAAACTATGTCGGATTACGGGGCTGGACCCGGACAGGCCGTCCACACCCTGCATTTCGCGGAATGTGCGAGTCGTCTACCTGCGGTTTTGATTTTACCGATTGCGCCATGCTCGGGGGTTCCCGGCCTGGCCCCGTAAACCTGCATGGTTTTGAAATCGTCGGGTGTGCGGGGGCGCGGTTGGCCCCGATAATGGGCCCGGCGCCGGCGGGACAGCCGTTGGGCGGATGGCGGACCGCGCCGCGGATGCGAGAAACGGCGGTCCGCGGGATTCGAGATGTCCCGAGGGCGCCGGAGAGGAGGGCAGCGGCAACGCCGCCGCCCGCGGGGGCGCGCCCCCGCGGGCGAAAAGGGCATCGCGGGGCCTCGCGGCCCGTTCCCGCGCCTGCGTCCGCGGCCTGGCTGCGCCCCCGCACCGCCGCCCGCAAAATATTTTCCGAAATTGTCCTTGCATCGCCGTCCGAGTTCCCGTATAGTACTTCTTCGCACGGGGGCGTAGCTCAGCTGGGAGAGCGCTTGACTGGCAGTCAAGAGGTCAGGGGTTCGATCCCCCTCGTCTCCACCCGAGCATTGAATGAGGCTCCAACGCAAGTTGGGGCCTTTTTTCATATAGGCACACAAGGTCAAAGGCGGCACCATGATCCTCCTGGTCGACAAGATCGTGCGTTGAACGGGTGCCGCGTGCATGGTAGTATTTCACGACGTGGTGCAACGCTTCTCTAAATGGAAGTCCTTCATTACCTTTGTAACCACTAATCACAAGGGCTCTTGGCGCAACGGTTAGCGCAGGGGACTCATAATCCCTGGGTTCTGGGTTCGAATCCCGGAGGGCCCACCAGAGAATCAAGAGGCCGGGCAAATAGCCCGGCTTCTTTTTGTCAAAGTTCCCACTTCGTATGCCTGCCAAATTGCTAGATAAACGCTTGCGGGTCAAATCCACGTAATTGTTAATGCTGATCGACAAGAACCATTCCAAAACTATGCCGGATTACGGGGCCGGACCCGGACCGGCCGTCCATACCCTGCATTTCACGGAATGCGAGAGTCGTCTACCTGCGGTTTTGTTTTTGCCGATTACGTCATGCTCGGGGGTTGCCGGCCTAGCCCCGTAAACCGGCATGGTTTTGGAATCGCCGGGCGGGCGGGGGCGCGGTTGGCCCCGACAATGGGCCCGGCGCCGGCGGGATGGCCGTTGGGCGAGTGGCGGCCCGCGCCGCGAAAGCGAAAAACGGCGGGCGGCGGGACTCGAGATGTCCCGAGGGCGCCGGAGAGGTGGCCGGCGGCCTCGCCGCCGCCCGCGGGGCGCGCCCCGCGGGCGGATAAGGGCATCGCGGGGCTTCGCCGCCCGTTCCCGCGTCTGCAACCGCGGCCAGGCCGCGCCCCCCGCGCCGGCGCCCGCGAAATTTTTTCCAAAATTGTCCTTGCATCGCCGTCCGAGTTCCCGTATAGTACTTTTCGCACGGGGGCGTAGCTCAGCTGGGAGAGCGCTTGACTGGCAGTCAAGAGGTCAGGGGTTCGACCCCCCTCGTCTCCACCCGAGCATTGAATGAGGCTCCAACGCAAGTTGGGGCCTTTTTTCATATAGGCACACAAGGTCAAAGGCGGCACCATGATCCTCCTGGTCGACAAGATCGAAAAAAGCTTCGGCGCGCGCGTCCTCTTTAGCGGCGCGTCCTTCCAGATCAACCCCGGCGAGCGCTTTGCGCTTGTAGGACCCAACGGCGCCGGCAAAACCACCATGCTCAAGATCATCATGGGCATCGACAGCCCCGACGCCGGCCAGGTCCAGTACGCCAAGGACTGCCAGGTGGGCTACCTAGAGCAGGAAACTAACCTAGAGCACAAGGACACCACCATCCTCGCCGAGGTCATGGCAGCCGCCAAGGAAATCCGCCGCATGGGCGAGCGCGCCAACGAGCTGCAGGCCCAGATCACCGAGCTCTCCGAGCAGGGCAAGGACGTCGACGCACTCCTTAACGAGTACGGCCAGGTCCAGGACCGCTTTGAGCATCTAGGCGGCTACGAGCTTGAAAGTAACGCCCGCAAAATCCTGTCCGGCCTGGGCTTTAAGGTCACCGACTTTGAGCGCCCATGCTCCGAGTTCTCGGGCGGCTGGCAGATGCGCATCGCGCTGGCCAAGCTCTTCCTGCGCCATCCCGATCTGCTGCTGCTGGACGAGCCCACCAACCACCTGGACCTCGAAAGCGTCCAGTGGCTGCGCGGCTTTATCGCCAACTACGATGGCGCCGTGCTCATCGTCAGCCACGACCGCGCCTTCATGGACGCCTGCGTCGATCACGTCGCCGCGCTCGAGAACCGCCGCGTGACCACCTACACCGGCAACTACAGCAGCTACCTTAAGCAGCGCGAGGACAACCTGGAGCAGATGCGCGCCAAGCGTGCCGCCCAAGAACGCGACATCGCCCATATGCAGGTCTTCGTCGACAAGTTCCGCTACAAGCCCACCAAGGCCGCCCAGGCGCAGGAGCGCATCCGCAAGATCGAGCAGATCAAAAAGGAGCTCGTCATCCTGCCCGAGGGCCACAAGCACATCGACTTTAAGTTCCCCGACCCGCCGCGCTCCGGCGACATGGTCGTGGGCCTGGAGGGCGTGTCCAAGTCCTACGGCGACAAGCACATCTACAGCGACATCGACCTTAAGCTCTACCGCGGCGAGCATGTGGCGCTCGTCGGCCCCAACGGCGCCGGCAAGTCCACCCTCATGAAGATCCTCGCCGGCCTGGAGCCGCCCACTACCGGCACGCGCGACCTGGGCACCAACGTTGGCGTGGCCTATTACGCCCAGCACGCGCTCGAGGGCATGACCGAGTCCAACACTGTCCTGCAAGAGATCGACACCGTCACGCCCAAGTGGACCGTGCCGCAGCAGCGCAGCCTGTTGGGAGCCTTCCTGTTTAGCGATAACGATTCCATCGAGAAGCAGGTTCGAGTCCTCTCCGGCGGCGAAAAGGCGCGTCTGGCTCTGGCCAAGATGCTCGTGGCGCCCGAGGCGCTCCTGTGCCTAGACGAGCCCACCAACCACTTGGACATCGACTCGGTGGACATGCTCGAGAACGCCCTGCAAAACTTCCCCGGTACCATTGTGCTGATCAGCCACGACGAGCACTTGGTGCGCGCTGTGGCCAACCGCATCATCGACATCCGCGACGGCAAGGTCACGGTCTACGATGGCGACTACGACTACTACCTCTTCAAACGCGAGGACCTCGCTGCCCGCGCCGCCGCCGAGGCAGCAGGGGAGAGCGCACCTGCCGCGGCCAAGTCCACCAAAGCCAACGCCGCCCAGGACAGCAGCCCCGCCGCGGCCCCTAAGCCGGCCGAGGGCAAAAAGACCAAGGAGCAAAAGCGCGCCGAGGCCCAGGCTCGCGCCGCGCTCAACAAAAAGCTCAAGGGCGTGCGCAACCAGCTCAAGAAGATCGAGGCCGAGCTCGACAAAAAGCGCGCCCGATATGACGAGCTTATGGAATTGATGGCAAGCGAAGAGCTTTATGCCGATCAGAACAAGTTCAACGCCGCGCTGGGGGAATATAACGGCCTTAAGCAAGAGCTGCCCAAGCTCGAGGACGAATGGCTGGAGCTTTCCACCCAGATCGAAGAGGAGACCGCGCGTGAACTCTCGTAAAGCCACCGCCGTGGCGATGAGCATCATCGCCATTGCCTGTCGCATCTGCGGCATCTTTATGAGCGCGATGACGGTGTTGCTGTGCTTTAGCGGCCTCACCGCCAAGCTGCAGATCGTGGGCTTTGTCGTTGAGCTTTCTCGCGCGCTGCCGAGTGCCATCGCCGGCTACGGCGTTATCACCTCGCCCTTCGGCGGTGTGTTTCGCCTGGATTACGCCCTCGTCGCTGTAATCCTGTTTGTGGCCGACCACCTGCTCACGCGCGCCTCGCGCCGCGTCCGCTAAGGGAGCGACATGTCCAGCAGCTACTTTATGAACCTGCTCGCTAGTGCCGTCGCCGTCATCGTGGGTATTGTCATCCACGAGAGCGCGCACGCCGCTGCGGCCTGGGCGCTCGGCGACAAGACGGCGCGTTCGCGCGGCCGCGTCTCGCTCAACCCGCTCAACCACATCGACCCGTTTGGCACCATTCTCCTGCCGCTGTTGATGCTCGCCGCTGGCGGCCCGGTGTTCGCCTTTGCCAAGCCCGTGCCCGTCTACCTCAACAACCTCAAGCACCCCAAGCGCGACGAGGTTCTGGTGAGCGCAGCCGGCCCCGCATCGAACATTGCGCTGGCATGCCTTGCGGCCGCTCTCATGCACGCGACATACGGCAACCTCTA
Source organism: Collinsella sp. CM84Y_54 (assembly GCF_036317945.1). Taxonomy (NCBI): domain Bacteria; kingdom Bacillati; phylum Actinomycetota; class Coriobacteriia; order Coriobacteriales; family Coriobacteriaceae; genus Collinsella; species Collinsella sp. CM84Y_54. Next base: position 465,949 of record NZ_JAWQCX010000001.1, read on the forward strand.
CGCCAGGATGTCCTTTGCTGTGGCATCACAAATCATGAACTTCGGTGCCACCTTTATTGTGGTCAACCTGTCGCTCGCGTTCTTTAACCTCATCCCGATCCCGCCGCTCGACGGCTCGTCGATTATCGTGCCGTTCCTCAAGGGCAAGGCGCTCGCCAACTACTACCGCCTGCAGCAATACGCCATGCCCATCCTCATCCTAGTGCTGTATCTGCTGCCCATGTGGACCGGCATCGACGTGATCGGACGGTATTTCGACGTTACCGTGTATCCGCTGGCCGAGTGGCTGCTCAACTTCGCAATCGCCGGCATCTAAGGTAAACTTACAGGTCGTCCGTGCAAAACGGTCGCAACATGCACCCAAACCGCGCCGCGAAGGCGCCGTCAAAGGAGGTCGAAGATGTCGTATCGCGTGTCGACGCAGGTCTACAGCGGACCGTTCGACCTGCTGCTGCAGCTGGTAACCCGCCAAAAAGTTGATATCGGTGCCATCTCGATCAGCGAGGTAGCCGAGCAATACCTTGCCGAGGCCGAGCGCATCGAGGCGCTGGACCTGGACGTGGCGAGCGACTTTTTGCTGGTCGCGGCAACTCTTTTGGACATCAAGGCCGCCTCGCTGGTGCCCCAGGAGGCCCCGCGCAAGACAGTCGACGATGACGAGGACGACGAAGACCTCGAGGAACTCAGTGCGCTCGACGGCGACGCCCTGCGCGAGGTCCTGATCCAGCGTCTGATCGCCTACAAGCAGTTTAAGGGCGCGGCGGCAGCCCTTGGCGCGCGTATGCAGGCCGAGAGCCGCATGCATCCGCGCGTGGCCGGCCCCGACCCCGAGTTCCTAGGCCTTATGCCCGACTATCTGGCCGGCATTACCCTGCGCGGCCTCGCCGTCATCTGCGCCGACCTGGATGGCAAGCGCCAGACCTTCCTGCTGGAGGCCGAGCACGTGGCGCCACATCGCGTGCCGCTCGACCTGACGGTGGCCTCGGTCGACCGCTTTACCATGGCACACCAAACCTGCACCTTCCGCGAGCTGCTGGACGGCGACGCCACCACCGAGCAGCTCGTCGTCACCTTCCTGGCCATGCTCGAGCTCGCCAAGCGTGGCTCGCTTACACTGAGCCAGGACGAGATCTTTGGAACCATTCAAATCAACCGCGTCGAGGGCGCCGAGGCATACGTGCCCGGCGAGGGCCCCGAGCTCACCGAATAGGAGCGGCAGCCATGTCAACCCTTTCCACGCTGGAGGCAAACAGCCTCAAAGGCGCCCTCGAGGCGCTGCTGCTGGTGTCGAGCGACCCCGTGAGCGCACCCGCGCTGGCAGCTGCGCTGGATATCGCCCCGGGCGAGTGCGCGTCGCTTTTGGCCGAGCTCAAGGTTGAGTACGAAGAGGCCAACCGCGGCTTTCAGCTGCGCGAGGTCGCCGGTGGCTGGCGCCTGTTTACGCACCCCGCCTACCACGACGTGGTCGAGGCCTACGTGCTGAGCTGGGACACGCAAAAGCTGTCTCAGGCGGCGCTTGAGACCCTGGCCGTCATCGCCTACCACCAGCCCGTCACGCGCGAGGTGGTCAAGGGCATCCGCGGCGTCAACTCCGACGGCGTCATCGCGTCGCTCGTGGACAAGGGCCTGGTGCGCGAGCTCGGCCGCGACCCCGAGCGCGGTCAGGCAATCATCTACGGCACGACCAACGCCTTCTTGGAAAAGTTCGGTCTTCGCTCCACCCGCGACCTGCCCGATCTGGAGCAGTTTGCCCCCGACGAGCAGTCGCGCCAGTTTATCCGCGAGCGCCTGAGCGGCCGCAGCATTCAGTCCACGCTCGAGGAGCAGGCCGAGGACCTGGACGAAGAGCGCGAACTGATCGATATCGATGTTGAAGATGTTGAGGCAGTCGAGGACGAGGATACCCTGGTTGTCGACGATACCTCGGAGGACATGCATGACGAGGACTAACGAAGCAGAGGTGACGCGCGCCGCAGGCGCCACAACGCCCGCAGGCGACGCCCAGCCCGTCTACCCGCACACGATGCGCCTACAGCGCTTTTTGGCACGCGCGGGCGTGGCGAGCCGCCGCGGCTCGGAGGACCTGATGACCGCAGGCCGCGTGACTGTTAACGGCGAGGTCGCGACCGAACTGGGCACCAAGGTCGACGTCGACCGCGACAACATCGAGGTTGATGGCATGCCCGTCAAGCTCAACCAGGGCGCCGTGTACCTGATGCTCTACAAGCCGACCGGCTACCTCACCACCATGAGCGATCCGCAGGAGCGCCCCTGCGTGGCCGAGCTGGTCCCCCGCGACCGCTTTCCGGGACTCTTCCCGGTGGGTCGCCTGGACCGTGACACCACGGGCCTTTTGCTCTTTACCACCGACGGCGACCTGTCGCAGGACCTGCTGCACCCCAGCAAGCACGTCTACAAGACCTACCAGGCTTTGGTGGACGGCCACCTGACCGATCGCGACTTGGAACCGCTCCGTCGCGGCATCGAGCTCGACGACGGCTTGTGCCAGCCGGCGATCTGCCGGGTCATCAACGCGCGCGAAGCCGAGGCGGTGGCCCCGCAAGGTGTCAAGCCCGGCACCACTGCCGTGGAGGTCATCATCCGCGAGGGCCGAAAGAACCAGGTCAAGCGCATGCTGAGCAAGATACACCACCCGGTGATCCGCCTGCACCGCTGCAACTTTGCCGGACTGGAGCTCAAGGACGTGGCCAAGGGCTCGTGGCGCGAGCTCACCGACCGCGAGGTGCAAATCCTCAAGGCCGGCGGCATCCCGCCTAAGCAGGCCAGCTCCAAGCGCGCCGCCGCGCCGGCGACCAATACCGCGAGTCGCACGCGCCACCACGGCAGCCACGGCTCCGCACCCAAGCGCAACACCTACCGCGAGCGCTACACGGGCTAGGCAACCCGCCGCGCATCAACGCCCGCGTCCCATACCAGCACGTCAACCACCGAAAGGAAGCATTGCATGATCGTCGCCATCGACGGCCCCGCCGGTTCCGGCAAGTCCACCATCGCCAAGGAGATCGCCCGCCAGCTGGGCTTTAACAAGCTCGACACGGGCGCCATGTATCGCGCCGTCACCTTCGCCGCGCTCGACCGCGGCATCGATCTGGACGACGAGGCGGCAATCGACGCCCTCGCCGAGCAGATCGAAATCCGCTTTACCAACAGCACCGGCGAGGATACGCGCCTGACCATTGACGGCCAGGACGCATCGGCTGCCATTCGCACCCCGCAGGTCGACGCTAACGTATCCAAGGTCTCGGCCTACCCGGGTGTGCGCGCGGCCATGCTCATCCATCAGCGCCGCGCCGCCGAGGACCGCGATATCGTGGCCGAGGGTCGCGATATCGGAACCGTCGTGTTCCCCAACGCGCAGGTCAAGGTGTTCCTGACCGCCGACCCGCGCGAGCGTGCCCGTCGCCGCGTGCTGCAGCGCCACCAAAACGACGCACAGCCGCTCGCTACCGAGCGGCTCGAGGCCGAGGTCGACGAGACCCTCGACGCCCTCAAGCAGCGCGACAAGCTCGACAGCAGCCGCGAGGTCGCGCCGCTCGTGCCCGCCGAGGACGCCGTGCACGTCGACTCCACCGCCCACACCATCGACGAGGTCGTCCGCATTATCGAGGACCTCATCAACCAAAGGAGGTAGCCCATGCGCCTGTTTAAGCAGACGCCCGAGGATTACTACAACGCCCCGTACGCCGAGTTCCCCGCGCTCATCCGCGGCACCGTCTTCGTGGTCATGGCAATCCTTTGGGCCTTCTCCAAGCTCATGTGGCGCTGGAAGGTCGAGGACGCCGATCTGCTCTTTGAGCGCCAGGAAGGCCGCGGCAGCGTGGTCATCTGCAACCACACCTCGATGGCTGAGCTGCTGGCCGTTGAGACGGCGCTGTTCTTTGGCGGCCGCCGCATTCGCCCCATTTTTAAGTCCGAGTTCGCCAAAACCAAGATCGTGCGCTGGGCCTTTAGCCGCGTGGGTGGTATCCCCGTCGAGCGTGGCACCGCCGACATGAAGTGCCTGCGCGCAGCCCAACACGCACTGCAGCGCGGCGAGGACGTCCTGATCTTCCCCGAGGGCACACGCATCCGTTCGCGCGAGATCAAGCCAGAGGTCCACGGCGGCTTTGCTCTCATCGCCCAGATGGGCAAGGCGCCCGTCAACCCGCTCGCCATCTGCGGCTGGTCTGATATTACGCCTGCGGGCAAAAAGCTCATGCGTCCCAAGAAATGCTGGATCCGTGCCGGCAAGGCCATCTCGCTATCCGATGCGCCGGCCGAGCTCAAGCGCAAGGAGCGCCTGGCATGGCTTGAGTCCGAGGCCATGAACCGCGTCTACGCCATGCGCGACGACCTGTGCGCCGAGCACCCGGGTAGGTTCTAGCCATGGGTGAGAACGTCATGAATACTGCCGAGGCTGTGCTCGGCAAGGCAGACGCGCCCACCATCGAAATCGCTGCCCACGCCGGCACCTGCTACGGCGTGCAGCGTGCGCTCGACATGGCATTGGCGGCCGCCCCGCAGGCGGGGGAGAGCACTCTGGTCCACACGCTGGGTCCGCTCATCCATAACCCCATCGTGGTACGCGAGCTCGCCGAGGCAGGCGTCGGTCTGGCCGACACCTTGGACGACGCCGCATCGGGCACCGTGATTATCCGCGCCCACGGTGTGGTGCCGCAGGTGATCGAGGCCGCTCGCGAGCGCGGCCTTACCGTGGTCGACGCCACCTGCCCCTACGTGAAGAAGGTCCATGTGGCGGCCGAGCGCCTGGTGCGCGAGGGCTACCGCGTGATCGTCGTGGGCGAGCCAGGCCACCCCGAGGTCGAGGGCATTCTGGGCCATGCCGGCGATGACGCGCAGGTCGTGAGTTGCGCTGCCGATGCGGACGCGCTTCCGCTCAAAGGCAAGGTGGGCCTGGTTGTGCAGACCACCCAAACCGCGCAGAACCTGGCCGAGGTTGTGGCCTCCATCACCCCGCGCGTGCAGGAACTGCGCGTGATCAACACCATCTGCGCCGCCACGAGTGAGCGTCAACAGGCAGCCGCCACACTTGCCAACCGCTGCGACTGCATGGTCGTGGTGGGCGGCAAAAATTCGGGCAACACCCGTCGCCTGGCGCAAATCTGCGCCGACGTCTGCGAGCACACGCACCACATCGAGGAAGCTTCCGAGCTCGAGGCCGCATGGTTTGCCAGCGCGCGCCACATCGGCATCACCGCCGGAGCCTCCACCCCGCAAGAACACATCGAACGCGCCGTTGCGCGCATCAAGGAGCTTTGCCGCTAATCATGGACCAGACCGTACCCGCATACGCCGCCGAGGTGGCCGATTACGGGCGCAGCCGCGACCCCGAGCCGGGTGAGGGCGCGCTCGTTAAGAACGTGCGTCCCGAGTCGCCCGCATGGGATGTGGGTATCGAGCCGGGCATGCGCGTGCTCACGGTCAATGGCGAGAAGCTGACCGATATGATCGTATGGCTTTGGGAAGCAGACGACGACACCGTCGAGCTGGAGGTTTTCGACCCGCGCGACGGCACCGTCACCCCCGTCGAGCTTGACCGCTTTCCCGGCGAGGACTGGGGCCTAGAGTTCGATGGTCCCATCTTCGACGGCATGCGTACCTGTGTTAACGCCTGTGTGTTCTGCTTTATGACCATGCTGCCCAAGGGCGGCCGCTCCACGCTCTACATCCGCGACGACGATTACCGCCTGAGTTTTTTACAGGGTAACTTTGTCACGCTCACGAATCTTTCCGACGAGGACGTGCAAAACGTCATCGACCGAAATATGAGCCCCATGAACGTGTCGGTCCATGCCGTAAGCCCCGATGTCCGCCGCCGCATGATGGGCCGCAACGCCCAGCGCGGCATGGACGTGCTCGAGGCCATCATGGCCGCCGGCATCGAGATTCACGCCCAGATCGTTTTGTGCCCCGGCATGAACGACGGCGAGGAACTGCTGAAGACCCTGCGCTTTTGCGAGGAGCACGAACAGATCACGAGCCTGGGCATCGTGCCGCTCGGTTTTACCAAGCACCAGAACCGCTTTAGCTGGTCCTACAGCGACAAGCCTGAGCTGGCGCGCGAGACCATCGCCATGATCCGACCCTTCCAGGATCGCGCGTACGAGCGCTTTGGCCGCCACACGTTCCAGATGAGCGACGAGTTCTATCTGGACGCCGGTATCGAGCCGCCCGAGGCCGATTTTTACGACGGCTACCCTCAGTACTACGACGGCATCGGCATGATCCGCTCGTATCTGGACGAGACAGACGATGTCCTTGCCGCCGACGCCGAGCGCCTTGCCAGCGTTCGCAAGGCTATGACCGCCCGCGACCAGCGCCTGGTATGTCTTTCGGGCGCCAGCGCACGCGATACCGTCGCCCGCTTCGTGGAGTCTCCACAGGGCCTTTCCGGCACCGTCACGGCCATCAAGAACCGCTACTTTGGCGGCAACGTGGACGTGACCGGCCTAATCGTCGCGAGCGACATCCTGGAGCAGCTGCCGCAAGACCTGTCGGGGGTTATGCTCTTTGTGCCTAAGCTCATGTTCAACGCTGACGGCATGACGCTTGACGAGTATCATCGTGACGATTTACTCGCAAGCCTTACCAATCGCGGCGCCGAGGTTCATGTGGTGTCGACCATGCCGCATGAGCTGCTCGATACCCTGGAGCACATCCTTGGCATTGTGCCTGCCGACTCTACTAATTCCACTGACCCTACCCATTAAAGGAGAGCAGATGAAACCTATCGTCGCCGTCGTTGGACGCCCCAACGTGGGCAAGTCCACGCTCGTTAACCGCCTAGCCCAGACCTCGGACGCCATCGTCCACGAGTCCCGCGGCGTCACGCGCGACCGTTCGTATCACACGGCCGACTGGAACGGCCGCGAGTTCACTATCGTCGACACGGGCGGCATCGAGCCGCTCAAGAGCGATGACGTGTTTGCCACGTCCATCCGCGACCAGGCACTCGCCGCCGCCGAGGAAGCCGCCGTCATCCTGTTTGTGGTCGACGGCCGCACCGGCGTCACCGAGGAGGACGAGTCGGTCGCCCGCATGCTCAAGCGCTCCGACAAGCCGGTCTTTCTGCTGGTGAACAAGCTCGACAATCCCGATCGCGAGAACGACAACATCTGGGAGTTCTATTCGCTCGGCATCGGTGAGCCCACGCCGCTCTCGGCCCTGCACGGCCACGGCACGGGCGACCTGCTCGACGACATCGTCGCCTTGTTGCCCGAGGAAGAGGACGAGGTCGCCGACGAGTTCCCTGACGCGCTCAACGTCGCCATCATCGGCCGACCCAACGCCGGCAAGTCCTCGCTGTTCAACCGCATCCTGGGCGCCGACCGTTCCATCGTGTCGAACATCGCCGGCACCACGCGCGACGCCATCGATACCGTTGTCGAGCGCGGCGGCAAGCACTACCGCATGGTCGACACCGCGGGCATTCGCAAGAAGAGCACCGTGTACGAGAACATCGAGTACTACTCCATGGTTCGCGGCCTGCGCGCCATCGACCGCGCCGACGTGGCGCTGCTCGTCGTCGATGCCTCCGTGGGCGTCACCGAGCAGGACCAGAAGGTCATGGGCTTGGCCATCGAGCGCGGCTGCGCCATCGTGGTGCTGCTCAACAAGTGGGACCTGCTCGACGACGACCGCAAGCGCGAGGCCTGCATGGAGACCGTCGACCGCCGTCTGGGCGTCATGGCTCCCTGGGCCCAGTACCTGCGCATCTCGGCCCTGACCGGCCGCAGCGTCGAGAAGATCTGGGGCATGGTCGACGCCGCCGAGAAGACGCGCTCGCAAAAGATCAGCACCTCGCGCCTCAACACGTTCCTCACCGACCTGCGTGAGTTTGGTCACACCGTGGTGGACGGCAAGCGTCGCCTGCGCATGCACTACGTGACCCAGACGGGCGTCAACCCGCCGACGTTCACGTTCTTCGTCAACCACAGCGACCTGGTCAACGACACCTACCAGCGCTACGTGGAGAACCGTATGCGCTCGACCTTCGATTTTTCTGGCACGCCCATTCGACTCTTCTTTAGGAAGAAGGAGCAAAAGGATGCATAATCCGATTCTGCTGACCGCCATCTGCGCCGTGGTCTCGTTCTTTATCGGAGCGATTCCGTTTGGCCTGATCCTGGGCCGCGTGTTTAACCACACCGATATTCGCAAGGCGGGCTCCGGCAACATCGGCACCACCAACGCCCTGCGCGTAGCCGGCCCCAAGGTCGCGGCGCTCACGCTGCTGCTCGACTGCCTGAAGGGCGCCATCTGCGTCCTTATCGCGCGTCCGCTCATTGCCGACTTGGGCTATGGCTTCCCCGTGAGCATTATGGCCCCCGGTGCCGCCGGCGATTGGATGCTCGGCGTCATCTGCCTGGCGGCCGTATGGGGCCATATCTTCTCGCCCTACCTCAACTTCCATGGCGGCAAGGGCATCGCGGTCGGTCTGGGCGTAATCCTCGCATGGTACTGGCCCATTGGGCTTTCGCTGCTGGGCATGTTTATCGTGGCCGTCGCCATCACCAAGTTTGTGTCGGTGGGCTCGCTTGCCGCCGCCATCGGTCTTCCCATCGCCGCCTGCGCGGTCTTTCCGTACAGCAGCCTGGGACTTAAGTTTTGCATGGCGATGATCGGCATCACCGTGGTGTGGGCCCATCGCGCGAACATCAAAAAGCTCATGGCCGGTAAGGAGTCCAAGCTCTCGTTTACCAAGCGCGTCACCGAGCCCGACGATAAGTAGGAGAGAGTCATGAATGTTGCGCTGATTGGCTCCGGCTCCTGGGGAACCGCCGTCGCCGGCCTTGCTGCCGCGCGAGCCGAGCGCATGACCATGTGGGCCCATAGTGAGCAGACGGCCGCTGGCATTAACGGCGAGCACCGTAATCCTCGCTACCTTGTGGGCTACGAGCTGCCCGATAACGTGGTAGCAACGACCGAGCTCGCCCAGGCGCTCGACGGCGCCGAGGCCATCATCTTCGCCGTTCCTTCGACGCACCTGCGTGGCGTCTGCCACCAGGCCGTGCCCTTTATCGCCGCCGATACCCCGGTGCTCTGCCTCACCAAGGGCATTGAGCCCGAGTCCGGCCTGCTCATGAGCGAGGTCATCGCCAGCGAGATCGGCAACGAGGCGCGCGTGGCGGCGCTCTCGGGTCCCAACCATGCCGAGGAGATCTGCCGCGGCGGGCTTTCTGCCGCCGTCATCGCCAGCAAAGATCCGCAGATAGGGGAGACCTTTAAGGACCTGCTCCTATCCACAGCCTTCCGCATCTACCTGTCGCAGGACATGACCGGCGTCGAGGTTTGCGGCGCTATGAAAAACGTCATCGCTATCGTGTGCGGCATTTCCGCCGGTTCTGGTGCGGGCGACAACACGCTTGCCCTCATCATGACGCGTGGTCTGGCCGAGATCAGCCGTCTGGTACACGCCCGCGGTGGTCAAGCTATGACCTGCATGGGACTTGCCGGCATGGGCGACCTCATTGCCACCTGCACCTCGGAGCATTCGCGCAACCGCACCTTTGGCTACGAGTTTGCACACGGCGTGTCGCTCGACGAGTACCAGACGCGCACGCATATGGTTGTCGAGGGCGCCGTCGCGGCCCGCAGCGTGAGCGAGCTTGCCCGTTCACTGGGCGTAGACATTCCGCTCACCTTTGCCGTGGAGCAAACGCTCTACAACGGTGTTACTTTGGATAGGGCGCTCGAGATTCTTACCGATCGCGTCCCTTCTCAAGAGTTCTACGGACTCACCGACTAGCGCAGAAAGGCTTCTACCATGGGTTCCATCAAAATCGCTCCGTCTGTCCTTTCGGCCGACATGGCCAACCTCAAGGGCGAACTCGACAAGATAGCCGGTGCCGACTACGTGCACTTCGACGTCATGGACGGTCACTTTACCGGCAACCTCACCTTTGGCGTCGACATCCTTAAGGCCGTCAAGCGCTCCACCGATGTACCGGTCGACGCGCACCTGATGGTATCGAACCCCGACGAGACGGTCGATTGGTACGCCGACGCCGGCGCCGACATGATCACCGTGCACTACGAGGCTTCCACGCACCTGCACCGCACGCTCACGCATCTGCAGCAGCGCGGCGTCAAGGCCGGCGTTGTGCTCAACCCCGCCACCCCCGTGTGCGTGCTCGAGAGCATCATCGACGTCGTCGATATGGTGCTGCTCATGAGCGTGAACCCCGGCTTTGGCGGCCAGAGCTTTATCCCGGGCACCATCGCTAAGCTCCACGAGCTCAAGGCCATGTGCGAGCGTCACGGCGTTTCGCCCATGATCGAGGTCGACGGTGGCATTTCTTCCAAGAACATTGCCGAGGTCGTCAAGGCCGGCGCAAATGTCCTGGTGGCCGGTTCTGCCGTATTTAAGTCCGAAGATCCCGCTGCCGAGGTTGCGCTGCTGCAGAAGCTGGGCAACGAGGCTGCACAGGAGGCATAAACCCTTATGACCGCAGGTCAAAACCGCATACCCGTGAATCTTGACTACGCCGCCTCGACGCCCATGCGCGCCGAGGCGCGCCTTGCGCAGCGTGAGTACGACGATAGCGAGCTAGCGGGCGTCAACCCCAACTCGCTGCACTCGCTCGGCCGCAAGGCTGCCGCGCGTCTGGAGGTTGCACGTCGCGAGATCGCCCGCAGCTTTGGCGCGCGCGTTCGCCCGTCTGAGATTGTTCTGACCAACGGCGGCACCGAAGCCAACCAGCTGGCGCTACTCGGTCTTGCCGAGGGTGCACGTCAGCGCGACCGTAAGCGTAACCGCGTGATCGTATCTGCCATCGAGCACGATTCGATTCTGGACAACCTGCCGCTGCTGCGTGCCGCAGGCTTTAGCGTCGACCTGGTGCAGCCCTGCCGCATGGGCTACATTGAGCCCGCCACGCTTGTCGAGCTACTAGGCGACGACGTGGCGCTCGTGAGCATCATGGTTGCCAACAACGAGACCGGCGTGGTGCAGCCCATCCGCGAGCTGGCCGCCGCCGCACATGCTGCCGGCGCCCTGTTTCATACCGATGCCATCCAAGGCTACTTGCATATTCCGCTCGATGTCACCGAGCTGGGCGTCGATGCTATGACCGTTGCCGCGCACAAGATCGGCGGTCCTGTGGCATCTGGTGCGCTCTACGTTAAGACCCGCACCCCACTGCGACCCCGCATCTTTGGCGGCGGACAGGAGGCCGGTCGTCGTGCCGGCACGCAGGACCTGCGTACACAGCTGGCTTTTGCCGCTGCCGCCCGCACGTTGGCGCCCCGCGTGGCCCAGGAGCGTACAACGCTGCAGGCCTTATCCGACAAGCTCTACGCCACGCTTACGGCCCATCCGCGCATTCACGCCACCATGGGCGACTACGCGCAAGCCGACCGTCTGCCCGGCATGGTATCGATCTACATTGACGGCATGGACTCCGAGGAGCTCATCATCAAGCTCGACGCCGCCGGCTTTGAGGTGTCGGCAGGCTCGGCATGCTCGAGCGGCAGCATGGACCCGAGCCATGTTCTCAGCGCCATGGGCATTGGTCGCGAGCAGGCATTGGGCGCACTGCGCATCTCCTTCGATGACCGCGTGAATCCGGACGATCTGAACAACTTTGCCCAGACGCTGCTCTCGATCGTAGGTGCCGCATGATCGTCGCCGAACTCGAGCGCGCCCTGCTTGCACGCTATCCTATGACGGACGCCGAACCCTGGGACCACGTAGGCTTATCCGTCGGCGACCCCGACGACGAGATCCGCGGCGTGGCCTGCGCACTCGACGCTACCGAGGCCAACGTGCAGCGCGCCTTTGAGGCCGGTGCCAACGTACTGCTGACGCATCATCCCATCTATATCAAGGCGCCCGAGGCCTTTTGTCCGCCTAGCGCGACGCGCCCCCAGTGCAGTGCGGCGCTCTACGAGGCTGCCCGCTGTGGGGTGAGTATCATCTCGTTCCACACCAATCTGGACCGCTCGCATGAGGCTCGCGTTTGCCTAAGTACGCTGTTGGACGCCGTGCCCGCAAGCTCGCTGGAGCACGTGGACGACCCCGAAGCGACCGGCCTGGGCGCGCTTGCAACGCTCAACGACCCCTGCAGCCTGCGCGACCTTGCCACTCGCGCCGCCACGGCGTTTGGCAGCGACCCACGTGTGTGGGGCGAGGCCGATCACCCGTGCCGCACCGTCGCCATTCTGGGCGGTTCCCTCGGCGACTTTAGCGAGCTTGCCATCGCCGCCGGTGCGGATGCCATCGTGACGGGCGAGGCGGGCTACCACGTGGCGCAGGACCTAGACTTGCGCGGACTGCCGGTGATCCTGCTCGGCCATGACCGCTCCGAGGAGCCGTTCGTTGATATCTTGATGAACTCTGCGGTTGACGCCGGGGTTGACCCCCGTCATGCGATTAAAATACTGAACCCTTGCCAATGGTGGACTGTGACAAAAGGAGAGAACTTATGAGCGCCGGCGCTACGCTACTCAAGCTGCAACAGATCGATTTGGAGCTCGCCCGCAACAAGAGCGAACTTGCCAATATGCCGGAGCTCAAGGAACTCGCTTCCAAGCGCAAGACCTACGTTAAGCTCAAGGCCGAGATGACCAAGCTCTACGCCCAGCGCAAGGACCTGGATATTGAGCTCGACGACCTCAACACCACCGAGATCCAGACCAACAACGCTATCGAGGCCGCCAAGAAGCGCCACGTTGACGGCTCTGACTACCGCGAGGTACAGGACCTGGAGAACGAGCTCGCCACCCTGGCCAAGCGCCTGGACAAGATCGAGCACACCCGCAAGGATGTCGTCGTCGCCCACAAGGAGGCACTCGACCGCGAGGCTCGCGCGCAGGCCATCATCGCCAAGTTCGAGGAAGGCGTGAAGGCCGACACCAAGGCCGCCCGCGCCAAGGCCGCCGACCTCCAGGCACAGATTGACGCCGCCACCAAGGAGCGCACCGCGCTTGCCGCCACGCTGCCGACCGACGTGCTCACCGACTACGAGCGCCTGCTCAAGCAGTTCCGCGGCCTGGCCGTCGAGACCATCAAGGGCAACATCCCCACGGTCTGCCACACCGCGCTGCAGGCGTCGTCCATGAGCGACCTCAACCACGACGGTAGCGAGATTACGCACTGCCCGTACTGCCACCGCCTGCTCGTGCTCCCCAGCAAGGAAGCCTAACGATGACGGCGGCACCCAACAATTCAATGCAACTTGAGGGAAAAACGATCCTGCTGGGCATTACCGGCGGGATCGCCGCCTATAAGTCGTGCAATATCGCGCGCCTGTTGCAAAAGCGCGGCGCGCGCGTCAAGGTCGTTATGAGCGAGCATGCCACCGAGTTTGTGGGCCCGCTCACCTTCCGTGCACTCACCAACGAGCCGGTCGCTGTAGGTCTGTTCGACGACCCCTCCGACCCCATCCACCACATTTCGCTGGCACAGGAGCCCGATCTGGTGGTCGTGGCTCCCGCAACGGCCAATATCATCGCCAAGATGGCCAACGGCATCGCCGATGACCTCATCTCCACGACGCTGCTTGCCACGCCGCGACCCATCGTGATCGCACCCGCTATGAACAACGGCATGTGGAAGGCGCCGGCGACGCAGGCCAATATAGCCTCGCTGCGCGACCGTGGCGTCCATGTGGTGGGGCCCGGCAGCGGCTACCTTGCCTGCGGTGACGTGGACACGGGACGCATGAGCGAGCCCGAGGACATCGTCGAGGTCGTCTGCGAGGTGCTCAACCCCGCGCCTCAGGACCTGGCAGGCAAGCGCATCGTGATCACCGCCGGTCCTACGCACGAACCGATCGACCCCGTGCGCTTTATTGGCAACCGGTCGTCGGGCAAGATGGGCATCGCCCTGGCGAGGGAGGCTGCTCGCCGCGGCGCTGCGGTCACGCTCGTGTTAGGACCGACGTCGCTCGATGTCCCCCGCGGCGTGGAGTGCGTGCGCGTACAGACCGCCGCAGAAATGCTGCAGGCAGCGCTGAGCGCCTTTCAGACGGCCGATGCGGCCATTTGTGCGGCCGCCGTCGCCGACTACACGCCCGCGGCCCCTGCCGACCATAAGCTCAAAAAGACCAACGAGCGCCTGGATCGCATCGAACTAGTCGAGACGGTCGATATCTTGGCCGAGCTTTCGCGCCAAAAGGGAGAGCGGTGCGTGATAGGCTTTGCGGCCGAGACCGATAACGTCGTGGAGTACGCTCAGCGAAAGCTCGCCCGCAAGGGTTGCGATGCCATTATCGCCAACGATGTCTCGCGCGCCGATTCGGGATTTGGAACCGATACCAACAAGGCTTGGATCGTGAGCACAGCGGGCACGCAAGAACTTCCCGTGCTAACAAAACCCCAGCTCGCAGATACTATTTTGGACTTGCTTCAAAATTTGTAAAAAAGTTCTTGCACAAGGACAAAGTTTCGGGTTAATATACTCCCTGTTGCGAGCGAGAGCACAGCAACAAACAAAAGCTTCGGGACGTGGCGCAGCTTGGTAGCGCACTTGACTGGGGGTCAAGGGGTCGCTGGTTCGAATCCAGTCGTCCCGACCAGAAGTTTGCAGGTCAGGCACCTAGTGCCTGACCTTTTTTGTTTTAAGCAATTGCTTAATTTTGATTAAGCAACAGGGTGCCAAAAAGAGAGCCGGGACCAGATTGCCCGGGTTGCCCGGTCGGCTCGCGCGACGGCGCGGCGGTTCCATAGAAAGCTCTCCCGACTTCACGCCTTTCTGATCGCATTGTAGACAGCCATCTCGTCTTCGCAGTCGGCGAGCACGCGGTGTGCGTCGTCGTTTTGGATGTCCAGTAAATCTCGAAGGTCCTCCATGCGCCAGCGTCCGAGATTTGGCCATGCGCGCTGCGCGAGCTGATAAGTGTCGATTGCGATGTTGTGGTTAAAGTCCAGGCCAAAGCCGTCCCAGGCAGAACAGCTTTGTTTCCTTGATTATCACCTTCATCCGGACACTTCCCGCAGTCATCCGTGTGTGTACGGATGAATGCGGGGTTCAATACCCCGGCGGCCTAATCGGCAGACCGCCGGGAACTCTCACTCCTCGATAAAAGCCGGCACTCGGTTAGTCCTGCGCATCTTGAAATCGCCAGTCTCGTGGGAGACGTAGAGAATGCCGTCCATCCCGTCTCGTGATGCATACGACAGGTGAACTGAACCGCAATCCGATCCATCATTGTCGAGAAGATCAAACGAATTCGGATCGCTCGTTGCGGCCAAACGACCACTCATACAAGAGCCATCGTCATTACAGATTTGCCACTCCATGTCTTCGCCCGCAAGAATCGCCATAGACGGCCTGGTTGCGCCATCGTTGACATACATCCCGTCTATGCCAAACCCATTTTCAGCGCCATCGATGAACGACTGCTCGGACCTATACCTCGCAAATGATGCACATAGCACCATTGCAAGACAAAGTACAAAGCCAACAATCGCTATCTTTGCATAGCTCTTGCCTATCATGTCATTCACCTCCCTCGTATGTATCGAGGTATTCCTGCTTGAGCGTCTGCGAGGACGACTTGATCTTTTCCACGAGCGTGCCGGCCTCGATGAAGTAGAACGAGTTGGTGAGGTCTGCCAGGTCGTCGAGCAGATGGCTTGAAATGAGCACGCTTCGTCCCCGCGCCACCTCGCTGCGCATCGCGTCGCAGGAGGTTTTCCGCTTTCCCGGATCGAGGCCGTTCAGCGGTTCATCGAGGATAAGGTACGGGCAACCGGTCGATATCGCCATGGCAAGCTTTACCTGCTGCTTCATTCCTGTCGAGAGTTTACGGGTCGGCTTGTCGAGATATGAGGAGATTCCGAGGGAGCTGCAGAGCGAGTCGATGTCGGTGGCCGATTTCCACGCCTCCCTAACGAAAGCAAGGTGCTCGATGGCCGATAGCGTGGGATAGAGATCCGCGCTGCCCGAAGAGCTCAGGTAGACGAGTTCTGCAAATTCGGCTGATCGACGTTGGCAGATTCCGTCTGCCGCCAGGCTTCCCGAGCGGATGCGGGTGGGAAATTGGCCCGACAGCGCTTCAAGAAGGGTGGTTTTCCCCGAGCCGTTGGGAGCAACGAGGCCCGCCGCCGTTCCCGGGCTCAGGAAAAGCGACCCGATTGAAAGTATCGTCGTGCTTCCGTATCCCACGCTCGCGTCCAGAAGCTCGAGCCCATGGTGCTTTTTCGCGGGTCCAGGCTGTTTGGGGGAACGTGTCGCAACGGCGCCGACCGTAAAAAAGACCGCGACGTATGCCAGGGCCACGGCAAGCATCGATGCGCTGCCTGAACCGGAGCCAATGAATTCCGTCGGGAAACATCCTACGTAACCCGTTGCCTCGATAGGCGAGAATACGGGCAGTGGCAGGAGCCCGAGCACGGCATTATGCCCTAGTGCCGAATCGGACAATAACGGGAATGCCGGGGCCGCGACAAGCAGCGCGGAGGTAAGGGGGCCCGCGAGGACGCGCCTCGTTGCGGTCGATAGGACGGCGGAGCAAACGGATATCAAGGTTCCGCCCGCAAGCAGCGCGAGAAGCAGGGCTGTGAAGACGTTTCCCGCGGTCGTGGTGGTAAGCGCGCCGTCATGGAAGAAGGCGATCGGGTACCCAATTTGCCCGAAGCCGTTTAGGACCAAGGCGTAAATGCCCCCGGGTGCGAGGCCGGCGAGGAGCATCGCGGTCCCCGCGACGATTATCGAAAACACGATCTGAATAAGGCGCCGGAATTTGGGCACGGGCGCCTTTGCCGCCAGGGTCGCAGGCCTTGTGGCGCCGAGCACGAGTATCGACGAGAGAAGGAAGGGGATGAAGGGAAGGAAAGACGGCGCCGTGGCAATGGCGTAAGGCAGGAAGGAAAGGAATGGCAGGTCGTTTGCGGAGGCCGGGATATCCGTGATGCCGGAGCTGCTCAGGGCACGGCAATATGCGAGCGCTGCGTCATTGGTCTCTCGGTCTCCCACGATGGACCCGGATTGGAAGCCTTCGCCCATGAGCGCGTAGTAGCTCTCGGCAGAATCGAGAAAGGCGGCGTCGGTTTGAGCGGCAAGGGCGGCGTTCGCGTATCTTGCAAGCTCCGCGTCATTTTGCTGCTCTGGAGATAGGTCTGTGCCGCTGGCCTGGGGCGCGCGCGTATTGAATGCGTCGACAAAGCTCTGCATGCCCTGCTTCATAAAGAAGGGGCCGTAAATGGGTGAATTGAACGCAATGGGGATGGAGAAGGCTGCGGCAAGAACGAGCGTACAAATCCATACGGCCCTGTCTCTTAGGATTAGTTTGAGAAGAAGTCGACAGTACATTTAGAAGCACCTACGTTCCTCAAAGAATTGTTAGATTAAAAGTAACAGACCGGATGAAGATACGTGCGACGGGGGCGAGGCGAATGACTGAGCGGTATCTATACGCGGGTTCAACGGTATTATATTGACCACATAGATTATTAACTTGCATTTCTAACAGTTAAGGAGACGGGTGCTTTCCAGCACACTCCTTCGATGATGCCTTCCGCTAGTTGCTATGCTGGTTTCAGCCAACAAAGAATGTGTCCGGGCGCTCAGGTTAACCGTTAGCGTTGGCAACATCACCGTTAGCGTTGGCAACATATGAGATGGGCCAGACCCTTGCCGCGCGCCGATTGCGCGAGAGATGTCGGGCTCCATGTTTATTCCACCTGCTTGTTATCAACCAGCTTCGTTCAACGTCAGACATTCAAGATGTCAGACGTTGAACCTGCGCCAAAGACGCAGCTGGGGCTACTAGATGCCTACAATCGCTCGCGAAGCTCGCCTGTTCGTGCGTGAATGTCTGACAGCTCCGTCAGACATTGTCGGACATTTGATTGTTCGACAAATGCGCACGTGGTCGCGTTCGCAAAGATTACTGAACGGTCGATGGGTGCGTTGAGACCGGAGCAAACGGCGGATGCCAGAAAAATGGCCTCACAGAATCGCACCCATGGTTGATAAAATTGACCGCCCGGGCGCAAATACCCGGGCGGTCAATTCATCCCCTCGTTCGCGATCCCGTGGGGTTTGGGGCTTTGACATGTTGTTGACGGATGGATCAGCCGTACAGCTTGATCTCCCGGGGTTCCATGCGGTCGTCCCCCAATAAGACGTCCCTGATGTAGCTCTGCGGCAGGAACTCGACGGGCAGCACTGGGTCGTCGACGTAGCCGGGCACTGGGAGTAGGCGTGGCCTTTGGACATAGCGTGGCCGCCTGCCGGCGGTCGGACTGCCACTTCAGCCAAAAGCTCAGGCGCGCGCATTAAAATAATGGATATATCGCTTGATGGGCTTTTGACCAAGCATGAACATCGCAGGTAAATCCGTGTACCAATTTTTGGTACACGGATTTACCTGCGGTTTGTTGAAAGCTCTGACATGCGCTGTAGACTTCATTAAAATCGATTGCCGATCAAGTCTTCCTATATATGCGAGCCCCAAGAAACTGCGCTGTGAACCTGAGTCCTCTATCGATCGGCCCGGTGCACCGGGCCGCTGTCCTCGAGCCGGCAACAGCTTGCCGGTCTCAAAACGTATACTTGATTTAAGGCGGAGTGGAATGTGGGCGCGCAAGGAGATGCGGAATCGATGAGAGCCTCAAAAAAAATTACTGCAGTGTTATCATCTTTCATCCTCTCTATTCTTCCATTTCTGATTCTATGGGCGGCTTGGTCAGTCCTCCCTGATACAATTCCCGCTCATTGGAGTGGGGGTGTGGTTGATCGATGGGGTAATAAGCTTGAATTGCTGGTTGTTCCGCTGTTTTCTCTGATTGGCTCTATTGCAATTTCTGTGTACCTTATTGTTTCCACGCGGCGAAGAGAGTTCGCGGATTTCTCTGTTCGAATGCGACGGGACTTTGTTGCGTGCTATATTTCTAGTCTTCTTTTATCGACAACCTGCTCAGTGATAATTGCCGTTTGGGTTCAGTTGATTCTTACGCAAAGCACTGCGGTTGATGGGGGGCTTGGACTATCGATCCTGTATTCCCTTCCCGGGCTATATGTGATCTTGTGCGCTTTGCCGCCTTTTTATGCGAGCGGCGAGAGCAAAAAGGCAGAGCGCCTGATAACAGTTCTTATTGGCGGCGCGGAGATTGTTCTTTGTGGAATAGTGCTTGAAGGTTCGGCTGCCTCTTATGCGATGATTGGACTGATGATTCTGTTCTGTGCGTTTGAGATTGTGTCACAGGTAAGGGATAGCCGGTCCTTATGAGTTGAATTACGCGCGTGCGGATATAAAGGGTGGCATGTTAAATTTGTTGAAAACTCTGACATGCGCTGCCGACTTCATTAAAATCGATTGCCAATCAAGTCTTCCTATATATGCGAGCCCTGAGAAGCTGCGCTGTGAACCTGAGACCGCTATCGATCGGCCCGGTGCACCGGGCCGCTGTCCTCGAGCCGGCATCAGCTTGCCGGTCTCAAAACGTATGCCGTCCGGTACGACCAACAGCCGAGTCTTGCGCCCAGTTCGAGCAGCGCCAGAACCCCGTGCCGGAACCCACGCAGCCGATGGCAGGAGAATTCAGCCGCGGCCATCGAGGAGCCGACCCAGGGACGGCGCCCCCAGTCCTCGAAAGATTTCCACCGCCCCCTACAGGCCTGGATTGATTTAACAGTTGATTTAATCCGGCTGAACAAGCCGAGCATGGGCCGGTTGACAAAATGTAAGGTAAAAAAGCAGATACGACCGTACGCCGGTGCGGGGTTCGGGTGATGTGATAGAAAGTAATACACGTATTACATCTAACGGGGAGGTGCATCATGGCAACCGCCACCGCAGCCCCGAGAACCCCCGAGGACCTCGCGAACAGGTACGACCGCCTGGCGAAGTCGACGGGCCGCACGAAAACCTTCTACATGACGGAGGCGCTTGCCGCAGAGATAGGCAGGCTCGAATACGAGTACGGCCTCATGAATTATCCGGGGAGCGTTTGGTTGCGAGGTATGCCAGTGTGCGGGGCCTGATTCGTCAGGCCCCGCACAGGGGGACCGCGATGGTGGCCACCGCGCCGCCCGAGGGGCTGTTGGCGAGCGAGACGGAGCCCCCGTGGGCGCTCGCGGCCTCAGAGGCGACGTGGAGGCCAAGCCCGTAATGGCGGCCTCCGTCGCGCGAGGAGCGAGAGGAGTCGTCTGTGAAGAGGCGCTCGCAGCCGCGTTCGAGGGCGGCGGGAGAAAAGCCCGGTCCGTCATCGGCGACCTCGATGACGAGGTATCCACCAGCGACGTCGCAGGAGACCACCACGCGCGAGCGCGCGTGCTCGGCGGCGTTGGCCACGAGGTTCGCGGCGGCTCGCGCCAGGGCGGTTCGGTCGAGTGGGGCCTCAGGCGTGCCCGCGACAGCGGGGCCCGTGGCCGCGTCGAGCGTCACGCCTCGCGCCCGGGCGATCTGGGCGGCCTCGGCGAGGACCTGCTCGCAGAGCTCGGCCGGCCGCATGGGGGCCCTCTCCGCCCCGCCGGACCCGCGCGAGGCCTCGATGAGCAGGCGCACGTAGCCGTCGAGCCTTTCGACACTGCCGGCTATGTCGCGCGCGGCGGCCGCGAGGTCGGCGTCTTTCTCGTCTTCCAGCTCCTCCGCCACGAAGTCGGCGTTGGCGCGCAGCACGGTGAGCGGCGTCTTGAGATCGTGGGCGAGCGACGCCACCTGCTCGCGCTGCCCCCGCTCCGCGGCCCAGCGGGCCTCGAGCGACTCGGCGAGGGAGGCCCGCATGGCGTCCATCGCGGCGAGGACGTCGTTCACCTCGCGCACGTTGGTGCTGCCGACCGCGAAGTCGAGCTCCCCCGCGCCGACGCGCCCCGCCGCCTCCGCGAGCGGCGCCATCTTGCGCGAGATCACGCGGCTCGCGCGGCGCGCCACGAGCGCGAGCGCGAGCGCGCTTCCCGCAGCGGCGCCGACGAGCATGAGGTTCTGCGGGTTGGGAAGCAGGCCGGCGAGGTCGCGCGAGACCCACTGCGGCAGGTACTCGCTGACGAGTGCGCAGGCCCCGCCGCCCTTGAGCGGGAACGCGGCGTAGGTGAGGCCCGAGCCCCCGCCCTCGATCTCCACTGTGCCCGGATCCGCGGCGAGTGCCGCACGGGCCATTTCCGTCGCGTCCTCGAGCCGCGTGCCCTCGAGGTCTGTCATCAGCACGTATCCGTCCTTGTTCAGGATGAGGTAGCGGTACGCCGTCGGCACGTCCTGCTGCCCGCAGGCGCCGTCGCGTGCCAGGCCCTCCGCGACCTCGCGCGCATTGGCCGGCCCCCAGCTTGCCTCGTAGACGATGCCCGCGTCGATCGCCGCGGAGAGCGCCATGAACGAGGCGAGCCACGCCGTAGCGACCGCAGCGAACGCGTAGGCGAAGTAGCGCGCGATGACGAAGGAGAGCGGCATGCCCCCGCGACCTCGCGCCCCGGTCCTCAGAGCTGCCACTTGTACCCCATCCCCCAGACGGTCGCGATCGGATCGGCGCCGGCCTCGGAGAGTTTCCTCCGGGCGCGGCTGACCTGCATGGATATGGCCGCGTCGTCGGCGTCGCTCTCCCAGCCGAGCACCGTCTCGCGTATCTGCGCGCGGCTCATGACCTGCCCGGGGTGACGAGCGAGGTACTCGCAGATGGCGTACTCGGTGGGCGTGAGCGGCACGGCCTCGCCGCCCACGGCGAGGTCGCGCGCCCCGAGGTCGATCCGCACCTCCCCGAAGGAGAGGGCGTGCGAGCGCGGCCGGCGCTCACGGCGTAGATGGGCCGCGACCTTGGCGCGCAGCTCCGCGGCCCCGAAGGGCTTGCGGACGTAGTCGTCGGCGCCCAGGCCGTAGCCGGCCACGGCGTCCTCCTCGGCCACGCGCGCGGTCAGGAAGACGATGGGCCCGTCGAAGTCCGGGCGGATCTGCCGCACGAGCTCGAAGCCGTCGAGCCCCGGCATCATGACGTCGCAGAGCACGAGGTCGAAGCGCGAGAGATCCATCCCCGGGACCGCCGTCGGGTCCGCTGCCTTGACGACCTCATGGCCGTCGCGGCCGAGGACGCGCGCGAGCGCGTCGAGGATCGCCCGTTCATCATCCACTGCCAATATCCTCGCCATGTTCGACCTCCTGAAACTTCCGTCGGAATTGTACTAGCGCCGCGCTCAACGGTCCAGAGCCCCGCGCGCAGCCGCGGGCGCGGGCGCCCACATGGTGACCTCTGGGTTGGGCAGCACGCGGTCGGCGATCGAGCGCAGCACCGACCCCCAGCCGGCGTCGAGCAGGGCATTCCCGCCCAGAACGAGCGCTGCGGAGAGGAGGACGAGCACGACGGCGAACGGCTTCCTACGCATCTGCCCTCCCGTCCTCGAAGCGGCAGAACCAGGCGATAAGGACGGCGGCGGCTGCCAGGGTGAGCACGAGGCCAGCGAGCGCAGTCATGAGGAGAGGGCCCGCCGCGCGTGCGGCGTCGATGAAGGCCTCCACCCCGAGCGACCCCAGGCGCGCGGGCCAGGCGAACGGCACCCAGCTCAGGGGCGTCGCCAGGGCACCGGTGAGCTCGCCGGTCATGAGGCCGTGCGCAAGTCCGCCCACCGAGAAGAACGCAAGGAGCATCCCCGCCGCGCCGGCGCCGATGGCGGCGTTGCGGCCGAGGCGCAGGGCCACGCCGAGCCCCAGCGCGTAGAGGGGCAGGCTGCCCAGCACGATGCCCGCCCAGGTGGCCGCAAGCGGAGCGGGGCCGAGCGGCAGGCGTCCGGCGACGGCGAGCACGGCCCCGAACACGCCGAGCGCCACGGCCAGCGCGCCCGCGCCGAGCGTCGCAAGGGCGAGCAGCTTCGCCGCGACGGCGCGCCCGCGCGAGGGGACCGCCGTGAGGTTGGCGAGGCGCCCGGCAGCGCGCTCCTCGTCCACGGCGAGCCCGCAGACGATGGCGGACATGAGCGGCATGAGGGCGCCGAGGAACTGAGCGTAGGCGTCCGCGCCCAGCGCCGGGTCCCATCGGGTTACGGAGAAGTACTCGCCGCAGGCAAGACCGGCTGCCAGGCCGCAGGCGAGGTGCGCCGCCGTGAGCGGGGAGCGCGCCAGGCGCAGGGCCTCGGAGAGCAGGGCCCGCGGGAGAGTCATGCGCGGCGTCGGGTCGGAGAGTCGTGTCACGGCCATCACCTCTCCTCGCAGCGCGCGAACCAGGCCGCGCCCGCCGCCGTGAGCGCGGCGAACGCGAGCGCGCAGACCGCAAGGCCCGCCAGCGTGAGCATGCCGTCCGCCGCGAGCGCCCCGCCGAGCGCCATGTCCGCCGCGAGCGGCTCGCCGCTCGGCAGCACGGGGATGAAGCTCGTGGGGATGACCATGCTCGCCGACGGCGGAAAGAGCTGCGGCAGCGGCACCAGCGACCAGGCGAACCCACCCACGAGCTGCGCGGCGAGCGGGCAGAAGATGCCCGCGAGCATGCCGAGCCGCGCCGTGAGGAAGAGCCCTGCGGGGATCATCCACGCCGCGGTCACCGTGTTGGCGAGCGCGCAGAGGAGCATCGTGAGCGTGCCCGCGGCCGTGAGGCCCTGCGAGGAGAACGCCGAGCCCGCGAGGTAGATGCCGAAGACCACGAGGTTCGAGAGCGCGCAGAGCGCGAGGCACCAGAGCGCCTTGGCCCACCAGGCGCGCCCGAGCGGGAAGCCCAGGCCCAGAAGCCCCCGCATCCGCGTGCGCGCGTCCGCCCGCGCGACGCACGCCACCACGAGCGAGAGAGCCACGGGCAGGAAGAGCGCGTACCAGTAGTTCCACGCGCTGAAGATCTGCACGCCCCGGTAGGGCATCGCGCCGAGCAGCGGCATCGGCAGCGCCATGAGCACGGCCAGGCGAACCGGTGCCGCGTGGCGCGACTTCAGGGCCTCGGCGCGCAGGCCCGCGAGCAGGCCGCCTTTCTCGCCCGTCATGCCGCCACCTCCCCGCGTGCTCGTCGCCCTTCCCGGCAGAAGCTCATGAAGAGCTCCTCGAGGTCCTGCCCGGGCCGAAGCGCATCCTCGTAGGCGAGGCGCCCCCCGCAGATGATGCCGATGGTGTCCGCCATCTGCTGCACCTCGGGGAGGATGTGGCTCGAGACGATCACCGTCGTGCCCGCCGCCGCGAAGCCGCGGATCTGGTCGCGCAGCTCCTCGATGCCGATGGGGTCGAGGCCGTTGGTGGGCTCGTCGAGCACGAGCAGGCGTGGCCGGGCGATCAGCGCCAGCGCGAGCCCCAGGCGCTGCCGCATGCCCATCGAGAAGCGCCCGGCGCGCTTCTTCCCGGTGTCCGCGAGGTCCACGGCGGCGAGCACCTCATCTATGCGGCTCTCGGGAAGGCCCAGCAGCGTGGTGCGAACGCGCAGGTTCTCGCGCGCGGTGAGGTTGGGGTAGAGCGGCGCCTCCTCGATGAGACTGCCGATTGCGTAGAGGTCCTCGCGGCGCCAGGCGTGCCCGGCAAAGAGGATCTCCCCGGCCGTCGGCCGCAGCATCCCGCAGATCATCTTGAGCGTTGTCGACTTGCCGGCGCCGTTGGGACCGAGCAGCCCGTACACCTCGCCCTCGCGGATATGAAGGCTCACGTCGGCCACGGCGTCCTGCGCCTGGTCGCCGCGGCCGAAGCGCTTGGTGAGCCCGCGCGTCTCGAGCATGTAACCCATGGGTTTATCCTTTCTCTTCCGGGCGCGCGGGCCGAGCCACCGTGCCCGCGCGCCTTACCTTTCGGGTTCACCATCCATGGTGAAGCGCGTTTCTAACGAAGCCGTAACGGCAGTTGGGCTCTTTTGGCGCCAACCCTTCTCGACCCGTACGCCACTCATGGCATGTTTATCGCGATAACAAGGACGGAGGTGCCCATGGCGCGCACTTAGTGCCTGACTTTTTTGTTTAAAAATCAATTACTTAAAGCATCGAAGAATCAACGACTTTCCCCCTTAATTCGTCTGCGCAACAAAAACCTGTACACCAGCCTCCAAAAAAGACATGTTTGGTATGTTTGGTGGCTGATGTACACAAAAGCGATAGAAATCCCGTCCGATACCGTCCTCATGTCTGGACTCTCTATGCTCGCGCTGGATAGACATCGCTAGAACGGGTATAGTATCGAAAGTTTTGTCGTTTACCAGCGGGGGAGTCCTGTGGGCATCAAAAAGAAGATCAAAAAGGAGCTTATCGGCACTTCCGATTACCCGTCGAATAAGATCTTCACGATCTCCAATTTCATTACCTTCACGCGCCTGATCCTCACGCTGGTCTTCCTGTACCTGTTTGTGACGGACAACAACCGTGTCGTCGCCATCGTCATCTATGCCATCGCGGCCTCCACCGACTGGATGGACGGCCAGATTGCCCGCATGACCAAAACGGTCTCGTGGCTCGGCAAGATTATGGATCCCATCTGCGACCGTGCGCTGCTATTTACCGGCGTACTGGGCCTGGTGGTCCGCGGCGAGCTTCCCATCTGGGTCTGCGTGCTCATCATTGGTCGCGATATCTACCTTGGTATCGGCACGCTCATCGTGCGCCACTATCACCGCCGCCCCATCGACGTCGTCTTTCCCGGCAAGATTGCCACGGCGCTGCTCATGACCGGCTTCTCGCTCATGCTGTTGGGCTTTCCCACTGTGGACGGCTGGCATCTGCTACCCGCCACGCTCACGGCCTTCCCGGGCCTCAACGGCAGCCCGGTACCGCTCGGCATCTTCTTCGTGTATGGCGGCGTCATCTTCTCCATGCTCACCGCTGTCATCTATTCCATTAAGGGTGGAGCAGCCATTAAACAGGCTGTCGCGCATCCCGAGGACGAAGACATCGACTTTCTTAACCCCGAAATCGAAGACTAAGCCATTGGGGTATGATTACGTACAGTTCATTCTTTGCGGCATGTCCGCGTTAAGTTAGGGGTTGTCATGGACAACATGGTTAACAATATGCCTCAGAACGATAAGGCCTCAGACGCCACCTGCGTTTTCCGCGTTCCTTCGAGCGATGTCACCGTTCCCGACCTCATGGCCAACGTGCACATCACCGCGCCCGTGTTGTCTATCGTCAAGGGCCCGCAAACCGGCGCCGCCTTTGAGCTCGAGGACAATGTGACCACCATCGGCCGCGATCCCGCCAACGGCATCTTCCTCAACGACATGACCGTGTCGCGTAGCCACGCGCGCATTATTCGCGAGGGTCTGGGTGCCCGCATCGAGGACCTGGGCTCGCTCAACGGTACGTGGGTTGACGGCGCTATCGTCAACGGCGCCCCGTTGCACGATGGCTCTTCCGTCCAGATCGGTACGTTTACGCTCATCTACCACGAGAGCACGCCGGAGCGCATCGAAACCGGTGAGTAGGGCATGGCCGAACGCAATTATCTGAGTATCGGCCAGGTCGTCAATCTACTTCGAGGCGCATACCCCGATCTTTCGAACTCAAAAATTAGATTTCTCGAAGATGAGGGGCTCATCACCCCTCATCGTACGCCTAAGGGATATCGTCAGTACTCCAAAGAGGACGTTGACCGCCTGGAGGTCATTCTGCACCTCCAGAAGACTCGCTACATGCCGCTCAACGTGATCAAGCAGCGCCTGGAAAACGCCACGGACCTGTCTACGCTCGCCTACGAGGTGGGCCTGTTGTCCGATGTTCCGCTTAAGACGGAGCCCAAGGAGACCAAGCAAAAGCTGCATCCCATCGAGACGATTCCCGACATGCTCGGTGTTGAGATCTCGTTTATCCGCTCCCTTGCCGAGAACGATCTTATTCGCATCATCAAGAGCCCGCAGAACCGAGAACTCGTCGATGGCCGAGATTTCCCGATTATCCGTTACTGCTCGGAGCTGTCGCGCTTCCACATTGAGCCGCGCAACCTGCGTCAGTACGTATCGTCGGCAAACCGCGAGTCTTCGATGTTTGAGCAGGTTCTCGTGAGCATGCTCGGCATGGATACCTCCGATGACGAGCGCGACGCCAAGCTCGAGCGCGCTTTTAAGAAGCTGCACGACCTCACCGAGGGTGTGCACACCGCGCTCCTTAAGAACCGTGTCTTTGAGTCGCTCAATGCCGTGGTCGAGGACGCTGACATCGATGCTCTCGATGAGGAGATCACGCGTTCCGAGTCCACCAAGGCTAAAAGCGAAGAGACATCTACCTCCGCGGTCCCCGTGCGTGAGGAATCCCTCGTGCAGCCTCTCAAGGTTGTCGCCCCCTCGCACGCAGCCACCGCCAGCGCGAACAAATAGACGCTGCCGCAAACCATCCTCTCCTGAAAGGTCACGCCATGTACGACTTCGAATCTCATATCGTCGATATCCCCGACTATCCCGAGCCCGGAGTCGTCTTTAAGGACATCACGCCGCTCTTTGGCAATCCCGAGGCCCTGAAGGCCATGGTGGATGCCCTGGCCGAACATTTTGCCGGCATGGGCATTACCAAGGTCGTCGGCCCCGAGGCTCGCGGCTTTATGGTGGGCGTGCCCGTGGCCGTCGCACTGGGCGCCGGCTTTGTGCCCGCACGCAAGCCGGGCAAGCTGCCGCGGAAGACGGTAAGCGAGAGTTACGAGCTCGAATATGGCACCGACTCTATCGAGATCCACGCCGATGCTATCAGCTCTAAAGATACCGTGTTGATTCTGGACGACTTGGTCGCGACGGGCGGAACCGTCGAGGCAACAGGTAAACTGGTGCGAGATATGGGCGCAAAGCTTGTGGGTTACGGTTGTATCCTCGAGCTTGCGTTTCTCAACCCGCGCAAGAAGCTCACGCCTTCTAACGAGGACGTTGAGCTCTTTAGCCTGGTAACGGTGGACTAGCCGCTACCCTTAGATACCGGAAAGGAAGCTCCATGCGCACAGCAAACACGCACAAAAACATGGCACGCTGCGCTGCTACGGCAACCCTCGCATGTGTTTTGGGCCTGGGCCTCGCGGCTCCGGCCTATGCCGATACCGCATCCGACCTTGCCGCTGCTCGTACAAAACTCGAGCAGATCGGCACGCAAACCCAGCAGATCTACGACGAGCTCGCCACTCAAACGCAGGCGCTCGACCAGACCGCTGGCGAGATCACGCAAAAGCAGCAGGAGATCGCCGATGGCCAGGCCAAGCTTTCTAACTACGTTGCCGGCGAGTACAAGACCGGCGGCCTGAGCCTGCTCCAGGTTCTGACGGGCGTCGATGACCTGGGCGATATGCTCAACCGCCTGTTCTACTACGGCAAGGTTTCCGACAAACAGGCCCAGACCATCCAAGAGGTCAAGGAGCTTAAGCAGCAGCTTACCGACAAGCAAGCCGAGCAGGAGAAGAACGTCACCGCCACGCAAAAGAAGGTCGACGAGCTCAACGCTCAGCAGGCCGAGGCTCAAAACGTTGTGAACTCCCTGGACTCGCAGCTGCAGGCCGAGCTTGCCGCCGAGGCAGAGGCCAATGCCGCACTACAGGCCGGCATTAACGCCAGCACCGCCGAGAAGGCAACGGTGAACACCGAGACCGCTGGCACGACTGAGAACACCAACAACGGTGGCGGTACGAGCAACAACGGCAGCAACACGCCTGCGCCCACTCCCACGCCCGCTCCGGCCCCCACGCCGAAACCCTCGACTCCCGCTCCGGCTCCGACCCCTTCTGCGCCGAGCCAGTCCGTTGACGGCGGCACCGTTGTTTCGCGTGCCTACAGCAAACTTGGTTGCGCTTATTCCTGGGGCGGCATTGGACCGAACAGCTTTGACTGCTCGGGATTCGTTAGCTACTGCCTCACCGGTCGTTATTGCCGTTTGGGCACCACCGTTACGTTTATGGGCTGGCATCGTGTGACCGATCCGCAACCGGGAGACGTCGTTGTAAATTCCCGTCATACCGGCATTTACGTTGGAAACGGCGAGATGATTCATGCTTCTAACTACAACACAGGAGTTATTAAGACCTCCATTAGTTGGAGCATGGGTAATGATTATATCTTTGTGCGCTATTAAGTAACACTTCACAGCATCCGACATGGGTCTCACGGCTTTTTGCTGCGGGGCCCATTCTTTATCTCCGCCAATCAACTCATCTTCAATAAGCTTTTATCTAGTTCTGAATACTAGATATAGAACAGAATTCAGCAAGATGGTTATAATTAGGCTTGAGTAAATAGAAAGGACCCCATATGAGCTGGGCACTTATCTCCGATTCGAGCTGCAACCTCCGCGATTGGCAACCGACCGCACCCCATACCACCTTTGCATTTGCACCCCTCAAAATTCGAGTGGGGGAGCGCGAGTTTGTCGATGACCTCACGCTCGACGTTCACGAACTCAATTGCGCCGTGCAGGCGGAGTCGAGCGCTTCTTCGAGCGCCTGTCCAAGTGTAGGCGAGTGGACCGAGCTCTTTAGGCTTGCCGACAAGACGATTTGCATGCCCATCTCCGAGGGCGTATCGGGGAGCTACAACGCCGCCGCCACGGCACGCGATTTGGTTCTTGCCGAGGAAGCGGACCGTCAGATTCATCTGGTCAATTCACGCGCGGCCGGTGGCAAAATGGACCTGATCTTTTTGCTGTTCGACCGCTACCTCGCAAGCAATCCAGAAGTTTCATTTGAGGAAGCCTGCAGCTATTTTGATGAGCTGGAACAGAACAGCAAGATTCTCTTTAGCCTGTGCAATTACGAAAATCTCGCCAAGGCCGGACGTATTCCCAAAGCAGCCGGGGTCATCGCCAATAAACTCAACATTCGAGTTTTAGGCACAGCAAGCGAGGCAGGGGAGATTAAGCTCGTCGGTCACACCCGTGGCGAAAAGAAGATGCTTGGCAAGATCGTTGACACCATGGAAGCCGAAGGCTTTACCGGTGGAGAAGTCGTCATCGACCATGTCGAGAATGAGGCGGGCGCCCAGGCACTTGCCAGCCGCATTGTGGAGCATTGGCCCGGCTCCAAGACCATCATCATGCCCTGCAACGGACTTGATTCATACTATGCCGAGATGCACGGGCTCATTATCGGCTACGGCATGGGCGTGGCTTCGGGCCGATAACGTCCAACTAAACAAAAACACGGGCGGGACAAAGTGACTGGTGGCTCTTTGTCCCGCCCGTGTTGTACGTCGGCTAACTATTAAACCCATTGAACTTTAGATAGCTCATCAGATACGCCTTCGATACAAAAGACGAAACCGCGCTGCGCACGAGCAGCGACTCGCGCGTGACCTGATGAGCCGTATCGGCTACGGGAACCTGCTCAATGGAGAACGCTGCGCGAATCGATGCCTCGAGCTGGTCGACCACATAGTCAAAGGCGGTCGGCGCATCATAGCTCAGGCGTTGAATGTTAAAGAGCGCCTGTACCGCAGCGATGGGCAGCACCTGCTTAAAAATACAGATGGCGATAAGGCGAGCAATCTGCTCGCGGCCATATTGCTTTTTTACCGGAGCAGGTACCAGACCGATCTTCACGTAGTTGTTAATCATGGAGGGCGTAATAACAGGCTGCTCCAAACAAATCGAAAGCGGTTCCATCCACAGTTCGATGTACTCAATGACCTGATCACGGTAGAGCGTCACATTCGGCAACTGGTTATAGCGCGGCAAGCTGAGCGTATTGAGTTTGCGAACTATATCAGACTGGATAAATGCATCAGGTAGCACCGTTGGCTGAATATCCTCTGGGCTAATGCTAGCCGACGTATCGGACATAGGAATAACGTGTTTAGCATGGTTCATGTGGTGCCTCCGTTCGTTTTCCATATTGTATTCTAGATTATCTAGTTTTGCATACCACAATGAATGGTATGATTGTCGAGTT
The DNA here is from genome assembly GCF_036317945.1 of Collinsella sp. CM84Y_54. Classification (NCBI taxonomy): domain Bacteria; kingdom Bacillati; phylum Actinomycetota; class Coriobacteriia; order Coriobacteriales; family Coriobacteriaceae; genus Collinsella; species Collinsella sp. CM84Y_54. The sequence continues at coordinate 496,638 of NZ_JAWQCX010000001.1, forward strand.
TGGTTGGGGTCAGACCGAAGGATAGCTGGCTCGTATTTTTCACAACAAAACGTCCAGCGGCAACGAGCTTGAGGCAACATTGATACTGGACGTTTAAGTAAGATAACAACCTTACATAAGATATATTATCGTACTTATCCGTGTAGGAATGCGTATGCGCTGGTAGCCGCTATGGCTCCGTCCGAAACAGCTGTCACAACTTGACGTAACCGCTTGGAACGGATATCGCCGGCAGCAAATAATCCAGGCGTGCGGGTGGCCATCGATTCGTCAGTCACAATACCGCCGTCGGGAGCCAGATCCACCAGATGCTCAACAAGCTCGGTATGAGGCTGTGTGCCAGCAAAGACAAAGATACCAAACGAGCCGGGATCGAAGGACTCAGTGTGCATTTCACTAGTCGCATTGTTCTTGAACGTGATTGTCGTGGGCATCGCTTCGCCAGAAAGCTCAACAATACTAGTTTGGTACCTAACTGAAATATTATCTTTTGCGAGCACCTTTTGAACCACGCCATCGGGGGCTCGGAACTGATCGCGGCGCAAGACGATGGTCACGCTGCTGGCGATTTCTGACAAGAACAGGGCTTCCTCGCAGGCAGCATTGCCGCCACCGATAACAAAGACCTGTTTACCACGAAAGAACATACCATCGCACGTCGCGCAATACGAAACGCCACGACCGCGATACGTATCCTCGCCAATAAAACCAGCAGATCGCGGCATGGCACCCATGCAAGCGATAACGCTCGAGGCCAGCGTATCGCCCATATCGTGATGCACCGTAAACAGCGCCGCATCAGCATCGTAATCGATACCCGTAACCATGCTCCATGCAACCTGTGCCCCCAGGCCCTCTGCATGTTGCTGAAAACGCTCGCCGAGTTCGGCACCACTCAAGAGCGGAATGCCCGGATAGTTCTCGACCTCATTGGTTGTGGCGATCTGTCCTCCCGACATGCCCTGTTCAATCACGGTCGTCGTTAGGTTAGCGCGCGCCGCATAAATGGCTGCAGCATAGCCCGCAGGCCCGCCGCCGATAATCGCAACATCGATCGGCTGATGAGTAGTCATGAAAAGACCTCCTGTCGAAAGATTGGCGTTCTTTGCGCTCATACCCAAATTTATGCGAACGTGACACTCATGCACTACAATGATTCTCTGTGAAACAAAGATGAAGGGGAGATATCGATGGATCAGACGCAGATGAGCGACGACGCTCCCCTGCTCACGCACAGCACTCCCCAATCGGAACAAACCACACTCTTGGCTCAGCAAAAACCTCTCGTGACCATCGTGCACGCCTCGGTCGGCTCGGGCCACAAGGCCGCCGCAAATGCGATTGCGCAGGCATTCGACCTCATCCGCGGCACCAATGGCATCCCCGAGGATGTTGAGATTGAAGTGCTCGATATCCTCGATTTTGGACGCATAAAATTCGACGGCAACAAAACGGCCGCCTCGTTTACCGGCGCCACGCGCCCAATTTATGACTTGACCTGGCGTTATACCCTTACCGGACACCTGCTTTGGGGCGGCGGCACGGCATGGTCGCGCATCATGTTCCCCGCATTTAACGAGTACGTTCGGACTCGTAGGCCCATTGCCGTGGTCGCCACGCACATCACGGCAGCCAACGTTGCCGTCGGCGCACGCGTCATTACGGGCATCGACTATCCCGTCATTTGCGTACCGACCGATTACGAGGTCGAGGGTTGGTGGCCCCATAAGGACACCGACCTATTCTGTGTGGCAAACGAGTTTATGGCCGAAACACTCCGCCCCCGCAAGGTTCCCGAGGCAAAGATCCGCATTACAGGCATCCCCATTCGCGCCGGGTTCGATACGGATTACAATCGCGAGGAAGAACTCGAGAAGTTCAATCTCCCCACAGACAAGCTCGTTGTGCTGGTGATGGCCGGCGCCAGTTTGCCTCAACCGTACGTTCGCTTTCGCGCGGAGATGGACCGCACCCTCCCCTTCCTGCGCAGCTTCGAGGACATGCACTTTGTCTTTTTACCGGGCAAGGATGCCGAGTATGCCACCCGTCTCATAACGCTTTTCGACGCCATGAAACTCGAGAACGTCACGGTTCTTGACTACGTCGATGACATGGCTGCGCTTATGCACGGCTGTGACCTGGCAATTCTCAAATCGGGCGGACTCACTGTTACCGAATGCCTGTGCGCACACCTGCCGATGATTCTACTGGGCAAGTCCTATGGCCAGGAAAAGGCCAACACCACCATGCTCACCGGCATGGGCGCCAGCATGCATGTCACCACCGCACGCGAGCTCATCGTGACGTTGCGCCATCTCCACGATCATCCGGAGTCGCTCAAGGCACTGCTCATCAATGGCGAAGTGCTGCGACGCCCACGCGCAGCCGAGGATATCGCCATCGCAACCACGGAGCTTGCAGGCAAGCCCCAAAAGCGCAAACGAGCCTTCTGCCGCTTCTACTGGGGAGAAAAACCCGCGCATATCAGGTAGTGACTTACTGCCCGCTGACCGGCCCGGCCCGCCTATATATCATCCCATGCTCAAACATTCTCGCTTCGCAGGGGCGCATGAATCCCACCCGTCCGGGGCTCACCCATATCATTCCATGCTCAAACATTCTCGCTTCGCTTCGCTCGCTGCGAAACTGCGCGTGGAACGATATGGGTGAGCCCCGGACGGGAGTCTTCTTGCTTGAAAACAAAATACATTCTTTCTAGCAAGCCGATTAGATAAGGGAACTTTTCATTAATCGAACCGGTTTGCTATAAGATTTTATCTGCTTTTTCTGAAGAAGCCGTTTCAGTTGCTAGCACGTAAACGAAGCTCTCCCGTGGGAGGCCCCTATATATCGTTCCACGCGCAGTTTCGCAGCGCAGCGAGAATGTTTGAGCATGGAATGATATATAGGGGCCTCCCACGGGAGAGCGGACATTACAATACGCCGCTAGAACCGAAACCGCCGGCTCCTCGGTCGGTTTTGTCTAGTTCGTCTACCTCTACAAGATTGACTGTGGGGACTTCTTGGATGACGAGCTGGGCGATGCGGTCGCCTTTGTTGATCTGAATATTGTTGGTGGAATCCAGGTTGATGAGGATGACCTTAAGTTCACCTCGATAGTGGGCGTCGATGAGACCGGGCGTGTTGACTATAGACAGGCCCTGCTTAATGGCTAGGCCGCTGCGGGGCTGGACAAAGCCGGCGTAGCCATCGGGCAGCGCAATGGCCAAGCCAGTGGAGACCAATCGGCGCTCAAAGGGCTTGAGGATGCAGTCTTCGTTGGCGCGGAGGTCAAGGCCGGCATCCGTGGGATGGGCGTATTTGGGAAGCTCGACCATGGGATCGAGACGCTTAATGTTAACGGTAATGTTAGGCATGAAATCACCTTAGCTTGTCGAGCTCTTGCAAAAACTCGTCGACGTCTTTGAAATCGCGATAGACGGAGGCAAAGCGAATGTAGGCCACCTTGTCGATCTTGGCCAAGCGTTTGAGCACCATATTGCCCAGTTCGTGGGACGTTACAGCCGTCAGCGTACGGGAACGTAGCTCCACCTCGATATCATCGATGATCTCGTTGAGCTTTTTCGTGTCGATATCGCGCTTAATCGTGGCGCGCATCAGGCCGACCAGCAGCTTATTGCGATCGAACCGCTGCTTTGATCCGTCGGATTTGATGACCTCGATGGGATCTTCGCAGCGCTCGAACGTCGTAAAACGATAATTGCACGAACAACATTCACGACGACGCTTGATAGTGTTGTTCGACTCCTGCATACGGGAATCGACAACGCGGGTGTGTGCCTTGCCGCATTTGGGACAGCGCATGGAACCTCCTCTTAAACGATAACAAGGGTACCATGCGACCGACCCGAAATCTTACGAACGGGCCGGAACTTTCAGAACTGCACCAGCATCAAGAGAGCCGCGATCGAGGTGATTGACGCTACGAATCATGTCGGAAGTCTCCTGTGTGGAAAGGCCATCGATGGGATGCTCCTGGGCAAGCGACCACAGGGAATCGCCGGACTGCACGCGAACCGTCTCGTAGGTAACGTTGGCTACGGAATCGGCATATGCAGCGTGACGAGCAGAAAAAACTGACGTGGCGAGCACAAAGAACAGGGTAAACGCCACGGCAACAGCAACAATCGTCGAGGCCTTCAGGGCAACAGGAGCCAAAGCAACGGACGCACGCTGGGTGCGAACGGGTTTAGTGGCCACGGTCTGAAAATGAGAACGTCCACCCTTCACGACCGTAAAGGCCGGCGATGCGGGCACCTCAAGCTTAAGAGCGAGGTTTCCCTGGACCATATCCGCTGCGTTCATTCTGTTCTCCTCTCGTTTGTTTTGACGAGAACTGTTTTATCAAGCCGCGGGGACAAAAAAGTCTAGCGCGGGAACGAGTGTTCGGTTATTATTATCTTCGAACAGTTGTTCCTGTCAAGCAAAAATAGAACATTTGTTTGGTATGGGTAGAGAGGAATCCCTGATGGCTCGCAAAATTACCAAGCGTCAGCAGCAAATTTACGACTTCATCAAGGAATATCAGCAGGAGAAGGGCTATCCGCCCAGTGTACGCGAGATGGCTTCGGCTGTGGGCCTTTCCTCCCCTAGCACTGTACATGCGCATCTCTCCGCACTCGAAGCACGAGGCCTGCTCAAGCGTGACGCCACCAAGCCTCGCGCTCTCGAGCTCTTTGACGAGGACGGATCTTCCGTCTCCATCTCAAAGTCCGATGAGTCCGCGGCGCCCCGTGGCACCGTATCGCTGCCTCTCGTAGGCCGAGTCGCTGCAGGGATTCCCATCCTTGCCGAGCAGAATATCGAAGACACCTTTACCATCCCAACCGAGATCGCAACGGACCAGGGGTCCTTTATCCTCGAGGTCCACGGCAATTCGATGATTAACGTCGGCATTTATAACGGCGACTACATCATCGTTCGTGAGCAGAAGAGTGCCATGAATGGCGAGATTGTCGTGGCTATGATCGATGGCTCTGCAACGGTCAAAACATTCTACAAGGAGCAGGGACGCGTTCGTCTGCAGCCCGAAAACGACACCATGGAGCCCATCTACGCGACGAATCCCACGATTCTGGGCAAGGTCGTCGGTTTGATGCGCCGGTTTTCGTAATGCAAAAACGCATCACTGTCTTTGATACTATTCGCGGGTTTACCATGCTGTCGATGGCGGGATTTCATGCCTGCTACGACCTTGCCTACCTATATGGTTGGAAGATGCCCTGGTTTACCCAGACCATCTTCCAGGACATCTGGCGTGCCAGCATCAGTTGGGTATTTTTGTTTATTGCCGGCTGGATGTGCACCCTCTCGCGCAACAACATCAAGCGTGCCGTCAAATATGCCGCTGCCGCTTTAGTTGTATGGGTCGCAACGACGCTCGTCTCAGTCGATGACTCGGTGAACTTCGGCATCATTTTCTGCATGGCGGCGTGCACCGCCATTGTTGCACTCGCGCGCCCGGTTCTCGATAGGGTGCCGACAGTATGGGGTATAACAATTTGCCTCATACTCTTTGCCTGTACCTGGAGCATTCCTAAAGCGGTCTACCCTATCCCCTATCTAGCTTGGCTGGGATTCCCAGGTCCAGAATTTGTCTCCGGTGATTACTATCCGCTCATACCCTTCTTATTTATGTACCTCGCAGGCTTCTTTGCCGCCCGCACGGCACAAAAAGCAAACCTTGAAGCGCCAGCATGGGCCTATGAGAATCCCATCCCGATGCTCGCAAGCCTCGGACGCCATGCGCTGCCGTTCTACCTGCTTCATCAACCCGTTATCTTAGGCGTGCTGGAGCTGATTTACTCTGTTCGGTAGCGCTCGAGACGCGTTGCGATACGGGCCGGAAGCTTTGCCACAATACGAACGCCATCTTCGAGGTATTCCTCGTGCAGAAGGGTTCCCTGTTCGTGCACGAGCGTGATTAACGCGCCCTCTCGATACGGGATATCGGCCGAGAGCAACACGTCCGTAGCGGCCGCTTCACGAGCGATGCGGTCGACTAAGTCATCAAGACCCTCACCCGTCTGAGCCGAGAACAGAACCGCCTCGGGATAACGCCGGCGAAAGCTCAAGCGGTCGACGCTATCGAGCAGATCAATTTTATTGAACACGGTAAGCGTTAGGCGCTCACCGGCACCAATCTCGTCCAGGACACGATCAACCGCCTCGAGCTGACGCTCGTAATCCTCATCGGAAGCATCCACGACTTTAAGAATCAAATCGGCGCCGAGCACCTCGGAAAGCGTAGATTTGAAAGCGTCGACCAGGCCATGGGGCAGTTTTTGAATAAAGCCAACGGTATCGGTGATCGTCATGCCACGGCCACCGGGCAAACGGTACGAGCGCGTCGTGGGATCGAGTGTGGCAAACAGCTTATCCTGCGAAAGTACTGTGGATCCCGTCAATCGATTAAGCAGCGTCGACTTACCGGCATTGGTGTAGCCAGCCAACGCCACGCGAAACGCCGGCGATTCAATACGGCTTTTCGATTGCACGTCGCGACGCTGTTCAACCTGTTTCAGTTCGCGTCGAAGAGCTGCGATCTTATTGCGAATCAGGCGACGGTCGACCTCGAGCTGGCTTTCGCCCTGACCAAAACGCGATCCAATGCCGCCACGCGTCTGCTCCTTGGCAAGATGGCTCCACATACCTCGCAGACGAGGCAGCAGATACTGCAACTGTGCCAGCTGCACCTGTAAGCGACCCTCACGCGTCTGGGCATGCAGGCCAAAGATATCCAAAATCAACGCCGTACGGTCAATAATCTTAACCGGTTCGCCCACGGCTTTCTCAAGATAGGACTGCTGTGAAGGAGTCAGGTCGTCGTCGAAGATAACAACATCCGCATCCATGCGATGAACCAAACCGCACAGCTCCTCGACCTTGCCGGAGCCGATAAACGATTTGGGATAGGGCTTGACCAGGCGCTGCGACAAGCGTGCCACGCATTGGGCTCCAGCAGTGTGAGCCAAGCGCTCGAGCTCATCGAGCGAACGGTCGAGCGGCCAGGCATTATCGCGCCACTCAACACCAACCAAGACGGCACGCTCAGGTTCAGGCGCCGTAGAGACCAAGGGAAAACGTGCCATTAGACAGCCTCGATACGACGGCAGATATCATCAACGACCTCATCGATCGTAAACTCATCCATATCGAACCAAACAATGCGATCGTCACGTTTAAACCAGGAAAGCTGGCGCTTGGCATAGCGACGTGAGCGCATCTTGATAAGCTCACGGGCCTCATCCATGGTAATAGCGCCACGCAAGGCATCGATAATCTCTTTGTAACCAATTGCCTGCATCGACGTGAGCGCATCACCCAAGCCCTGGTCCATAAGGCCACGGACCTCATCAACCAGCCCCTGCTCAAACATAAGGTCGACACGCATGTTAATGCGCTCATAGAGCACTTCACGGCTACGCGTCAGACCAAACCACAAGGCATGATAACGCTCGCGCGGGACGCTGAATTTCGACTTCTGCTCGGCATACGACACACCGTCATCATGCATCTCGAGCGCACGAATCACACGACGCACGTTATGGGGATGAATCACGGCAGCAGATTCCGGATCGCGCTCGGCAAGCAGGGCATGCAGCGCCTCCTCGCCAATACGCTCGGCAAGTTCCTGATAGCCCGTGCGGCGTTCGTCCTCGAGTTCTCCCGAAGGAAAATCCATTTCATCGAGTGCAGCCTTGAGATACAGGCCCGTACCGCCGCAAAAGACCGGAAGACGTTGCTCGCCAAGCAAACGCTCGATATGCGCCCGGGCATCCGTCTGATAGAGCGCAGCTGAATACGCGACGCCCGGATCCACGATATCGACAAGGCGCAGCGGCACCGAGCACTCCTCGGGCATCATCTTGGCCGTACCGATGTCCATGCCACGATAGATTTGCATCGCGTCACAAGACAACACTTCGGACGAAAGACGAGCGGCCAGGCGGTCGGCAACATCGCTTTTGCCGACCGCCGTCGGACCGACAATCGCTACGGCAGAAAGGCTTGCACCGGTGGAAATCATTAGCGAGGCTCGCCCACGACGGAGCCAGACAGATACCACGTTTTGGCGACATCAACATCAACGTCGACGATTTTGCCGACGAGCTGATCGATGCTATAGCCAGCGGGAATCGGCGCATGCACCGTCTGGTTCTTGGGGCTTTTCCCCAGAAGAACAGCGTCGTTCTTCTTGCTCGTACCCTCAATAAGCGCAGGCACCACGGTGTGAAGCTCGCCCTGGTTATACTCGTGAGCCGTCGTCTCGATAACCTTGACCAGACGGTTAAAGCGCTCAAGGATAACCTCATGCGGGGTGGGATCATAAATCTCAGCTGCCGGGGTACCGGCGCGCTTGGAGTAAATAAACGTGTAGGCCTGAGCATAACGAACCGTCTCGGCAAGCGAGAGCGTCTGCTCAAAGTCTTCCTCGGTCTCGCCCGGGAAGCCCACGATGATGTCGGTCGAAAGCGCAATATCGGGCATACGGTTACGAATACGATCGACCAGACCCAGATAATCCTCGCGCGTATAACGACGATTCATCTCTTTAAGGATGCGCGTGGAACCCGACTGAACGGCCAGGTGGAGCTGCGGCATAACGGCAGGTGTCTCGGCCATGGCGTCAATGGTCTCAGGCAGCAGATCCTTAGGATGCGAAGAGGTAAAGAAGATACGCTCGACGCCCGTATCGCCCACAGCGCGCAGCAAGTCGGCAAAGCGCGGCTTGCCAAAGAGATCGCGACCGTAGGAGTTCACGTTTTGGCCCAGCAGCGTAATCTCGCGCACGCCCTGACGCACCAGACCTGTCACCTCGTCGACAATCTCCTCGAAGGGACGGCTCTTCTCACGACCACGGACGTACGGCACGATGCAGTACGTGCAGAAGTTGTTGCAGCCCGTCATGATGGGCACCCAAGCGTGATACTGCGTCTCGCGATGCCACGGCATACTCATGGCGTCGGTATCCTCATGCTCATTCGTACGGATATGGCGCTTGCCATCCAAAAACGCCTCGGCAATGAGCTCGGCCACGTGCGCAATAGAATGGGTGCCAAAAATGACGTTGACGTTATCGACGTTGGTGAGCAAGCCCTCGCCATCGCGTTGGGCGATGCAGCCGCCCACGGCGACCACGCGCTTACCCGAAGGCGAAGGAGGAAGGCTCTTGCAGGAATTGCACTGACCATACAGGCGCGTATCGGCAGCCTCGCGTACACAGCACGTCATGAACACGACAATATCGGCATGCTCGGGATCGAGCGCCATAAGACAGCCAAACGAATCGAGCAGGCCACTCACGCGCTCGGAGTCGTGCTGGTTCATCTGGCAGCCGAATGTGCGGATAAAGTAGGTTTTACCGGCAAGAATATCGCGTACGGAACGCTGGTCCATGAGCTTACATCCTAACGATGGTATCGACGGGCGCATAGGTGCTACGAGCGTGCAGATGGCTCGCTTACGCAACAGGCTTAACGTCGTCCATGACGACATTATCCATAGCAGCCCGATTAATCTGGTGAACGTAGATAGAGAGACGAATTGCCGTGCGCGACTCTCCGTTAATGAGAATATCGGAGAACACCGGCGCGCAGGAGACATCGAAGCCGGTCGGAATCAGAAAGCCGCGCGCAATGGCGACGGCCTTGATGGCCTGGTTGACGGCGCCAGCGCCGACGCATTGAATGTTGACGGGGACGCCATCTTTGACCATGCCGGCAATGGCGCCGGCAACGGACGCGGGCGATGATTTGCTTGATACCTTCAGGCAATCCATGAAGAAACTCCTGCGTTTAAAAGTACGTTTTAACTGCAATAACTGTATCGTACCGAGCGGACTCGGTAAAGATTTTATTCCTCTTTGGCGAGATCGAACGTCACCGTGATGCGATCACGCGAAACGCGAATCTTAGGGTCGCCGCACAGATTGAGGTAATACCGGGCGGCAAGGTCGTTAAAGTCACGCTCGACAGCACGCGAAAACTGCGCCATGTCTTCCTTGGCGATGCGAAGGCCTCGACGGTCCTTGGCAAGATCGACGGGAGCCGGCGCATGCGAGGTGGAATCGCGCTCGCGCAGCAGACGCGCGGTCACGCCGCGGACGGGCTTAATCTGTCCCGACAGAATACGGTGGGCAGTGCGCTCGGACATCTCGAGGCCCAGCCCGGAGCAGATCCGGATAAAGTCCTCGGCATCAGAGGCAAGGCCCAAACGATCGATAACCGGAAGCTCGCACTCGTCATCGATAAAGAGCAAGCGCGACGTATCGAGACGGCTCGAAGCCTGAGCGTACAGGGTCGCAGCAATCTCGGACGGAGAGCCCAGATACACATCGCAGCCACGCAGCTCCTCAAGGGCAAACTCGCACGCTGCGCGAATGATGTTATGGGGTCCACGAGCGCATACATAGCGACCGTCTTCGTCTTTAACCGCCTGGGGCCAGCTCGACTGGTCGGCGCGCTCGCTCAAGCGATCGGTGGCAACGCACACCTTAAACGCGGAACCCAAATCGACGCCCGATGTAACAACGCGTGCCTCATCCGTGTTCTGCTTGATAGAGAACAGCGCCATACCACGACCGTGAACACCCCAACGGTCCATTTTCATGCTCTCAAGCTTGGAGGTGACACGGGCATCGAAGATACGCTCCTGCATGTCCTGCGGCACACCCGAACCGTTATCCAGGAAGAGGAGGGTGCGAACACCCTCCTCCTTGGTCGTGGCGAGATAGACCTTATCGGCTCCGGCATCGCGAGCATTACGCAGCATCTCGATGACAATGTCCTCTACATGCTGAATGTCATGCTTGGCCTGACGGCGCTCGGCCTCCGAAACGCGGAGGCGGACATACCCCTCGCCAAGGTTTTCCTCGACGCGAAGGTTGCCCTCCCCCGACATCGACGCGATAAATGAGATGAGCTCGTTCGCGTCGTTCATGTTATTTAGCGATATCGACGGCACGGCTCTCGCGAATCACGACAACGCGCACCTGACCGGGATACTCCATCTCTTCCTCGATCTGATGGGCGATATCGTGCGCAAGCACCGTGGACTGGGCATCGGAGATCTTGTCCGGCTGAACCATGACATGAACCTCGCGACCGGCCTGCATAGCATAGGTACGCTCGACGCCTTCGTGAGAGTTGGCAATCTCCTCGAGCTTCTCAAGACGCTTAATGTAGTTCTCGGCCGACTCGCGGCGGGCACCGGGACGAGAAGCGGAGACGGCATCGGCAGCCTGGACCAGAACGTCAAGCACCGTGTTGGGGTCGACATCGGCATGATGGGCTTCGATCGCGTGGACGATAACGGGCTTCTCGCCATAACGGCGGGCAAGCTCGGCGCCAATGACAGCATGCGGTCCCTCAACGTCGTGGTCGATGGCCTTGCCCAGGTCGTGCAGAAGACCGGCGCGCTTAGCGGTCACAACATCCAGACCAAGCTCGGAGGCCATAACGCCGCACAGGTCGGAGACCTCAAGCGAGTGCTGCAGCACGTTCTGACCAAACGAGGTGCGGTAGCGAAGAGCACCCAGGGTCTTGACGATCTCGGGATGCAGGTCGTGGATACCGGTATCGAAGGCGGCCTGCTCGCCGGCCTCGCGCACTCGCTGCTGAACCAAGTCGGCGGCCTTGTGGTACATCTCCTCGATGCGGGCGGGGTGAATGCGACCGTCGGCAATGAGGTTCTCAAGTGCCACGCGGGCGGTCTCACGACGGACCGGATCGAAGCTCGAGAGTACGACGGTCTCGGGAGTGTCATCAATCACGAGGTTGACGCCAGACACCTGCTCGAAGGTGCGGATGTTACGACCCTCGCGACCGATAATGCGACCCTTGAGGTCATCGGAGGGAATATGCACGGAAGTGACGGTGACCTCGGCGGTATGGTCGGCGGCGCAACGCTGAATCGCCAGGGAGAGAATCTCCTGAGCGGTCTTGTGGCACTCGGCGCGGACCTGCTGCTCGGACTCACGGATGATGGTGGCCGCCTCGTGGGTAACCTCGCCGCGGACCTTGTCGAGCAGCTCCTTGTGAGCGTCCTCGCGCGTAAGGTCGGCAATACGCTCGAGCTCGGAGGTCTGCTTGGCGCAGAGCTCCTCAAGCTCGCGAGAGCGCTTCTCGACCTGACCGGCCTGGCTGGACAGCTGGTGCTCGCGTTTATCGAGCGCATCGTTGCGACGATCGAGCGATTCCTCGCGCTGCATCACGCGGTTTTCGAGCGTGCGAATCTCGCTCTTACGCTGCTTGTCCTCGGCCTCGGCGGCCTGCTTGTTCTTGATGATCTCTTCCTTGGCCTCGAGCAGAGCCTCTTTTTTGAGGGTCTCGGCCTGACGCTTTGCATCACCGATCAGGGACTCTGCCTGCGCGTGTGCCGACTGAATCTTTTCGTCGGCCTCGTGAAGACTACCCTGCTTGGCGGTGCGCATGTAGGCAATGGCGGCGATGGCACCCAAAACGAGGCCAACGAGCGCTGCAATGATAGGCATGCTCACTCCTTTTTATGGATTCGTTACACAGCAAAGCGAACCGTCCTTACGAACGGCTCGCGACATTTGGGTAATATGGGCGCAGCTTATGCGGGTCGGATACAGATAAACATATAAACAAACTCATCACAGATGAGCACATATCACAGAGCAAATGACAGTAAATATCCTACGTTGAACCGCAACAACTGTCAAATAAACGCACCCGGCACGGCGCCAATCGAGCGGTGAACGGCAGGGGCGTAACGGGCGAACGCTTATACGGCGCATTCCTCGCTTAAGGCATCGAGGCGCGCCTTAACGGCATCGGCGGCGATGTGATACGAGAAGCCTTTACCCATCAAAAATCTGACGAGCTTTTCGAATGCACGGACCTCGGGGACGCGACGTTTAGCGAGCAAGGCCGAAGCGCGGGCCAAGTCGTCATCCACGGCAAAATACGCCTCGGGATACCCGGGGATATCTTCAAGTACGACATGGCGGCGTTTGAGTTCAACCTCGATCTTGCGCTGCCCCCAGCCGCGACGTTTGCGCTCTTCGATAAAGTACGAACAAAAGCGGTTCTCATCCAAAAAACGATACTCGGTCGCACGAGCAACGGCAAAATCGATCGCGGGCTGTCGAAAGCCATAGCGCGCCAACTTATCGCGCACCTCGCCCGTGGCATGATCACGGCGCGAAAGCATCTCGGTCACCATGGTGAGTGCACATTTACGTTCGATAAGCTGCACCGCCTCGCGAAAGTCATCCCAATCACAGGGAAGATCGGGGCGGTTTTTAACGTACAGGCGCGCCACGCGCACGGGAATCCAAATGGAACGTTCAAAACCGCCCTCAAGATCGCAATCGATATGCGCGCAGGGCTTTTTAGACGCATAACCGTTCGAGAACGAGGAGGCCGCCTTCTTATCGGGAAAGACGACCGTGGCGTCGGTCACCGTATACGACATGTCGGCATCCGCTACTCGTCGTCATCGTCGAGCATTGCGGAGCCATCGATGGCGTACAGCTCATCAAACTCCTCGGGGGCGGGCTGGCCGGTCAACTCAACCTCGGAGGGGGCATCATCGTCATACTCAAGGCCGCAGGCAAGGCGAACCTTGTGCTCGATCTCGTCAGCGCAATCGGGATGCTCACGCAGGAATGTCTTGGCGGCCTCGCGACCGTTGCCGAGCTTATCCTCGCCATAGGCAAACCAGGACCCCATCTTTTTGCAGATGCCGCACTCGACGGCCATATCCAGAATCGAGCCCTCTTTAGAGATGCCGGTGCCATACATGATGTCAAATTCGGCCGAGCGGAACGGAGCGGCCACCTTGTTCTTAACAACCTTGGCACGCACGCGATTGCCGATAACCTCGTCCTTGAGCTTGATGGTATCGATTTTGCGAATATCGATTCGTACGGAAGAGAAGAACTTGAGCGCGCGGCCGCCCGTGGTGGTCTCGGGGTTGCCGAACATGACGCCGATCTTCTCGCGCAGCTGGTTAATGAAGATGCAGGTCGTGTTGGACTTGGAAAGCGAGCCGGCGAGCTTGCGGAGCGCCTGGCTCATCAAACGAGCCTGCAGACCCACCGTCGTGTCACCGATCTCGCCCTCGATCTCGGCACGCGGAGTCAAGGCGGCAACAGAGTCGACGACGATGGCGTCGATGGCACCGGAGCGCACAAGCATATCGACAATCTCGAGCGCCTGTTCACCCGTATCGGGCTGGGAAATCAAGACCTCATCGATATCAACACCGATGCGCGCGGCATAGGTGGGATCAAGCGCGTGCTCGGCATCGATAAATGCCACAACGCCGCCCATGGCCTGCGCCTCTGCAAGAATCTCGAGCGAAAGCGTCGTCTTACCGGAGGACTCGGGGCCATAAATCTCAACGATACGGCCACGCGGCACGCCGCCGATACCCAAGGCGGCATCGAGCGCCAGAGAGCCCGTCGGAATAGCCTCGACCTCGAGCTCGGGACCGCCGTCGCCATACCTCATGATAGAGCCCTGGCCGAACTTCTTCTCGATCTCGGCCTTGGTGGTGGCGATCATCTCATCGCGCTCTTTACCCGTCGTGCGTGCATGAACGGTACGTACGGGACCTGAATTCTTGGCCATGAATAGCCCTCCTCTTAACAACCTGAAACGATAATAAACGAACGGCTGTTCGTGGTCAACCGTTCAGATTCATCATATGCACCCGTACATTCCAAAACCCGACCAAACGCCGACCAATCACCGACCAAACGCTTGACCGTGCCAATCACAAATACGACCGCTCGAACAAATTTAGGCCATATACCAGCGCAAACACCAATACCGTCAAAGGTCCCTATCTCCACAATTAAGGGGCCCTAAGGCCCCTTAAACCACGTCTATTCCATAGAATTGAGCACGCGGACAATGCACTCCAAAGCCTCCGCGACCGCATAGGCCCGAACGCACGACCGATCGCCCTCATAATGACAACGTGCAGACTCGACAACCGGCGCTCCCCCATCGGCCGCGCGATACGCCCAGCCAATATAGAACGTGCCGGCAGGGTCTTGCTCGGTGCCACCACCGGGCCCAGCGTAGCCCGTTGCGCTTACGGCAATATCGCTCTGATAGAGTTCAAGCGAGCCCGCGGCCATCTCGCGCGCCGTCTGATGCGACACGGCACTAAACCGATCGAGCGTTTCCTGCTCGACGCCGAGCACGCGATGTTTGATCTCATCGCAGTAGGTCACCGCACCGCCACGAAGCACCGCCGAGGCACCCGGGATATCGGCAATCGTCGAGGCGATCATGCCCGCCGTCAGCGACTCCGCCGTCGACACCGTCACACCACGGGCACTCGCGCGCTCGACAATATCGCGCGCCAACTCCTCGTTGTTTGCGGCGATCTGCAAATAAGACTCCGTCATACCCACCAGGACCTAGACCGAAAAGACGATCTTACGGCAGTTCCAGAAGTACTGGGCACCCGAGACAATGGTCAAAATCACGGCGATGACGTACAGGAAGCGCGACACCGAATAGACACCGAGCAGCAGCGACACCGGCCCCAGCTGAAGACCGGCCATCGCAAAGACGCACAGATAGCCGCAGATAGAGACCATCGTGGTCGCCGTCTTGTACTTGCCAAGCTTATCGGCGGCAACGACCACACCGGCCGCACTCGCGACCATGCGCAGGGCGCTCACCAGCAGCTCGCGGAACAAGATAATGAACACCGACCACACGGTTACGGTACCAAAATCCAAGAACAGAAGCAGAGCCGAGAACACGAGCAACTTATCGGCGATGGGATCCAGGAACTTACCGAAGTCGGTGATCTCGTTGCGCGAACGAGCCAGGTAGCCATCAACCTTATCGGTGCACGACAGGATGACGTACAGAACAAAGGCGGCAGCGGCGAGCGGGCCGTCGAAGGTGCTCAAATCCGTACCGGCAACGCTTGTGTGAGACAGCGCCGACACGATCATGAACACCGGAATGAAGACGATGCGCACGCACGTCACGATGTTGGCGGGCGTCCAAACACTCGTCAGTTCCTTATTGCTCTCGTTAGCCACGACGCTCTCCTACTCCACAACATGACCGATAAGCTCGTAGCAGAAGCTATCGGTAAACTCGACCGTCAGAATATCGCCCACAGATGCCTCGCTGGCATCCAGATGCACCGCGCCATCGGAATCGGGCGCCTGGAACCAGGCATGTCCGATGAGCTCGGCACCGTCTTCGGTCTCCTCGATACCGTCGACGATCACCTGGGCGCGTTCGCCCACATGTGCGGCAGTTGCAGCAAAACCGAGCGACTCGGCCAGGTCCATGGCCTCCTGGGCGCGCTCGAGCTTAACCTCTTCGTCAACCTGACCTTCCATCTTAGCAGCCAGGCTGCCCTCCTCCTGCGAGTAGGCAAAGACGCTCGTGTAGTCAAAGCCGACGGTGTCCATAAAGTCAATGAGATCGCGGAACTCGTCGTCGGTCTCGGTCGGGAACCCTACCATGGCCGTGGAGCGGATCACGATACCGGGGATGCGCTCGCGCAGGTCGCGGAACAGGTCCTCGAGCTCCTGGCGCGAACCGGAGCGGCGCATGGCCTTGAGGATGCGCGCGTCGCAGTGCTGCACGGGGATATCGATATAGGGCAGCACCTCGGGCGTATCGCGAATGGTTTCGATAAGCTCGTCGGTCATGCCCTCGGGCTGCAGGTAGAGTACGCGGACCCACACGTTATGAGGACGCACCGCCTCATCAACGGCCTGCAGCAGCTGCGCCAGATTGCGCGGCGCGCCCTCAGCGAGGTCCTCGTCGGCAAAGTCGGTACCCCAGATGCCCGTGTCCTGACCGATCAGAACGATCTCGCGCACGCCACCGGCGACCAGGTCGCGCACCTCGGAGATAATGCTCTCGGCATTGCGCGAGTGATAACGACCGCGGATATACGGGATCATGCAGAAGCTACAGAAGCGGTTGCAGCCATCGGAGATCTTGACATAGGCGACAGCGCCCTCGACGGTGCGCTTGACCTGCGGAATATAGGCGGCAATCTCGCGCTCAACACCCAGCACGTCATCGATAACCGCCACGATGCCGTCTTCCTCGTCGGCCTTCACAAAGGCCGCGACCTCGGGCAGCTCGTCGGGTAGGTCGTCGCCGTAGCGTGACGGCACGCAGCCGCACATGACGATCGGGCAGGAACGAACGCCGTCCTGCACCTCGTTGGCAAGCTCGAGCGTGGTCTCGATGCTCTCGGACGTTGCAGAGGCAAGGAACGAGCACGTATTGACGATGGCGATATCGGCATCCTGTGGATCGAATGCCTCCTCGTAGCCTGCGGCAGTCAGCAGCGAACGCATACGGTCGGTATCGACCTCGTTCTTGGCGCACCCGAGGGTGATATAGAGCACGGAGCCCAACGGAGTATCCATGTTGGAGAGCGGTCCTTTCGAAAGAATTAGCGGTAGTTGGTGAACTGCAGCGGCTGACCGTAGTCCTGGTCGCGCAGGAACTGGATCACGGTCTGCAGCGCATCCTTGGAAGCAGAGGAAACACGCAGTTTGTCGGCCTCAATCGTCACCTTGACCTTGAGCTTCTGATCCTTGATGTCCTTATTGATCTTCTTGGCAGTCGTCTGGTCGATACCCTCGACGATGTGACCGAGCACGCGCACGGTACCGCCCGAAGCCGCCTGCGGCGCGTCCCAGGAGACAGCCTTGAGGTCGATGCCGCGCTTGATGAGCTTAGAGCTCAGCACGTCGACGATCTGCTTGGAGACGAAATCGGCCGGGGCATTGATCGTAAAGAGCTTGTCGCCCTTCGAAAGCTCGATGGAGGCGCCGGAGTCCTTGAGGTCATAGCGCTGAGAGATCTCGCGAGTGGTCTGCTGGAAAGCGTTATCGACCTCCTGCATATTGACCTCGGACACAACGTCGAAGCTGGAATCTTTAGCCATGGTTCTTCCTTTCGGTACGGGGAGCCTTAGTAGCTGTCGTACGAATAGTCAACTAATCGTTTGCTGCCTGGCCGTCGGATGCCGTGTCGGTGCCGTCGGCAGACTGAGCATCGGCGCCGTCGGCAGACTGGGCGTCGGTGCCGTCGGCAGTATCGGTGCCGTCGTTACCCTCGCCGTCCTTGGAGTCTGTGGACTCCTTCTTGGGAACGGTAATGGTCACGCGCGCCACGCCCGATGTCTTGGTGTCATAGCGGACCTTTTCACCGTTCTTGGTAACCGTGACATCGGAGGGCTTGGACGTGGTGATCTCGATCGAGGACTCGGGCGTGTACTCCTGCTCAAAGGGACCGGTCGCCTGGGCGCCGTAGACCGATTTGCCGTCGACCTTGACCTCAATCCAGGCGGTCTTGCCCTTGGCAACGGAAACCTTGACCTTGATGACCTCGTCCTCTTCCTTTTTTACCGTCGCCTTGGCGGCATCGGAATCGGCAGAATCCGTCGCATCGTCGGTGCCTTCATCCTCATCAACGGATTCGGTCTTCTTGGAAGACTTCTTGGTCGTCGTCTTGGTGGCCGCGGGCGTCTCGGGCGTCGGCTCGGGTGCAGAAGAGCCGCAGCCACGCAGGAGGACCACGATGAGCAAAATCAGCAAAAGTGCCACGGCACCGATGCCGGCGTAGATGATGCGCGGATCGAGACCATTGTTCTGAGGAGCACGTCCACCGCCGCGTCCGCGATTGGAGCCGCCACGGCCATTCCCCTGCGGCATACGGCCGCGACCGCTATCGGGACGACCACGATAGCCGCCCTGGCGCTGTGAGCCACGCTGGCCCGAACGCGGCGCAAGCTCACCACGGTTCTGATAGCCACGCTGGTCAGAGCGAGGCGCCGAAGAGCGCTGCCCGTAAGGCTGCGATTGGGAACGGAGGCGCGGCGTCACCTGCGTGGTATCGGCGTCGGCATATCCACCGCGGGAACGCCCGGCAGAAACTCCGCGATAACCGCGACCGGAGTAGCCACCGTCGCCGTAACCGGCGCGAGGATCGCGACTCAACCCGCGAGCGGCGGGAAGCGCGCGGTCATCCGGCATGGGCGTACTGCGAAAGCGATCTCGCTGAGAACGAATCTCCTCGCTAGAGCCCGTCTCGGTGATATAACCAGCCTGCGGAGGACGCTGGCCGTACCGCGTCGAGCGTCCTCCCTGAACCATCAGAAAGCGTCCGTTATCGACCGACGAACGCGAGTTAACGTAGCCGGCAGCATCCTGAAAACGACCGCCCTGCTGCGAGGTCTCGCGTTCATATGCCATGAGGTCGTCAAAATAAGCGTTGACGACCTCGCGCGGGTTAAGCCCCAAAAAACGAGCGTAGCTCGAAATCATGCCCTGCGCATAGCCACGCGGGGGCATCGATGCAAAGTTACCGGTCTCGAAAAACTCGATGATCTGCGGCCTGATTTTGATGGTGTTGGCGACCTGCTGGATGGAAAGGCCCATCCGGCGACGCTGCTCGAGCAGCATGTCACCAAAGCGTGCAGCCATCAGAATCCTCCAAACTCACGATCTTCACGTGCCATCTCGGCGTCGACAGACTCCAGCGCGGCAAGCCCCTCCTCATCCAGCAGGACCTCGCGCGGCTTAGAGCCGTCGGGTGGGCCGACGACACCCTTCTCTTCCAGCATGTCCATAATACGCCCGGCACGCGCATAACCAACCTTAAGGCGGCGTTGCAGGCCAGATGTGGAGCCAAGCTGCGATTCCACCACAATATGGGCGGCCTCCCAGATAAGCGGGTCGTCATCTTGCGGCTCGGCAACGCCCGTGCGAACAATGCCGCCGCCACCAGCCATAGACATGGAAGCGGGCGCCACAGCAGACAGAATCTCCTCGTGATAGTCGGGCTCGCTTTGCGACTTAACGAACTCGACGATCTCGTTGATCTCATCGTCCGAGACAAAGCAGCCCTGGATACGGCGGGGCTTGCCCCAGTCGACCTTGGAGAACAGCATGTCGCCCAAACCAGTAAGCTTTTCGGCGCCCATCTGGTCGATAATGACGCGGGAATCGATGCCCGTAGCCACGTTAAAAGCAATACGGTTGGTGATGTTGGCCTTAATAAGGCCCGTCACCACGTTGGAGCTGGGGCGCTGCGTAGCCACGATAAGGTGAATACCGGCGGCGCGGCCCAGCTGGGCGATACGGACGATCGAGGCCTCGACATCCTTGCCGGCGACCATCATCAGGTCCGAAAGCTCGTCGATGATGATGACCAGGTAGGGCATCTTTTGCGGTGGGTTATCGTAATGCTCAAACTCGCCGGCGGCCTGCTTTTCGTTATACGTCGAGATCTTGCGAACGTTGAGGCGCTCGAACACCTTCAGGCGACGCTCCATCTCGGACACGGCCCACTGAAGTGCACTGGCAGCCTGCTTGGGCTCGGTCACCACGGGCACGTAGAGATGCGGCAGGCCGTTATAGCCCGCAAGCTCGACGCGCTTGGGATCGACCATGATCAGGCGAACGTCCTCGGGAAGAGCGCGCATGAGCAAGGTCGTGATGATGGAGTTGATCATGACCGACTTACCGGAACCGGTGGTACCGGCAATCAGCAAGTGGGGCATCTTAGCGAGGTCGGCGACAACCGGAGTGCCCTCGGCATCGCGACCGATGGCCAGCTCGAGCGGGCCACCCTTCACATAGGGAAGCACGTCGCCCAGGTTGACGTTCTGACGCTTGCGATTGGGGATCTCGATGCCCACGAGCGAGGTGCCGGGAATCGGCGCGAAAATGCGCACCGACTGGGCGGCAAGCGAAAGCGCGATATCGTCCTCGAGGCTCGAGATCTTGCTCACGCGCTCGCCCTCGCCGGGCTGCAGCTTAAAGGTCGTGACCGTGGGGCCGGCAATCCAGCCGACGACGCGAGCGCTACGGCCAAACTCGAGCAGGGTAGACTGCAACGACTCGGCAGTCTGTTCCAGTTCCTTATCAGAAGACGCGGAGGACGCCGACTGCGGATTGGCGTGCAGGATTTCGAGCGGCGGGAGCTTGAGGCCGTCCTCTTGTTCGCCCTCGACACCGGCAGCAGTACCGTCCGCTCCCCCATCACCGACTGCAACAGGAGCAGCTGAAGTCGTAGAGCTGGAGGCATCGGCAACCTTGGGATGCTTTAGGAAGTCGGGAATCTGCGGAGCTGCCGAAACGGGATTCACGGCAAACGGCGGTTCTGACTCGTCAGCATTGTCCGGGTCGTCTTCTATCGAAAACTGTCCGGTGACCTGTCCTGCCTTGGCACGGCGACGCGGCAGCAAGGTTGTCTTGGCGGTCTCGAGCGGAGTCTCGTCGTCCTCGTCATCGCCCTCGGTGAGTTCGATTTCGCTATCGGACCAAGACGGGTCGGGCTCGCTCGTGTTGAGCTTGGGCGCGGCCTTGCCCTTCTTGGCATGACGACGCGGCAGCAGCGTGGTCTTAGCGCGCTCGGCCTCCACGGCCTCGGACACGTCGACAAACGGGTCATCGTCCTCGTCGTCATCCAAAACCGGGTCGGCATCGCCTCCCATGACCGTGGTCACCGCGGCATCAGTTCCCTTCTGGCGCAGAATGCTCAGGTGCGGACGGGCGACGCCGGGAACCGACAGGGCCTCTTCGTCGCCCCACGGGCTCACATTGACATCGGCACGACGGCGCTCGGCAAAATCGGCGGCGCGATCGCGTGCGGAGCGCAAAACGCCGCCCACCGAAAAGCCGATAATGACCAGGCCAACGACGACAAGCCCAAGCAAGACAACCATGGCAATAGGTTTACCCAGGGCGTTTTGCAAGGTACTTGCGATAAAGGCGCCAATGTAGCCGCCCGACGCAGATAGGTTTTGCGGCGTAAACATGAGGTCGCACGAATCGCTCGTGCCCGGCACCATCAGCGACAGGATAGAGACAATGGCCACAAACACCACGGCGCCACCCGCGACCGAGCGAATGTTGAGCGGCGAGTCCTCACCCAAAAAGAGCGTGGCGGCAAACAGCAAGATGACGATCGGCAGCACGTAGGCGCCCAGGCCAAAGCCAAGGTGGTAGAAACCGGCAACCGCAGCTGTCACGGGCGCCGTTGCCGGGGAAATCACGGCAATAAAGGACGCAATCGCCAAAACGGCAATGACCACGCCGGCGATATCGCGATTGGCCGAAGGCTCGACCAGGGACTCGAACTCATCGAACTCGGACTCGTGGCCCTTATTGGCACGCAGATGGGAACCGGCACCCTTAGCAGATGCCGGTTGGTTGTTGGCTTTGTTGCCTTTGGCGTTTTGTGCAGATCCGCGCGCCAAACTAAACCTCCATGACGACCGGGATAATCATCGGACGGGTGCGCGTACGGCTCCAGATAAAGTTGGAGAGCGAATCGCGCACGGCTTTGCGAATGGCATCGGAGCCGCTGCTGGTAAAGGTAAACTTACCCTTCTCGATCGTTTTCATGATGGCTGCTGAGGCATCCTCGGAGAACTGGTCGTCGATGGCAAACGAAACACCGCGGCCCGAGAACTCGATAGCCTCGATCTTCTTATGCTTGAGCGAGACGATGGCAACGGCCGTGACCATACCGTCATTGGCGAGCTTTTGGCGATCGCGCAGGACAATGGGGTCGGTGTCGCCGATGCGCAGACCGTCAACATAGACGACGCCGGACTCGACGGGCGTACCGCGCTTGACGATACCGCCACGCATCTCGAGCGTGTCGCCGTTATCGAGGATAAAGATGTGATCATCCTTGATGCCCATCTTACGAGCAAGCTGGGCATGGGCGCGCAGATGCACGGCCTCGCCGTGAACCGGCATAAAGTAGGTGGGCTTGGCCATGGCCATGAGGAGCTTGAGTTCCTCCTGGCTGCCGTGCCCCGAGACGTGAACGAGGGCGCGGGACTTATCCCAGACGTCGCAGCCAAGCTTGGCCAGGCTGTTGACGACCTGCTGAACGGCCTTCTCGTTGCCGGGAACGGGAGTTGCCGAGAGAATGACGGTATCGCCTTCGTGGATAGAAAGCGTCTTGTGCTCGCCGTTGGCCATGCGGGACAGGGCCGACAGCGGCTCGCCCTGCGAACCGGTGCACATGACGACGATCTTGTCGTCGGGCAGGTTATCGATATCGAAGGCATCAATGATATCGGCATCGTCGATGTTGAGGTAGCCCAACTCGCGCGCCACGCGGGTGTTGGTGAGCATGGAACGTCCAGTCACGACGACCTTGCGGCCGCACTTGCGGGCGGCGTCGCAGATCTGCTGCAGGCGATGGATGTGGCTCGAGAACGACGCGACGAACACGCGACCCGGGGCGTTCTTGATGGCATGCAGCAGGTTGGGACCAACCTCGGCCTCGGACTTGGTAAAGCCCGGAACCGTGGCGTTGGTGGAGTCGGAAAGCAGCAGGTCGATGCCCTGCTTGGCAAAGCGGCTGATGGCGGCATAGTCGGGCGTGACGCCGTCGATGGGCGTCTGATCGAGCTTAAAGTCACCCGTGTGCATAACGGTGCCCTGGTTGGTGCGAATGAACACGCCCAGTGCACCCGGAATGGAGTGCGTCATGGAGAAGAAATCGAGCGAGATGCCACCGAGATTGACATGGCTTCCGCCCTTGACCTCGCGGAACTTAGGTGCGCGGATGCGGAACTCGGAGAGCTTGCCCTCGATAAAACCGAGCGTCAGCTTGCTCGAGAAGATGGGCACCTTGTTGTTGAGATCCTGCAGCAGGTACGGAAGCGAACCAGTGTGGTCCTCGTGGCCGTGGGTGACGATGATGCCGCGGAGCTTCTCCTCGTTCTCCAGGACATAGGTGTAGTCGGGAAGCACCAGGTCGATACCGGGCTGAGAGTCGTCGGGGAACATGAGGCCGGCGTCAACGAGCACCATGTCGTCGCCGCACTCGAAGACCGTCATGTTCTTGCCGATGCCGTCAAGGCCGCCGAGCGGAATGATCTTCAAGGGAGATGATTTTTTAGCTGCCATAGGTTCGTGTGGTTTCCTTTCTTCGAAACGGGTCTGGAACAACCGACGGGGCGCTTCTGGCAAACCGACCGCCGGGAACGTACAACAAAGCATCACAGAGTCGATGCAATAACCACAGTATGATACCCATTTGCCCACCAACAGACCACCCATGCATCAAAGCCCCATCTGAACCTGTGTACCTCGCCGGTCTGGTCTCAGCGGGCCCGGCACGGGCTAAGTTTCCTGCTCTACAGTCCTGCGCAAGACGGAAAGCACATTAAGTGCTTTCCTTTGCGTGCGGAACTCGCGATAAACTTAGCCCGTGCCGGGCCCGCTGAGACCAGACCTACCAATAAGAGACAGGTTTATTTAGGTAGGTTTTATCTGAGGAAATGCTGCTGCGGCTATCTACAGATCTGAAATCTGACTACTGAATAGACTGTCTAACTCAATAGCGAGCGGCACCAACCAGCCCTTTTGCTATTCCCGGCGGGGGCCGCGGGTAAAGTTTATCGCGAGTTCCGCACGAGCCGGAGAGCACTTAATGTGCTCTCCGTGCGAGCAGGACTGTAGAGCAGGAAACTTTACCCGCGGACCCCGCCGGGAATAGCAAAAGGGCGACCCCTTAGGAGTCGCCCTTGTTGAGCTGATTATGTACGGCTGTTACTCGGCGTCGTGGTGACGGCGGGGCTTGCGGCCTCCATTGTCACCGGGACGGCGCGGACGGTCGTTGCGCTCGGAGCGCTCGCGACGCGGACGCTCACGACGCTGGAAGTGCTCACCGTCGCCCTCGGAGGCACCCTCAGCACGTGCCGGGGCCTCGGGCTTATCCAGACGATCGAGCGAGATCTTACCGCGATCGTCGACCTCGATGACGACGACCTTGACCTCGTCGCCGACGTTGAGGACGTCCTCGACCTTCTCCACGCGGCCCTTGGCGACGCGGGAGATGTGCAGCAGGCCGTCCTTACCGGGCAGCAGGTTCACGAAGGCGCCGAAGGGCTGGATGGAGACCACGCGACCGGTGTACTCCTCGCCCGGCTCGGGAACCTTGATGATGAGCTTGATGCGCTCGACGGCCTGGTCGACGGATTCGCCGGTGCCGCCGACAAAGACGGTGCCGTCCTCCTGGATGTCGACCGAGGCGCCGGTCTCGTCCTGGATGCCGCGGATGACCTTACCGCCGGAACCGATGACGTCGCGGATCTTGTCGGTCGGAACCTGAATGGAGACGATGCGCGGAGCGGTGCTGCGCGTGGTGTGGCGCGGCTCGGGGATCACATCGAGCATCTTCTGCAGAATGAAGGCGCGACCCTCCTTGGCCTGCTGCAGGGCGCGGGCCAAGATGTCGAAGGTGAGGCCGGTGGCCTTGTTGTCCATCTGGAGGGCGGTGATGCCCTCGGTGGTGCCGGTGACCTTAAAGTCCATGTCGCCCAGGAAGTCCTCGAGACCCTGGATGTCGGACAGGACCACGGTCTTGCCCTCCTCCTGGATCAAGCCCATGGCAATACCGGAGACCGGGCGCTTAATGGGCACGCCGCCGTCCATAAGGGCGAGCGTGGAGCCGCAGGTCGAAGCCATCGAAGAGGAGCCGTTGGACTCCATGACCTCGGAGACGACGCGGATGGCGTAGGGGAACTCGTTCTCGTCGGGGAGCACCGGAAGCAGGGCGCGCTCGGCCAGGTTGCCATGGCCGATCTCGCGGCGCTTGGGGCTGCCCATGCGGCCGGTCTCGCCGGTGCAGAACGGCGGGAAGTTGTAGTGGTGCATATAGCGCTTGCCCTCGGTGGGCTCGATGGTATCCAGACGCTGGCCCTCGTTGAGCATGCCGAGCGACAGGACGGAAAGCACCTGGGTCTGGCCGCGCTGGAACAGGCCGGAGCCGTGAACGAGCGGCAGGTAGTTGTCCTTCACCATGATGGGACGGATCTCATCGGCGGCACGGCCGTCGACGCGCTCACCAGTCTCGACGACCATGGTGCGCATGGCCTTCTTCTCGAGCTTCTTGAGCGCCACGGGGATCTCGCGCTCCCAAGCGGCCTGCTCCTCCTCGGTAAACTCGGCGCGGATGGACTCCTTCAGAGCCTCAACCTTACCGATACGAGAGAGCTTGTCGGCATCACGAAGGGCGGCCGTCATCTCGTCGTAGTGGGCGAAGATGCGCTCCTGGACCTCCTCGACGGGCTGGTCGAGCGGGTACTCCTTCTTGACGATGGGGCCGTTGACCTGCTCCCACTCGGCGACAAACTCGTCCTGGGCCTGGCAGAAAGCAGCAAGGGCCTCCTGGCCAAACTTCATGGCGGCGAGCATGTCGTCCTCGGAGATCTCCTCGGCGCCGGCCTCGACCATCGAGATGAAGTCGGCAGAGCCGCCCAGCTCCAGGTCCAGATCGGAGTTCTCGCGCTCCTCGTAGGTGGGGTTGACGATAAACTCGCCAGTCTCCACGTTGCGGCCGATGCGCACGCAGGCAAGCGGACCCTCGAAGGGCACGCCACCGAGCGTCATAGCCAGGGAAGCACCCATGACGTTGATGACGTCGAAGGGGTTGACCTGATCGGCGACGAGCGAGGTGGCGACGATGTGCACCTCGTTGCGGAAGCCGTCCGGGAAGCTCGGGCGAATCGGACGGTCGATCATGCGCGCGGTGAGCGTGG
This sequence comes from Collinsella sp. CM84Y_54, assembly GCF_036317945.1. Classification (NCBI taxonomy): domain Bacteria; kingdom Bacillati; phylum Actinomycetota; class Coriobacteriia; order Coriobacteriales; family Coriobacteriaceae; genus Collinsella; species Collinsella sp. CM84Y_54. Next base: position 523,212 of record NZ_JAWQCX010000001.1, read on the forward strand.
CCTTCTCGCTGGGACGGCCCTCACGCTTGAGGTAACCACCCGGGATGCGGCCGGCGGCGTACATCTTCTCGTTGAAGTCGACGGTCAGCGGGAAGAAGTCGTAGTTCTTGCGCTCCTTGGAGACGACCACGGTGTCGAGCATCGTGGTGTCGCCCTGCTTGACCAGGCAGGCGCCGGTGGCCTGCTTGGCAAGCTCGCCCGACTCAAAGGTGTAGGTCTTGCCGTACAGCTCAAAGGTCTTGGATACGAGTGTCATTGTTCTCCTTACCCCACAGGCCCCTTGCCTGCGGGCTTCTCATGTGACGCGGGCCCCCTGCCCCCGCCACGCTTCAGAGCGTGATTGTTCACGCCCTTACACAAAAAGAGCGCCCCGCTGCGCAGGACGCTCTTAGCATGTACAAATCCTTACTGGATGTTGTCGCGGATGCCCAGAGCCTTGATGAGCTCACGGTACTCGACGATGTCGTTCTTCTTGATGTAGGAGAGAAGACGACGACGACGGCCGACGAGCATGAGCAGGCCACGACGGGTATGGAAGTCCTTCTGGTGGGACTTCATGTGCTCGGTCAGCTCCTTGATGCGCTCGGACAGGATGGCGACCTGAACCTTGGGGTTACCGGTGTCGACCGGGGTGTTACCGAACTGGGCAGTCAGCTCCGCCTTGCGCTCTTTGGAAACAGTCATTGTTTCACCTTTCGTTTTACGTCGCCCGCGGGCGACTCGATTCGCCTCGGACTGGGAAGCCGCCGGTGGAGCGAGCAACCAAGGTCGAGGTACCAACAGGTCGGTATGTTACCACAAGCAGCCCGCCCCTGCGCATCATCACCGACCCAACATGAATTCCATCGCACGGAGGCGCTGATCGGCGTGCGTCGCAGCCCAAACATGCGAAAGCCCCAGCAAAAAGGCTGCGGTATGGGGGTCGATCCTCTCGGCCATGAGAGCATCGAAGGTCATGGACATGAGGGCGCGCAGCCATGCGACCTCGCCGGTCGACACCAGCTCGGCACCCGGAACGCTCGACGCGCACGACCCGCACAGAAGCCCGCCGGCTTGGGCCGAAAAATGCGAGAGCATGGGATCGCCGCACGAGACACAAGCCGAGAAATCGGGTCGGTAACCAACGTGCGACAGCAGTTTAAAGACAAAGGCCGCCACGAGCAGGTCCATGTGTGCCGGACCGAGCCCGCTACCGACAAGCGTGAGCGCCCGCTGCGTAATGGCAAAGGTAAATGGATCCTCGGCATCCTCGAACGAGCACACACGCGCAACCTCGGCAATCGCGCTGGCGGCACAGGTCGTCTCGTAGTCAGGAGCAGCACCGAGCGGCGCCTCAATAAGCTCCGCCTGAGAAACAACGTCGAGCGAGCGGCCATGCGCCAATAGCATATCAACGGTGCAGAAGAGCTCGCAGCGGGCCGCAAGGCGACCGCCGGGCTTACGTGCGCCCTTAGCCACGGCACGCACCTGCCGACCCCGCTCGTCAAGCATCGTCAGGATCAGGTCCGTCTCTTTGAGCTTGGTTTTGTCGAGAACGAGCACCTTCGTGCGATATGTCCGGGAGCCTGCCATGCGCGCCGTGCGTCCTTAGTCCTCGGCGAAGTAGTAGATAAGTGTCCTAAAGGTCTCCATAGTGCTCCATAGTGCAGTTATACGTTTCCATAGGTCTCCATAGTAGTGCATATTTCAGAACTTATGGACTGAGTTAGGACGCGGACGGCGGCAAAACAAAAAAGGCCCCTCCCCACCATAAGGTGGAGAGGGGTAGTAGTAGGTGGATGATTTTTAATCGTCTCGGAACGTACCGACAAGGCATGACTTGTACTGCGTCATGCTCATGTCCATCAGACATCTAGCGCCATGAGCATGACTTTAGAAATGTCCACTTGTTCCCCGCTGCTGCTGGCAGCCTTAATGACAAGCTTCGTTGGCTTTGCGCCAGATGTAAGGTCGAAGCTTACAGCTTTAACGGAAGGTGTGGCGGTGAAAAGAAGCGAGCTTGAGCCAGAAGAAACGCCGCCATCGGAGTGAAGTTCCGCCGACAGCGAGCGATAGCCTGATTGCGACTTGCCATATGCAAGTAAGCAATATACCGCATCGGGCTTCTGCGTCGGAATGTCCAGCCGATATTCGATGTAATCTGTGCCGTACGCTCCTCCAGCCGGGATTACGTATGCCTTCCCGCTCTGCGTCGCCCCATTGAGAAGGCTTGGCGTGACACCACTCAGAAGGTTGTCAGACCCTTGCTGTTCGAGGGTACCGACAATGAGGTTACCGCCAGCGTCGTGGGCCGTGCGTCCCTTTGCGAGATGTGCCGCGTCGACGGTGTCCGAGGTCAAGTCAACGAGGACTGTTGTCCCATAGACGACTTTGTTAATCGCCATGCGCTACACCCCCGCAATCGTCACGGTCTTGCCTCCAGCGGAATTGTCGGTCTCGGTGTAGGGAATGGCTGCGACAGTAACGGAAGAAAGCGCGTCATAGCCCGTGTCTGCCGTTACTGTCTGCTCAGTCATGGAAGGCGTCACGCTCTTGGTCTGAAGCTTTGCCGCCTCGCCCGCATAGGAGCCGGTGACGCCAAGGATTGCGACGCCCTGCTTGATGTTTCCGGCCACGAGAGCGGTCGCGGAAGCTTCGTCAATCGTGGCCTTGCCGCTGCCGTCGTGGTAGCCCTGCGGGATGATGGCACCATCCTTGGATGATACGGTGACACCAGCCGCGCCGTTGTTCTTCATCGTTCCGACGAGCTGCGCACCTCGTGCGTGGGCGGTCTTGCCAGCGAGGATTTCCGCTACCGCCGCCGTGTCCTTGCTCGTGTCCGAGTCGCGCGTGTCGGTACCAGTGATTGCCGCGCCGCTCTTGTCGTGCGCGGTGACGCCGACGGCGAGGTCTCCAGCCGTAATCGTGTCTGCGGTAAGGTCAATGAGGGTTTGACCGCCATAGACAACCTTGTTTACGTTTTGATTCTCTGCCATTTCAATTGCTCCAATCTGCAATCTACCCTATCGTGACGGTTCTGCCGCCACTTGAGTTGCTTACCGAGCCTATTGGGATAGGCTCGACGCTTACGTCCTTGCTCATTGACCTGCGTCTTGTCGCAAGTTTCAGGCCGTCTACCGTAGGCGTCGCGTCGTATGGGCCTTCGTACATCGGATAGTTCAGCTCGCCCATGACGCTTACCGTCTGCGACATATCCATTTCGATTGATGGTCTGGACGTCAGGTCGATGTCAATCGCTATTCCTTGATTTGACATCATCAAATCTCGCCGTCCTTTATCACGTCCTCAACCTCGACGCTTGCTACGGGCGAAGCTATCGCGTGCCCGTCCGCATCCTTGGCCCTGAGCTGAACCATGGTCTTTCGCAGTTTGTGCATCGAAAGCGTCTGGGCCTGAGTGAGCGCGAAGGTCACTGAACAGCCCGCGTCCGTGCTTGCGATCACGAGCTTGTCGCGGTTCATGTCAACAGCGCTGCGGTCATTCACGACTGTTACAATCACCGTGGGCCAGACGCTCGCGTTCGATAAATCAACGCCCTTGACGTTGAGCGTGATGCTCGGGGTCGTTCCCCTGTATATGCCTTGCTCCATCTTCTTTTCACCCCTTTAATCAAGTGCGCCCCCGCCCCGAAGGGCGAGGGCCTGCCGCAACCTTTTGTGCTGCGGCCAATGCGGACATCAACACTCCTAGCAGGCGCGAGCGTAGGCTACGCCGGAGGTGGTGCCGACGGCAATCCAGCGTACGCGCCCACTGTAGCTCGTGTAACGGCCCCAGACGTACCCGCCTGACGTAACGAACGTACCGTCCAAGCTAACGGTCTGACCGTAGCGGTAGCTAGTGACCACGCCGTAGCCGGTGCCAGCGCCCGAGCGGACATTGAGCGTACCGACAACGACGCGGTAACGACCTGCGCGGTAGCCAGACTGAGCCGGGCGTGCCTGTGCAGAGGTGGACTGAGCCGCTCCAACACGGACGAGGTAATCGTTCGGATCGTAGCCGCCGGTGGGCTTGCCGACCGCGATATAGCGAGTATGACCCGAATAACTTGTGTAACGGCCCCAGACGTAACCGTTCGAGATGCAATACCAATCGTCCAACGATACGGTCTGACCGTAGCTATAACCAGCCACGACAGTGCCAGACATGGACGGCGAGGTGCGCACGTTCAGGCGACCGGTATTGCAGCGGTAGGTGCCGCCGAAGCCGGAGCCGGTCTTAGCCGTGGTGGTGGGAGATGCCACAGTGCCTCCATTGCCATCTGTCGGCGCGATGGGCGCGACATAGCCGGAACCGAGGTAAGCGGCGACTGCCTGTTTAAAATCGACCCAAGTCTTTCCGTAGGCGCGAAAATAGCCGTTCGGGTCGGTATGGTCGCTGCCGCCCCAGCGTTGCGCCGCTTCATAGTGGCTTAGCAAACGGGATGTATCCCATCCATGGGCGCGGAGCTCGTCCCCCGCCCACTTCACGGCTTCATTCCACTGCTTGGCGAAGTCGGCGGCGTTGGTGGCGTGCGCCAGCTCGATTCCGATTGTGTACCTATTGCCGTTGCCAACGTGCCAGCAAAGGCGGTTCTCGGCAACCGTGTTGTAGACCGTGGAACCGTCAAGCTCCATCACGTGGTGGACGGCGTAGGTGCCGTTGCGCGACCAAAGTAGCGTATGGTTGTAGGCAGAAGCGCCGGGGTTAGCCGTCTCATGGATTACAAGGTAAGACGCATTGAGGTAGCCGTGGCCGTTGGATACGTACTTGTTGACGCTCTGGTAGGCTTCCGCGCCGCACGGGGCGGCGAGGGCCGCTACGAGGGCGAGAATGACGGTAAAGGCGCTGCGGAGCGGCAGCTTGCGCTTAGTCTCGGTCATTCGCTCCACCAGCTTTCAGGCGGGCCGCATCGACCGCCTGCTCCGCTGCGGCATAGATGGCGGCGCTCACCACGCCACAGACCGTGCCGATGATAGCGACAGTCTGATTGTTAGTGGTGATTCCGGCGATACTCGCTGCCACGCTGCCCAAGAAGGCTGCGGTGCAAAGCCAGAATTTGCGGCTGGTCAACTTGCGGACAATATCTTCGGTAGTCATCTGACTATCCCCTTTCCGCGCACACAGGCGCACTCAAGATTTCTTGGTAGTACTGCGTTCCAACTCCATTGCCACCGAGCGCGTGGTATGCCGTATAGACCTGCTCGGTCTCGCGCTTTCGACCGTCAGGGCAATAACCCTTCTCGACCGTGCACTCGTGAATGTCGTAGAGCCTGCTGCGAAGCAGGGTCTTAGTGCCCTCTTGGTTGGCAAGGATTAGGCTGTAGAGCCGCTTCAGCGCCACCAGAACGGCCCCCAAAAGGGCGGCAACGCACCACGACAGGGCCGAGTTGATGATTGCTGCGTCCATCGCATCACCTCCCTTCCCCGGCAGTATCCGAGCGCCGTCCCAGAACAGCGATAGTGCGCATTACGTAAAGGGCAATGTCGATATTTTCACAGGTTCGGACGTTGTGAACATGAATAACAGTGACTGGCTCAACTGGCTATCACCTGAGGAGCAGAAAAAGAGGTTTGGCCGCGCCATAAATAGTGGCAGTGGTTGGGATTTTGTGTCATGCATGAACGGCGATATCAATGCGCAGGCAGCGGCAATCATCGGAACGTACTTCTATCCAGAAGGTACAATCGGTTTCTACACTAACAGGATTATTAACGGCATGTTCCGCGTTAACTATCTTGTCGTGCTTGGTAGATAACTAAGCCACGCAAAACGTCAATGACCCGCCCCAATACGAATTGTTAGTAGAGCTGACGATCTCTATAACGCCTTTCGGGCTAATGTCTATTTGACCGAAAACGTTAGTGCCCATGATTACGCAAACGCCAGTAACACGAATAACGGGCCTAACGCCCTCCGGCAATGTTGCTAAAATGCCGGTCTTACTCCATCCGAAAGATACCGTGACCATGCGCCCAACCTTCTCATATTTGCAGTATCCGGGCGCGTCGTTAGTGCTGTCGTTGCCGTAGAAATACCTTACGTAATGCGCATTATCTGCGTTTGCGAGGATTCCGGTGACAGTCACAAGCGGCCCATCCACAGTAAGTAGGCACCTATCGCCCGCCTGTGCGCCCGCGCACGTCGTGAGCATCGGCACTGCCGCGAGCGTCGCGCCGCAGAGCTCAACGTCAAGCGTAGCGCCATTATTTTTGACCACGGTACCGTAGCGTGTGAAGCTAGCCCCGGTATTCACGGGCTTGCTAAACGTCTCCGCAAGCGCCGCGCCAGCATCCATGGCAGACGTAAGCAAATCCATCATTTACACCTCGCCGAAATTACGCGATTCGATTTTCATTGGGCAGCCAGCTTTTAGGCTAATGTCAATCTTTCGCGCTGCATACCTGCGATTGATTTTGAGGGTGGATGACTCGAATCCGTGAGCATCGCCGACACTGATTGGCACATACATCGTCGTAAAGGTAATACGTCGCAAAATTGATCGCGCGCTTTTTAGCAATTCGAGTGCCTTCGTGTTAGCTAGCGCCTGAGCCTGGTCCGCAGTCGTGCCTTCCGGCAATGAACTGTAGCTATAGCTTTTGACGATGCGCCGTCCGACACTCACCGTTGACCATTCACTATCAGGGTCATCATCTACGGCAGTACCGCGCACGCTCGATTCCTGCGTGGCGTAATCAACATGCACGACATTCGAGATTGCCAGGCGGTCTAGCTCGTCCGTCGCTTGCGGCAAGACGTGGCAGCCCTCTCCTTCCGAGAAATCCCAGACAAGCGGGCGCTGTCCTTGTGCCGTATAACGGCTCATGATAACGCGCCCCATGGGGTCGGTGTATGCCGCGTTGAATCCGGCAGCTTCGAGTAGCTTGTTAATGGCGCTGAGCTTGTCGGATACGGAATCAGAGCCGCCCGATACGCCGAACGTCCAGGGTGCCGTGAGCGTGTACGTGGATGGGTCTGCCACGACGGTAAGCCCGGCAGCGCGGGCGATTGCGGCAGCTTTCGCCACTGCGTTTTCGCCCGCATCCACCTGATATGCCGTGTCGAAATCATCATCGGCAAGCTCTCGCAAGCGCCCGTAGAGGTCTGCTGTGCCGCTTCGCTTTGCGCCGTCAATCTCGATAGATGGAGTAGACACTAGGAACGTTCCGAGCGCCACCGTGCGCGAATCGTTGCCGCTCGTAGATTCCGCGTCGAGATAGATGCGCAAAAGGTCGGTGCCGATGTCGAGCGAGCCAACGTAATCAATATTTGCGGTCTCGTGCACGGACGTGTCCTGATTGCGTGTGATCGTACCGCCCGTGATATTGCCGACTTTGCCCGTTTCAAGACCGGTGCGCCTATCAACGCGCATGAATCGATAAGACGCTTTGAAGCGCCCCCGCCAAAAATCATCAGCCATTTACAGGCTCCTCCCATGCGCAAACAGTGAGCTTTGCGGACAGCTTCCACCACCCCACCGATTCCCTGGAGGTGGAGAAGTTGACTACGCCGAATGAGCGATTGCCGTAAGCGTCGCGCACCCAGCATTCGTAATAACGCCGCGCCAAAGCGTCGATGCGCGCGAAATCGCCAGAATCAATCGAGAAGCTATAGCTCTCGCTAATATCGGTTTCGCCCGTCGGCCACGCTGTAGGCATATCCGAGCCGTTGAGCAGGTGATAGGTCGTTACGTTGTGCTCGATATCCCTGCTATGTGATGGGTTGAGCTTGCCAATCCAAGCGGTGGCAGCGTCGGGGCCGAAATTGAACGCCACTCCATCCATCTTAGTGATGGTGGGCACGTTGAGCTTTAGCAGCGCGTCGGTCTCGGCGTACGCCGTGACCTCGTATTTATACTCAACGTTGAGCGGTGGTAGGCGGTCAATTGACTGCTGCCCGCTCGTTAGGTCTTTGCCGATAGTGAGCCTTGTGCCGTCGGGCGCGATGCGAACGATATCGAATCGAACCGCTTTGGGTGTCGTGTTAGCAGCCGTAACCTGGATGGTCGCGGCCATGCCATCGGTGTATTCGATATCGACGATCGGTGCGTCCGGCGTTTGCCAAGAGGAGCTAAACGGAACCGTCGCGGTTGCGCTCAGCGTCGAGCCCGCGCTAACCGTGAGGGTCAGCACGTAATTCGTATTGTTGGTAAATCCAACGTCGGAGTCGAGCGAGAGTCTGCGCGAATCCTTGTCGGGAGCGCCGGAGTAAAGTACGGTGCCGTCAGCCTTGGCAATCGTGATGCTCTGCGCCATGATGCCCGTCTTGTCGCTCGCCGTCCATGCGATATCGAGCGGGAGCATCTTGATAACGCCGTTTTTGGCGGGCGTATAGACGCTCAGCGACGGAGCAGTGGTGACCGTGAAGCTCGCGTATGAGCTCCATTCGCCCCAATCGGCATGCTTGCCCTTGGTGCGCACTCGCACCTGATACGCACCGTTCGCCATGTTTGCGATGGTGTAGCTTGAAGCCGTGCCCGAAATGTTATGGATGAGTGAAGCGCCGTCTTTGACCACATCCACCTGCGCCGCGCTCTGAGCGGTGCCGTCCAGGTGGTTTCGCGTCCAAGTAATCACAACGTTAGACCCAGTGGCATATGCCGAGTTGAGCGCGCCTAGCGAGGGCGCGAAAGGCGGGCAAATCGTGACGATTGTGCTGGATTCGCCCCACGCGCCCGCGATACCGTCAACGACAGCGCGAACACGGTACTTGATGGTGCCTGCGGGCGGGGTCGTGTCGCGCAGATTCTTACCGGATGCGATAAGCGTCTTGTCCGTCCATGTCTTGCCAGCATCGGCGGTCACTTGGCACTCGTAGGAATCGACGTATGCGGGTGCTTTCGTGATGGTGAGCATCACGGACGAAATCGTATCCTTCGCCGCGCTGATGGACGGGGCAAGCGGGGACGTGTACACGGTAACCGCGCTCGATGCGCCGGACGTGCCGCCTGCACCCGTCGAATACACGGTATACGTGTACTTATGGCCCGCTTCGGTCGAACCATCGTCGTAATTCGTCGTTGCGCGCGAATCGTACAGGGTGGTGGCGGTGGTGCCGTCATCCATCAAGCGCTTTACGATGTTGCCGCTAACGGGGTGGAGGCTATCGCTAACGACGTTTTGCCACGTGAGCTTATGGCTCGTGTCGGATACGCGCTCGACCGCCAAGCCCGTAGGCGCAGCCGGGGCCTTGTAGTTAATCGCCGGAACCCAGACGTTGGCGGACGTGCTGGACGTGCCGTTGTGGTAGCCGCCCACCAGCTGCATAACGCCCGAGACGGGCACATTGAAGCCACTCGCGCTTTTATTGACGCGAACGGTTTTCGTGGCAAACAGCTGGTTAACCGTGCCGCCGCGCGGGCTATAGGCATTTATTCGGCCACTGCTCGCACTCTCTCCGTTCACCGTTGCCGTGCCGATAGCACCCGTTTCATAGCCCCACGCGATAGAGCAGAAATAGGTTTTGCACGTTACGTCTGCCTGCGTGTCAGACTGCCACGTGATGCCATACTCGATGCCAACGCGCCAATGCTGGACTGTATTACCGTACTGCATTACATCGCCCCCGCCGTGCGTCGTGCATAACCGACAATCGTATTGATCGCGTTGACTACTTCCTCATCGCGTATGCCGCCCGCGTCCACGCTCAGGTTGCCGATAGACAGCATTGAGTAACCGCCGCCCGGCGTTGCGCGCCGTGCCGCGATATTGCCCGTGACGCTCGCGTCGGCAGCAAACGCCAGACTTTTAGCGCCGAAGAGCTCCTGAACATCGCTTAGGGCCGATTTAGTGGAGGATACGACGCCGGATGCTGCGCCGCCGATTCCCTCGCCGAATGAGGTCATGAGCGCGCGGCCTGAGTACGTCGTATATCCGTGTCCGGAGAAGGGTCCCGTCTTTGCCGGTGAGAACGGGAAGTACGCGCGCACCTGCGCCACGGCGTTGGACACCGCCGAGGTAACCGAGCCGATAGCGGACATGATGCCGTCCTTCAGGCCGTTAAGAATTGCCCTGCCCGACTCGACCAGCCATGAGCCAGCACCGGCGAAGAATCCGACAATTTTATCCTTAATCGATTTGACCGTGTTGTACACAGCGTTGACACCGGATGTGGCCGCGCTCTTGATGCCGTTCCAAATCGAGCTAAAGGCGCTCTTGATGCCGTTCCAACAAGAATCCCAAGCGCCCTTGATGGTGCCGAGCACAGAGCTGATGATGCCTGAGATAGCGTTGATAACTGAGCTAACGATATTCTTAATACCGTTCCACACCGTGGAGGCAATGGCTTTAATGCCCTCCCACACGCCAGACCAATTACCTTGGATAGCCGCTAGCACCGTACCGATAACAGCGTTAATGACCTGCATAACGGTTGTGATAACCGTTTGGATAACGGGCCACACAGCATTGATTACAGCGGCGATAACGGCGCACGCCGTAGAGAATACCGTTTGGATAATCGGCCACACAACGGAGATAACCGCCATGATAACGGTCATCACAGTAGTGATGATGGTTTGAATCACGGGCCACACTGCGTTGATAACGGCCATGATAACCTGGCACGCCATCGAGATGTAGTTCTGCACCGTGGGCCAGACCTGCGTAACGATGAGCTGGATAGCGCTCATAACGACGGAAACGACGGCTTGAATCACGGGCCAAACAGCCTGGATGATGCTTTGAATCACAGAGCAAGCCGTGGTGAAAGCCGCCTGAATCGTCGGCCATGCCGCCACGACGAAATCTTTAACAGCGCTCATTACCTGCGTTACGACCTGTTGGATAACGGGCCAGTATTGGGTGACAGCGCCCTGAATCACAGAGCAAGCCGTGGTAACTGCCTGCTGGATGTAAGGCCACACCTGGGCCGCCGCCGATTGGATACCAGACCAGGCAGAGTTGATAGCGTTGCGCACGTCCTCGTTAGTGTTATAGAGCGCCGCAAGGCCAACAACGACCGCCGCGATTGCAGCGATTATCAGGCCAACAGGGCCGCCCGCAACGGCAGACAGCGCCGCGCCAAGCGACTTGAAGCCAGATACGATGCCAAAAACCTTCTGCATTCCACCCATAACAGGCAAAAGCAGAGTAAATGCCGTGATAGCGGGCATGATAGCGGGTGCAAGCTGGTTGAAAGCGTTAACGATTCCATCAAGGAAACCGCTAGGCAACGCGCTTTTGATTTGGGCGAAAACAGAAGCGATGCCGCTCACGCCTTTTGAGACAACATCCTTGATGCCGTAGATAACCGTAGCGATCGCATCAGCGGTCTTGCCAAAGCTACCGCTAAAGGCGTTAATCGCGCCGGAGATGTTTTCAGCCCCAAACGCATTGATAATCGTCTGAACGGCTTTCGCCACACGGTTTGAGATGTTATCAAGCGCGGTGCCGATGCCCTGCGTCGAATCCTTGGCCTGCTGCGCGAACGATGCGAATCCGTCCACGCCCTCTTGGTCGAGTTTCAGAACGGCTGCGTTGAAATCATCCATCGTAATGGAGCCGTCTTTTAGGGCATTGTACAGGTCTTTTGAGTTGGCAGTAGGGCCAATGAGCGCCTTAGCAACCTGGTTGAGCTGACCGGGCATGACCTCTTGCAGGGTCTTCCAGTCTTGCAGTTCAGGCTTGCCTTTACTCAGGATTTGGCTGTATTGCTGCATCGCACGGGAAACATCGGCGGTCGATGCGCCGGATGCGAGGCACATGTCGTTGAACGCGATGCCGATGTTTGTAGCCTCGTCCAGACCGCCGCAGAGCGGGGCCAGTTGCTGGACCATGCCGGTCAGCGCGGGAAGCGAGGTCGGCAGTCCGTCAATAGAAGCGCTCATCTTCTTGATTGATGCCGTGGCGTCGTCGCTTGAATACCCCAGGTTCTTCATGACCTTGGGGAAGTTGTTCATGGTGTCGACGCGACCGATTGCACTTCCCAGCGAATTTGAGATAGCGTTGAACGCCTTGCTCGTGACGCTCGAAACAAGGCCCATGACCGCACCGGCCTTGGCGGATAGCCCGGAGCTGAACTTGCCGCCAGCGTCTGAGCCCGCCTTGCCGCCAATCTTGGATGCGCCGGAGAAAGCGCCGTCAAGCTGGTCGGCGATTGATGATGTCAGGTTATCGAATTTCGGCGTGAGCAGCACGGAGCCGCTCGCCACATCAGCCATTCAATCACCCCTGTTCGCCCTTTCCCTCCATCTCTACCGTGATGGCGGAGGGTCGGCGGGGAGCGAAAAGCAGCTCGTCCACCCTCGTCCTGCTCACATCGAGACGGTTCTTCGTTTCTTTCTTCTTGGATGCCTTCGGGCGCGGTATCGGCTTGGGCTTCCTGCCCTTGCCTCCGCCCAACCCGTAGGCGATATTTGCGAGCTGGTCGGCGATGAGCGCGAGGATGTACGTCTGCTCATCCCATGCCAGCTCGGGGTGTAGGCGTTTCAGCGTGCGCGACGATAAGGGGAGCTGGACGGCAAGCACGGCGATAGCGCCGAACTCGCCCGCGTCCATCAAATCATCTAGGTTGAGGCTGTAATACTGCTGGAAGTCGGCGTAAAGCTCGTCTCGCCCGTCGAGCAGGACGGGAACGAGCGCCGCTAGTTTTTTACTTCGATGCCCTCGAACAGCGCATTCTCGATGCGCATGATTTCCTCGAAGTCCTCATAGCCCATCTTGGCCTTTACGACCGCGCACACCTTGTCATCGACCTTGCCGCCGAAAACGAAATCGTAGAGCGCCAGAGCGTCGGAAACCGGAGCGTCCTTGCCCTCGTTCGCGTATTTCTGGAACTTGCCGAACATGCGGATGAACTCGCGCGACTTGATGCGTCGCATGTCGATTCGGTACGTCTCGCCCTCGAACTCGATATCTTTCTCATATGGTTCCTTGCAACCCTGGACTACCTTGAAGTTCGGCTCGCGGTCCATGTAACGCGCCGTGATGGACTCGCGCTGGTTCTCCTTGGCGGTTGCGTACTCGCGGAGCTGCTCGGGGGTCATGTCTTCTATATTCATTTGAATCCTTTCGGTAGGCTCATGGAGGACGGGGGCAACGGCTCTAGCGCCTACTACCAGAGCCGCCGTCGCCGCCCTCCATGCGAAACGGGCGGTTTTGGTCGGGATGCCGCTAGGCGGCAACCGTGGTGGTGTCGTAGATGTACTCGCGCATGGTGTCGCCGTCGAAGAAGTCGGACGGCAGGCACTTGATGGTCGGCGCGTAGGATGCGAGGTCGGAGTTGTTCATCTCCATGTCGTCGCGCTCGACGATCACGCCGTTGGGAACGACAACGCGCTTGACCTTGGTGTCGGAAACGACGCAGTCAAAGATGTAAAGATGCGACGCAGTGAAGTTCTTGTTGTGGCGCACGGTCGTGGTGCCCTTGCCGTCAGTAGTGACGTTGGCGTCGCCGTAGACGGACTTCAGCACTGAATCGCGGGTTTCGAGGAAGTTGACCTCGATGGTCTCGCCGAAGCTGGACATGGGCGACGCCACGATTACCCCAGACCAATCCGAGATATCGTCGGTGTCGGTATCGGCCGCGATGGTGATGCCGTCCTCGGAGATGTAGCCGAGAGATTGAAGGCTAGAACCCGTCTTGCACAGCTCGGCAAGGGTCTTGGTCATATCAAGGAACGGGGTCGGGTCGGTACCGGCAGGGGCGACACAGGCGTAACCGCCCTCGCGGCCCTTGGCGATACCGAGGTTAGAAGTATCGAGCATGGATTCAGCCATGTTGCTATTCCTTTCTCATGAAAAGAGCCGCCATGCTATGGGCGCGTGACGGCGTAGAAGTCGAGTTGATAGCGCGAAGACCCGCTATCGGGGTCGGGGAAGGCGTAGATGCCGCCGACGGAGCATGAGCACACGTTGGGACACGTCTCGCGCATGTTGATGAGCACCTCGCGCGCCATGAGCGCGAGCGTGTAAGCCTCCGTCTCACTTTCGGCCCACACCTGGACGGCGAGGTTCGGGGAGTCTTTGCCGAGCGAGTAGCCGCCGCCCGTGCGCTCGACGGTAGTGAACCGTTTGGTGCGCTTTGCGGGGACGGTAGAGCTGGACGGGACGCCCAGGCCTTTTCGGAGCGCCGCGCACGTCGCCGCGATCACGTCAAAGCTCATACGCCGCATCCCTTCTTTAAGGTGTTGTGTTTAAGGTTGTCGATGTATGCGTCGGAGTTCGCCACGCCCACGCGAGCGGATGCCGTCTTGCTTAGCATCTTCAGTTGGCAGTCGTACTCGGGGTTTCCGTGCGGAAGGTGCGCAAGCGCGTTGCATCGCGCCGCCGCCTTCTCGCCTTGCGCCATGAGCATGGAGGACACAGCTCCGCCCTTGGTTATCTCGACGATTCCGCGCTCGACTGGCCTGATTCTGCCGACGCGCCGCATCTTCAGCGACCATCCGCCCTTAGCCATCGCACACCCCGCATTCGACGGGGCGGTTCCACTCACCCGGGCAGTTCGCGTCAAGGTAGGGCTGCGGGTCTCCGATGACGGGGTAATCGCGTCCTCCATACCTAATCAGGCAGTCGCGGAGGGATGCCGTATACGTCTTGGGGAAGTGGAAGGTCATGGAGACGGTCACGCCGTTCGGGCGGGATGCCTCCAAATCAGTTGTTGCGCCCGGCTGCGGGAGGACGTTGGCGACGGGCTCGGAGACCCATTCGCCGGGCACCTCGTTGCCGTGCGCGTCCACGCCCGTGCCGTTACGGCGCAAGACCTCGACGGCGCAACCGCTAATCAGCTGCATAGCGGTCACCCGCCATCATCCGGCAGGAAAGGACGGCACCGGAGCTAAGCCCCAGAAGGTCAAGCTCGGACGGAAGAGGGCGCATGTACTGGTCGAGCAGCGATACGGACGCCGTGTAGCTGCCCGCCGTCTGGCTGTACTGGCTCACGCCCTCCATGCCCTCGGGTGCCGACAGGGCGCGGTTCGCCATAGCCATGCACACGGTGGAGAGGTTGAGATCCAATACCTCGTCCTCCCCCGCCGCGTACCAGTCCATCTTGCCCAAGAGGTAGCCGGTCGCTCGCAACAGCAGCGCGTCTAGCCGCTTCTCGTCGGCTACCGCGCCATAAGCCGCCTCATATTCATCGGCGGTCGCAAATGCCTTGATAGCCATCGTGAATCACTCCTAGGCGGCGACGCCGTTGTCGATGCGCACGAAGTCGTTGACGTCGCGGACGATGAAGCCGACCTCGAACTCGCAGCGGACGGCGAACATGTTTCGCTGCCAGAGGTTGAGCGTCTTGGAGCCGCTGGTAAGGGTAGCCTGGTCGGAGATGGAGATGTTGACGTCCTTGACGATGCCGTAGCGGGCGGCGCTCCAATCGCCGCCGAAGCCGAGTACCTCAGCGGCCTTTGCGGCAGCGGCCTTGTGCGCGGACTTGGTGAAGTGGGTGGGCACGGAGAGCACGTGGCCCACAGCGCCGTCGGTCTGGACGTTGTTGATGAACAGCGGGCGGTTGGTGGTGTCCTTGGTCTTGAGCAGCAGGGTCTTGGCCTGCGGGGACAGGACGAAGGCGTTGAGGTCGCCATCGGCATCGGCAACCTTGCCGATTGCATCGACGAATGCGTCATAGGTCTTGGTGGAGGCGTCGACGGCGTTCTTGACACCGGCGAGGGTGTCGAAGCCGGTGCCGGGGGCGGTGCCGAACATGACGGTCTCGTCGAACTTCTTGGCGATAGCGAACGGCAGGCGGGAGACCAGCTCGTTGTAAAGGGCGGTCGTGTTGTCGCGGAACTGGTTGGAGAAGGGCTCGATGATTGCCAGCGTGTAGCCCTTCATGTCCTTGGTGGTGAGGGTGTGCTGGGAGACGGGCTTGTTCTCGGTCTCGGTGACCCAATCGGCGGCGGGCTCGCCGGTGATGACCGGGATGGTCAGGCCGTTGCCGGGGAGGTCGATGCGCTGAGCGAGCTGCATGATCGCGGAGCTCTCAAGCGTCTTGGCCCAAATCTCGGAAGAGACGGAAGAGGGAAGGGTGATGGAAGTCTTGTTGATGCCTTCAGCCATGTTGTTTTCTCCTTGTCTAGTTAAAGGCGTTCTTCATGAATTGCGCGAAATCGTCCTTCGCGCTGCCCGTTTGCTTTATTTCGGCGTGCTTGCCGTCGCCCAGCACCACGGGCACGGAGGGCTGAACCTTGGTCGAGTACTTGTCTGCGAGCTTCTCGGCCTTGGACATGAGGTCGTCACGGTCTGATGCCGAGATGAGTTCGAGCAGGTCGGAGGGCACGCCCGTTTCGGTCGATACCTCGTCAATCCACTGCTTCTTTTCCTTCTCGGCCTGGAGCGCATCGGCACGTGCCGTCGCGTCGGCAAGTTGCTGCTGAAGCTTCTCCTGCTCGCTCATCTGAGCCTCTTTGAGCGCGGCAAGCTCGTCGGCGGCGTCCTTGTTCGCCTTCGCCTTGCGCTCCCATTCGCGGGAATGCTGCTTCATCTCGTTGTACTTGGCCTCCCAATCGACAGTCGCGGTGTCGCCGTTCGGGTCCACCTGCTGCGGGTCGGTCTGGTTCTGGTCGTCTGCCATGACGAACCTCCTTACCGCGCCGTTCGGCGCTGTCCCCCGCCGCCGTTCGGCTGCGGGTTGCGGATAGATATGAAAAAAGCCCTCGCGGGGCTTGATTCATCGGGTTATTCGGCGCATCTCGGATAGTCCCGAAGCGCCTTTTGATTTGGTGTCTATGAGAATCGCGGTCTCGCCGTCTTGGAGGCTGTTCCTAACGCTTTGAACCGCTCCGTTTATGCCGTCCACGAGCAGGACGTAATGCCCCGCTGTGTCGGTCCCTCCATCTTTTCGCTCTTGGCGCATGGTGGAGATGGAGGACGAGACGTCGCCGCCCGTGGCGTCGGCCATGCCCCACGTGAGCCCGCTCATGCGCAGCGGTGCGTCCTCGCGGTCAGTGATTGACGTGGTGTAGCCATGCTCCGCGAGCGCCGCCGTGAAGCGCTTGTATTCGCCCGTGCCGGACTCGACCTTGCCGCCGTTCCAGCTCCAGTCGAGCGAGCGGCGATTTATCTCCTTGCAGATCTCGTCGGTAATCTTCTTGTTGACGATTTGCGCGGGGAGCCCCGCCATCTCGCGCCTGATTGACGCGGGGTCGATGGTCGAGCGGGCGTCTAGATAGACGTCATAGAGCCAATCCGGGTCGTAGCCCTCCACGGTGGTGAAGTCGTCGCCCGCCACCACTCGGCAATCGCAGCGGTCGTGGAAGCGGTTGAATCCGAAACCCATGTCGCCTGCGCTCTTCCGGCTCTTATAGTCGAAACCGCGAGACGCGAGCATCAGGCAGAAGCCGCACGTCTCTTTTCCAGTAGGCACGCGGGCGTAGCGCACGCCCTTGGAATAGTCGCGCTCCGCGTTGTGGATGGTGGTCTTGTTCGCCGCCCTTCCGACGTTCTCGTATGCGCGCGCGGCGAGTTTCTGGGCGAACGAATCGAACGCGTCCGGCGTCAACTGACGCATCAGATAATCGACCTGCCTGCCGGTCGAATCAATCGAAACTGGGTTGTACACGGTGGACGGCTGGACGTCGATGCCCAGTTCCTCCATCGTCACGTCATACGCCGAGCACGCGATTGTAGCCGCCCTGTCGCCGAACGTCTGGACGCATGTCGTGAGCGTCTGCATGGCGAACTCGCGCATGGTCTCAGCGTCAATAGCGCCGCCGTTTAGCTGGTAGAAAGAACGCAGCGCGGTCTGCATGAAATTGAACGCCGTCTGCTGCTGGGCATTGAGCGCCGCAGTGTATTCAGCAAGCCTACTCGCCGATATCTGCATCGTCCACGCCCTCCGGTTGCGGGGTCGGCTGCTGCTGCGCCGCCTGCGCGGACGCCTGAGCAGCCGCCTGGACTATCTGCGAGTAGCGGACCTCGCGCAAGATGGAGTCGATGGTAGATTCGGAATAGCCGAGATCTCGCCAGAATTGGCGTGTGCCTGAATAGGCGGGAACTGCGCTGTTGACCTTGATTGCGAAATCGGCGTTTGCCGCCTTGGAGGGGCGCAAGACGTCGGCGAAACGCGGTGCGATATCAGCCGTGGCGAAATCAGCCGCATCGACGGCACCGAGCGCCATGCGCGCGACGTTGCCCAATGCGATGCCGTTCATGCGGTTCACGTGCTCCGCCTCGACGATAAGGCGCTGCTGGGCGGCGAACATCGCCTCGCTCGACGTGGGGTTGTCGAAGACGATACCAACCTCGTCGAGCGGGATGCACGCCTCGGACGCGAACTGCTTGCCCAGCATCTCAAGGTGGTCGATGTGTGGCTGCATGGTCATCTGCGAGAGCTGCCCCAGCTGCGGGACATCTCCGTTTTTATTAGGGGTGACGAGCAGCATCGAGTCGGCGTACATCTCGACCTTGCGCTTGGACATATCCTCGGCGGTCTTCTTGTCCACGCCGAGAAGGTAGCGCTGGGGCCACGTATAGAATGTAGCCGCAATCTCGGTGCGCGCGCCGACGCACAGGGCGCGGTCGATGAGGCTGCGCACGGTGCGGTTGATACGGCTCTTGCCGAACGGGCGCGTCAGAGACGGGCGGTAGCGCAAGGGCTCCATCAGCGGTCGGCCGAACGGGTTCGCGGCCCTCTCGGCAATCCACGAGTCGCCGACTTTACGGCACGAATAGGTGTACTCGTCCGTGTACATGTTGACCCACGTGGGCACGCGCTGCCCGCCGTCGTCAACGTCGATATCAACGACGCAGATTCCGGCCTTGATGCGTTTCTTGCGCTCATCCCAGATAGCCGCCGCGTCGAGCGCCGAATGCGCCGATACGATCACATCAGGCTCACCCGGCATTCCCTTGGAGACGGTCAGGAAGGCGCACGAATCCGTAAGCTCAGACGCGACCGCCTGCTCGTAAATCTCGGTCAAAGTGGTGGTGGGAATGATTGAGCTCAACGCCTCGGCGCCGCCCCCGTCAAATCCCTCCAGAACCGAGCGGTTCGCGAGAACGTCAACGCACTTGCCGCCCCACCCCATGACGATGTTGAGGTCAACGAGGTCGGAGGGCATGGACGAATCGGTGGTGACTGGCATTACCTTGCCCTTGTAATACGCCTCGTTGCGGATGTTCGAGCCTAGGTGGCGCTGCCATTCGGCCAACAGCTTGTTGAATACGTCCACCTCCCCGCCCGTGAGGTTCATCATGGACGGGTCGACTTGGTAGAGCGTCGGGTTTTCGTTCGTCATAGAATCACGCATCCCCCCTCGGGGTCTCGTTTGGTCGTCTTGGCGGCCCAGTAGGCGATTACAGCCGCCTCAATGGGCGCGGACGTATCGCCGCCGTAGGCCCACCCTCCATCGCTACCGATTGGGCGCTTGCGGGCCTCCAGGGCACTTTGGTTTAGCGCTTCCTGAGCGTTGTCCTCACCGCCGTCCCAATGGGTGACGGTCTTGTCTATAAGCGCTTGGGAGAACATGGAGGTCGCCGCGATCACGTCGCGCGTGGAGGTGGCGTAGAGCGCTTGGCGCGGATACCACTCGCGCAGGCGGTCGAGAAGCGCGGCTGCGCCGTTTCGCCCGTCCACTGCCACGGCTGCGGTGGTGTCGGTCATCTGCTCGGTGCAAAGGAAGTCGGTTAGCCATGACAGGCCGTCCGCTAGGGTTCCTTGCCCGATATGCTCGATGTAAGCCGCCCCGTCCTCTTGCAGGCGGCAGGCGCACAGGGCGATTTGGGAGCCGTCCGGCGAGAACTTCACGCCGAACGTCTTCTTGCCTTCCGTGGGCACTTGGGCACGCGGAATAGCCAAAGACAGCCAAAGCGATTCGTCGATAGCGCTCGCGCTGCTCGAACCGCTCCACCAATCCAGGCGCTCGTGGGCGAAGCCGGAGATATTGCCCTTGGCTCCCGCGAACTCCGATTCCGTGTAGCCCTCGTCAAGCACGTAGCCCATGGACGGGTTCGATTCGTAAATCTCGTCCAGGATGTCGGCGAATGTGCAGTCCTTGGGCGGCAGCTTCTCGCACGCCCACGACGCCCAGCTCATGCGCCTCATGCCGCCCTCTAGGACGGACTTGCGCACGCGGGCGAACACGGTACCGGCGCTCCGTTCATTGGGAGGCGTGCCCATGTACAGGATTTGGCGCTCGCCCGTGGAAGACGCGGCTAGGGTGTATGCGATTGCGTCGTACTGGGTGTCGGTGAGCTCCTGAGCCTCGTCGTACACGACCAGCTGGATATCGTCGAAGCCACGCGCCGTGCCGTTCGTGCGGGCGATGAACTCGATAGAGCCGCCGTTCCTGAGGAAGATTGCCTCTTCGCCGTTCGTCCTGCGGATGCGCTCCACCAGCTCAACCAGCTCGGGGTGGCGCTCGTCGGTGAAGTAGCGCACGAGGCGCATGAACGACTTCTTGGCGGTCTTGACGCGATGCGCGGTGTGGAGGATATGCCAGCCGCAAACGGCGAGTCGGTAAAGCTCGTAGATTTCGAGCGCAGCGTTCTTGCCGTTCTGGCGGGGCACGTCCAGACCACATGTCACGTAGGCGGGCTTGCCGTCCGCGTTGCACGCGCACCAGTCCGTCAGGATGTAGTGCTGCCATGGAAAAGGCGATATGCCGAGGTCTTCGCCGAGCGCAACCGCGTCGTCCACCTCGCTATAGGCGACAGCGCCCTCGCGGTAGGCTCTACGCGGTTCTTGCCTGCCTTTGCGCACGGTTTCCCGAGACGATGGAGAGGATGCTTGTTTGCTTTGCGCCACTCTCCACCTCCTCGTGGGTGTCGCAGATTCCGAGCTGCTTGTTCAGCTGCCGAATCTCTGCCGATGCTGTTTTCAACGTGCCGATTTGCGGGAATGCCTTCAGGTCGCCCATATCGTTGTTGTATGCAGTCTGCCCGCCGAAGCTATCCAGCTCGTCTTGGGCCGTCTCCGCGATTTTGTACCATTGGCAAAGCAGGGACAGCGCGGGTGCGTCGGACTGCGAAAACGCGCGCCCCTGCGTCAGCTCGTCCCATTTCGCGGACTTGAAAGCGTCCGACTCGACGCCGGGAGGCTTTGTGATGGGCATGCGATCACATCCAATCGGCAATAAAAAAGCCGCCCCATGGAGGACGGCTGAAAGATGTTTGGCTGTCTCTGATTGCTAAATTTCGGGAATCTTGCTCATCACGTAGTGCTCGACGATGGTCTCGCTGACCTTCTTAAGCAGCGGATACGATAGGTCAAGCCCCGATTCCTCAAGAGTCTTGCGGATAAGCTCCCAGACTATATCGTTCTCGATATCGCGCACGAATGCCCTTCCCTCGGCAGTAAGGCCACTGACCCTGCCCCCGTTGTATTCGGGCTCGAAGGACATATCCGAATCGATAAGCCCCTCTTCTCGCAGGCGGGAAAGCTCCTTTCCAACCGAACGAACATCGCCGAAATGGCAGAAGTCGTTAAGCGCGCGCTCCCCGCCGTTCGAGATGAACACGAGCATGTTGCGCATCAGGTTGTAATCGCGCATCGAGCACTCCAATCCAAAAAAGCTAGCCGCCCCGAAGGACGGCTAGTGCGGCGGTAGGATTTGCACCTACGTCTCCTCAATCAAGGGCACTCCTCGTACTGTGCTACTTTCCGCGCTTCCTATTTTCCCATATGCCAACAATCCTATCAACCATAGCCTGCTCGTCCGGCGTAAGCCTTGCTGCGCCCTTCGCCGAATCGTTTTCGTTATGGTTGTAGCCATGATGCATATGCGGCTGCTCTCCTTTGTGGGAGTGGTCTATGTCTATCTGTTTCGATCTCTTGTTCTCGTTGTCGAAATACACGATCGACTTCAAGTCATCGCCCTCGACATGGGCGTAGACGCGTCCTCGCGTCATCGTCTCCATGAGGGCTTCGCTGCCGCGCCCGTTCTTCGATACGAATTTGATGTTCCCGACGGTCAGCACCGAATGGTACTGGCTTCCGTACGGGTTCTTCGGGTTTCCGCGTTTATCCACGCTCCACCCGCTGCTGGCGCCCCTGCCACCCACGGAAACCGCCTCCCTTGTACTCGACGACCTCGCAGCCGCCGAAATCGAATCCGATATTCTTTCCGTAAAGAAGCACGCGGGACGGCTCCAGGCGCTTCATCGCCTCGCGCATCCCGTCGTGCCATACCTTTTGAGCGTCCCTGTCCCGCGCCACGCCCACGGTGGACGTCGCCACGGTCGAATGCTTTGGAACGCCCTTGAAGCAGAACCTGTAGCTGCTCGGTTGCGCCCACGAGAGCGTGGGAACGACCGTTATCCCGTGTTGGGCCCAATACCAGCCGAGCGCCGCGCTGCGGTATCGGTTCCACTGCTGCATGGCGTCGGGCATGTCCATGTACAGGCTGAAATCCGGCGTGAGCACGCATTTATAGGGCTTCAGCACGTCCAGATACGCACCTGGGCGCTGCCAAAGCCGCTCGAACTGGTAATCGTCTATGAAGAAATGGCAACCTAGGTCGGCCTTGTCCGCCGCCTTGGTCGTCTTCGCGTAATTGAAGCCCTGAAGGTCGCTCGGCCCCTCCATCTCTACCGGTGGTAGTGGTGGAAAGCCGTCGCGCGCGCAATCGGAGCGGTTAATCAGATCTAGGTTGTACGCGCGGTCGGTCTTCAACCGCTCCGCGCCGTAATCGAGCTTCTTACTCTTGAAATCAAGACCGAAGCGCGTCATGTCGAAGTCTTTGAGGCTCCGTACTTCCTCGCGCAGCATCGATTTGTTGTAAGTTGCGATATCGCCCGTCTTGTTGTCGGCGATACGGAACGCCTTGATTTGCTCCGGCGTCAAATCGTCGCAATATTCTATTTTGGAATCTGGAATCTCATCCCAGCCGAGCGATTTGCACGCCGCCACGCGGGTGTGGCCGAACACGATAACGGGGTTCTCGGGCGACTCCAAACCGATAGTGCCGCGCAGCCCGAACTCCTTGATGGACTCAGCGACCTTGGGAATCGCCCTCTCGTTGTGCCTCGCGTTGCGCTCATACGGCATGATATCGGCGATTTTCATAAACACCACTATCTACCTGCTATTTTGTTATGTCCCTGAGAAATTCCACACTTGGGGGGTATTTCAGCCCAGGCGCGATTGGGGCTGTGCCGCCCGGGGAGGGGGGCTCCCCCACCCCCTTCAGCGCGAGTTGCACGCCGCAGGTGCACGGTCGCTTCGCAGCGTCTTCGGTTGAATCCAGACGGTCGTACGGTCACGCCGTCCAGTCTTGTGATGCGTTCGGTTTCGGCGTTTTCCGCTGGGGACGACCGCCCGCCTCGCATGTGAAGCCGATTCGGTTTCCCTTGCGCTCGTTGCAGATGCGGTGGGCAGGCTGAACGTTGTTAGGGTCGAGCTCCGAACCGCCAAGTGAAACGGGCACGATCTCATCCAGCTCGTAGCTCCATGGGTGGAGAGGCGGGAGGCTATAGTCTATGGGCCGCCCGCATATGGCGCATGGTAGGCCGAGGGCCTTGACCCTTTGCCTGAGTATGCGCCGCCTGTGCCCGTTGCGGTCGTTGCGTGACATCCATTGTCCTTAGTGGTGGGGGCTGTGTGTGCGAGGGGGACGCACTGAAGAAGGGACAGCCCCGCTATAGGTGGGTGGCATATGCCGCCCCGACCCCTCACTGATACGGCGTGTGGGGCGCTGTGGTGCCCTCAAATGCCGCACCTTAGTTATACGGGATAGTTGGGGCGAAGGGTTACGAAAAAGGGCGCAGATGGGCGCTGAATGCCGCAGGATAGCGAAATAGTGCGCAGTCGAGGCACAAAAAAAGCCCCGCACGCCAGAGCGCACGGGGCGAGACTAGAGAAGGGCCGCTTGGCCTAGACCGGTTCTGGCGCGGGCCATGCCGACGGAATCGACCCAATCGAGTGCGCAGGACACATCGACCTGGGCCTGTCGCTCGGACACGCCCAATGCGTTCGCGGTCTGATGCCAAGGCATGTCCTCGATGTAGTGCAACTCCAAGGCGTCCGCCCAGCGCTGCGTGATATTCGCCGCGCGGATGCCACGGCAGAGCTCGCGCCCCTCCTCCACCTGGTCAGCTAGGTCACGGATTTCGGACGCTGCCGATTTCTCGGCGTCCATGCGCAAATCGGTGGCGCGCATGGCGTCGCGATTGCTAGTGCCGTGCCCGATTGCATCATAGGTCTGTGCGCGGACAGATTCTCGCGCGCGCATGGACGCGATGATCGCCAGCCTACGGTCGATTGAGCGCTGGCACGCCCTGATATACTCGAAATATTCGCGTGCCGTCAATCAAGACCCCCGATTTGATTGAGAAATGCGTGTTTATCTGCAATATTATAGCGCGCGGTACAACCCAGGCGACCACGCTCGCCGCCCTGTATGCGTCCTCCTTGCGGTTGAGCGCGCGAACGTCACGGTAGCAGTACTGGCAGAAGCCGGTAACGTTGTACGTGTTCCTGCCGCACATGGGGCAAACGACAGGCTCGCTCAGGTGCTCATGTCCTAGGCGGGTCTGTTCTTCTGAGACGCTGAACGAGAAGCCGCTATAGGTCTTCTTGCCGCTGCGGAGATAGCGTTTCATCGTGGTCTCGGCGATACGGTTTGCGCGAGCAGCCGCCGCGATGGACGGGTAGGTAACTCCATCCGAGCGCGTGACCTTGTATCCTACGAACTTCATTCGGCACCGCCTACGCATGGGGCCGAGTTAGAATGCTTCAAGCATATCGGCTCAACCTCCTTGCGGAGCTTCTTTAGACAGTCTATGGCCTTGTCTATATCGGATAGCGCCTGCCCTTTGGATAGGCAGCGCCAGACGTATTTGAACGTACAGCACCACCACCAGACGATGATTGCCGAGTGGGTAAACTCGTCCATCCACTGCTTGATAGCGGAGCGCATGGCACGGGTGGCGGTGATATAGCCGTCACCGAGATAATGGCGCGGACAGTTCGCGTCGTAGGTGAGAACTTTGCGGGAATCATCCTCAAGCTCCACTCCCATTACTTGCATGGCGTCACCTCGATGGTGTACATCTCGCCAATAGTCGGAGCGTCTTTTGCTTTAAATGGCAATCGGATATCTTCACTACCAAGATCACTAAAGACGATAAATGTGGCTACGATTCCATCTGGGGCAAGGTCATACCCGCTTTTCATACATGAGATTTCAGTACCCTTGCAATAGGCGCTAAACTTCACTTCTCCACCTCCTTCGGCTCCCAGAAATCGCACCTGTTCCACGGCTGGCACTCGTGCGGCAGGTTGTGCCAGCACGTCAGGTACTTGACCTCGACCACGGTGCTCTTGGTCGTGTGCGGGTTCTTTGCGAACTTGCACGTGGCGCAGCGCTCGCCCATCTTGCTAGACATTAGAACCTCCCCGATGAACCGAAACCGTCAGCGCCGCGCGAGGTCTGGGGCAAGTGCTCAACTTCCTCGAATGCCACGGAATAGTGCGCTAGGAAAATGAGCTGTCCGATTCGCTCGAACGGCGCCACGGTGTACGGTTCGGTGGACATGTTGACCAAAGCGCACACGATCTCGCCGCGATAGTCGCTGTCGATGATGCCGGGCGCGTTGGCTAGTTGCAGGCCGTGGTTGATGGACAACCCCGAACGGATAGCCTGCAACGCAAACATACCGTGCGGCATGGCAAGGTGGATACCCGTACCGAACTTCACAATCTCGCTTGGGAAGATGGTCTTTGGTTCCGTGATGTTTGCCCTCATGTCGCAACCGGCATCGCCCACGCCGTGAGCATAGGTGGGTTTCAGCTTGGGGCTATCGAATTGTGCCTGAATCACTTGGATGTTGGGTGAGACTTTCATCTAATCTTCCTCGCTCACGACAATGCCGCCTTGGATAATCACGCGCTTGCCTTGGGCATCGTCAAAGAAAACCTCTTGGTCGTTCGATTCAATGTCGAACTTGCCGTGCCAGCTCTTGATCTCCTTGCCCGTGTTGTCGTAGAGCGTGACAGTACGGTTGATTCCACCGCTGAAATCGCTGCTCATGCTCTTGACCGAACGGCTGCACGATGAACATCCAGCCAGACCGCAGACAATCACGATAGCCAGGACGGATACAATTAGGGCCGCGACGAACGCGACCCTACGCTTGGTGATATTCATTTGTTGGGTTCCTTTCTATTGAGGGAAATAATTGTTCCGGCCCTTTCAGCTAGAGGTATCTCACCTTTATCCCGAGGTGCTCGCAGATGGTCTCGAATGCCTCTTGCGGTTCCATGCCGAGAACGGTATCGACTTCGCTCCAACTGGTCACACAGCCCTTCTTGCCGTTGTAGCGGAAGGCCATGCACTCGGAATCCAGCCTGAGAAGCCCCCAGTCTCGCTGCACCGTCCACTCGATGTAGTCGATGTAGTAGCCACCAACCCCGCGCTCGTCCAGCAGATACCATGTTGTGTGCCGGCCTAGGTCGTCAGACCAGGTTTTCTTGCGTGCCAGCTTGTAGACGTCACTCACATCTCGTCCAGCTCTTCGGTAGTCATAATGAAATCGCCGCTCCGCAGTTGGGGCAGTAGTTGGGTTTGATGTCATTCATCGGTAGCCCTTCTTTCCGTAGCGTCCGTCACGCTTCATTTGCTCAATGTGCCGTTGCATATTCTGAGCAGCTTCGTCACCCTCGGGAGGGAGCTTTCGCCCGCTGGCGCACTTGACGCAGTGGACGAGCCATTTGCCCTTTCGGCGCTCGAAGTGACCGAAACCAGGAGGAGTCCATTTGCCACACTCACGACAGTAGCCGCCGTACACGTTACGCGCCATATTCCACCACCTTCGCGCCGCACTTAATGCAATATACTCCGCACTTTGCTTCGTACTCATCCATCTCGTGGCCGCAAACCGAGCAGTGCCAAGACTTTCCAGCGAACTCGTGACCTGAATCATCGCCATCGTATATAACGTGGCACGTGCGCTCGGGCGCAGGCTCTATTAGGTCGGCGAGCATGTTGGCAAGGCCGCATAGGTTGCGCACCGAGCAGCGAATCGGCGAGAACGGAATGTTTCCGCACGCAGCTTTCATGAACTTGTCCACGGCTTGTTCGAGCGTGTTACGGTTGGTTATCTCGGCATCAAGCCCTCTCAGCCTTGCCGCGATCTCGCGGCGCTCGTCGTTAGTCGGCATTAATCCTCACCCTTAAGTTTGCGGATGCGGGATACGACATCTTTGAACATTTCTTCCGTGCAATTCCTGGTGTGGCGACCATGAAGCCTGCAATCGTTGCACACAGCTCCGCTTTGATTCATATATGCGCACGACGCCGCGTAAAACGCATCATTGTTTTCGACAACTCTGTTCAAGTCATCCTCCAGCTTCTCCCAGCTGTCGGGCGGGTTGACATAAACTTCATCGGTTCGGTAATACTTGTTCCTTACGCTCCTGAGATTCCAGTAGCCCGGTCCCACTTTCGGATAGTACTGATAGCGCGAAACTTCTATCTCGTTGCCGTCCTTGTCGTACAGCACCGTGGTGTCCAGCGGAATCTCGCGCCCTTCCGCGTCCTTGGGTAGCTCTACGCTCATTCGGTCTCCTTTCTGTCGTTTTCGCTATCCAGCGTTTGCGATTTCACGCGCCATCGAGCGCATGGAATCGTGAAGCTGTTCGACCTTTGCTAAAAGCTCGGCTGCATCGCATGTGTCCACGCTGTCGCGCTCGTTGAGATTGATACACCGCTTAATAGCTGCCTCAACCGTGTTCGGATAGCACTCGATGGCAATAAGGCTCCTGCCGTCGATTGGACTTTTTCTCGTCTTGGCTTTGCCGTCCCATCCATCGGGCGTGACTAGGTAGATCTGATAGCACCATTGGTTGGACTTTAGAAACTCATAGTTTCCTATTCTCATTTGTGATTCTCCTTTCTCCATTCGCTAGATATGCCGTTCTAAGCCACGGCAAGCCCGTAGACGGAGCGATAATCACTCACCCCTAGCCGGTCTAGGGTCAAGCCAAAACCACGCCTTGTACGCGCTCAAAATCGGTTATTCGGTTTCCTCCACTTCTGGAGGAGCGGGAGCGCGGTTAAGACGCTTGATGCGCAGCTCCGCGCAATCGGCGCTCGGATAGGTCGGCGCTACCTCTTTACGGATGTTCGCCGCGCATACCGCCACGCCATAAGCCATGTGCGGTGCCATGAGGTCTTCATCACGCATATAGCCCCAGTAAAGCCTGTCCACTAGTGCCAATGCCCTCTCCCACGCCTTGCAGCGTTCGCGGTACATCTTCATGCGGTCGCGCGTCTTAGATAGCTTCGATTCAAGCCCCCGGCAGTGGCGCTCTAGGCTCGCGTATCGGCGCTTGATATCGGATAGCTCTTCGGCGTAGTTCAGGGCCAGAGATTGGTAGTCCTGCATCACTCATCACCGTTCAGCGTCTTGGTGAGCTTGTCCACGCGCTCCTTGCAGTCGAGCTGTTCGGCGGCAATCGCCGATTCAAACGACATGAACCCGCGCTGCTTGCTCTCGATGATTTCGATTCGCCTTTTCAGCATCGCCACTTCGTCTGCTTCGATGAAACAGGCAAGCATGGCAACATCAGCGCCGAACATCGCCAAACGCACGTCCTCATAGGTCGTGAAATACAACACGGCATTGGTAAAGGCGGCAACGGCGATAATCGCTTTCGCCAGCCATGAGGCGTACTTCGCATACTTGCTCATGCGGACTCCTTTTCTATTGGGTTGTTAAGTTTTCTTCGGCGTTGGCGCGTCTGTAATTCCAGCGCACCTTTGAGCGGTTGTTTTTGCATCCGCAACTAGTTGTATTGCCGTCGCGCAAACGACCGCCTGGCACGATCACTCGATTACCGCAGTCGCATTGGCAGAGCCATTGGGTATGCGGGGTCCTTCGCCTGTCGTATACCTTTTCGATTACGGTCAGCATTCCGAAACGCTGACCTGTTATATCGACCAGCTTCATTGTTGCTCCAATTTTGTTTTGGGGTTTGTCACGTTTGTCACGTTTCTCGCGCGCGCGTTCTTAAATACTTCTATATATCTTTTTTCTTTTAGAAGTTGAGGATTGGCGGCGATTTAAACGTGACAACGTGACAAATGGGGTTTGACCTGCGGAAATATGTGTCACGTTTGAGATTTTCAGAACGTGACAAAACGCACTCAAACGTGACAAATTACGAACGTGCGTACTGTTTTCGTAGAATTGAGCGGACGGACGGACTTGCTTTCGAGCGTTGCGTTGCTTTCAAACGTGACAAACGTGACAGATTCTCGAACCTTGGAAGTCCACGTTCTTCGTGCGAATGGCGAACGCTCGCCGCTGTCCTCGCACCACTGTTTGTACTCGTTGTAAACGGATTCAATCGGCCTGCCGTCAAGCTGTTCGCCCGTGATTCCGCAGTCTGCAAGCCAGCGGACAACCGAATCATTGTTCATTCTGACTTCTTCCACCTCTGCCGCCATATCGGGGATGGTGGTGAGCGTGCCGCGCCGAATCAAGTCACCAAGCGCCATAAGCCCCAGCAGCGCACCGCGCTCTAGGACTTCCGGCTGCGATAGCTTCTCGGCTATGTGCGGATCGTAACCCTCCGTACCAGGCGAGAACCGCTTACGGAACGGGATGAACGCAAGGCGCCTAAAGATGCCGTCCGTGGTATCCGAAAGGCGCGGTACCGAGTTCATGGAGAACACCATTGAAGCGCTCGGGCGGAACTCGTAGCCGTCCCCGTTCTTAACGTCCGTGTAGATGGCATCGCCAGTGACTAGCTTCTTGAACATGGATAACTCGTCACCGCGCAGGAAACCGTCCGGGATATCGTCACCGAGGTTGGCCAGCTTGCCGACCACGCGACCCGCCTGGAACCGCTGACCCAAGGTCGCAATGTCCAGACTTGACGTGTTCTCGGTGCCGAGGATTGAGCGGAGCCAGTTCAGATAGGTCGATTTGCCGTTGCTCGCCTTGCCGCTCGCGCCGCCCGCCTTGCCTATGAGCATGGGCGATTGGCTGAGCACGCGCCGCGAGCACATGCAAGCGCCTATGACCTCCTGCATGGCGAGCAGCGTTGCGCTATCGCCGTTGCTGATTGATTCAAGGAACTCGTCGGCGGCGTTGCGCCCGACGCTAAAGTTCAAGTTGACGGGTAGGGTTGCGATGATGTACATGGACGGGTCGGGTTCGACCTCGCGTTCTTCCAGCACGTCATAGGTGCAGTTGGCGAACTGAACGTAATAGCCGCCGTCGAACTCGCGGTCGCTCGTCACGCTCGGTGCCATGTCCATGATGTAGCTGGCGACTTCCGATTTGTCCTGTTTCTTTGCATCGTCGGCTAGGTTGAGCGTGCAACGGTTGATGGCGCGCGTTCCGAACTCCCATTTGCGGCCCATCCACACGGCGGGCGCGCCGTCGATTTTTCTGGCGTGGTTCTCGGACATTACCATCTTGGCAAGCTCGTTGGTGAGGATGCCGCCGCGCTTGCCGCGCGGTGCAGCCCCTCCACCACCACTGGAATGCCCGGGTGCGCCGACGGTGCGCCCATCGTCACTTGGTTTGTACCCGATGCCGCCGCCCTGCTCGTATTTGCAAGCGCTCTTTACGATACGGTCGATATCGCGCGAGTCCATGGGCGGCTTGCATCGCATGAAGTTCGCGCCAAGCACGGCGTTATGGATTTCCTCGTCTGAACGCCCGATGCTTCGGAGGTGTGACGCATAGCGGAACAGCGTCTTGTCGCGCTCGCCCGACTTGATTTCAGCGGGTAGCGAGAACTTGCCGTTCTCCTTGCGTGAGTTCACCTCGTCCGAACCGTTGCGCTGGATGTAATCGAGGAAGTCGTAGACGTTATCGTCCGCTGTGGCTATGTCCACTTCCCAAGGCGATGCGATCCATTCGTACATCTGACCGTTGGGATGGATGGAGCCCGCCGCGACGACGAATGAGCCGTCACAGCGCACGTCCACGCCCAAGGTCGAGTTAGTGGATGGATGGATGTTCGTCCTGCCCGTCCTGAAGAAGTAGTGCCTGCCGCCGCTGCCGGTGACGGCAATGGGCGTATCTGGCAGCTCGCCGTGGGTTGTCTCCCACTCCTTGAGCGTCGCTAGCCCGTCCTTGGAATCTGACACATCAAAATCGAGGACGAGCAGACCGCCGCTCGGCGCTCCGCAGGTGATTCCGATATTGGCGTTCGGGTGTTCCGTCCAGTAGTTGATTACGTTATCTGGATTATCCGTCCAGTCATTCAGGCCGTGGCGTGCGTCCGATGCCGGGACTTTGCCGCGCGGGGCCACCGGAAAGACGGCGAACCCGGCGCGGACGTATGAAAGCGCCGTCCTCCCCAGCTCGGATAGGCGCGATTCGCGTTCATCCATCGTATGGAACTCCTAGAATCTCACATATCCGGCGTGCCGTGTCCCGCTTGTAGCAGAACTCGAACCTGACGCCGTGCTCCTTTTCGAGCGTGCCGATGATACGGGCAACGGTGCGCCCGTTCATCGGCTTGCTTCGGTACTTGACGCATTTGCTCCCGCGATCAAACGGGTTGCACCTGCGGCATTTGCGGCAAACGTAGCTCTTCCATTGGTACAGCTTCGAGCGATCGTTGAACTCGGGGTGTTCCTCCACGAGTATTACCAGACGGTAGCCCTCGGCTCGCGCCCTGTCGCACTCGCGGACGAACCTCGCGTGGTCGCGCCCGATGTTCCCCGCCACCTCCTGCACGTCCTGTTTGGTGTCGATGGAGATGTTGGAGCCTTCGAGCATGTAATCGCCGAACGGTAAGGCGGTAGCCCTAGGCGCGAACTCCACGCCATGGGCTACCATCCATTTTTCTATGTTGCTGTGCTTGGACTTCTGCTGCCGTGAATCTTCGATAATCACGATTAGTTGAACGGGATGGGGCCAGCGTAGACGTTAGCCGCAGGAGCCGCCACAACCGCAGGAGTAGTGGAGGGGGCATTACCGCCGTCGAGCTTCTTGGTATCTTTGGGCTTCACTTTGCCGTCACGCACGTCCTGAACGGGAACGACTTGGCATACGTTAAGGCGCGTCTTGACCTCCCCGTTGTACTCGTACTCTTCCTCTTGGAGGTTGATGCCGACGAGACGGTTTGCGAACATATCCAGACGGCCCGCATCCCACGCGGCGAACGGGTCAAAGCCGGGGTTGGATGCCTGGATGGCTTCGAGACGGCCCTTGAGCATACCAAGCGCCGTGTCCTTGTAGCTCATGAAGAAGTGGTGGGCGTAAGGGTGCGCCTGTCCCCAGTCATCGGAGTAGTAGTTGGCAAACTCGCCCTCGGCAATGTCGAAAACGGCTTCGACATACTGCTTTGCATCGTTGTCTTCGAGCGACACGAGACGGGCAACGTAGCCGCCCGGCGCGGGTCGCTTGAAATCGCCTCCGTCTGCGGTCGCGGTCACACTGCCCCAGTTGACGTTACGCATGTTGGTTCCTTTCCGCTACGCTTCGTAGCTTGTTTTCAAAAAGGCGGTCGCGCTTATCGAAACATTGCGGTACCTCGCCCAGTGCCGCCCTTAGAGCGTCAAAGGTTCGGTCAGCCGCCACGTCTGGATCGCAACCGCCCTGGATTAACTGTTGGTATCTGTCCTCGCAAAGACGCTCCATCTCTGCGAGGGTTTCGTTACTTGGTTTCTGCACCATCCGGCTCAACGTCCTTGATGGGCTTCATGCCCCAGTACTCGCGCAGTGCGGTATCGACTGCCTTTAGGTCGTTGTCCATCTTTTCGGGCAGGCTACCCATGGGGGCTTTCGCCAAGTTGTGCCCGTTGTTCGCCGTGATGAAAAGGTGCTGTCCCTCTTCCACTATGCAGTCGATAACCACGGGGCAAGCGCCAGCGATGTTCCACTTCTCATCGAGCATCTTGCCGATGGTCATGACCTTTTCATCGCCGTTCGCGTCCTCGTCCACATGATGGAGGAAATACACGATGGTATCCGGGCCAGTGTTAATCGCCGCAGTTACAAGCTGCTGGAAGTGCATGGCGATCTCGGTGAATTTTTGGTACCCCTTCTCCTGCGCACGGTTGAAGTTCTCGTTCTGCATGAGATAGGTGGAATCGTCAATGACGTAGCAACGCCCTTGAGCGGTTCGTAGGGTATCGAAAATCTGTGCATACGTGGCACGGTTCGCCTGCGGGAACTTAGCCCCGCCACGGAACGGTAAGGGCTTACCGAGGACATTGAAAATGCCAACCTCATCTGGCGCGAAATTGCGCAACGAGGTGGACTTGCCTGAGCCAGACTTGCCCAGGACTAGGATTGCGGTACCCATCTACTGCACCTCCGCATTATCTTGTTGTAGACGGTCGCTAAGAATCGATTCAGGAGAATTGCTTTTATTGATATCGGCTATCTGCAATTCGCACGCTTCAATTCCCTGCCTTAGAGATTGCAGCTCATTTTCTTTGTTGCTCAATTCCGATTCATAGATGGCGCTAATCCTAGCCATTATGCTTTCGAGCATCGCTCGCCACCTTGTGTCGGCCTTGTTGTCACGAAGCTCAATGCCGATGTTCTTACAATACTTGGCTGCACCAAGCTCTGAATCGGACTTAATAGCTTTCAAAGAGTCCACCGGTTTATGCGACACTGGGTGCTCAATTTTCAATTCCCCATTTTCCAGCGTTGTGACGTAGGTCGCTGAATCTGAAATAGAAAAGCCTAGCGCGGTTAGCGGTCTGCTCACCCCAATGTGGAATTTGTCGCCTATTCTTAACGGCTCTCCCGTATCGAACGTCGGAATGAACACTTCAACTGGCTTTTTCGGCTGTTTTTGCTTATTCGCCGACTTCTTCGTAGCAGGCTGCTCTTCTTGCGCGTTTGTCATCAAATCGCAGCTGCTAATGTTGAGCTTTCTCATCTACTCCACCTCACCCGTAAGCAGTGCGGCGGCGGCAGCTCCGAGGTTGTTACCGAGTGCGTCAATCACCTTGGGCAGCTGCACGCGGACGGTCGTTCCGGTCATCATCGGCGGTTCGCAGCGCTCGACCAGCTCGCAGCCATCGGGCAGCTCTCCATCAGCAACGGCGGCATCCAGAACCAAATCAGGCTTGATTGTCACAAGGCGGTTGAGCGTGTCCAGACCGCCATCAGACGTGCGCAACCACTCCACGAACTCGGGAGCGGACTTGAGCATTGGGTACTTGCCCACCTTCTCCTTGGTCATACGCGCCGAGATTGTGCCGACCTTCTGACCGTTCACGGTGAGCTGCTTTTGGGTAACGCCGTTTACCATGAAGTCCTCGCGCATCTGCGCGTCAACTTCCTCGCATACCTGCTTCTCGGCCTGCTTGACGGCCTTCCCAAAAGCGGTGATTACCGCCAAACGCTCTTCGTTACTCACGTTCGGCATCGCCAATCACCTCGCAGACAACAGGCTCGGACACGATGGGGAACTCCCTCACGTGGCAATCGTCCTCGCCACCGAACAGACTTCCGTTCGCGCCCTTGCTCACGGCAAGCGCCGTCTCCCTATCCTTGAAAACGCCAATGGGCGTGTAGCCTTGGCTCACGACATAGACTTTCATTCGTCCTCCTAATTTAGATATCTTGACCTGTAAAGGCGCATGACCTCGCGCTCGGCTTCTGACTTTGTCGCATCGGGGCTGATGGTGTACAGCAGCCGACGTACGCGGACGATTCCGGCGGGGCTGTACCGTGAGTCATCGGTAACCTTCGATGCGTACCACGCTCCGTTTTTGCGCTCGACAGACCAACCCATGAATGCCATGATTCTCCTAGTAGTACATGCCGCTCGGCGTGGTGCCCTCGATTTTCCCAGCGATAGCGAGCAGTAAAAGCAGAACGACGGCGCAAATGATGCTTTGCTTGCGTTCGCTCTGCCTGCTCCACCACCCACTGACCCTATCGAATGCAGCCAGCGCCAGCGTGCTGATATAATTCATCTGAGACCTCCTTTCTGTCGGGTCTTGAGCCGTTTCCCGTGTTGGTAGCCCGTGGAACGGCTTTTTTAGTTTTCATTCATCCAGCGGTCGAACTCGCTCACGCTGATTAGCGCGTTGCGCTTTCCGTAGGTCTTGAACTTCAAGCGTCCCGCCTTGTGCTCCGCATACAAGGTGGAGCGCGGCACGCCCGAATAGAGCGACGTCTGACGGACTGTGTACGCCATTTGCGGTTTCAGCCCAGCGGCTATAGCGAATTGCAGCGCTCGACTTGCGATCTCTTCCATGCTTCACCTCCTAGAGCCGCCAGCGCGATACTGCCTAGGTACGCAATCAAAAGGGCTGTACACATTTCCTTATGACACGGCAGTACCGCGTTCGCGGTTCTATAAGGGTTCTAGAAATGCGCCCCAGCGCCATGCGGTACGTATCCTGATTTGCTTATAGGCGGACTGAGAACGAATCGAAAACTTACGATGACTTGATTCGCGGATACGCACCCCGTGACGCTGGGGCTTGATATGGGAAAACACGTGGGATACGCGGTCATTTCCTACCGCGCTACGGCTCTCCACGCTTACCGCCAGCCCGTGGGCTGGAATCTTGGTTTCGCCTAGCCAGATTCGGCTAGACTCGCGCTTTCACGCTCCATCCCACTTGCCTGCCCACCCGCTCTCGTTGACCCTCGCAAGGGGCGTTCTTGGCTCGGTAGGCAATGGATGGTATGCGGTTCTCAAGGGGCGCTATCTCCCTTTGCGTCCCGCTCGCACCGTACTGGCGAGTGTGGTTGGCCCGATCGCAGGAGGCATGTTCACGTAGAGAGGTTCGTGAATCGCCAGTGCGGCGCGTGCGAAACGCAGTTGGTAAATAAGTGGTTGCTTACAAATCGAATGAACAGAAGTGCGCTATCTACCAGCACAACCATTCAGCGGAGGAACATCGGAATATAGTTCCCGGCATGATCAAGAGGAATTCGACATATCAGCCGAAACATTGCAGGCAGCAGGTAAATCCGTCTGCCGCCGATACCTTGCACCGATTGGGTGCTGCGATTCTCAAAGCCGCCGGCTTCTTCCTCGCTACGGTGGCCGGTGAAATCGTGCTGCAGGCATTTGAGCCTGAAATCAAAGCGTTAGCTTTGATGCTGAGGGCTTTTATCGGCCTGTAAGCAAAGTCGTGAAAAAGACTTCGCAAGCCCTGAAAACCGTGTAGAAAAGCCCGAAGCCGATAATCGGATGGCGCTCGAACCAATCGGCAATCACAGCCACTTCGCCTCGTTAAGCTCAAGGACGGCATCCAGCCACTCGCTCAGGCGCATGTCGGCGTGCATCCAGTCGGCTTCCATGAAGGCCTCGTAGGCATCGCGCTCGCGCTTCTCAAGCTCCTCAATCGTCATTTCCTTCTCCTTCTCTTTGTTTTGGGGAATGAGACGCTTTTCTATGTCGTCGACTTTTATCTGAATGTGGACAACCTCAAATAACAGGGCCACGCACATGCCGGCACAGAAGTTGAGCGTCCATTGGATCGTGTCAGGCATCCATTCCTCCTCCCCCTTTTGATGACTCACGTGATTTAGTTGGCGCGAGAAGTACGCTCGTCAGTCAACCCGAGCAGGTAGTCAACCGAGCAGCGGAAGAGTTCAGACATAAGAACGAGTTTCGAGCTTGGAATGTCTCCTCCGTTTTCCCAGCCAGCTACTGAGGAGCGCGTCTTTAAGCCAAGTCGATTAGCCAAATCGCCCTGACTTAAACCGAGCCGAACTCGCTCACTAGCAATTGCATTCAATAGAATCCCTCCTTAGTTCACTATTTGTGTACTTCACAATTAGTGAATATAGCTGAGTCGAAACATTTTGCAAGTATCTATTTCACTTTTTGTAAAGTTTTTCGTACAATAAGTTCGCGCCAGTGAACCAGGAGGCAAGAGATGAACAACCGGCTAAAAGCCACCAGACTTAAATATGGCAAAAAGCAGGCAGAAATAGCAGAGGTCTTAGGTATTGGCGTCTCGGCTTATTCCATGATGGAAAGCGGCCAACGTGAGATTAACTCATCGAAGCTAATAGCCCTGTCTAAGTTCTATGGATGCACGACCGATGAACTTCTGGGGTCTTGGGCATATTTCAAGAAACAACAAGACCAATCGACCAAGGAGGAATAAGCATGGATAACGACACGCTGCTTTTCAGGGATAAGGGTGCCGGCGTTTTCAAAGATATCTGCATCTACCCGAACCGGATCACCACGCTGAAGAAGAACACCTTCTTCGGCACGCATATGGAGGTGGTTTACCTGAATGACGTCACCGGCGTCTACAAAATTAAGGGCAAGCAGGTAATCCTGAACAACAGGCTGCGGACGGGTTATGGCTACAGGCTGAGCAGCCATTCCCAGGCAGAGGAATTCGTCAGGGTCCTTAACTCGGTCATGTAGCGACTAACCAAAAAGAAGCGCCCCACTAACCCGCCAAGACCAGTGGAGCGCTAAACAATCCCATCCGCATTGCTAGAGTCGGCTATGCCCGACAGGAGGGACTTTTTTAATTATGACACGTTCGTCATGGGGGACGAAGACCAAAATCGCCAAGAACAAATGGCGTATCAGGTGGTGCGAGTGGGACGGGCTCAATCGAGTACGCAGATCTAAAACACTCTACCCCTGTACCTCGCGCGAAGCTGACGATGAGCTGCGCCGCCTTTGGCAGCTCCACCACCTGCCACCAAATGAGCGTGTAGTGCCATGCCCCACGTTCAAGCAATGCTGGGACGAATGGTATTTCCCACAGCTGGAAAAGCAGCTTGAGACTGGCGATATGTCGCACAGTACATTCATCAATTACCGTAGCGCATGGAGGTCAAAGGTTTCGCCGAAATGGGCAAACATTGTCATGAATAAAGTGCGAGTTGAAGAATACCAGCGTTGGTTGGACAAGTTCACCGCAGCGCAGGCTCACGTCTCGCACATCATCGTTCTTAACCTCGTCAACTGCGCAAGACTCCATGACGTGGACGGCATTTCTTTTATCGATGCAAAATTCAAAATGCCGCGTGAAAAGAAAAACACAGGCGACAGCGGGCTAGAAGTCTACACGGTAGCCGAAATCGACAGCATCCTTGAATCGTTGCGAGGCAGTCGCATCGAGGGCGTGGTGATTCTAATGGCTAAAGGCTCATGCCGTGTCGGCGAAGCAGCGGCAGCGGCGGTAAAAGACATTACGTTTGATGAGCGCAATGGTCGTACATACGCCGTCTACGACCTTTATCACCAGTATTCTCAGAACAACAGCTTTGAGCCGCTAAAGACAGCAGAAAGCCGCCGTCCAATCATCATTCCACCGCCATGGAGTTCACGGCTCGCCGAGATAGCAAAGCAGCGCACCGAAGACCAAGAGCTATACATCTGCGACAAAGGCACAGGAATGCCGATGGATCGCAAGAGGATTACAGGTGAGTGGCTCAGTTATTACAGAAATGGAACGATTGACTTGCGCTACCTGACCATGACCAAGTTGCGCAACTCATGGGCAACCGCGATGCTTTGGAAGTACGGCATCCCCGCCCAGATGGTGGACAAAATGATGGGCCACGCCGCGAAGAATATTCTCGGCAAACACTACGACCGCCCCGACAAAGAACTGTTCATCGAGACGGTCGATAAGGCGTACTTCGGAAATTAGTTAGGTACCCTTAAGGACAAATTAGGACGCAAAACCTTTATGCAAGCGTTCTACCTGCGGGTTTGTTAAATTACCTTAGTCCTCGGCGTTATACCCAAAGCGGCGAATCTGGGCCTCGTCGTCACGCCAGCCGGCCTTGACCTTCACGTCCAGCTCCAAAAAGACCTGCGTGCCAAAGATGCGCTCAAGATCGCGACGGGCGTCGATACCGATATGCTTGATCATCTCGCCGCCCTTGCCGATGATGATACCCTTTTGGCCCTCGCGCTCAACGTAAATGGTGGCGTGGACGCGCAGCACCTTCTTGGTCTGCTCGAGCGCATCGCAGATCACGCCAACGGAGTGCGGAATCTCATCACGGGTGCGACGCAAGACCTTCTCGCGCACAAACTCGGCAACGAGTGTCTCGTCGGAAGCGTCAGTACCCATGTCCTCGGGGAACCAACGCGGACCCTCGGGCAAAAAGTGCGCAACGGTCTCGATGAAGGCATCGACGTTGAAGTTCTTGACCGACGACGTCACGATCTCGTCGTCATATTCCATGAGCTCATGGGCGGCCTTAAGCTGTTCCATGACCTGTGCGGGGTCGGCCTCATCGGCCTTGGTAAGCACCAGGACCTTCTTGGAACGAGCGTTCTTGACGCGCTCGGCAACCCAGGCGTCTCCCCTGCCGATCGGCTTGGTGGCATCAATCAAAAACGCGACGACATCGACATCGTTCAGCTCGAACAGCGCACTCTTGTTGAGCTCGGACCCCAGGCCGTCCTTGGGCTTGTGGATACCCGGGGTATCGACAAAGACCAGCTGGTAGCCGGGACGGTTGACGACGGCGCGCATGCGGCGGCGGGTCGTCTGGGCCACCGACGAGGTGATGGCGACCTTTTTGCCGTAGCAGGCGTTGAGCAGCGTGGACTTACCGGCGTTGGGGCGGCCAACCAGGGCTACGAAGCCGCTGCGAAAACCGGGTTCAACGTCACCAAAGCCCGCGAGGCTATCGTCCTCGTCGCACAGGGCGTCGAGCTCCTCGTCGCTCATGCCCTCAAACGGATCGAATTCCTCGACTTCCTCGTATGCTTCGGCCGCTTCGGCATCCGCCGCATCCAGGACCTCGTCGTCCAAAATTTCATCGATAGGCTGCATAGTGTCGGACATGAAAATCCCTTTCTAGATAAAGCCGAGCGCGTGGGCAAATACCAGCAAGCCCACAATCGCGGCGGTGATGGAAAGAACGTATACGGAGGCGGCGGCGATATCCTTCGCGCGCTTTGCCAGCGGATGGAGCTCCTGGGTCGCCAGATCGACAATCGCCTCCATGGCGGTGTTGCATAGCTCGCCGTGAATCACCAGGCCACAACAGATGATAATCGTGGCCCACTCGGCAATGTCGAGCCCCACGATGCAGCCGGCAATGACGGTGCACACGCCCGCAACGAGCATGACCTTAATATTGCGCTCGGTCTTGACGGCGGTGACGAAGCCCTCCATGGCGTAGGAGAACGACTTTAAGAAGGACGGATGGTCCTTGTTCGATCCGGGAATCATAGACGGCTCCTAGTCGTGGGCGTGGTTGGTGATGGGGCCGACGTGGACCAGCTTGGGGTCCTCGCCGCGCTCGAGCGCCAGATCGCGCAGGATGGCGTCCTCGCGGGCCTCCATGACCTCGGCCTCGTCGTCCTCGATATGGTCATACCCCAGCAGGTGCAGCATGCCATGCACGAGCATCAGGCGGCACTCGTCGGCAGGGGCATTGCCAAAGCCGGGGGCCTGACGGGCAATGACTTGCGGGGCCAGGATGATATCGCCAAGCTCAAGCGTCTCGTCGGCGGGAATATCCTCGTCAAAGGCCGAGTCGCATTCAAACGAGAGGACATCGGTGGTGCGGTCGATACCGCGCCACTCGTGGTTGAGCTCGTGCATCTCGTCCTCATCGACATACGAAAGGGAAATCTCGACTTCACGCTCAACGCCTTCGGCGGCAAGCACGACCTCGCAGATGTGTTCTACCTCCTGCGCGTCGAGCAGCGTATCGAGCTCGGCATCGTTGCTGATCAATACACTCAACGGGACTCCTTTCGGTCGCGCGGGCGCTGCTCGCGCACGTCATCATAAGCATCATATGCCTCGACGATACTTCCCACCAGGGCATGGCGCACCACGTCGGCACGCTCGAGGTGAGAAAATGCGACATCGTCGACACGGCCCAAAATCTTCTCGACATCCGCCAAGCCACCACGACGGCCCACCAGGTCACGCTGGCTCAGGTCGCCGGTAATCACAAACTTGGAGTTAAAGCCCAGGCGCGTCAGAAACATCTTCATCTGCTCGGGCGTGGTATTTTGGGCCTCGTCGAGCACCACGAAGGCGTCGCTCAGCGTGCGGCCGCGCATGTAGGCAAGCGGGGCGATCTCGATCACGCCGCGCTCCATGAGCTCATCGGTGCGCTCGCGATCCATCATGTCAAAAAGGGCGTCGTAGAGCGGGCGCATGTACGGATCGATCTTTTCCTCGAGGGTGCCGGGCAAAAAGCCCAGGTTCTCCCCCGCCTCGACAACCGGACGCGTCAAGATCAGACGGCCCACCTCGTGACGCTTGAGTGCGGCAACAGCGAGCGCCATGGCCAGATAGGTCTTACCGGTACCGGCAGGACCCAGGCCAAACGTGATGGTATTTGAGCGGATGGCATCCACATAGCGCTTTTGACCGAGCGTCTTGGGGCGAATGACGCGACCGCGATACGAAAGCAGCACGTCATCGCGAAGCGACGTAGCCTCGTGCTCACCGTCGCGCAAGACGGCCAGGCAGCGAGAGACATCGTCGGCAGAAAGCGTGCGCCCGGAAGCAGCCTCACGAAAGGCATGTTCGAAAAAACGCGCGACCAGTTCGACCTCGTCCGGGTCACCGCTCACGGCGATGCTGTCGCCACGGGCGACCACGTGGGCGCGAACTGAGCTCTCCAGCGCACGAAGGACGCCGTCGCCGGCACCCAAAACGCGCGAGGGGTCAATACCCTCGGGAACGGTAAGTCTAATCTTCGAGGCTTCCATGAACCTCCCTGCGTGCATGGACCAAGCCGGAATCATCGACTCCGATGATAGCAACATCGAGCAGGCACGGGGCTGTGAGTCCACGGGTATCGTCTAGACGGGCATGATGGAACGAACCAAGCGTCAGGTTGTCGCCATACTCGAGCACGGCACGCTCAACGGTGCCCACGCGACGGCGAGCGTCGGCAATGGCGAGCTCCTGCGCAGCGGCTCGCATACGACGGCTACGCTCGGCCATGACCTCGGGCGGCACCTGGTCGGGCATATCGGCAGCAAGAGTACCAGGACGTTTGCTGTAACGGAACACGTGCATACGCGAAAAGCCCACGCGGCGGCACAGCGCCAGCGACTCCTCAAACTCCTCGTCCGTCTCGCCGGGAAAACCGACGATGACATCGCACGAAAGGGACGCCTGAGGCAAGTTGGTGCGAATCATGCGCACCGTCTCCTCGAAGGCCTCGGCGCTATAGGGACGGCCCATGCGATGCAGCGTCCGTGTGCAGCCGGACTGCACGGGCAGGTGTAAAAACGGGGCGATGCGCTGCGGATAGCGCGCCATCACCTTAAGCAGGGACTCGGAGATATCCATGGGCTCGACCGAGGAAATGCGCACATGCGGAATAGACGTGCGCTCCATAATCGCCTCGAGCAGCTCATCGATCTCGACGTGTTCATCAGTCGCGCTCTTGCCATCGTAGGCGCCCAGGTTCACACCTGTCAGCACCACCTCGGGCACGCCGGCCTCCTGGGCCTCGCGAACCTGCTCGAGCACGGACTCGACCGGCACAGAGCGCTCGGGGCCGCGGGCCTTCCACACAATACAATAGGTGCAACGATGGTTGCAGCCGTCCTGGATCTTCACGCCCAGACGCGAGCGACCGAGTGCATCGACCACCTCGCCGTCGCTGCAGGCGGGAACATTATCGGACTCAACGCCCAACACCTCGCAGACGCGTTCGGCAACATCAATCTTGGACGGCTCGGCGATCACGCGGTCCGAAAGCTCCAGCAGCTCCTCGGGGTGCAGATTGACCACGCATCCGGTCACGACCACATAGGGCTCGTTTGGATAGCCCAGCGCATGGCGAACGGCCTTACGGGTCTTGGCCTCGGCCTCGCCCGTAACGGCACAGGTGTTAATGACAATCAGCTCAGCATCCTGAGGCTCCACCATCGCAAACCCCAGGCGCATAAGGTCGGCAGTGATACGGTCGGACTCAACCCGGTTGACGCGGCAGCCGAGGTTGAGGACAGAGATATGAGGTGCGAGCACGCGGGCTCCTTAATCGAGGATGTCGTCGAGAGCGCTCTTGATGCGATCAGTTACCGACTTCTTACCGGAAGCGACGTCATCGCCCATCTCGTCGGCAAAAGCGCGAAGCAGCTCGCGCTGCTTGTTGGAGAGATTGGTGGGGACGACCACGCGCAGCTGCACGATCAGTCGACCGCGTGAGCCGCCACCGCCGATGCGCGGCATGCCGAAATT
This sequence comes from Collinsella sp. CM84Y_54, assembly GCF_036317945.1. Taxonomy (NCBI): domain Bacteria; kingdom Bacillati; phylum Actinomycetota; class Coriobacteriia; order Coriobacteriales; family Coriobacteriaceae; genus Collinsella; species Collinsella sp. CM84Y_54. The sequence continues at coordinate 566,174 of NZ_JAWQCX010000001.1, forward strand.
GTTGACGCTGACGGTGTCGCCGTACTGCGTACCGGCGGGGACCGTCACCTTGACGACTTCGTCGGGCATAATGCCCTCGACCTCAATCTCGCAGCCGAGCGCAGCCTGCGCAATCGAGATATCGCTCACCAGGTACAGGTCATCACCGTTGCGCTTAAAGCGCTCATGGTCGGCAACGCGCACGTTGACGATCAGGTCGCCCGAGGGCTCGCCGCGAAGGCCTGCCTCGCCAAAGCCGCTCACGCGCAGCTGGCGACCGGTCGAAACGCCGGCGGGAATATCGATGTCGATCTTTTCATGCGAAGGCGTGCGGCCCTGACCGTCGCAGGTCTCGCAGGGATGGTCGATAACCGTGCCCTCGCCGTGGCAGTCAGGGCAAGGCGAAGAGGACTGAACCTGGCCCAGGAACGAGCGCTGGACCGTCGTGACATAGCCCGTGCCGTGGCAGCGGCTGCACTGCTTTTCCTGTGCACCCTCGGCTCTACCGGAGCCGTTGCAATCCTCACAGGGGGCAAGGCGGTCATAGCTGATGGTCTTTTTGCAGCCGAGTGCCGCCTCCTCAAGGGTCACCGAAAGGGAGATGGCCATATCGCGGCCGCGACGACGCTCACGGCGATTTCGGGCGCCACCGCCGGCACCGCCGCCAAAGAACGACGAGAACAAGTCGTCCATGCCCATGCCACCAAAGATATCGTTGATATCGACGTAGCCGGAGCCACCGGGGCCGTCGGCAGTGCCGTAACGGTCGTAGTTAGCACGCTTCTGCTCATCGGAAAGAACGGAATATGCCTCGTTGAGCTCTTTGAACTTAGCCTCGGCCTCGGGGTCGTCCGAAACGTCCGGGTGTACGGTACGGGCCTTCTTTAGAAACGCGCGCTTAATCGTCCGCGCGTCGGCATCCTTGTCGACGCCAAGCACCTCGTAGTAATCCCTATTTTCCGACACGACCGAATCCTTCCGACTTTCATTATTGTCACAGTGCGTCCTATACCCAAGCTGGGCCGGCCGCAAACAGAGGGTTTGATGTTATTGCATTGCGTAGGGCGAAAGCATGGCACGTTGCGAGCAGCTCGCAAACCAAACCGACACGAGCGCAAACATAAATCCGTTGGCAAAACCGTTGGCAAACTGCATCGCGCCGCGCTTCCACCACAGCAGGCTGCGGTGCAGCACGCCGTCCGAGAGCACCATGAACAGGCCCATGGCAAACGGAATAAAGCACATCACGGCAAAGGCCGAGAACACGCCCGAGATGGCCGATAGCACCAAAAACGGCGCCACGATGCCCATCAGGTAAAAACCGGTACGGGCCTTACCTTCCAGGCGCTCGGCCTCAACATGGGCCCGACCGACCAGATCACCGCCCGAGGCGCCGTTGGTGCCGGCGTGACCCATGCCGCCAATATGGACCTCGTCGCCATCGTGCGTGCCGGCGGGAAACTCAATCGTCTGCTCGGAGGTCACACGGGTCCGCCCGCTGCCGCCGCAATCGGGACAGGGGTCGGCGACGACCTTACCGGAGCCACCGCACTCAGGGCAGACAGACTGGAACGTGCCGGCACCAAACAGAAAGGACAGGTCGACATCGATGTGGCCGCGACCGCCGCAGCTCGGACAGGTATGTGCATGCTCGGACGAAACAGAGCCCGAACCGCCGCAGTGGCCACAGGTATCGAAGCGCGTATAGCGGACGGTCTTGCGGGCACCGCCCTTGGCCTCCTTGGCGTCGAGCTTAATATCGACGACCACGTTGGCGCCGTTCTCGGGATTATAGGCAGCCTGCCCGCGACGCGGCTGACCCCAGGCGCCACCAAAGGGAAAGCCGCCCTCAAAGGGATTGCCGTAGCCCGCGCTGCCGGCGTAACCGCCGCCATAGGGCGAAGCCGTGGGAGCGCCGGCAAAGGGATTGCCCGAGCGCATGGCGTCGTAGCGCGCACGCTTCTGCTCGTCCGAAAGCACGGCATAGGCCTCGGAAACCTCTTTAAACTTTTCCTCGGCATCCGGCTCTTTGTTGACGTCCGGATGGAGCTTGCGGGCCTTTTGCTGGAAGGCCTTCTGTATATCACGCGAGGTGGCGTCCTTAGAGACGCCCAAAATCTCGTAGTAATCTTTTTCGTTCATTGTCGCCATGCGCGGCAACCTCCTGCTCACAGCAGCGTATATATTGCGGTAATTCTACCCGAGCGGCCTAAGCTAGACCCCAAAACAGCTCGAACAGCATATTTCCATCGAGCCAGCCCAAGTGGGTGGGCGCTAAACGGGCATGGAAGCGACCTGCGATAACGTCTTTTGAGTTGACGCACCCCGTATTTCCCTCAATATCATCAGGCACCCAAGTGGCAAGGCCCAACTCGAGCGCACGGTCACAGGCCGCCGCCAACTCGTCCACGGGAACTAAGCTAGCCGAGCGCACCAACAGATCGGGCCCAATGCCACGCGTCATGCGGCAGGCGAGCATCAAATCCTCAGCCACGGCCTCGCGCTGCGACAGATACTCGGCATCAAACGTCGTCGCGGTGTCGTCGCGTTGCACCAGACGCACGCGATACGCATCGCCGCGAGTAGACACGTCGGGAAACAGCCCGGACAAGCGATCGAAATCCTCGGCGTCGAGCATGCCGGCGGCAGAGCGACCCAAGCCCAGATAGCCCTGTCCGGTCCAATAGGCAATGTTGTGGGCACACTCATGGCCGTCGAGCGCGTAGCTTGCCACCTCATACGGGTGATAGCCGGCCGCACCCAGGCGCTCACGCGCCGCGTCCATGCATGCAGCCTGGAAATCCTCGTCGGGCTCGAGCGACTCGTCGCGACACGCCATGCGGTAGAGCGGCGTGCCCTCCTCGAGCGTGAGCGGGTACACCGACACATGATGCGGCGCCGCCGCCAACACGCCATCGAGCGTGCGCTGCCAACTAACGGCGGTTTGCCCGGGAAGACCGCACATCAGGTCGCACGACACATCGAGCCCAGCGTCCTTGACCGTCGCGATGGCAGCGAGCGCCCGATCGGCATCGTGAATACGGCCGATGGCGGTAAGTTCGGCGTTATCGAGCGTTTGCACGCCCAGAGAGACGCGCGTGACACCCACCCCGGCAAGCGCAGTGGCAAGCTCTGCGGTCAGCGATTCGGGATTGGCCTCGCAGGTAAACTCAACAGGCTTGCACCACGCAGAGATACGCCGGGCAAATTCTACCAAACGCTCCCCCGCCAGCGACGGCGTGCCGCCGCCAACATAGACGGTGCGGATCTGTGCAAGCGCGCCTGCGTCGCCAAAGGCATCGAGGCGCGCATACAACTGCTCAAAATAGGTATCGAGCGCAACGCTCATGTTGCACGGAGCAAAACTGCGTGAGTCAAAGTCACAGTACCGGCATTTTTGGGCGCAAAACGGCACATGCACGTACAGCGCGGTAACGGCCACCGTTAGGCCTCCAGCGGATGAGCGGGCACCGACTCGCCGGCGGCAAGTGCGGCCTCGCAGGCCACCACATCGTGCTCGATATCATCGACCAGTGCCATGAACTCCTCGTATGTGGAGCAACGCACCACCTGAGCGCGCCAGGCCGCAGCATGGGGCATGCCCTTTAGATACCAGCTCGCGTACGTACGGGCACGCGACATGAGCGGCAACAGCTCGTGCGTGAGCGTCAGATGCTCGCGCAGGGCATCCAGTCGCTCGACCGAGCTACGCTCCGGCACCGGCGCGCCATCGAGCGCAAGGGCGCGAGCATCGCCGAACACCCAGGGATTGCCATAGATACCGCGCGCAATGAACACCGCGCTGGCACCCGAGTTGCGCAGATGCTCCGCGGCATCCTCGGCCGAGAAAACGTCGCCCGAACCGATCACGGGAATCTCGACGGCGTCGGCCACCTCATCGACGACTGACCAATCGGCCTGGCCCGTATAGAGCTGCGTGGCACAGCGACCATGTACCGCCACCGCAGCGGCCCCTGCCCCCTCGAGCATCTGGGCAAACGTCGCGGCATTGCGGTCTTCGGCGTAAAAGCCCTTGCGGATTTTTACGGTCACGGGCACGTGCGCCGCGCCTACCGCCGCCTCGACAATCTGCTCGGCCAGCTCAGGCGTGCGCATAAGTGCCGAGCCCTCGCCCTTGGTAACGACCTTGCGAGCCGGGCAGGCCATGTTGATGTCGATCAGCGACAGGCGATCGCCAACACGCTCCTCAACGGCGGCGACGGCGCTCGCAAACTGATCGGGCTTGGAACCAAAGAGCTGTACGCAGATCTGCTGCTCCTCGTCGGCCGGTAGCACCAGGCGCCACGTCTTATTGCTGGCATAGGCAAGACCCGCCACGCTCACCATCTCGCTGTAGGCAAGATGGGCACCGCGGCGGCGGCACATGATGCGGTAGGCGGGGTCGGTCACGCCAGCCATGGGAGCCATAAGGAACGGCTGCTCGGCATAGGCACCCAGCAGCCGCGTACTGTATTCAGAAAGCGCCATGGGACCTACTCGTCCACCTTGAGGATCGCCATAAAGGCCTCCTGCGGGACCTCGACCGAACCGATGGCCTTCATGCGCTTCTTGCCCTCTTTCTGTTTCTCGAGCAGCTTGCGCTTACGCGAGATATCGCCGCCATAGCACTTGGCCAAAACGTCCTTGCGGCGCGCCTTAACGGTAGAGCGGGCGATAATCTTGTTGCCGATAGCGCCCTGGATGGGCACCTCGAACAGCTGGCGCGGAATGATTTCCTTGAGTTTGTCGCACAGCCCGCGGGCCAGGCCATAGGCCTTGTCCTTGTGCACGATAAACGAAAGCGCGTCCACTTCATCACCCGAAAGCAGGATATCGAGCTTGACGAGCTCGGAGGGACGATACTCGTTGAACTCATAGTCGAGCGAGGCATAGCCCTTGGTGCGGCTCTTGAGCTGGTCAAAGAAGTCCAAGATGAGCTCGGCGAGGGGCATATCAAAGCGCATCTCGACCGATTTGCTCGTGAGATGGATCATGTCGGTTGTAATTCCGCGGTGCTCGATAGCGAGCTGCATGACGGCACCCGTATACTCGGGCGGGCAGATAATCTTGGCCTTGAGGTAAGGCTCCTCAATGCGCTCGATGCGCGTGGCCTCGGGCAGATCCTGCGGGCTGCGAACATCAATCATCTCGCCGTCAGTCTTGTAGACGTGATAGTCCACCGAAGGGCTCGTGGCAATCAGGTCCAGGTTGAACTCGCGCTCCAAGCGCTCCTTGACGACCTCCATATGCAGCAGGCCCAAGAAGCCAACGCGGAAACCAAAGCCGAGCGCCACCGAGGTCTCGGGCTCCCACACCAACGACGGGTCGTTGACATGCAGCTTATCGAGAGCGTCGCGCAGGTTCTCGTAATCCTTGTTGTCGATCGGGAACAGGCCCGTATAGACCATGGGCTTGGCCTCGCGATAGCCGGGAAGCGGCTCGGGGCAGGGATTCGACGCCCACGTGAGGGTATCGCCCACGTGCACGGCCTCGGGGTCCTTCAGGCCCGTGACCACGTAGCCCACCTCGCCGACCGTCAGTGCGTCGACCGGTGTCTCGGCGGGACGCTTGACGCCCACGCCGTCGACCAAGAAGTCGCCCTCGGCCTGCATCATAAGCAGGGTATCGCCCTTTTTAATGGAGCCGTCAAAAACACGGACCGTGGCAACGACGCCGCGGTACTCATCAAAATACGAGTCAAGGATGAGCGCCTTGAGCGGCGCGTTCGCATCGCCCTTGGGCGGTGAGATCAAGAAGACGATAGACTCCAGCAAATCGTGAATACCCTCGCCGGTCTTGCCCGATACGCATACGGCATCGTCAGCGGGAATGGCCAGGTCATCCTCGATCTCGGTCTTGACCTCGTCGGGGTGTGCAGAGGGAAGGTCAATCTTGTTGATGGCGGGCACGATATCCAGGTTGGCGTTCATGGCGAGCGTCGCGTTGGAGACGGTCTGCGCCTCGACGCCCTGCGTGGCGTCGACGACGAGCACCGCGCCCTCGCAGGCAGCCAGCGAGCGCGAGACCTCGTAGGTAAAGTCCACGTGGCCCGGCGTATCGATCAGGTTGAACTGATACGTCTCGCCATCGTCAGCGTCATAGGAAACGCGAACGGCATTGGACTTGATCGTGATGCCGCGCTCGCGCTCGATATCCATGGTGTCGAGCAGCTGCGACTCCATGTCGCGCTCGTCGACGGTATGGGTGAGCTCGAGGATACGATCACTGATCGTGGACTTGCCATGGTCGATGTGCGCAACGATCGAGAAGTTGCGGATGTGGGAAATGTCAATTGAAGTATTCATGCGGACTATCTTACCCGAGCGGTACAAAAAATGGAGCCTGTTACATAAAACAGGCTCCATTTATGCGCGTAATCTGTGTGGTGTGAAATTTACAACTTAGGCGTTGATGCTGTTCACGAGCTTGGCAAGACCGGACTTGCGGTTGGAAGCCTGGTTCTTGTGGATGACATGCTTGGCAGCAGCCATGTCGAGACGCTTGGTGACGGTCTTGAGGGCAGCCTGGGCCTTCTCGGCGTCGCCCTCGGCGACGGCGGACTGGACGTGCTTGGTCAGCGTCTTGAGCTCGGACTTGACAGCCTTGTTACGCATGCGAGCTGCCTCATTGGTGCGGATACGCTTCTTCTGAGACTTGATGTTTGCCACTTCTGGAGTTCCTTTCGAGTTCCTTGCAAAAAATGTATGACACCTCTGAGACACGGTGAGGTCATGCAAGCGCCTACTATAGCACGCTCCCCCTCAAAGGGATAGAACGAATTTGTCAAATAGGCAGGTATCATCACGATTTTCTCAAGATGTTCGTAATCCAGAGCAAAAGCGCGGTCTCCGAATCGGCAGAACCCTTCAGTGCGAGCTCCACATCGACCGCGCCCTCGAGCGCAGCGACAAGCTCCGCCATCGAAAAGCGGCGTGCCCAGGTCAGGTGATTTTTGACCTGCCAGGCCTGAAGCTTGAGTGTCGCGGCGAGCTCACGCCCCTGCCCACGAGAGTCGAGCGCCTTGGCGACGATCAACTCGCGGATGCGACCGCATAGCAGCGTGTAGGTCCACACATAGCTCTTGGCGGGCAGCAGCCCAAAGAGCTCAAGCGAGCGGCGCATATCGCGGGCCGAGACGGCATTGAGGAAGTCCCAGGGCTGAACTTCGGCCGTGCGCACGATCCAGCGCTCCACATCGGCAAGCTCAATTTGCGGCGCCTCGACCATCTGGGCAAGCTTGGCCAAGTCGTTATCGAGCATGCGGGTGTTCTCGCCCGAGCGCGAGACGAGCTCCTCGGCAGCAGCCGTCGAGATGGACTTACCGCGCTGCGTCGCCATCTGCTGAACGCGGCGCGGCAGTTCCCAGCGCTTGGTACCCGAACAATCGACGATAGCCTTCTTGTCGATCTTGGCGATTGCCTTATACAGGCGCGTATTCTTGGCAAGTGAGTCGGCAATAATGAGACAGACCGTCGTGGGGCTGGGACTTGCGAGGTACTCGACAAGCGGTTCCGAGACCGCCTTGGCAAGCTTGGAGCAGCCGTCGAGGATCACCAGGCGAAACTCGCTGCCCATGGGAAAGGTATTGAGCGAGCCGATGATCGACTCGATATCGGGATCTTTCGTCATGTCGCGTTCATCGAGGTTGAACTCAACCATACCCGACTTTTCCAAGCGAGCTTTCATACGCGAGACGGCGTGGTCGCGCTTGACCCCATCGGTACCGACGATCAGATATGCCGGCAGCAGACCGGTTTCGGACATTGCGCTCCCCTCTCGCACACACTCGAATTCGTACCGTGCCATTTTAGCCCAGGGGTCCACCGCGCGCCAACGATGTCATCACGGTCGCTGGCATCGCATGGCAAAGCCCTTCGCAGTCGGCGTGACGGTAATGTCGCCGTGTTCGATGGTGCATGCGAACGCACCACCCGCTTCCTTAACTGCATCGATGCAGGCATCCGACGGATGGCCGTAACGATTCCCCTCGCCGGCGCTCGCGATAGAGAACTCGGGCTTAAGCGTGCCCAGCAGGTCTGTGTCGACGGAAACTTTTGAGCCATGATGCCCCAGCTTGAGCACATCGATATCTCCCACCTCCTGTACAAACTCGCGCTCCTGATCGAGCTCGGCGTCACCAGTAAGGAGCACACGCAGGCTCTTGCCTTCCTGAGCGTAGGAGAGCAGCAAAACAAGAGAGTCCTCATTGCCCTCGCCATCCACCGTGTCAAACGGCCACATCACACGAGCCCGAAATGCGCCGATATCGACCGTGTCTCCGCGAGCCACCTGCCGATACGTTACACCCGGGCGATTCAGAACCTCAGTAGGCGCGCCGTCAAGTGCATCGGCCGCGACCGCAATGGTTCCAACCGAAAAACGATCGAGTACGTCGGGAAGACCGCCCCAATGGTCTTCATCCCAATGCGTCACGAAGACGGCGTCGATATGGTGGACGTTATTGCGAACCAACGCCGACACCACGCGGTCATCGAGCCCACAGTCGACGAGTGCCACGGCGCCACCCTGACGAACCAGAATCGCATCGGCCTGGCCAACATCGAGGACCGTTACCGAAGGCGGCGCACATCGATCCCAATAGACATACGGAACACCCGCTGCGAGCATTAAACACAGCAGCCCCGCTGCCATGCTCCGCGCGCGGGGGCGTGGCCACCAGACCAAGAGGGCCACCAGCGCGAACGGCACCACATATACCGAGGGCGTATCGGGCGGCACGCTTACGGATGCGCCCGGAACGGCAGCAAAGAGCTGTTCAAAGAACAGCGCACAGCGGGCGACAATCATGGGCACCACGAGCGCCCCGTGACGCAGCAGCGGCACAAGCGAGCAGGGCACCAGCACAACCGATACAGCGAGCAGCACGCTTATCACCGGACCGATCACGGCATTTGCAAGTGGGGCAATGAGCGAAAACGTCTCAAATGCGGGAATCGTAACGGGAAGTGTCGCCAGCTGCGAGCACAGCGTGACAGACAAAACGCTGGCGACACCCGATGGCATGCCCAGCTCGCCCAAGGCGTAGGTGGCGTAGGGGCAAAAACAAAGGATGGCAAAGACACTGGCGCACGAAAGCTGAAAACCCATTTCGAACAATACCGTCGGACGCAGCAACACAAAGATTGCCATGGTGACGAACAGAGCCGAGAGGCCATGCCGACGACGCCCGGCGCCGTTGGCGACAAGCGACGCCGCCACCATGCAGCACGCGCGCACGGCCGAGGGCGAAGCGCCCGTAAAAACGGCATAGGCAGCGAGGGCCAGCACCAACAGCCCCCGCTGCAGCCCACGAGAGAGGCGTGTCTTTTGCAGGGCGCTCTCAATCACAAACCCCACGATGGCAAGATGACTACCCGAGACAGCGATAAGATGTGCGGTGCCCGTTACCGAAAACCAATCGCCCGCCGGCTGGGCACGCAGCTCGGCCGAGCGTCCGCAGACAACGCCGGCAATGAGCGAGCGCGCTGGATCGGTCGCGGGCGCGATAACGGCAAGGAGCTCGTTTCGAAGCCAAGACAACGGGCCTGGAGGGCCCTCGTCGATCGATACCAACCGGACGACTTTAACCTTTCGAAGCTCGCCCCGAAGCACGCGTGAGCGCCCATACGCATCATTCTCAAAGCGCGAAATTCGACCGATAGCACGTACATGCGAACCGACGCCGAGCTCACGATCGCACGACAGCCATACCTGACCCAAATGCTTTTCGCCCGCAAACGCATCGCAGGTATAGGAGTACACACCGTCATTGATGGACGGATCGCCGTGCACAACAAACTCAAGACTGCTCGCAGCCCGATTATCCAGTGCCCTCGATGCGTGTAGCGCTCCTATCGCCCAAGCCGCGGACACGACCGCTCCCGCAACGAGGCCAAGGGCCGCGGCATACAGCCATCGCTTCCACCGCACAAGACGCATACAGGACCGTGCCAATACGATGCACGTCGCAGCCGCGAAGGGAATGGCCATAAGCAATGTGACGGGCGCCGCCCGCTCTCCCAGCAGCGCATCGGCCGCCATGTTAAGCACTAACCCACAGCTCGCACACAAGCCGGCACAAAGGGCTATCGCCCACGGCATCAATGGGCGCGGTGGCATCACATGCTCGCGCTCGGTCGCACTCATACGCAGATGCAATCTTTAATTTTGGCGAGTTTCTTCTCACCGATCCCCGATACGCGCATAAGGTCATCGACCGAGGCAAAGGCCCCGTTTTGCGTCCGTTCGTCGATAATTGACTGGGCCATAGAAGGCCCGATGCCCGAAAGCGTCTGCAGCTCCGCCGCACTTGCCGTATTGATATTCACAAGTCCCGACGAAGACCCTGTACCAGGGGTCGTGGAAGCACTGCTTTCGGCGGCGCCGACGGCCGCAGCCGTTTGTTGCTCCCCTACCGTCGGCACATAGATCTTTTGACCATCGGTGATCTTGGACGCACGGTTAAGAACCGTCACATCCGCCTCGGCCGTAAGCCCTCCGGCGGCATCAATCGCCTGGGACACCCGTGCTCCATCTTTAAGCCGGTACACGCCAGGCTTCACAACGGCGCCATCAACATCGACGTACACCTCGGCAGCAGAGGAGCTCTTGGCAGACGGCTCATCGGCATCGTCAGGAGAGGCATCCCCGGCCCCGCGCACATCCGAGGCGCTCGCCTCATCACTACGCTCAAACGATACGTCGCTGGAGTGACCACCAAAACCTGCCATCGCCAAGCCGCTCGCGGCGGCAATGACAACCAGGATCGCCACGACCATCGCCTTATGGCCGAGCAGCTTTTCTGCCCAGCGGTCCATCCGTTTAACCCGTTCGTGTTGCTCGCGCTGCGCCATAGCAAACACCTCCCAACACCATCGTGTCAGGAAACGAACGCCGCAGCCTCCGCACGCCCACACCGGTTTTCGCGGTCAAACCAAAAGCTGACCAAAACCTTGCGGAAAAGTGTCCATTTATTCAGGCACACGTCGACAAATGAACCGTTTATCGCCTAATGCCCAGATAGAAAAAGACCGACGATGCAAAATCACCGCCGGTCTATACACAACATTATTCGTGATCTTGGTAAATCTCACGTGGAGCGAGCTCGGAATGTTTGCGTTTTAAGGTCTTAGGGGCCTTATACGTGTTGCTCTCGAAGTCGATATACTCGGTCTGCTTGAGCAAGCGCTCAATCATCTCCTCGTGATCGAACAGCTCCCACGCCTCATGCACGGCATCGAGTTTGGCGTGCGTCTCGGGGCGGCGCGGCATAAAGAGCGTGCAGCAATCGGGAGCGGCCTCGGTCGAGATATCGAAGGTACCGATTTCCTCGGCACGCGCGATGATCTCCTGCTTGTCCGAACCAATCAGCGGGCGGAACACGGGGATCTTGACGGCCTCGTTGACGGCCATGATGTTCTCGAGCGTCTGGGAAGCAACCTGACCGAGCGATTCACCGGTCACAATAGCCTTGGCGCCCTCGATATGCGCAATGCGCTCGGCAACCGAATACATAATGCGACGGTACATGATCACGCGCAGGTTGCTGGGGCAGGTCACCGAGATCTCACGCTGACAATCGCCAAACGGCACCACGTACAGGCGGCCGATCTGGACACCCGGCTCAAGCGCACGGATGATGTCCTGCACCAAATACTCGCTCGTGTCGGGCGTCTGCGGACGACCGGAGAAATGTACCGGCACGCACACCGCGCCGCGACGCGCGAGCATCCAGGTCGCTACCGGAGAATCGATACCCGACGACAGTAGCGTCACGACCTTGCCGGCAGATCCCACCGGCAGACCGCCCACGCCGCGCTCGGAGCGCGCGTACACATAAACGCTACCCTGGACCACCAGCACGTGCACCATTGCGTCGGGGTCGTGCATCTGGACCTTTTTATCGGGAAACGCCTCGCACAACACCTCTCCCACCTGACGATTGATATCAATCGAGGTGAGCTCGTAGTCGGTGTTCGAGCGCTTGGCATGCACCTTAAACGACTCAAAGGGACCAAACTCGCGCAGCGCCTTCACGGCGGCGGCGCAGTACTCCTGCGGGTCGCGGTTCGTGTGATATGCCAGGGACACGCGAGCAACGCCGGGGACGGTGCGAATGACGCGCGCCGCCTCGTCGGCCTGATGCTCGTTAAAGGTCACGAGGATATAACCGGAAATTCGAGACACGGCATTCACGGAAAAGGCGGCCAAGGCCGCCTTGATGTTATCCATGAGGATATGCTCAAAATGTGCGCGGTTCTTGCCCTTTAGTCCAACCTCGTGATAGTGGACCAGGCAGACGCGGGCTGCCATTTAGGCTTCAGCAACCTTATGGCCGAGTGCCTTCTCGTAACGGGCCTCGTCGTAGGAGATGTCGCCGTCGACAATCTCGTCCATAGCCATCGAGATGGTATCGGCGCCGGAAAGCGCAATAGTGATGTCATCGACATCCTGGACGGCGAGCACGCGGTTGTGCTGGCCACGCAACATGCTGTTAATGTCGCAGGCGCGCTTGGAGGCAAGCGAGGCGAGCAGGAAGCGGTTGTGATCGGTCTTCTCCAGAAGATCGTCAATGCAAGGCTTTACAACGGACACGGACCTCAGATCCTTTCATGCATATCGAGAACGCGAACGAGCTCATCGGTCGCGCGGTCGAGATCGTCATTCACCACGACGTCGTCGTAGCGGTCGGCAAGGGCAAGTTCATCGGCGGCGTTTGCCATACGCAGCTCAATCGTCTCGGGCGTCTCGGTACCGCGACCGACCAGACGCTCGCGGAGCACCTCGAGCGAAGGCGGCTTGATAAAGATCAACACGGCCTCGGGGAAACGCTCCTTGACCTGCAGGGCTCCCTGGACATCGATCTCCAAGATCAGAGACGAGCCAGAGGCGAGCTTGGATGTGACCTCGCTCACCAAGGTGCCGTAGCAGTTACCGTGGACCTCGGCCCACTCAACAAACTCACCGTTTGCCACGCGGCGGTCGAACTCCTCGCGCGTCAGGAAAAAGTAGTTGACGCCGTCGACCTCACCTTTGCGTGGTGCTCGCGTGGTAGCCGAAACCGTCAGGCCCAGGTTCGAGCGACGCTCGCGCACACGAGTGACGAGCGTGCCCTTGCCTGCACCTGACGGTCCAGAAATCACAAAGAGCTTTGAATCCTGAGCGCTCACTTATTTGGTCAGCTGCTCGAGGAGCTGCTCGCGCTGGCGGACGCCGAGGCCCTGGACGCGACGGGTAGCGGAGATGCCGAGCTCCTCCATGATCTTGGCGGCCTTGGCCTTGCCATAACCGGGGAGAGACTCGATGAGGGTGGAAACCTTCATGCGGGAAGCGATGGGGTCATCGGAGTTGAGCACGGACTCGAGGGACTTCTCGCCCTTCTTGATCTGCTCGCGAAGCTCAGCGCGGGCGTGACGTGCGGCGGCAGCCTTCTCAAGAGCCTGCTTGCGCTGCTCGTCGGTAAGCTGAGGGAGTGCCATTCGAACCTCCAAATAGTTGGGTTATATCTGATGCAATAATTGGCATTTTAGCACGTCAAACGCACTAAATGCCCAATCGACGGCACCATAGGTTAGACGATACCTGCGAAAAGTGCAATATACGGAGGTTAAAGTTGAGCCCCTGACCTGCGATTCCACACAAAGGATGGGAAAGTTTTCGCAGGCACAGGGGCTAATTTGTGCTAATGAGACCCAAAAGTGGTGACTTGAGGGAATCTTTTAGGCGACGTTTTCGACCAGCTCGGCAACGATAGCGTCAAAGGCGGCAACCGGGTCGTCGGCACCGGTGATGGGTCGGCCCACCACGATATGGCTCGCGCCGCGCTCGATAGCCTGAGAAGGCGTCGCCACACGGGACTGGTCACCAAGGGCGGCACCCACCGGACGAACGCCCGGAGTCACGATCAACGCGTCGGGGCCGAGCAGCTCGCGCATGTCATGGGCCTCCATCGGCGAGCACACGATGCCGTCGATACCGTTGGCCTGGGCAAGCTTTGCCAGGCGGGCGGCCTCCTCGGCCACGGGTGACTCGACGCCGATCTCAGCCAGCGAATCCTGGTTCATGCTCGTGAGCACGGTGATGGCGACGAGCTTGGCGCGGTCCTCGCGCGCCTCCTCGGCACCCTCACGGCACGCAGCGAGCATAGCACCAGAACCCAGGCCGTGGACCGAGAGCAGGTCGGCACCGGCAAGCGAGGCCGAACGGGCGGCACCGCGCACCTGATGCGGAATGTCATGGAACTTGAGGTCGAGGAAGACCTTAAAGCCCAGGTCCTTGAACGTCTTGACGATCTCGGGCCCCTCGGCGTAATAGAGCGTCATGCCCACCTTGAGCCAAGCGGCATGACCAGAAAGCTCGTGGGCGAGCTCGAGCGCACGCTCACGGTCGCAGTCGAGGGCGACGATAACGCGGTCGCGGGCGTCGGTCTCTAGCATTCGAAAGCACCTACCAGCTCGTTGATGTCCTTCACGCCCTGGGACTCCGCCCAGGCCTCGAGCTCGTGCGCGATCTTAATTGAGGCGCACGGATCGACGAAATTGGCCATGCCGACCGACACGCAGGTGGCGCCGGCCAGGATAAACTCGGCCGCATCCTCGCCCGTCATGACGCCGCCGACACCGTTGATGGGGATATCGACGGCCTGAGCGACCTCCCAGACCATGCGAACGGCGATGTGGTGGCACAGCGGACCCGAAAGGCCGCCCTTGGGCTTGGCCACACGGGACTTGCGGGTATGAACGTCAATGGCCATGCCCTGGATGGAGTTGATGACCGAAAGGCCGTCGGCTCCCGCGGCCTCGAGAGCCTTGGCAATCTCGGCGACGTTAACCGGCGCCATCTTCACGAACAGCGGCTTATCGGTCACCTTACGGCAGGCAGCCATAACGGCAGAGGCGCCCTCGGGCGAGGAGCCCATGGCGGCACCGCCGGCGGCAATATTGGGGCAGCTGACGTTGATCTCGTAGCCGGCAGCCCAGGGGCACAGCTCGACATACATCTCGAGCGCGCGCACAAACTCGTCAACGGAGTGGCCGGCGACCTGGCAGATGACCTGGCAACCGTCCTTGGAGAGCTGCTCGAGCCAGGGACCGGACTCACGGGCGAAGGCAGCCACGCCGGGGTTCTGAAGGCCCACGGAGTTGATCATGCCGCCCGGGATCTCGGCCATGCGGGGCGCGGGGTTGCCGGGCCAGGGCTCGGCAGCACAACCCTTGGTGGTGATGGCGCCCAGCTGGGAGACATCAAAGAAGTTCTGGAACTGCCAGCCGTAGCCAAAGGTACCGGCTGCGGTGTTGATGGGGTTCTGCATCTTGACGCCGCCGAAGTCGACGGCCATGTTCACGGTACCCACTAGAAGACCACCACCTTGGAAGCATCGAACACGGGGCCGCACATACAGGCGCCCTTCATACCGTCGACCGTCTCGACATTGCAGGTGTTGCAGGCACCAAAGCCACAGCTCATCATGCGCTCGAGCGAAACCTCGCAGTACGCACCGGCCTCGGCGGCAGCGGCGGCGACCTTCTTCATCATGACGGCGGGACCGCAGCTGGCCACGTAGTCGTAGCCGCCCTCGCCGAGCAGCTCGGCGGCAGGATCGGTGCAAAAACCGTGCGTGCCAAGCGAACCGTCGTCAGTGCAAACGCTGACCGTGTCGCACAAAGCGCGGAACTCATCGATGCCCACGGCCTTGGACGCGGTACCAAAGCCCAGGCACACGTCGACGGCCACACCCTGCTCGGCAAGCTTACCGGCAAGGCACAGCACGGGCGGAACGCCGATGCCGCCCGCCACGAGCAGCGCCTTCCTGGTGCCCTCGGGCACGAACCAGCCGCGGCCGCCAGGACCCAGCAGATTAGAGGTGGAGCCGGGGCCCATCTGCGACAGACGACGGGTGTCGTCGCCCACGACGGCGTACCACAGCTCGACGGTGCCGGCCTGGGCGTCGGCGCGATAGAAGCTCAGGGGCACGCGAAGCAGCGAGGACGCATCACCGGGCACGGCAATGTTCACAAACTGACCGGGCTTGAGCGCACTTGCAAGCTTGGGGGCCGAGATGACGAGCGAGAAGATGCCGTCGGCGATCTCCTGGTTCGAGACGACCTCGAAGTCGTGCATGCGTGCAGTGGAAGGTGTGGGCATAGACGCTCCAATCCCCCATGCGGTTGCATGGTCAAAACGAACAGAAAGCGCGGCACCGCAAGGGCGCCGCGCACATAAGCGATAAGGCAATGCTAGCAGATGCAGCCGTCGGCGAGCGTCTGCTTGCCGCCGACAAACACATCGGTGGCACGACCGGTGAGCGTGCGGCCGGCGAAACCGGAGTTCTCGGCGCGCGACTCGTAACCGTCCTCGCCGACCGTCCAGGTGGCGGACGCGTCGAACACGGTCAGATCGGCAACGGAGCCCGCCTTGACCTGAACCTGGTCGAGGCCCAGGATCTCACGCGGCTTGATGGCCATGAGCTCGACCATGCGGCCCATGCTCATCTTGCCCGTGTTGACCAGCTCGGTAAGTACAAGCGACAGCGAGGTCTCGAGGCCGATCATGCCAAAGGGCGCAAGCTCGAACTCGCGGGCCTTCTCCCACGGGGTGTGGGGAGCGTGATCGGTGACGATAACGTCGACGGTACCGTCGATGACGCCCTGACGGATAGCCTCGGCATCCTCCTCGGTACGCAGCGGCGGGTTGACCTTGAGCGAGGTGTTGTAGGTCTCGTCCAGGTCGTTCTCGGTCAGGAACATGTGGTGCGGGGTGGCCTCGCAGGTAACCTGAACGCCAGCGGCCTTACCGGCACGCACGATTTCCAGGCCATGGGCGGTGGAGATGTGCTGGATGTGCAGCTTGGCACCGGTCAGCTTAGCGATCTCGATGTCGCGAGCGATCTGGAGCTCCTCGCCGGCAGCCGGCCAGCCCTCGAGGGCCAGACGGGTCGAAACCTTGCCCTCGTTGATCTGGCCGTGGCCGACCAGGTCCTCGTCCTGGCAGTGGCTCATAAAGACCTTGCCGAACATCTTGCCGTAGTCCATGCAGCGACGGAGCATGCCCGCGCCCTGTACGCCGCGACCGTCGTCGGTAAAGGCGACGGCGCCGTGGGCGACCATATCGCCCATCTCGGACATAGCCTCGCCCTTAAGGCCGCGGGTCATGGCGCCCGACGGATAGACGCGGCAGTGACCGACCTCGGCAGCGCGGGACTTGACGAACTCCACGACGGTGCCGTTATCGGTGACGGGATCGGTGTTGGGCATGGCGCACACGCCGGTGAAGCCGCCCTTGGCAGCTGCGCGGGTACCGCTCTCGATGTCCTCTTTGACCTCATAGCCGGGCTCGCGAAGGTGAACGTGCATATCCACCAGGCCAGGGACGAGGTACTTGCCGGAAAGGTCGCGGACCTCGGCTCCCTCGACGGCGAGATTCTCGCCGACCTCGGCGATCTTGTCGCCGTCAATCAGGACGTCAACGACACCGTCAAGCTCGACGGACGGGTCGACGACGTGGGCATTCTTAAGAAGCAAGGCCATTATCGGCACCTCCAAGCAGCAGATACAGGATAGCCATACGCACGCAGATACCGGCGTAGACCTGCTCCAGGATGACGGAGCGTTGCGGGTGGTCGGCCATATAGGAGTCGAACTCAACGCCGCGGTTGATGGGGCCCGGGTGGCAGATGATCGCATCGGGCTTCATGAGCTTCTCGCGGTCCTTGGTCAGGCCGAAGAGCTTGTGGTACTCGCGAATGGTCGGGAACGGGGCACCCTCGAGGCGCTCCTGCTGCACGCGCAGCATGTAGACGACGTCCAGCTCGGGCAGGACGGAATCGAGGTCGCTCGTCACGTGGTCGCAGCCCAGGACCTCGGGCGCCGGCGGCAGCAGCGTGCCGGGGGCGACGGCGTAGGTCTCGCAGCCCATGATCTTAAGGGCGGGGATCAGCGAGCCGCACACGCGGGAGTGGGCGATATCGCCGACGACGGCGACCTTCAGACCGTGGAAGTCACCCTTGTGCTCCCAGATGGTGTACAGGTCGAGCAAGGCCTGCGTGGGATGGTTGTGCTTGCCGTCACCGGCGCAGATGACGCTTGCGGGCGAGTTCTGCGTGACGATGTAGGGAGCACCGGCGTGCTTATCGCGAACGACGATGCAGTCGATCTTATAGGCGTTGAGGGTCTCGACGGTGTCGACGAGGCTCTCACCCTTGACCGTGGAGGTCGAGGAGCCGCCAAAGTTAAGACTGTCGGCCGAAAGACGCTTCTCGGCGAGCTCGAAGGAGCTGCGGGTACGCGTCGAGGGCTCGTTGAACATATTGACGATGGTCTTACCCTTGAGCGTGGGGACCTTCTTGATCGCACGCTCGTTGACCTCGGAGAACGCCTTGGCGGTCTCGAGGATGAGCTTGATGTCCTCTTCGGAGTACTCGGTAATGTCGATCAGGTGCTTATGGTTGAACGCCACGGTACTACTCACCTCCCAGCGGCGCGGAGCCCACGTGGGAACCCGGCGCGACGTCGTTGATCTCGACGGCGGTACGGCCGTCGACTTCCTTCATATATAGGTGCACGTTCTCCTCGTGCGACGAGGGAACGTTCTTGCCGACAAAGTCCGGCGAGATAGGGAGCTCACGGTGGCCGCGGTCAACGAGGACTGCCAGCTCAATACGGCTCGGACGGCCCAGATCCATGACGGCGTCCAGAGCGGCGCGGATGGTACGACCCGTGTACAGGATGTCGTCCACCAGCACGACGCGCTTGCCGTCGACACTGAAGGGAATGTTGGTGGCGTGGATCGCGGGAGCGAAATTGGTAGCGTAGTCATCGCGGTAGAAGCTGATGTCGAGACTGCCGAGCGGAACGTCGACGCCCTCGATCTCCTTGATCTCCTCGGCGAGCTTCTTTGCCAGAAGGTCGCCGCGCGTGACGATGCCGACCAGAGCGAGGTCTTCACAGCCCTCGTTGCGCTCGAGAATCTCGTGCGCGATGCGGGTCATCGCTCGATTGACGGCGGTCTCGTCCATAATGACCGCCTTGGGGGAAGTCGTGCCCATCGATCTCCTTCCTCACATGTCTTGACTGCTGACACAGTCAAAAAAATAGATGCCCGACCGCTCAAAGCGGAACCAGACACCCACAGGAAGGGCCGCTCTTTGGCAGCTATGTAATTCCATGTGGGTATCTCGTACCCCTTTAATGGTCAAGGGATAGTGTAGCCAACCTCAAGCTGAATTGCGAGCATAAATACAGAGCATTCCGTAAACGGAGCCCAATGCTCAATAAACCTATATATATTTGTGGGACGAGCTTGAAAACGCACACACGAGCTGGCATAATCCCCTCTGCTGCACGCAAAACGGATCTACGTCCAGGGCCGTGGCGTGGGCACTATCGCCAAAAGAGAAATATCTCTGTGTAGATTACGCACAGGGAGCTGCTTCTGTGCTATAGTTCAGGCTTGTTTGTTAACGCGACATGTTCGTTTGTCGCCCAAGGAGGGTCAGTTATGTCCAAAGTTTGCGAAGTTTGCGGTAAGCACCCCGTTGCCGGTCGCTCCATCAGCCACTCTCACCGCGTCACCAACCGTAAGTTCCGCCCCAACATCCAGCGCGTCTACGTCGTCGTCGATGGTCACCGTCGCAAGATGAACGTTTGCTCCACCTGCCTCAAGTCCGGCAAGGTTGCGCGCTCCTAAATAAGGTCTTACCAACAAGTACCTCGGACTCTCCGGGTCAAAGACCTCGCGTTCACATAGAACTTACCAAAGGCGCTCTCCCCTACGGAGGGCGCCTTTTTGCACTCATTGGGGACAGGCTTACATGAGTGAAAGCACTCATGTAAGCCTGTCCCCAATGAGCGGGGCGATGCACTGGTAGATAGTTTAGTTAAAACGCTTCAGTATATTGAAGCGTTTTAGTGTGCCTTTTACAGGAATCTGACCGTTCGCCGAATAATTTCTTGCTATCATGCAAGGCGTAGGGTAAATCTCCGATCGCAAGGAGACACAAATGGTGAAAAAGTCACCGGAAAACACTACTCCCGCAATTGTGGACAACGTAGAGGCGCTTGAGGCTAAGCTCGCTCAGATGCGAGAGGCCCAGGCGCTTTTTGCTACGTACACGCAGGAGCAGGTCGACAAGATCTTCTATGAGGCCGCCATGGCCGCCAACAAGGCTCGTATCCCGTTGGCGAAGATGGCCATCGAGGAGACCGGCCGCGGCGTTCTTGAGGACAAGGTCATCAAGAACCACTACGCCGCAGAGTACATCTACAACGCTTACAAGAACACCAAGACCTGTGGTGTCCTGGAGCGCGACGAGGCTTACGGCATCACCAAGATCGCCGAGCCCATCGGCATCGTGGGCGCCGTCATCCCGACGACCAACCCCACCTCTACCGCGATCTTCAAGACGCTGATCAGCCTGAAGACCCGCAACGCCATCATCATCTCTCCGCACCCGGCTGCCGCCAAGTGCACCATCGCCGCCGCCAAGCTCGTGCTTGACGCCGCCGTCAAGGCCGGTGCCCCCGAGGGCATCATCGGCTGGGTTGATGTCCCCTCCATCGAGCTGACCAACATGGTCATGCGCGACGTCGACATCATCCTCGCCACCGGTGGCCCGGGCATGGTCAAGGCCGCTTACTCCTCGGGCAAGCCCGCGCTGGGCGTTGGTGCCGGTAACACCCCGGTCGTCATCGACGACACCGCCGACGTGCTGCTCGCCGTCAACTCCATCATCCACTCCAAGACCTTCGACAATGGCATGATCTGCGCTTCCGAGCAGTCCGTGACCGTCATCGACACCATCTATGACCAGGTCAAGGCCGAGTTCCAGAAGCGCGGCTGCTACTTCGTCAAACAGGGTGCCGAGATGGAGGCCCTGCGTGCCGCCATGTTCAAGAACGGCGCTCTCGATCACCGCATCCCCGGCATGGCTGCCGCCAAGATCGCCGAGCTCGCCGGCATCGAGGTTCCCGCCAAGACCAAGATCCTGATCGCCGAGGTCACCTCCACCGACCCCGCCAAGGAGGAGTTCTCCCACGAGAAGCTCTCCCCGGTCCTGGCCATGTACCACGCCAAGGACTTCCAGGAGGCCGTCGACAAGGCCGAGCACCTGGTGCTCGCCGGTGGCCCGGGCCACACCGCCTCTCTGTACGTGCACCCCGCCCAGGCCGAGAAGATCAGCCTGTTCGAGCACGTCATGAAGGCCTGCCGTATCGTCATCAACACCCCGTCCTCGCACGGCGGCATCGGTGACCTGTACAACTTTGGCATGAAGCCGTCTCTGACCCTGGGCTGCGGCTCCTGGGGCGGCAACTCCGTCTCCGAGAACGTTGGGGTGAAGCACTTGATCAACGTTAAGACTGTGGCCGAGCGCCGTGAGAACATGCTGTGGTTCCGCGCTCCCGAGAAGGTCTACTTCAAGAAGGGTTCCACGCCTGTCGCCCTCGACGAGCTCGGTACCGTCATGGGCAAGAAGCGCGCCTTCATCGTCACCGACCAGTTCCTCTTCAAGAATGGCAACACCCGCGCCATCGAGGCCAAGCTCGACGAGATGGGCATCGCCCACGACTGCTTCTACGACGTCGAGCCCGATCCGTCGCTGCAGTGCGCACGTCGCGGCGCCAAGCAGATGGCTCTCTTTGAGCCGGACGTCATCATCGCCGTCGGCGGTGGCTCCGCTATGGACGCCGGCAAGATCATGTGGATGATGTACGAGCACCCCGAGTGCAAGTTTGAGGACATGGCCATGGACTTCATGGACATCCGCAAGCGTATCTTCACCTTCCCCGAGATGGGCAAGAAGGCCTACTTCGTCGCCGTCCCGACCTCTTCGGGTACCGGCTCCGAGTGCACGCCGTTCGCCATCATCACCGACAAGGAGACCGGCATCAAGTGGCCGCTCGCCGACTACGCGCTGCTCCCCAACATGGCTATCGTCGACGCCGACAACTGCATGACCGCCCCGCGCGGCCTGACCGCTGCCTCCGGCATCGACGTCATGACCCACGCCATCGAGTCCTACGTCTCCATCATGGCTTCCGACTACACCAAGGGCCTCTCCGAGCGCGCTGCCAAGCTCGTCTTCGAGAACCTGCCCTCCAGCTTCACGAACGGCGCCAAGGACCCGCATGCCCGCGAGGAGATGCACAACGCCTCCTGCATGGCCGGTATGGCCTTCGCCAACGCCTTCCTGGGCCTCAACCACTCCATGGCCCACAAGCTCGGCGCTTTCCATCACCTGCCCCACGGCCTCGCAAACGCCGTCATCCTGACCCGCGTTATGCGCTACAACGCCGCCGAGGCTCCCGTCAAGATGGGTACCTTCTCCCAGTATCCTTACCCCAACGCGCTGCACAACTACGCCGAGATGGCCAAGTACTGCGGCATCGAGGGCAAGGACGACAAGGAGGTCTTCGAGAACTTCATCACGAAGCTCGAGGAGCTCAAGGACTTCATCGGCGTCAAGAAGACCATCGCCGACTACGGTGTTGACGAGCAGTACTTCCTCGACACCCTCGATGAGATGACCGAGCAGGCATTCAACGACCAGTGCACCGGCGCTAACCCGCGCTACCCGCTCATGAGCGAGATCAAGGAGCTCTACCTGGACGCCTACTACGGCCGCGAGCCCCAGGACTACGCCGTCTGCTAGTTTTTAGCACGGTTATTTGCGGCGGGGGTGCACGGGTGAACGCACGCCCCCGCCGTTGCTTCTATCGCATCGTTGAAAGGATGCAATCATGCTGCTCCCCGATTCCAAGACCGAGCTCGTCCGTCGCGGCAACAAGGTCGTTTACGACCTTGGCGACAAGATCGTCAAGGTCTTTAACGAGACCAAGCCCGTCTCCGACGTGTTCAACGAGGCTTTGAATCTTGCCCGCATCAATGAGTGCGGCATCCGCAGCCCCAAGGCTCTCGAGGTTTCTCAGCTCGAGAACGCCAACGGCTGGGCGCTCGTGACCGAGAAGGTTCCGGGCACCACCCTTGCCGAGAAGATGGCTGCCGAGCCCCAGCGCTTTGGTGAGTACCTCGAGATGTTCGTCGACCTCCAGATCGAGATCCACGGCTACACCTCCCCGCTGCTCAACCGTCAGCGCGACAAGTTCGCCCGCATGATCGACAGCCTCGATCAGCTCAATGCCACCACGCGCTACAACCTTCAGGAGCGTCTGGACGGCATGACCAAGGAGTTCAAGGTTTGCCACGGCGACTTCAACCCCTCCAACGTCATCGTCGGCGACGATGGCCAGCTCTATGTGTGCGACTGGGCACACGCCACCCAGGGCTCCCCTGCTGCTGACGTTGCCACCACCTACCTGCTCTTTGCCCTCAACAGCAAGGACCAGGCCGAGGCCTACCTGGAGCTCTACTGCGACCGCGCTGACATGCCCATGCAGGTCGTGCGTCAGTGGACGAGTATCGTTGCCGCTTCCGAGCTCGCTCGTAAGCGCAACGTGAACGATGAGTTCCTTAAGGACTGGATCGACGTCGTCGATTATCAGTAATATCTGAGCGATTCATTTCGCATCGGAGGCACAAAGGGAAACCCCGCAGCTCGAATGGGCTGTGGGGTTTTTCTTTTAGCTATAAAAGATTCTTAGACGCAAAAGCGGCCCTGCGCCTCTCCCTCGAGAGACGCAGGGCCGCTTCGTAAGCGCACTCAACGCAGCGGGCTCGATTAACGGCGTGCTGCCTTCACAAGCTCGGCGACCTTGGCGACAACCTCATCAATCGCCACATCCTCGCGCTCGCCCGTGGCACGGTCCTTGAGCTCGACGGTGCCGTTCTTAAGGCCACGCTTACCGAGCACTACCTGATACGGGAAGCCCATAAGGTCGTTGTCAGCAAACTTAAAGCCGGGGCGCTCGTCGCGGTCATCCACGACAACCTCGATACCCTCGGCGCACAGGCCATCAACAATCTGCTCGCAAACGGTCGCGCACTCCTCCTTCTTGGGATCGAGCGGAATCACCGCGACCTCGTACGGAGCGACAGAGACCGGCCAGACGATACCGTGCTCATCATTGTGCTGTTCCACGACGGCAGCGAGCGAGCGGGACACACCAACGCCGTAGCAGCCCATGATAAGCGGCTTCTCCTTGCCGTCCTCGTCCATAAAGGTGGCACCCATGGCCTCGGAATACTTGGTGCCCAGCTGGAACACCTGGGAGACCTCGATGCCGCGGGCAGCAGAGAGCGGCTTGCCGCAGTGCGGGCAGGGATCGCCGGCAACGACGGTGACCAGGTCGGCCCACTCGTCGACGGTAAAGTCGCGCTCAGGGCAGGCGCCGGTAAAGTGATAGTCGACCTCGTTGGCACCGCAGGCCCACTGCTTGGACTGGCGCAGGCTCTCGTCACAGACCAGACGAATACCCTCGGGCAGGTTAACCGGTCCGATAAAGCCCTTATGCAGACCGTAGGTCTGGAGCTCCTCGTCGGTCATCATGCGATAGCCCTTGCCAAAGACATGCTCGGCCTTGCAGTCATTGAGCTCGTGATCGCCCGGAACAATGGCCACAACAGGCTTACCCTCGGCATCGATCAACGCCAGGGACTTGCGCGTACCGTTCTCGGGGAACCCGAAGAACTTGGCAACGGCCTCGATGGTGCCCATGCCCGGAGTCTCGACCTTGGTGAGCGTACCGTCGCCGGGGCCCTCGGTCACGACAACCTTGGTGCTTGCCGCCTCGTCATCGGCAGCAAAGCCGCAATCGTCGCAGTAGACGAGCGAAGCCTCGCCGGCGTCGGCCAAAGCCATGTACTCGACGGAGGTATCGCCACCGATCTCACCGGAGTCGGCAACAACGGGCAGGGCCTTGATATAGCAGCGCTCGCAGATGTTGGCGTAGGCCTGCTTCATCTTGTCGTACTCCTCCTGCAGGCTCTCCTGCGTGGCGGAGAAGCTGTAGGCGTCCTTCATGATGAACTCGCGACCGCGCATCAGGCCAAAGCGGGGACGGAACTCATCGCGGAACTTATCCTGGATGTGATAGAGATTCACCGGCAGCTGCTTATAGGAACGCAGCTCATTGCGCACCAGGGCAGTCACGGTTTCCTCGTGCGTGGGGCCGAGCACGAACTCGCGGCCGTGGCGGTCATCAAAGCGCACGAGCTCCTTGCCATAGGCATCGATACGGCCGGACTCGCGCCACAGCTCGGCATCGACCATGATGGGCATCATGAGCTCCTGGGCGCCGGCAGCATCCATCTCGTCGCGCACGATGTTCTCGATCTTGCGAATCGAGCGCCACGCGAGCGGCAGATAGGAATAGAGGCCGGCGGCCTCCTTGCGGATCATACCGGCGCGAAGCAGCAGACGGTGGCTCGCAAGCTCGGCATCGGCCGGATCCTCTTTGAGCGTCGGAGCATACAGCTTAGACATATACATTGCTCGAGTCATTTATTTCTCCTCAATAAGCTTGTCGACCTCGGCCATAAGCGCGTCGACAATTTGGTCCTCAGCTACTTTACCAATGATCTGGCCGTGCGAAAAGAGCAGACCCTGACCTCGTCCGCAGGCAACGCCCAAGTCGGCGTCAGAAGCCTCGCCGGGGCCATTGACTGCACAGCCCATCACGGCAATCGAAAGCGGCGCGGAGTAGTTCTTAAGCCGCTCAGTGACCTCCTCAGCGATAGGAATGAGGTTGACCTGGCAGCGAGCGCACGTGGGGCACGATACGATCTCGGGGCCACGGCGGCGAAGACCCAGCGACTGCAGGATACCCCAGGCGACCGGCGGCTCCTCGACCGGATCGGCCGTGAGCGAGACGCGCATGGTGTCGCCAATGCCCTCGGAAAGCAAAATTCCCAGGCCCACCGAGCTCTTAATGGTGCCCTGGAGCTTGGTTCCGGCCTCAGTCACGCCCAAATGAAGCGGAACATGGGGGATTTCGCGCGACAGGGCACGATAGGTGTCAAGCGTCGTTTGCACGCTATGAGCCTTGGCGGAAAGCACGATATTGGTAAAGCCGCGATCTTCAAAATGTTTGACGAAACGCTCGCTCGACATCACAAGCTTTTCGGGCTGCGTAAGGTCATCGCGCTCGGCGATATCCTGCTCAAGCGAGCCGGCGTTCACGCCAATGCGAATCGCGCACCCAGCGGCGCCCGCGGCATCGATCACGGCGTCGACCTTGGCCCAATCGCCAATGTTGCCGGGATTGATGCGGAGCTTAGCGGCACCGGCCTCCACGGCGCCAATGGCGAGCTTATGGTTAAAGTGGATATCGGCAACGATCGGCACCGGAGACTCCGCACAAATCGTGCGAAAGCCCTCGAGCGCAGCCTCAGCGGGCACGCTCACGCGCACAACATCGCAACCCGCCTGGGCAAGCGCACGCACTTGCGCAAGCGTTGCCTGGGCGTCGGCGGTATCGGTGCAGGTCATGGACTGAACCACCACCGGAGCGCCGCCACCTATCTGCACGTCGCCCACAAACACAGGGCGCGTCAGCTCGCGCGGCAAAGGATGGGACAAAGACAATCCAAACACTCCCCTACAAAATAAATCGAAGGACGTCGGAACGAAGCATATAGACAAACAGCAGCGCGAAAAGCGCGATGCCGACATAGCTCACGATCGTCTGCACCTTCAGCGGCAACTCGCGACCGGCGACCTTTTGGATGATCTCGATAACCAGCTTTCCCCCGTCGAGCGGCGGAATGGGTAGCAGGTTCATAAAGCCCAGCGAGAACGAGATGAGCGCGGCAAACGTCAAGAATGTCGCGGGGCCGGCGGCAGCCGCCTGAGAAGACATGACGCTGATGCCCACAATCGAGGAGGACTGATCGAGTATCTCCATCGTATGCTGCGGCTGCAGCAGGCGCATCACGCCCTCAGCAGTCTGCTGAACATAGGAGAACGACAGCCGCGCCGACGTAATGGGGTCCAAATGGACCACTTGCGTGGAGGCATAAACGCCCAAACGTTCGTCCTCCTTGAGCGCGACCGCGGTAGAAAGATTCTTACCGTCGTGCTGATACTCAATGGCGATATCGTCCTTGCCGGCGGCCGCTCCGATCGCATCGTACACGTCCATCCAGGAAGAGCACGACACGCCATCGACACTAAGAATCGTGTCGCCAGCCTCGATGCCCGCCTTAGCGGCTATCGAGCCTTCTTCGACCTGACCGATCACGTTGCTATCGACCGGCACCGATACGCCGGCGATAGAGTAGATGCTCATAAGCAGCAAAAAGCCCGTCAGGATATTGACGAGAATGCCCGCGAGCAGCATAAAGGCACGCTTGAGAAAACCCTGGCCCAGATAGGTATGCGAACGCTCCTGCTCAAGAAACTCGGAAGCGGCGACCGGCAGCTCCCACACATCGCCCTCGGCAGTCGCATGCTCTCGATCGAACTTGCGGCCGTCAAAGGTGGTATATCCTGCAGCATCGCGCGGCAGCGTCTGGTACCTAACCGGATAGTAGCTGGGTGAAGGCTTCTCCCCTTCCTCGTACCAAGGCGCAATGGAACCCCAGCCCAAAAGCAAGGCGCAAGCCTCGAGAACATCCTCCTCGGACAGCTCCAGCTCGACGGAAAGGTCTGCAACTGAAACGCGACCATGACGATAGATCGCAGCAAGCACACGGTCGGCACACGAGACATCGG
This sequence comes from Collinsella sp. CM84Y_54, assembly GCF_036317945.1. Lineage (NCBI taxonomy): Bacteria > Bacillati > Actinomycetota > Coriobacteriia > Coriobacteriales > Coriobacteriaceae > Collinsella > Collinsella sp. CM84Y_54. The sequence continues at coordinate 593,757 of NZ_JAWQCX010000001.1, forward strand.
TCGGGTCCATACCGCAGATAGCGGCATAACCACCCAGCAGCAGCGGCGTCACGCCAAACTTGGTACCAATGCGACGCGACGTATGATGAATGTCAAAGCGGCATGGCAAGCCCAAGAAAAACTCGGTGACGCGCACGCCGCACGCACGGGCCGCCAAAAAGTGGCCGCCCTCATGCAGAAACACGAGGACGGATAGCATCAAAAGGCCCCAAAAGACCGAGGAAAGAACACTCAGAACAGTATCCATAAAACGAAAAGCAATCCTTACGATTAAGAGCGGGTTGCAGCAAGCACCTCGGCGGCCTTGGCACGTGCCCACGTATCGATATCGCGAAGCTGCTCAAAAGATGTAACCGCCTGCGTATCGTGTGCATCCATGCAGGACTCAACGATGCGATCGATATCGGTAAAGGTACAGGTATCGTGCAGGAAGGCATCGACGGCAACTTCGTTGGCGGCATTCAGCACGCACGGCATGGTGCCGCCCGTCTTGCCGGCACGCTCGGCCAGCGCCAGGCAGCGGAACGTGTCCATATCGGCAGCGTCGAAGGTAAGCTGCCCCAACTCACGAAAATCGATTCGCGGCGCCGGAGTATCCCAGCGCTCGGGATACGAAAAGGCAAACTGGATGGGAATGCGCATGTCGGACGCACCGAGATGCGCCATCACGGAGCCGTCGGCAAACTCGACCATAGAGTGGATCTTGGACTGACGCTGCACGACCACGTTGATAAAGTCGAGGTCGCAACCGAACAGATGCATCGCCTCGATACGCTCCAAGCCCTTGTTCATAAGGGTGGCGGAGTCGATGGTGATCTTTGCCCCCATGGCCCACGTGGGATGCGCCAAGGCGTCCTTGCGGGTCACGTGGTCGAGATCCTCGCGCGTACGGCCAAAGAACGGACCGCCCGAACAGGTAAGCCAAATGCAGTGGGCCTCGCGTGGATTCTCACCCAGATAGCACTGATAGATGGCGGAGTGCTCGGAGTCGACCGGAATGAGCTGACCCGGCTGCGCCAGTGGCATCAGCAGGTCGCCGCCAACGACGAGCGACTCCTTATTGGCAAGTGCAAGACGCTTGTTCGAGGTCAGGGCAGCATGGCTCGCTTCGAGCCCGGCGGCGCCCACAATAGCGACGAGCACACAGTCGACGTCATCGCGACGTGCGAGCTCACAAACTGCCTGCGCACCAACACCGAGCTCGGTGCCCTCGGGCAGCTCCTGCAGCACAGCGTCCGCGCCGTGGGAGGTGTCGGCCACGGCAACGGCCGGAACAGAAAACTCACGGGCAAACGCAACAAGCTCAGCGGTACTGGAATTAACGGAAAGCGCCGTCACCTGCAGACGGTCGGCATGCTGACGGCAAACATCGAGCGCCTGGGTGCCAATAGAGCCCGTACAGCCCAAAATTGCAACCCGCAGACGGCCATCGGGGCTGTACGTCGTCTGAAAGGCCATTACAGCACGCCTCCGATCATCAAAAGCAGCTGCGCGGTAATGCAGCCAAAGATAAGCGAGTCGCTACGGTCGAGCATGCCGCCATGGCCCGGAATCAGATTGCCAGAATCCTTGACGCCCACGCCACGCTTGATGCGTGACTCGATGAGGTCGCCGATAACGCCCAGGATGGACACGACCACGCCGCACAGCAGCGCATAGGGCAAGCTCAGCTTATAGAAATGGGTCGCCCACAAAATAAGCCAGATGAGAACCGAGCCCAAGATGCCGCCGAAAAAGCCCTCCCAGCTCTTTTTGGGAGAAATCTTGGGGACCATCTTGTGCTTGCCGATACGGCTACCCACGATATAGGCGAACGAATCGGAGACCCAGAGAGACGCGCAAACACCCACCGAAAGCAGGGCGCCGGCAAAACCGGGCACGGCATCGCGCAGCAGCACGATGGCCGACAGCATAAAACCGGTGTAGATGGGGCCCATGAGCGTCACGGCTACATCGGATATACGGGTACGCGACGACCAGACGTACCAAATACCCACCGCAAGCATCAGTGCAAAAAGCAGGGCATTCAACAGCAGCGAGTCGCCCAGCGCCGAGAGCGGAAAGAGCACGGCGGCAGCGATACCCAGGCGCTCGTTGGCCACCTTGCCATCGAGCTTCGTCATGCGGAAAAACTCATAGCAGCACAGGCCGCTCATGACGGAGACGAAGATAGCAGTGGGAACGATACCCAAAACCAAGCAGAGAATGAACACGACGGCGTAGACGATACCTGCGGCGGCGCGGGTAATAAAGCCGGCCAACCACGAAGTCGTAGCCGCGCCGCTCTTGGCGGAAGGCGCCTTGGGAGTTGACGTCTTGGGAGCAGACGCCTTGGGACGATCGGACACGATTAAGCCTCCTCGGTCTTGCTCAGTCCACCAAACCTACGGTCGCGGCCCTGGTAGGCCAAAATGGCGTCGACAAGGCCCCAACGATCAAAGTCGGGCCAATAGGTATCGGTGACATAAAACTCGGAATAGGCAACCTGCCACAGCAGATAGTTCGAAAGGCGTAGCTCGCCGGAGGTGCGAATCACAAGCTCCGGATCGGGCAGCCCAGCGGTGTAGAGATGGGAGGCAACCATATCATCGTCGATGGCGGCAGGGTCGATCTTGCCGGCAGCGGCGTCGAGCGCAATCTGACGGACGGCACGGGTGATCTCGGCACGGGCGCCGTAATTGACGGCAAGCGCCAGCGTCATGCCGGTGTGGTCGGCACACTCGGCAAGACCGCGCTCAAAGACATCGCGGGTCTTCTTGGGCAGTGCGGAAATATCGCCCAAAAAGACAACGCGCACGTTTTCGCGCTTAAGCAGCGGCAACTCATCGATAAACGTCTTGGCAAACAGATGCATCAAAACGTTGACCTCGTGCTGTGGACGATTCCAGTTTTCGGTGGAAAACGCATAGGCCGAAAGGACGTCGACTCCCAAGCGCACACATGCGGTAATAATCTCGCGCAGGGAGACGATACCGGCCTTGTGGCCCTCGGTGCGGGCAAGACCGCGCGCCGTGGCCCAGCGACCGTTACCGTCCATGATGCACGAAATATGATGCGGAATCTTATTGAGGTCAAGGTCGGAAAAACCGACGCCCGCAGGGGCGTCGGCAAAGTACTCGACCAGTTTGTTCTCGTCGTATTGCACCTTAGATCTCCATGACCTCGGCTTCTTTTTCCTTCAGAAGCTCCTCGACCTTGGCAACATACTCATCGGTATGCTTCTGGACCTTGGCCTGCTCGCGACGGACATCGTCCTCGGTGAGATCTTCGTCGCGCTCGAGCTTGTTGTTAAAGTCACGACGGATGTTGCGAATGGAGACCTTGGCCTGCTCGGCATACTCGCGGCACTCCTTGACGAGCTCGCGACGACGCTCCTCGGTGGGAGCCGGGAACGGCAGGCGCACGACGGTACCGTCAGAGTTGGGGGTAATGCCCAGATCGGAAGCGCTGATAGCCTTCACGATGGCGTTGACGAGCGCCTTATCCCAGGGCTCGATGAGCAACATGTGGGCCTCGGGGGTCTTAACGGCGGCAACCTGGGTAACCGGCGTGGGGACACCGTAGTAATCGACCGAGATGTCGGACAGAATGTTAGCGTTGGCGCGGCCCGTGCGAACCTTGGAGAAGTTGTGCTTGAGGGACTCGAGCGACTTGTCCATGTGGGCGGTGATGTTCTCTGCCATGCTTAATCCTCCTGATAGACGAGCGTGCCGACGGGCTCACCCGAAAGCGCGCGCTTGACGGTGTCCTCGCCATCGATGTTGAGGACCAAAATCGGCATACGGTTATCCTGGCACAGTGCCGTAGCTGTGGAATCCATAACCTGCAGACCGCGGACGAGAACCTCGTGATAGGTAATCTTGTCAAAACGGACGGCATCGTCGCACTTGACGGGATCCTTGTCGTAGATACCGTCAACCTTGGTGGCCTTAATCAGGACCTCGGCACCAATCTCACAGGCACGAAGAGCCGCGGCGGTGTCGGTCGTAAAGTACGGATTGCCCGACCCGGCGGCAAAAATTACGACGCTGCCCTTGGAAAGGTGGTTGATGGCGCGACGGCGAATATAGGGCTCGCAGATCTCGTTCATCTGGATAGCGCTCATCACGCGGCAGGGAACATCGTTGTGCTCGAAGGCATCCTGCAGGGCGAGCGCGTTCATAACGGTTGCCAGCATGCCCATGTAGTCGGCCTGGGCGCGCTCCATGCCACCGGCAGCGCCGGCCATGCCGCGGAAAATATTGCCGCCGCCGACAACAACGCCAACCTCATGGCCAACGGCGAGCAGCTCCTTGACCTGCTTGGCAAGGTGGTCGGTAACCTTGGGGTCGATGCCATATTGGCCGTCGCCCATCAGTGCTTCGCCGGAAAGCTTAAGAAGCACGCGTTTATATCGGATGTCGGACAAAGCGATCCTCCTTTAATTAGACTCTCAATATGATAGCAAAGGCTCTGATAAGAGCCATGAAAAAGCAGGCTGTGAGTAAAACCCACAGCCTGCTCATTACCAGCTACAAGAGCTTATTTACTCGCCACGGACCAGACGGTCGAAGGCAACGACGGTAATGGTATCGCCGAGCTCCTTGGAGACCTGCTCAGCGTACTTCTTGATGGTGAGGGAGCTGTCCTTGATGAACTCCTGCTCGGTGAGCACGGACTGCTTGTAGAACTTCTCCAGACGGCCAACGGCCATCTTCTCCTGGATAGCCTCGGGCTTGCCGGACTCGGCAGCCTGAGCCATGTAGATCTGCTTCTCGTGCTCGACGGTCTCAGCCGGAACCTGATCGCGGGTAGCGCAAATCGGGGCGACGGCGGCAACCTGAAGGGCAACGTCGTGAGCGAAGGTCTTGAAGGAGTCGGCCTGAGCGGTCTCGGCCTTCTCGAAGGCGAACTCGACGAGGACGCCGATCTTACCACCCATGTGGATGTAAGAAGCGAGAGCGCCGTTCTCGGCCTTGCGGGCGGCGAAACGAGAGATCTTCATGTTCTCGCCCATGATGTGAATCATCTCGGTGAGCTCGGAGGAAACGGTCTCCTCGCCCATCGGCTTCTCGAGCAGAGCGTCGACGTCAGCCGGCTCGGTGGTGGCGACAACCTCGGCGACCTTGGAAGCAAAGCCGGTGAACTTGGCGTTGGAGCCGACGAAGTCGGTCTCGCAGGAGAGCTCGAGCAGAGCGCCGGTCTTGCCATCCTCGGAGACGAACGCGGCGACAGCGCCCTCGTTGGTCTCACGGCCAGCCTTCTTGGCAGCCTTGGCGAGGCCGTTCTTGCGGAGAACGTCGACGGCGGCGTCCATGTCGCCGTCAGCCTCGACGAGAGCCTTCTTACACTCCATCATCGGGGAGTCGGTCATCTCGCGGAGCTGCTTGACCATAGCGGCGGTAATCTGGGCCATTGTGGTTCCTTTCAAAGAGATGAAAAAGACTTAAATAGGACTGATTTACTCGGCCTTGGGCTCGGCGGCCATCTCGGCCTCGGAGACCTGCTCCTTGCCGGAGCCAGCGAGGCAGGCGTCGGCCATGAGCTCGCACATAAGGGTGACAGCGGAGATGGCGTCATCGTTGCAGGGGATGCCGTACTCGACCTCGTCGGGATCGGAGTTGGTGTCGATCAGAGCGACGACGGGGATGTTCAGGCGCTGGGCCTCCTTGATGGCGTTCTCCTCGCGCTTGGTGTCGATGACGAAGAGAGCCTGGGGCAGACCCTTCATGTCGCGGGCGCCACCGAGGTTGGTCTGGAGCTTAGCGAGCTCCTTGCCGAGCACTGCCTGCTCCTTCTTGGGCAGCACTGCCATGCGGCCGTCCTCGACCATGGCCTCGAGCTCCTCCATGCGGTTGATGCGGGAGCGGATGGTGACGAAGTTGGTCAGCATACCGCCGAGCCAGCGCTGGTTGATGTAGGGCATGTTGGCGCGCTCAGCGGCGTTCTTGACGGCCTCCTGAGCCTGCTTCTTGGTGCCGACGAACAGCACGTTGCCGCCCTTGGCGACGTTCTTGACGAAGGTGTAGGCCTGGTCGGCGTCAAGGATGGTCTGCTTGAGGTCGAGGATGTAGATGCCGTTGCGCTCACCGAAGATGAACGGCTTCATCTTGGGGTTCCAGCGACGGGTCTGGTGACCGAAGTGGCAGCCGGCCTCGAGCAGGGTGCGGATATTAATCTTGGTAGCCATGTTAAACCTCCTGTGGTTTGCCTCCGCGCGGGGTCATCCTCCAAAACCAACCCGGACATGTGCTACCAAAGCCCGGGCACCACGGTATGGAGTAGCCGCGCGTGCGTGATAAAAACCTGTTGCCGTGAAGCAACCCGATGAATGATAGCAGGATTGCCTCTTCCTGCCAACCCGCAATCAAAACCACACACCTTGGCGCGGCGCGGGAGGCCCTTCTCCTACTCGCCGCGGGGATGTGCCTGACTCACGGCACGCTTGAGGCGTTCGGGAGTGAGATGCGTATAGATCTGCGTCGTGGACAAACTCGCATGCCCCAGCAGCTCCTGAACCGAGCGCAGATCCGCGCCGCCCTCGAGCAGGTCGGTCGCAAAGGTATGGCGCATCGCATGCGGGGCGATGTCGGCAGGAATGCCGGCAAGTGCCGCAAGCATATGGAACCGCCTCCTGAGCATGGCGGCACTCATACGGTTTCCGCGCGCCGAGATAAACAGCGGATGCACGCCGTTCGCACCGTCGCCGCGCTTTGCCTGTGCAAGGAGCTGTGGCCTCCCCTCCTCAATATAGTTACGGGTCGCCTCGAGAGCGCGCCGATACAGGGGCACGATACGCTCCTTGCTCCCCTTGCCCCAAAGTCGCAGCGTTCGCTCAGACCAACCAATGGACTCCACGTTGAGCCCCGCGAGCTCCGAGATTCGCGCACCGGAGGCATAGAGCAGCTCGAGCATCGCAGCATCGCGCAGCCCCGCAGGCGCCGAGGTATCTGGGGTCTTGAGCAACGACTCGACTTGCCGGGTCGTCAGCACACCGGGAAGATCGCGCGGCAGTTTGGGCGACGATATCGCCGAGACCGCATCGCCCTCAACGATTCCCTCGGCAGCCATCCACCGATAGAGTGAGCGAATGGCAGACAGGTGTGCCGCAAGGGTCCGAGCCGCCACCTGGCCACGCGACAGCTCGGCCAAATAGGAGCGAACGGTCCGTACGTCGGCAGCGCGAGCGTCGATGCCCTCGCGGTCGCACCACGCGGCGAAGCGCTCGAGCCGCGAGGCGTAGGCGGTTACCGTATTGGGAGCGAGTCCTTCGACGCGTGCAATGTGGGCAATGAACGAGTCGACGGCATCGTACAGGTCAAAAGCTATGACCTCTCGCCTCCAAACAGATCGGAGCGCGATTCCAGATAGGCATCCAGGGCCTTGAGGGCGCGGTCCGCGTAAGCCTGGTAACGATCGCGCTTGCTGCGACGCTTACCGTCCTCGAGCGGCGGCACAAGACCAAAGTTGACGTGCATGGGCTGGTAGCCCACCGTAGCCGGATCGGTCGCATACCCCACAAGCGCGCCCAGGGCGCCCACGCGCGGCAGCTCGACGCCCGCGGCCCCGATGGCCTCGGCATAGGTGTTGAGCGCAGCGAGCAGACCCGTCGCCACGGCCTCCATGTACCCCTCGGTACCAGTAATCTGACCGGCAAGACGCACGCTCGTGCCGGGAACGGCAAAGGTGTCGTCGAGCACGTGCGGAGCATCGACAAAGGTGTTGCGGTGCATAACGCCGTAGCGGAAGAACTCGGCGTTCTCCAGGCCGGGAACCATATGGAAGACGCGCTTCTGTTCGCCGAAGGTCAGGTTGGTCTGGAAGCCAACCAGGTTATAGGCGGTCTTCTCCTTGTTCTCGGCGCGCAGCTGAATTGCCGCCCAGGGACGGCGACCGGTGCGCGGGTCGGTGAGCCCGACGGGCTTCATGGCGCCAAAGCGGATGGCATCCTTGCCCGTGCGCGCAACCTCCTCGGCAGGCTGGCAGGCCTGGAACAGGTCCCCGCCCTCAAAATCCTTGAGCACCACGCGATCGGCCGTGGTAAGCGCCTCGATAAAGGCCTCGTACTCTTCCTTGTTGAGCGGGGCATTGAGATAGTCGCCACTCCCCTGCTCCTCATAGCGCGACTGCGAGAACAGCACGTCCATATCGAGCGTAGAGGCATCGACAATCGGGGCGGCCGCGTCAAAGAACGCCAGGGCGTCACCACCGACGAGCTTCATGACCTCCTCGCTCAATGCCGGCGAGCATAGGGGGCCCGCGGCGATAACCACATGACCCTCGGGAATCTGGGTGACCTCGCCGTGGACGACCTCGATATTGGGGCGGGCGGCAACCTCAGCCTCGACGAGCTCGGAAAACTTGACGCGGTCGACCGCCAGGGCGCCGCCGGCAGGAACGGCCGCACGATGAGCGCAGTCGAGCAGCACCGAGCCCATGCGCTCGAGCTCGGCCTTCAGCAGACCGGCGGCAGAATCGGGACGGGTCGACTTAAACGAATTGGAGCAGACGAGCTCCGCCAAGTGATCGGTATGGTGGGCAGGAGAGCTCACCTGCGGGCGCATCTCGCACAGCTTTACGGCGAACCCGCGATCTGCCAGCTGAATCGCGCATTCCGATCCCGCCAGACCGCCACCGATAACCGTCACCTGATCAAACAGCATCTGCAAACACCTTTCTAATTGACACGTTTTCCATTGTGACCGAAGGGCGTCTGGGCGTGAAGGGCAAACTTGGAGGGCGCATACCTTCCATCCATCATGCGCTCGATGAGGCCCTCGAGTTCGAGCGAACCCAGAAGTTTGAGCACGCCGACGGCATCGAGCGAGACGAGTGCCGCGATGTCGTCGACCTTGAGCGGCGAGGCGATGAGCGCATGCATCACGGCCTGCTGCGTGGGGTCCAGATCTGCGATACCGGGTGCATCAGGACGCGAATAGCGCAGGGTACCGTATATGCGAGAGATAGCCACCTCGATGGACTCCTCGTCAATAATGCAGCAGGCCCCGTTGGCAATGAGGTAGTTGGTACCGCGCGACTCGGGTGACAAAATCGAACCCGGCACGGCAAGAAGCTCGCGCCCCAGGTCCATGGCGGCCTCCGCCGTCGAGAACGTGCCCGAAGGCATGCCAGCCTCCGACACGAAGAGCGCCTGCGAAAGCGCGGCAATCACCCGGTTACGCCGCGGAAAGGCAAACTTACGCGGCCCCATACCCCAAGGCGAGATGGACACGACCGCGCCGCCCGTATCGATCGTGCGCGCGATGAGTCCCGCGCTCGAGCGCGGGTAGATTACATCGGCGCCTGTCCCCAACACCACGACATGTTTGCCGCCGGCATTGACTGCGGCCCAACCCGACGCCTGGTCGCAACCGACCGCACCGCCCGATACCACCGTCACCCCCGCTTCCACCGCGACCTTGGCCGCAAGCTCCGCGACGGCAAGGCCGTAGGGAGAGGCCTTGCGCGCACCGATAATCGAGAGCGCCGGTGTCGAGAGAACCTCAGGGTCGCCACGCACGAACAGCGTCTGTGGCACATCGGAAAGCTCCAGAACAGTAGCGGGGAACAGCCCATCCCCGGGATGCAGTTCGTAGCGAGCCTCATCCATCACTGGTCCCTCCTTCCCTGATACATTGCGGCCTCGAGCACATGATCTTGCGTCACCCGCTCACTTTCGGCGACATCGGCAATCGTGCGCGCGATGCGCACCAGGCGCACGATGCCGCGTCCCGTGAGATGCGTGCGCTTCGACAGGCCGAGCACGCACGTTTCCGCCGCCTGATCGAGCGCAAAGGTCGACACAACACCATCGATAGAGCGGGACTCGTCGTCCTCGGCCTCGGCATCCGCATCGTCCATATGGGTCTCGCGCCAGGCACGAAAAGCCCTACCGCGGACAACGTAGTCGCGCAGCTCGGCCGACGACATACCCTCGGCGCCCTCAATAATCACCTGCGGATCGGGGCGGGTCACGTCGATCATCAGGTCGATACGGTCGGCCAAGGGACCGCGTAGCTTGGACCGGTAGCGCTCGACCATCGATGCCGAGCAGCGACATGGAACCTCGCGATCGCCCAAAAAGCCGCAGGGACAGGGATTGCTCGCCGCAAGCAGCTGAAAGCGCGAGGGAAACGTGAAGGCGCCATCGACGCGCACGATCCTGACATAACCGCGCTCGATAGGCTGCCTGAGCGTCTGCAGCACACCGGTGGGAAACTCGGCAAGCTCGTCCAAAAAGAGCACGCCGCCATGGGCAAGGCTGATCTCGCCCGGATGCACCGGGCGCCCTCCGCCAATAAGGCCCGCTGTCGATATGCTGTGATGGGGGCTTCGAAACGGCCGATGCCCCGCAAGCAGGCCATCGATGTTCTCACCCAAGACCGAATGAATGCACAGCGCCTCCTGCTGGTCCTCGACGGAAAGCTCGGGCAAGATACCCGTCATGCGACGCGCAAGCATGGTCTTGCCCGAACCGGGCGAGCCGATCATGAGAAGGCCGAGCTCCCCTGCCGCCGCAAGCGCTATGCCGCGTTTGGCGACTTCCTGCCCCAACACATCGGCATAATCGAGCTCGAGCTCAAAGGTGGCCTCGAGCACTTCAGAATCCAGATAATGCCGAGCTGCCTCGCCCATACCGTGAGCAAGCTGCGACAGATGGTCGATAAAACCGCAGTCGACCCCCGAAAGCGGAACATGCTGGTCGGACCTGCCGGCGATAAAAGACAGCCCCATGTCGCGAGCCAGCAGCCGGAACGCCACCTCGCCCTTGACGGGAAGCACCGTACCATCCAAGCCGAGCTCGCCGGCAATGAGGCAGCGGTCGAGATTGTCGCGTGGAATCTGCCCATCGGCCGCAAGCACCGCAATGGCTATCGGCAGGTCAAAGCCGCTACCGGTCTTTCGGATATCGCCCGGCGCCAGATTGACCGTAATGCCCGAGCGAGGGATCTCGAATCCCGCAGAGCGCATCGCGCAGCGAATGCGCCCGCGCGACTCCATGACCTCCATACTCGGGATGCCGAGCATCTGGATGCCCGGGATGCCACCCGCAAGCGATACCTCGACCGTGACGGGAATCGCCTCGACGCCGCGGATACAGGCAGCGTGAACGGCAAAGGTTTCGAACGCCATCACGACACCTGCCAATCGAACGCATTGTACTGGTGCTCGATCTCGGCGATATGCCCGCCGCGAATGGTGACGCCCACGGCATCGAAGCGGATCGCCTTGAGCGGATAGTGCTCCATGAGATAGCAACTCGCGATGCGACGATAGCGCCGCTGCTTTTGGGCGTTCACCGCTTCCTCGGGAAACACCCGAGTATCGCACTCCAGCGCAACACGCCTGGTCTTGACCTCGGCCATCACCACCACATCGTCGAGCTCGTCGAGCAGCACCAGGTCGGCCTCGCCCTCCGAGCATCGATAGCCTTGTTCCAGCAATGCATAGCCGCGCTCGTTAAAGTAATCGATTGCGATAAGCTCGCCCAGCATACCGAGCTCGCGAGGACTGAGCCCCTTGATAAACTCAGGGGTGATCGACCCGCAATCGAGCTCCCCCTCTTCCCAACGCTCCTTGAGCTGCTGCGTCTTGCTCATTTTGGCTGCGGCACACATGGGGTCTCCTTTCCCACTCCCTGCATTGCCTCGATAATGAGGGCAGGTTTCATGCGGGTAAGTACCGGAAGCAAACCGAAAACCAACCAAATGCCGACAAATGAGGGGCCGCGCGCAACAATAGCGTTGCACACGGCCCCTACCAGCAGGTTTATAGAACCCTTAAGGTCCCAGTCTCCACAATTGGCCTAAAAAAGGCGCTCAGTCTGCAGAAAGTTTCCGCAAAAGCTCACACGGTGCAGCGGAGAAAGACCATGTTTGCGAATGGCCTCAATGTGCTCGGGACTCGCATAGCCTTTCGATTCGGCCAAATGGTACTCGGGATACTCGGCATCGTACTCGACCATCATCTCGTCACGCGTGACCTTTGCCATGATGGATGCCGCGGCGATACAGGCGATCTTGGCATCGCCCTTGACCACGTCGCGCTCATGGGGCACGGCGCCCAGGGGGTTGCCGTCCATAAGCACGCAATCGGGCTCAAGCCCCGTATCGGACACCGCACCCGCGACAGCGGCTCGAATGGCGCGGGCCATGCCCATCTGATCGATATCCGCAGGAGCGATATGGCAAAAGCCGATAGCAGTCGCCACCTCGGCAATCTTCACCGAGAGCAGCTCGCGGCGCGCCGGCGTGAGCTTTTTGGAATCATTGATGCCCCAGATGCGCGGCTCCATCGGAAGACACACGGCACACACGGTCAAGGGACCCGCTACCGAGCCACGGCCCACCTCGTCGACACCCACGACCACGCCATCACCGCCGAGCTCATGCATAAGCTCGTACATGCCGTTGACGCGCTCGCGTTCGGAAAGTTCCTTGGCATGGCGCTTAAGGGCACGTTCGCAAGCCTTGATCACCTGCTGGCGCGGATCCTCGCGATAATGCTCCACGAGGGCGGGAATCTCCTCGAACGTGGCGCTCGCCAGCTCGCCGGCAACCTGCGATGCCGAAACCGAGCTCGTCATGTTGGCCATATCGGGGCCTCCTTGTATGCAAATCAAATAAAAAGAAGGGCCACCCGAAGGTGACCCTTTTGTCCAAACGAGTGGACAGACGCTGCGATCTTCTTAGCGCTTCTCGGGGATGCGAGCAGCCTTGCCCACCTTGTCGCGGAGGTAGTACAGCTTGGCGCGACGGACGCGACCATGACGGACGACCTCGAGCTTGGCGATCTTGGGGCTGTGAAGCGGGAAGGTACGCTCAACACCGACACCGAAGGAAATCTTGCGGACGGTGAAGGTCTCACGGGCACCGGCGCCGGCCATGCGGATGACGTCGCCCTGGAAGACCTGGATGCGCTCGCGGTCGCCTTCCTTAATGCGGTAGTGAACCTTGACGTTGTCGGCGACGCGAACCTGAGGAATGTCCTCGCGGATCTGCTGACGCTCGATTGCGCGGATGTAATCCATGTGCAATTCCTTACTCTTCTAGAGGTGCCGTACCACCTTGGCCGGCACGTAGTTGAACAAACGTATTCGAGTATACACGCCACGACCTTGGCTGCAAGAACTATTTTGCCCGTGCGCAAAAAGACAAAAACACGCACTCTTTCTGCACTTATGCGCCGTCCGCAGCATCAGTCGTCGGCGTCGTCACGGTCGTGCCGGGCGCGATATAGCCGTATTCGAGCAGCACCGAAAGCGCATGCTGCTTCCAAGTGGCAAGCTCTTCGTCATTATAGTTGTCATGGGCCCATTCATTCATCGCGTCCTCGGCGTCTTGGGGCACCAGGTCCTGGCTGTCTGCCATCAGGTACAGGATGCCTAAGATGTCGAAGTCCTGCTTGGTCATCTCTTCCTTGTTTGATGTGCTGATGAGGCCGTGATCGATGCCGTAGCGGCAGATATCGGTCAAAACGGTAACGAGGCCCGTAGGAATCTGCGAGGCATCCTTCGCGGCAGCTGGCGCGGTGTCGTCAGTTACTGCAGCGGCATCGTCGCTCGACGGAGCAGACTCAGCCGCGTTCGCATCGGAAGCTGCCTGCTCTCCCTGTGCAGGAGCCGCGCTATCCGTCGTTGCCGAAGAATCCCCCGAAGAAACGGACGCAACGTTCACCGGTGTCTCGACCACGGTCGCCATCGGGTCGACCGGTGCGGGTGCGGCGATGACCTCGGCCCAATCGGAATACACACCGTCAATAAAGGCGCGAACATGGAAGGTGCCCGGTTGCGAGATAGTCATCGTACCGTCTGTCGCGACCGAAATGCCCTTGCTCTCGAGCTCCTGGGCCTCCCAGCTGCAGGCCCTATCGACTTCCTTGCCCGTCGTGTCATAGACCGTAGCCGTCAGGCCTTCGATGCCGTTAAGGTTCTCCTCGACGCCGACGACGGTCTGTGCCGAGCCCTCGAGTTTGATGTTGCCGTTAAACGGCTCGGGCGCCACGTCACTTACCTTATATTTGTAGGCCGCGGCGTCGATCTCGTCATTGGTCGAGACATGCCCGTTCACGTCCACATAGGTGTCCTCGGGGATAAAGTACTTTACGTAGGCGGTGCCGGCCTTTTTACCCACTACGACTTGCTCGTGGGTAACAGGGTCGGTCTGGATCTCGATGACGTCGGACTTGCATTCCTTGCCCTTTTTGTCCACCACGCGCCAGTCGCCCGACGACTTCACAAAGCCGTAGTAGCCAACATCGTCCTCGTCCCTTGCGCGCACGCGATAGGAAGAGATGGGGTCTTCCCCTCCCACCGTAAGCCTTCGGGTCTTATCGGTCTGCAGCGACACGAGAATCTTGGAGATGGGCTTAATGGGCTGCGGCGTGCCCAACTGCGTATCGACCGTCACCGACTCAAACGACAGATTGGAACCCGTAATGGACATGGGATAGGTCGCGGCCATGTCATTGAGCACGTTGCACGTGCGCGGGGCGCCACCGTTGCGCGAAGGCACCTCGCGATCGGCCAGGACCGAATTCCAATCGATGGCGCGCACCATGTGGTTGTTGGTGCGATGCGACCAGCTCGTGACGTTTCCGGCGGTGGTATCGTAGCCGTCGTCGCCACGATGGGCGATTGAGCGCAGGAACAGGTTCTGCACGCCGTCGTTCGACTGATCGCCAAAGGTGGTGTAGAACGAGCGCTGGTCATAACCGGCGGTATGGAACTCCTGCACGGCGGCGTTGTCGTCGTAGCACTCGCCGTTCATGTTAAAGATAATCACGTCGAACGTCACGCCCACCGGCTGGTCATAGTCCTCGGACAGCGTCGTGGTAGAACTCGTCTGCTTGCTATTGACCTGCGTGTGCGCCGGGATCGTCATATTGACGGTAACCGACTGATTGTCCGTCGTGGTGATCGACTGTTCCTCGGTCTTGCTCGCCTCCCACAACTGGGACATCGTGGTTTCGGCCGAAAACGAAGTCTCGATCTCCTCGCTCGCTGTTGCGGGCACGCCCAGCGACTCCTTGAGGCTCACCGATGCGCCCCACGAGCCGCCTTTGGAATACGATGCGGATTCAGAAGTGCTCGTGCCGACCGTCTCCTCGGTACCGCGGGCGAGCGTGATGCTCTGCGAGGCGTCCTCATAGCCGACGTTAAGTGCCGAGGTAACGAGCTCCTGCTCAGTCTTAGAATCGACAAAGGAATAGCCCGGCGCGTCCTCGGGCGCACAGTTAAGCTTGTTCACGCTGTTGAGCTGCTGAACTCTAAAGTTATAGAACGCGATGCCAAAGCCATTGAAATCGTACTGATAGGTGCCGCCGAGCTTGTCGACACAAGCAATGGTGGCATAGATGACGTCCTGCTCAGTCGTGTCTTTCGACAGTCCGTCGAGCGGCACGTTTTTACGGAAATCGGAGCCCTTCAGCTTGTGACCGATACAGCCGGCGATATCGTCGGTCAAGCGCTCGTAGACCGCATTGAGGCTTTTTGCAGATGTCAGACCACTCTGCTTCGATTTGTCGGCGCCATCGGAATGCTCACCGTTGCCACCCGAAAGCGCATCATAGAGATAGATATAGTGACCCTTACCGAAGTCCTTCTCAAAGCCCTTGCCGGCGTGGTCCCAGTACAAAAAGTCCTTGGATTCGTCGCCTCCGCCATAGCCAAGGATGTTATAGGCAAGCGATGCCCAGTTGGGCAGCACCTTTTTGACGGCGGCCGTGTAGAACGAGACGTTGTCGTACATCGAGGTACGGCCCTCGAGCTTGCCGTCATCGATATCTACAAACGTGCAGTCGCGATCGTTGACCGTAATGGTGAGCGGGTTGACCATGTCGCCATAGAGCTCGTCGCGCGATTCATCCTGAAGGGCAAAACCGGCTGTCGGCATCCCGCAAAGCGCCGTGACCGCAACGACCACCCAGCACAGGGTCACCTGTGCTGGGTGGTCGTTGCAAATACCTGGTGAGGTTTTTCATCGCAGTCCTCCCGTCAGTTGCCAATGTATTGAACCAACGTAAAACGCCGCCGCGACCACAAGGGGCGCGACGGCGTGAAGGGGAACTTAAAAGGCGCAAATGGAACGCGACTCAGTTAAGCGGAGCGCTTGGCCTCGAGCTTGGCCTGAGCGGCAGCCAGGCGCGCGAGGGGTACGCGATAGGGCGAGCAGGACACATAGTCCACGTCGGCCACGTTGAACAGGTCCTTGATGGACTTGGGGTCGCCGCCGTGCTCGCCGCACACGCCAAAGTGCATGTCGGGGTTGGTGGTGCGACCCTTCTCAACGGCCATGCGCACCAGCTCGAGTACCGCCGAGTCGATGGTCTCGAAGGGGTTGTCCTTCAAGATCTTCTTGTGCATGTACAGGGGGATGAACTTGGCCTCGGCGTCGTCGCGAGAGAAGCCGAAGGTCGTCTGCGTAAGGTCGTTGGTGCCAAAGCAGAAGAAGTCGGCGTGCTGAGCGATCTCGTCGGCGACC
This sequence comes from Collinsella sp. CM84Y_54, assembly GCF_036317945.1. Lineage (NCBI taxonomy): Bacteria > Bacillati > Actinomycetota > Coriobacteriia > Coriobacteriales > Coriobacteriaceae > Collinsella > Collinsella sp. CM84Y_54. Next base: position 610,217 of record NZ_JAWQCX010000001.1, read on the forward strand.
ATACAGGCGCGCGGCAGCTCGAGCATCGTGCCCACGGGAATATTGAGCTCGACGCCCTCCTCGGCAGAAACCTCGGCGATCGCGCGCTCGATGACCTCGCGGGTCTGGACATGCTCCGCCGTAATGGAGACAAGCGGAACCATGATCTCGGGACGCGGATCGACGCCCTCCTTAATAAGGCGGGCGGCTGCCGTGGCGACAGCGCGAACTTGCATGAGTGGCAGGTCGCCAAAGACAACGGACAGGCGCACGCCGCGCAAGCCGAGCATGGGGTTCGACTCGACCATGCCGTCGATACGACGCAGTCGGGCACGTAGGACGGCAAGCTCTTCCTCGCTGGCGCCAGCGGCTTCCTTCTTGGTGATGGCGACCTCGAGCTCGCGAGGATTATCCAGGAACTCATGCAGCGGCGGATCGAGCAGGCGGACGACCACATCGCGACCGGACATGGTCTTGAACATCGCCAGGAAGTCCTCAGTCTGAACCTTGAGCAGGTCAGCCAGGGCCTGCTGCTTCACGGCCTCATCATCGGACAGGATGAAGCTCTGGATGATGTTTTTGCGGTCGCCCAGGAACATGTGCTCGGTGCGGCACAGGCCGATGGCCTCGGCGCCAAACTCGAGGGCGAGCGCGGCATCCTCGGGGTTGTCGGCGTTGACGCGCACATGGTTGGCGTGGCCGCCGGTCTCGTCCAGACGAATCTCGTCGGCCCAGGACAGGATGGTGTCCAGGTCGCCGGTGAGCTCGGCCGAAACCAGATCAACGGCGCCGTCGACGACGATACCCTGGGTGCCGTCGATGGAGATGACATCGCCCTCATGCAGCACGCGGTCGCTGCCCTCGATGCGCACGACCTTCTCGGCGGCGTCGATGTGGAAGCGCTCGACGCCGCAGACGCAGGGCGTGCCCATACCGCGAGCGATAACGGCGGCATGGCTCGTCTTGCCACCGTGGCTGGTCAGGATACCCTCGGCGGCGACCATACCCTTCAGGTCGTCGGGGTTGGTCTCCCAGCGGACCAGAATGACCTTATGGCCCTCGGCAGAACGCGCGACGGCGTCATCGCGCGAGAACACGACCTCGCCCACGGCGGCACCGGGACTGGCGTTAAGGCCGCATGCGAGCGGCTCGTACTTCTTGGAGGAGTCGAACTGCGGGTGCAGGAGCTGGTCGAGCTGCGCGGGATCGATTCGGCCCACAGCCTCCTCGCGGGTGATCAGACCCTCCTCGACCATTTCGATGGCAATGCGCAGGGCGGCGGTGGCAGTGCGCTTGCCCACGCGGGTCTGGAGCATCCAGAGCTTGCCCTGCTCGATGGTGAACTCGATATCGCACATATCGCGGTAATGGTCCTCGAGCGTCAGAAACACGCGCTCGAGCTCTTCGCCCGCGGACTCGAGGCCCGGGGTGGCCTTGAGGTCGGCGATGGGCTCGGTGTTGCGGATGCCGGCAACAACGTCCTCACCCTGGGCGTTAACCAAAAAGTCACCGTAGAACTCCTTGGTGCCGTCGGCCGGATTGCGCGTAAAGGCGACGCCGGTCGCCGAGGTCTCGCCCTTATTGCCAAAGGCCATAGCCTGGACGTTGACGGCGGTGCCAAGGTCGTCGGAAATGCCATGCTGCTTGCGGTAGATACAGGCGCGCTCGTTCATCCAGCTGCCAAAGACGGCCTGGATGGCAAGGCGCAGCTGGAGCTCCGGATCGTGCGGGAAGACGGGCTTGTCGTCGGCAACCTCGAGCTCGGGATACAGGGCGGCCTCGACGTTCTCGGAGAAAATGCCCTTGAAGGTCTCGACGAGTTCCTGCAGGTCCTCGGCCGAAAGCTCGGAATCGACGCGAACACCGGCAACCAGGCGGGCCTGGGTCAGGGCGTTCTCGAACAGGTCGGAATCGACGCCCATAACGACGTTGGAGAACATCTGGATAAAGCGGCGGTAGCTGTCCCAGGCAAAGCGCGGGTTTTGCGTCTGGGCGATGAGGCCCTGAACGGAGTCGTCGTTGAGGCCCAAGTTGAGGACCGTGTCCATCATGCCGGGCATGGAGAACGGAGCGCCCGAGCGCACCGATACGAGCAGCGGATCGGAGGCGTCGCCGAGCTTCTTGCCGCAACGGGCCTCGAGGTCGGCCTCGGCAGCAACGATCTCATCGAGTGCACCTTCGGGCCAGACGTTGCCGGCACCGGAGTACTCGACACAGGTCTGGCAGGTAATGATAAAGCCACCGGGAACCGGCAGGCCGATGCGGCTCATCTCGGCTAGGTTTGCGCCCTTGCCGCCAAGCACGAAGTTCATGGATTTGTCGCCCTCAGTGACGCAGGTGCCCTGGGCGTCGGTTCCAAAACGGTAAACCCTCTTGCAATCGCTCACGATACTTCCCCTTCCATACGCTCTCGCGCACGACCGTGGTGACGAATCGACCCGCCGGATGCGGGCCGTGAGGGAACTATACGGCGGGTTTCACGCTGACATGAGAAGAGGGTACGGGGTTTGGTAAACGTGGTAAATGTGGCGGTAAACGGTAGGTAAAGTTGGTTACCTTATGAAGATACCAATGCAAGAGAATTGCAGGTCAAATGCAAGTTTCTTGCTAAATCGCTTTACCATTATCGTGCATTAATTTAGGTAGTCTTGTTTAGACGGGGCATTTTTAGCTATCCCAATAAGCTAGCTTTGGTGGGCTCGGCGGGTGGCGCGGCGGGCACGGGCTTCTTGGATTTCGACCAAGTGACTTATGATCTCGGAGGCGCTCTCCTCGATCGCCTTGCCGTCGGTACGCACCACAAAGCAGCCCAGTCGCTTCATGAGGGCGCGGGCTTCCTCGAGCTCGCTGCATACGCTCTCGGGCTCGGCATAGGAGCCGGCAACGGCACGGGTGTAATCATCGCCCAAGCGGCTATCGCGAATCCCGGAGATCACATCGACAGTCGAAATCAGGCCAAACAACCGCATCGGGTCGACCTCGTAAATTGACTTCGGTGGCTCCATCCCATGGGCCAAAGGAACATTGGCAACCTTGTAACCCTGAAAGGCCAAATACATCGACAGCGGCGTCTTGGACGTACGCGATACGCCCAGCAGCACGATATCGGCACCCGAAAGATCGTCGCAACCGCGCCCGTCGTCGTGCTCAACGAAATACTCCATGGCCTCGATACGATGGAAATAACGGTCATCGGTCTTATGAATCGTGCCCGCAACGCCCTTGGGCGGCACACCGATGAGCGACGACAGCACGGCAAGTGTCGGACCGATCAGGTCGACCGAACGGATATGTAGCATACCCAGGTAATCGAGCACACGGGCGCGAAGCGCCGGATCGACAATGGTGTGGAACACGGCAATATCGCGATGGTCCGCATCGACTCGCGGACCCACAAACGACTTAACCTGCTCCACCGAGGTCACCTTAGGCAGGCGCAAAAGATGAAAAGCCCCTTCATCAAATTGCCCGGACGCCGCAAGCACCACCTCACAAGCGGTATCACCGAGCGAGTCGGAGATAACGATAACGGTGGGACGAGCGGTGACCGGGCAATCCATGCGGGGCTCCTTTTGCGCTTACGCGCAGGGTAGCTTACTTTTTGCGGGCAAGCTCACCGATGTTGGCGATGCCGGAGAAAACGGCCTCGAAGCGGTTGAGCAGCTTAAGGCGATTATCGCGGAGCTGCTCGTCCTTGTCCATGACCATGACCTCGTCGAAGAAGCGGTCGATGGGGGCGCGTAGGGCAGCCAGGGCGGCAAACGCGGCGGGATAATCCTCGGCAGCAAGGGCGGCATCGACAGCGGTCTGAGCGGCCTCGGAGGCATCGGCAAGCGCGAGCTCGGCATCGCCCATCAGGCTGCGATCGTACTCCGCAGCCAGCTCGGGCTTGGAGATGTGCGCGGCGCGGGCATAGGCGGTAGCCAGGTTGTCGAAGGTCTCGGCATCGTTCTTGCGAGCCTCGTCGAGGGCGGCGCAGCGGGCGAAGAAGACGGACGGGGCGATGATGTGCACCGCAGAGACGGCGGCGACGGTATCGGCCGGGATCTTCTCGTCGCGGGCCATGCTCACCAGGCGGCCGTGGAAGAAGTCGCGGACCTGCTGGGCGACCTCGGCGGCGTCGAACTCAATGCCCTGCTCGCTATAGAGCTCAAGGGCAAAGTCGATCAGCGACGTGGGGTCAATCGGCAGACGATCGCGCAGGATGTTGATGATGCCGATGGCGGCACGACGCAGCGCGTAGGGGTCCGAAGAGCCGGTCGGGGGCTCGCCGATGGCAAAAATACCGGCGATGGTATCGAGCTTGTCGGCACAGGCCACGATGCAGCCAGCGGTGCCCTCAGGCAGCTCGTCGCCTGCAAAGCGGGGACGATAATGATCGCGAATGGCGTGGGCGACCTCGTCGTTCTCCCCCATCGCAATGGCGTAGTAACCGCCCATCACGCCCTGCTGGCTCGTGAACTCGACGACGGCGTTGGAAACCAGGTCGGCCTTGCACAGGTGCGCGGCGCGAGCCGCATCGGCGGCCAGATGGGCACCCAGGTGAGCCTCGCGAGCGATGGCGAGCGCAAGCTGCTCAATGCGCTCGGACTTGGCGAGCACGCTACCGAGCTTCTCCTGGAAGGCGACCTTGGCCAGACGCTCGCGGAACTCGTCGAGGGAGATCTTCAGGTCCTCCTCATAGAAGAACTTGGCGTCGTCCAGACGGGCGCGCACGACGCGCTCGTTGCCGTCGATCACGCGCTCGGCATTCTCAGGCTTGCTGTTGGAAACGACCACGAACTCACGCGTGAGCTTGCCCTCGCCGTCATAGATCGGGAAGTAGCGCTGGTTGGTGAGCATGGACTCGCAAATAATCTCGTGCGGGACCTTGAGGAACTCCTCGTCGAAGGTACCGACAAGCACCGTCGGCCACTCGCAGAGGTTGATGACCTCCTCAAAGACCTTCTTGGGCGTGTCGACATGGCAGCCGGGGCGAGCAGCCTCGACCTCGGCGATACCGGCAAGGATGGCCTCACGACGACGCTCGGCAGAGAGCACGCCGGCGTCCTCGAGCACCTGCTCGTAGACGGCGGGGCTGGCGACCACATGGTCACCGGGGCCAAGTACGCGATGACCACGCGTGGTGTTGCCGCTCGTCACGTCGGCAAAGGACACGGGCACGACGTCCTCGCCAAGAAGGCAGCAGATCCAGCGGACCGGACGCACGAACGTGGCGTGCTCGTGGCCCCAGCGCTGAGAGCGGTAGTTGGGCCACTGCAGGCCGGCGATGGTCTTCTCGCACAGGGCCGTCAGGATCGGGGTGGCCGGGGCGGAAGGAATGTTCTTCTCGGCAAATACGTACTCGCGACCGTCGGTGTCCTCGCGACGGACCAGATCTTCGGCAGCCACACCGCACTTGCGGGCGAAGCCCTGGGCGGCCTTGGTGGCGTTACCGTCAGCGTCGAAGGCGATGTTGGCCGCGGGGCCACGCTTGACCTCATGAACCTCATCGGTCGCGGTAGCGACGTCGGCAACGAGCGCAGCCAGGCGACGCGGGCTCGAGATCACGCGGACCTCGCCGTGGGCCAGACCTGCCTCGTCGAGACCCTTGGCGATCATGGTGCCAAGCTGCTTGACGGCATTGTTCAGCGGTGCGGAGGGCATTTCCTCCGTACCGATCTCAAACAGGAAATCCTTAGCGTCTGCCATGGCTTACGCCACCTCGCCTTCCTGGTCGGCATTCTCGTTGACTCCGGCGACCTCGGCCATATAGGCCTCGCAGCACGCCTTGGCGACGGCGCGGACGCGCAGGATGTAGTTGGCACGCTCGACCGCGGACAGCGCACCGCGGGCATCGAGCAGGTTGAAGGCATGACTGCACTTCATGACGCAGTCGTAAGCGGGCAGCGGCAGCTTGCGCTCAAGGCAGGAGTGGCACTCGGCCTCGTAGTCGTCAAACTTCTGACGCATCATCTCGACGTTAGCGACCTCAAAGTTGTAGGCGCTAAACTCGCGCTCGTTCTCCAGGAACACGTCGCCATAGGTCATGGGCGTGCCGTCGGGCAGATAGCTCCACACCAGGTCGTAGACGGAGTTGACGCCCTGGGCGTACATGGCGATGCGCTCCAGACCATAGGTGATCTCGACGGGCACGGGATCGACCTCGATGCCGCCCACCTGCTGGAAGTACGTAAACTGCGTGACCTCCATGCCGTTGAGCCAGACCTCCCAGCCAAGGCCCCAGGCGCCCAGGGTCGGGCTCTCCCAGTCATCCTCGACAAAACGGACGTCATGGTCGTTGGGGTCCAGGCCGATAGCGGCAAGAGACCCCAGGTAAAGCTCCTGGGCGTTGACCGGCGACGGCTTGATGAGCACCTGGAACTGATAGTAGTGCTGCATGCGGTTGGGGTTCTCGCCGTAGCGGCCGTCGGCAGGACGGCGGCAAGGCTGAGCGTAGCAGGTGCGCCACTCGGCGGGGCCGAGCGAGCGCAGCGTGGTCGCGGTGTGGAAGGTACCGGCACCGACCTCGGAGTCATAGGGCTGCATAATGACGCAGCCCTGCTCGCCCCAGTACTGCTGGAGGCGAAGGATGATGTCTTGGAAGGAAAGCGATGAAGCGTTCATGCCTCTAATATCCCCTCGTCGAAACGATTACACGGTTAGGTACTGTACTATAGCGGTTTTTAGTCGATAGCGCCGATGCGGTTGAGCGGCCAGTAGCGCACAAGCGCCACGGCGATCAAATCAGAGCGATCGACGGGGCCAAAGTAGCGCGAGTCGGCAGAGTTTTCGCGGTTGTCGCCCATCACCCACACGCACCCGTCGGGAACGGTGTAGGGATAGCTTACCTGAGCGCCGGGAGCCTGGGCTGAAAGCGGCCAGCTCATGCCGGTAGTGTAGTCCTCGTCGAGCGCCTGGCCGTCAACGACCACCTTGCCGTCCTGAAGGTCGACTGTCTGGCCGGCCGTGGCAATAACACGCTTGACGAGAACATCGTGCTCGGAGGTGCCATCGGGGTTGTGGAACACCACGATATCGCCTTGGCTGACGGGCTGGCCGAGCTCAAGGCTCACCTTTTGCGCCAGGATCTGGTCGCCGATCTCGATCGTGGACTCCATGGAGCCGGTGGGCACCACAAAAGGTTCAACCACAAAAGAGCGAATCAAGAAGGTAGCGACCAGTGCGATCGCGACGACCGCGATCCACTCAAACGCACCCTTTAGCACGGAATGCTGCGATGGAACCATTCTCACTCCTTGCTCTGCGAATACGACGCGTCCAGAATGTCCTGCGCGTATGCGCGCTCCTCGGGCGTAAGCCGCGCCGTCTCGATCAGGTCGGGACGCCAGCGGCAGGTGCGCTCGATGGCATTCTTACGGCGCCAGGCGTCAACCTTGGCATGGTCACCGCTCACGAGCACCGGCGGCACGCCCTCGCCGTTGAACTCGGCGGGACGGGTGTACTGCGCGTACTCGAGCAGGCCACCGTCCTCGGCAGTCGAGAACGACTCATCGACATTGCTCATCTCGTCACCAAGGGCGCCGGGAATCAAACGTACGACGGCATCGGCAACGACCATAGCGGGAAGCTCGCCGCCCGTGAGCACGTAGTCGCCGATTGACAGACGCTCGTCGGCATACGCATACGCGCGCTCGTCGACGCCCTCGTAGCGGCTGCATACAAACAGCAGACGCTCGCTTTTGAGCAGGCGCTCGGCCACATGCTGCGTAAAGGGTTCGCCGCAGGGCGTAAAGAACACCACGGTGGGCTTGGGACCCTCGGAGCTAATAGCCTCGATGGCCTCGGCGATGGGCTCGACCTTCATGAGCATGCCCTGCCCGCCGCCGTACGGCTCGTCATCAACGGTACGATGACGGTCGTGCGTCCAGTCGCGCAGGTTATAGGCCTTGAAATCAAAAAGGCCGGCCTTTCGGGCACGGCCCAAGATCGATGTGGACATGACGGGCTCAAACATCTCGGGAAAGACCGAAAGGGTCTCGATCAGCATGTTTTCCTCCCTACTTATCCATATCGATCAAACCGTCCATAACGTGGACGGAAATTGTCCCCTGATCGGGAAGATCGAGCACAACCTGCTCGATCACGGGAATCAGCACCTCGCCGTACCGATCGCCCTCGACAACCCAAACATCGTTGGCGGGCGTCGACATGATCTCGTCGATCGTGCCGAGCGAACCGAAACGCTCGTCGACCACCTCGCGACCCATCAGATCGGTATAGGCGGCGTCAAGCGAATCGAGCTCAAAGTCGTCACGATTTGCCAGCACGTAGCATCCGGTGATGCCCTCGGCGGCCGTCAAGTCATCAATGCCCTCAAACGAGACCAGATCGCCATCGCCCGTATCGGTGACGGATGTGACCGTGCAAAAACGGTCACGCTTGAGCGCCGGCGGCGTCAAGGCGACGCGCATACCCGGCAACAATACAGAAGGAAGCCCCCGCAGCGGCTGCGCGAGGACCTCCCCCTTCCTTCCGTGCGGCTTGGCCACACGGGCGATGTTTTTGTACTGGGACCTCAAGGTCCTAGCCCAGAACCTCTACCTCGACTGCAGTGTCGAGGCGAGCGGCCAGTGCACGGGCGAGCGTGCGAATGGCCTTGATGGTACGGCCACGACGGCCGATGACCTTAGCGACGTCATCCTCGGCAACCGAAACCTCAATCGTGGAGGCGTCGTCACCATCGATGACCTCAAGGCTCACGGAATCCGGGTCGTCGACGATCTGAACAACGAGATATTCGACGAGATCGGCGATGCGATCTGAGAGCATTGCCTCACCCTCGAGCTGTGCAGCGTCAACCTCAGGCACGATTTACTCCTCGGCGCCCTCAGCGGCCTCAGCGGCAGCCTTAGCGGCCTCGGCCTCTTTGGCGAGCTGCTTCTTGGACTTCTTGACGACGGTCTCGGTCTTCTCGCCCTCGTTGGCGGCCTTGACCAGCGCAGCGACAGCGTCGGTGAGCTGAGCGCCCTTGGACTGCCAATCAGCGATCTTCTCGAGATCGAGGTTGATGGTCTTGGGGGCGGTCATCGGGTTGTAGCGGCCAACCTCCTCGATGATACGACCGTCACGCGGGGCGCGGGAATCGGCGACGACGACACGGTAGTACGGACGCTTCTTAGCGCCGTGACGAGCAAGGCGAATCTTGACTGCCAAAGGAAACTCCTCCAACCAAGCAGCTTTAGGCTGCAACTACAAACAAACAGTTGAACATAATACGCCATCGACGCGGGCAGGTGAAGTCCGTGAGACCAACTTCTTCGGTGTAGTCGAAGGCAAATCCATATCTTAGACAAGAATTCGCGATTTGCAAGCACATCCACGCACCCCACATGAGCTGCGCGGTATACTCATGCCATGAAAAGACGCGAACATACATACGGTTATGAGGATGCTGCGGGCGTCACGCCGCCGCCCTGGACGGGACCGGCGGTGGGCCTCATGGATCTCGATGCGTTTTTTGCGAGCGTGGAGATGCTCGACCATCCCGAGTGGCGCGGCAAGCCGCTCATCGTGGGTGGCGATGCCGATTCCCGCGGCGTCGTGTCCACCTGCTCCTACGAGGCGCGCCGCTTTGGCGTGCATTCCGCCATGCCCTCGGCCGAGGCACGGCGCCTCTGTCCGCAGGCCATTTGGACGCATGGGCATTTCAATCGCTACCACGAGGTCAGCGCACAGGTCATGGCGATTCTCGCCGACGAGACCCCGCGCGTTGAGCGCGTATCAATTGACGAGGCCTTTATCGATATCACACCGGGCCGCTTTGCGCCCGAAGATCCGCTGCTGGTTGCGCGGCGGATAAGCGACCGCGTGGCAGCGCTGGGAGTGACCTGCTCCATTGGCGTAGGCTGCAACAAGACGGTCGCAAAGATCGCAAGCGAGCGGGACAAACCGTTTGGGCTGACCATCGTGCGCCCTGGAACCGAGCAGCGCTTTTTGGCCGCGCTGCCGGTATCTGCCATGAGTGGCATCGGGCGCTCGGCCGAGGAGCGACTGCGCCGCATGCGCATCTATACACTCGGCGAGCTGTCACGCGCGCCCGAATCAACCCTAGCCTCTATTTTTGGCATCAACGGCGAACGCATGCGCCAACGTGCGCTGGGGCTCGAAATCTCCGAAGTCACGAGTCTAGATGAAGAGCGCGAGGTCAAGTCGGTCAGCAATGAACGCACCTTTGCGAAAGATTTGACTGAGCGTCAGGACATCGAAGCGGCGATTGCGCTGTTGGGAGAGTCAGTGGGACGCCGCCTGCGCCGTCAGGGACTAACGGGCGCCACGGTGACGCTCAAACTCAAGTATTCGTATGGAAGCGGTCGCTCGGCACAGCGCCGGCTACCTCATCCGACCGACGATGAGAACATCTTTGTGGCAGTGGCGCTCGAACTTCTCGACAACATCTGGCAGGAAGGCATGCATGTGCGCCTGGCGGGCATCGGCATGAGCGACTTCGACCATCAGGGCGGCATCCAGACCGACCTGTTCTGCGAAGTCGACGACCGCGGAGCCCAATCGAGCGACCGTCGCGACCTCTCAGTCGCTATCGACGCCGTCCGAGACAAGTTCGGCGACACCGCCCTATCCTTCGGCCGTCAATCCCGCTTCAACGATTAGTCCCCATGGCAAAAAGAAAGCCGGTCAGCTGCGAATGGCGCAACTGACCGGCAAACGGTAAAGGGTAGCTAAAAAGCCCCGTCCCAAATGAACTACTAAAGGAGGTCGAGGGGAAGCTGGGGAGCGTCACCCCAGAGCTTCTCGAGACGGTAGAACTCGCGGGCCTCGGGGGTAAAGACATGGACGACGACCGAACCGTAGTCCATGAGCATCCAAGTCTTCTGCTCACGGCCCTCGATGGAAAACGGGTGCTCGCCGCAAGCCTCGGCGACCTTCTCCTCGATCTCGTCAACGATCGAATCGACCTGGCGGTTGTTGGTGCCGGTAGCGAGGACAAAGTAGTCACACACATCGGAAAGCTCAGTCAGGTCGAGCACCTGAACGTCCTCGCCTTTCTTGTCGTAGGCGGCCTGCGCGGCGGCGCGGGCGACATCCTCGGCGGCGACACCGCTCGCGGACAGCGAGGCGGCAGTGCGGTCGGACGTGGCAACGAAGCTCTTGTGCTCCACACCTTCAAGAATCTGCTCGTCGGTCATGGTCTCGTCGGCCATGGAATACCTCTTTCTAGACAGCCCGAGCTAGCGCAGCTGGGCGTAATGGTTGTAAATCGTAATAGCCGTGGGATAAAGATAACGCCCGGTCTGGATCACATAGACCAGACCCTGCGCAAAACAGGAGAAGAACAACTCGTCGAGCGAGGACTTCCCCACCATCTTGCGCAGCGCATGGGCATAATCGCCGTGGCGGTTGGGTTCGATGGCATCGGCCACAAAGACCACCATATCGAGCGGCGTCATGTCGCAAGCGCCCACGGTGTGACGGTCGACAGCCTGAAAGACCGCCGGCGACAGCTCGGGAAAAAGCTGCGGAAGCTCGTAGGCGGCAACCGGGCCATGCAAAAGCGGCGTCGCGGCAGACGGAGAGCCGGCAATCTTAATGCCGTAATGCAGAGCGCGCGTGACCAGCTCGTCGTCGGAGAGCACTTTATCCCAGTCATGGATCAGGCCAGCGGCAGCGGCATCAAAGCGGTCGACACCATACACCTCGGCTAGGTGCAACGCAGTCTCGGCAACCCCGAGCGAATGAACGAAGCGCTTACGCTTATCCTTCATGCGCACATCGAGCAACTCGTGGATACGCGTCAAGAGCGCGCGCTCGTCGTCCTCAAACTGTTCTTCTACCGACAACGTTCTCCCCCATCAATCAAAATCGTCTTGCCCAAGATCGGCATACAGGCCGCGTTTACGGATATAGCCGAGCACGGACTCGCTCGTAAGATAGCGCACGCTCATGCCGCGAGCAACCCGCTTGCGAATGTTGGTCGAGCTAATCGCCAGCGCCGGAATCTGAATATAGCGAACATCGAATGGCAGGCCCGATTCCTTAATCCGCGCCCGGGCCGTATCGATATCAAAGCCGGGACGTGTCGCAGCAATAAAGGTTGCTAGTTCGGCAATCTCATCAGCATTGTGCCAGGTCACAATATCGATAATCGCATCGGCACCCGTAATAAAGTAAAGTTTCACCTGTGGCGGGTAAAACTCGCGAAGGGCACGCAGCGTATCGGCTGTGTAGGTGACACCGGCACGATCGATCTCGAAGCGGCTTGCCAAAAAGGCCGGGTTCGCGGCGGTCGCGAGGACCGTCATGGCATAACGGTCCTCGGCCGGCGTCACCGGTTTGTCGAGCTTAAAGGCAGGAGAGCCCGCCGGCATAAAAAGCACGGCGTCCAAGTCGAGGGACTCACGCGCCTGCTCGGCGGTTACCAGGTGCCCGTAATGAATGGGGTCAAAGGTGCCGCCCATAATGCCGAGCCTAAACTCCTGCCCGCTCTCTATGGGAAGCTCGGGCAGACCGATTCCACCGCGCAGCGACATGGCTTACTCGCCCTCCGGGGTCTCGACGTCTTCCGCAGCAGCAGCGTCATCGGTACCGTCAATGGCATCCACCGCGTCGACAGCCTCCAGGCTATCATCGGCGACGTCAACGACCTCGACGGCGACATCCTCGCTACCGTCCTCGAGCTCGTCCTCAAACTCCGAGAAGTCCTCGGCGCCCTCAAAGTCAAAGGCGCGCTGGCAAATGCGGACCTCGTCGCCCGCACGGCAGCCGGCCTTCTCGAGCGCGTCGTCAACACCCATACGGGCAAACTTATGCTGCAGGTAGATGACGGCTTCCTCATTTTCCCAGTCGGTCTGGATAACCATGCGCTCGATGGCACGGCCGACCACGCGGAAGGCATGGGGCTCTTCCTGAACAATGCGGAAACGCTTCTCGCGCTGCAGACGGCGGCGCTCCCACTCCTCGTCGCGCAGATCGACTGGCTCATCGGAGACCGCAAGCTCGGCGCGGAGCTTGGCCACCTGCTCGCCCACGGCAAGCATCAGCGTGTTGAGACCGGCACCCGTCACAGCGGACACGGCAAAGAACATATGGCCATCGTCGAGTGCCGCACGCTTAAGGTCGGCAATCTTGTCGGCCGTGCCCGGCGCATCGCACTTGTTGGCGACGACGATCTGCGGACGCTCCGAAAGCTCGGCACCATACTGCTCGAGCTCACGGTTGATGATGCGATAGTCCTCGACCGGATCGCGATCCTCAAATCCGCCCGTCATGTCAACGACATGCATAATCAAAGCAGTGCGCTCAATGTGGCGCAGGAACTGATGACCCAGGCCCTTACCCTCGCTCGCACCCTCAATAAGACCCGGAACATCGGCGACGACATAGGAGTACTCGCCGGCACGCACCATGCCCAAGTTGGGCACAAGCGTGGTAAACGGGTAGTCGGCAATCTTGGGACGGGCAGCGCTCATACGCGCGATGAGCGAGGACTTGCCGACAGAGGGAAAGCCCACAAGCGCGGCATCGGCCATGAGCTTCATCTCGAGCTCGATCCAATGCTCCTCGGCAGGCTCACCCAGTTGGGCAAACGCAGGCGCGCGGCGCACCGACGTCACAAAGTGGGTGTTGCCCAGACCGCCGGCACCACCGGGCGCCACGACTACGCGTTCACCGTCGTGCACCAGGTCAGCAATCTCGAACATCGGGGTCTGCGTCTCGGGATCGAGCTCGCGGACTACGGTGCCCATGGGGACTTTCAAAATCAGGTCCTCACCGCTCTTGCCGTTGCGACGGGCACCCTGGCCATGCGTTCCGCGCTCAGCACGGAAATGATGCTTAAAGCGGTAATCGATCAGCGAAGACAGCTGAGCGTCGGCCTGGATGACGACATTGCCGCCACGACCGCCGTCGCCGCCATCGGGGCCGCCCTTGGGAACAAATGCCTCGCGCCTAAACGACATGCATCCGGCTCCGCCGTCGCCGCCGCAAACGTTAATGCGGCTGATATCGGTGAACTGTGACAACAGAATCGCCTCCTACAAAAAAGAGGGAGACCCTTGAATCCTAAAACTCAAGTGCCTCCCACATATGTGCTCTATGAAGGGTGAATTACGCGTTCGCGAGCGGGCGTACGCTGACCCTGTGCTTGATACCCTTGTGGAACTCAACGGTACCGTCGACCAGCGCGAACAGCGTGTCGTCCTTGCCACGGCCAACGTTCTCACCCGGGTGGATGTGCGTGCCGTGCTGACGGACGAGAATCGTGCCCGTGGTTACCGTCTGGCCGGCATAGCGCTTCGTGCCAAGGCGCTGACCGCGGGAGTCACGGCCATTACGGGAGGAACCGAGTCCTTTTTTGTGTGCCATTGTGTATACCTACTCTTTCGTTACGAGTGTAATCTACTCGGCGACGGGAGCCTCGGCAACAGCCTCAGCCTCTGCCTTGACAGCCTTCTTGGCGCGGGAGGTAGCCTGAACCTTCACGATCTTCAGCTTGGTGAGCTGCTGACGGTGACCCTTCAGACGACGATAGCGCTTGCGCTTGTGGAACTTGAAGACCAGCTGCTTCTCGCCCTTGAACTGCTCAACGATCTGAGCGGTAACCTTGGCCTTGGCCAGCTTGTCGGGATCGGTGACGATCTTCTTACCATCGTTGAGGAAGATAACCGGCAGGGTGATCTTGTCGCCCTCATTGCCCTCGATCTTCTCGACGGTGATGACATCGTCGGTGGCGACCTTGTACTGCTTGCCGCCCGTGTTAACGATTGCGTACATGTTTACTTGCCCTTCATGCATCAGTTAGTGCAACAGCCGAATATAGTAGCAGGCGATAATACCCCCGTCAACGAGTATGTGGAGCAAATCCACAAGTTCGCACAGGTATGGGGCTGACGAGTCGGCCCTCGTCGTCCTCGCATGCTTGATTCTGACGCTCGACATCGTAGGAGCAGATGGTCACGAGGTCTTGCATACCGGTGGAAACAATAGGTGCATCGACGCCCGGGGTCAAGCCCTGCAACAAAACATCAGCGGCAGAAAGCAAAATTTCCGGACGCATGGACCCCTCGTTGTCGGCATGGGTGTCGAGCATGAGCACCAAATGGTCCGGGCGCTCCCCTGCCTTAAGCTCATAGCCCACCAGAGTGTGGTCAAGGTCTAGACGCTTGCTCTTCTTACCGCGTGCGTAGTCGATGCCATGGCCCGCGCGCAACGTGTCGATCGCAGCGCGCACCTCATCGGCGCTCACGGGTGCTTCGGCGTCCAAGTGTAGGTCGATACGGTATGACAGACGCGTGAGTTGCGCCGTCAGCGCCGGCGTGCGCACGTCGATGTAGGCGGCCTCGATGGGGGCCAGATCGGCCGGAGAGGCAGCAGCCAGGCGCCCAAACGCCTCGTCGAGTGCAACGAACCCGGTCATAAACAGGTCATACCACTCGCAGGTCGACGACGTTCCCACCGGCAGCGCCGACGAAAAGCCCACGCGCATGTGCGGAGAGAAGCCCTGCGTCACAGCATAGGGCAGACCCGCACGACGCACGATGCGCTCAATGGTATGAATCACTTCGAGATGGCCCAGGTACTTAAGACGGTCGCGCTTGCCATAGCGAACGCGAAGCCTAAAGAGCGTGGGGTTGTCGGTCAGGCGCTCACTCATGCGCGATCACCCACCAATACGTTCTTGACGTGGAGCGTGGGGCAGATTCCGCAGCCGGTGCACGACGTACGGGTACAGTCGGGGGTCGTGACACCCTCCAGCGAGCGGCGGTATTCGCGCTCGAGGAAGCCGCGCGAGCAGCCGGGACTCACGTGCTCCCAGGGCAGGCGCCAGTCCAGTTCGTAGGGCAGGTGCACGAGCTCGTTGAGATCGATACCGTTTTTGGCCGCAGCCGACTTCCAGTTGTCGAGCGAAAAATGCTCCACCCAGGCGTCAAAACGCGAGCCCGCACGCCAGGCGTCGATAATGACCGGCGTCATGTCGCGACCGGCGCGGGACAGCGCGGCCTCGACGAGCGAGGTCTCGGCATCATGGTAGTGAACGCGGACCGCACGGTTACGAACGCTCGTAATGAGCAGCTTCTGACGGCGCTTGACGTCGTCGTAATCGAGCTGCGGGCACCATTGGAACGGCGTGGCGGCCTTGGGGATAAACACCGACACCGAGATGGACACCGAGATGGAGCCGCGACGCGCCTTGGGAACCACGGAGCGGCCGAGCTCGAGCACGTGGTCGGCCAGGTTGGCGATAGCCACGATATCCTCGTCGCGCTCGCCGGGAAGGCCCATCATGAAGTAGAGCTTCATGCGATTCCAGCCCGCCTCGAAGGCCGCCTTGGCCGCACGGTCCAAGTCCTCCTCGGTCACGTTCTTGTTGATGATGTCGCGCATGCGCTGACTGCCGGCCTCGGGGGCAAACGTCAGGCCGCCCTTCTTTTCGCCGGCGACCGACTCGGCCATATCCACGCCAAACGAATCCAGGCGCTGCGAGGGAATGGACACGCGAATGCCCGTATCTTCCAGACGGCGGTTAAGGCGACCGAGCACATCGCGGATGCAGGAGTGGTCGGTGGTCGAAAGCGAGGTGAGCGACACCTCGTCATAGCCGGTCTTTTCCAGGCCCTGGATCACCGATGACACGATCTGGTCGGCCGAGCGCTCGCGTACCGGACGATACGTCATGCCTGCCTGGCAAAAACGGCAGCCGCGGGCGCAGCCACGCAGGATCTCGATAAACAGGCGATCATGGACGAGCTGCGCATACGGCACGCACGACTGAGAAAGCGGATTGGTGGCACCAAAGTCCTCGACGACGCGCTTGTAGACTACCGGCGGGACGTCCTTGCCCTCGCGCGGCACGGTGTAGCCATGCGGCGAGCAGGGCTCGTCATAGCGCACCTCATACAGGGACGGCACATAGGTACCGGCGACCGTCGCGAGCTGCTCGACAATCTGAGCGCGCGAGACGCCCTCGTCGCGCAGACGGCGATGCAGCTGGCAGATCTCGAGCAGCGACTCCTCGCCCTCGCCAATGAGGATGGCATCGAAGAATGCCGCGTACGGCTCGGGGTTATACACCGAGGGACCACCGGCGACGATGATGGGATCGTCCTCGGTACGGTCGGCAGCCAACAGCGGAATGCCGGCGAGATCGAGCGCTTCGAGGAAGTTCGTCACGGCCATCTCGTGCGGCACGTGCATGCCGACGATGTCGAACGAGGCCACGGGCGCTGCTCCCTCGAGCGACAGCAGCGGAATCCCCGCCTCGCGCATGGCATCGCCCATATCGGGCCACGGCACGTAGCCGCGCTCGCAGGAAATGCCCTCGGCCTGATTAAGGATGTTGTAGAGAATGGCGATGCCCTGGTTGGGCAGACCGACCTCATACACGTCAGGATAGATCATGCAGCAGCGGTAATCGGCATCGGCCTTGGAGAGCGTGCCCCACTCATGGTCGATATAGCGACTCGGCTTTTCGACCTTGGCGAGCAAGGGCTCAATCAAATGAAAACAGTCTTGGTACACAGCGCGCAAAAGAAACCCCTAAGCAGCAAGATCGGATGCGTCCTCAAAGGGACCCATGGGACGAGTAGCACCGGCGACCGTGGTCACCAGGTCGCGGACGCGCGAGAACGTGGCGGCAGCCACCTCGTTGGCACGGGTGTAGTCGACATCGCGCTCGTAGAGCGAAACGAGCGCACGGCCCATGCCATAGGTTCCCGCGGCGGCGGTCAGTGCCTTGACGGCAAACCCAATATGCGGCGTCTGCTTTACCAGGGCGCGGGTGACGGCGCGGAGCACCAAGCCGCCGGCAAGGACGCCCGCGACCTCATAACCGCGCTCGGGCTTAATACCGCGTCCAAAGATGGCCGCGAGCTCAAAGAGCATGCCCACCTGCGCCAGCGCCATAACGGGATAATCGGCCCCCGGCAAAAACACCAGCGCGCCCGTCGCCATATTGGTAAGCGCGCACGAGGTGATGATGCGGTTAGCGGCCGCAATACGCATAAAGGCGAAGTTCGCCGCAAATGCCGTCTCCTTGTCCGTGCGATCGAGAATCCAGCGGGCAAGCGTCTCGAGCAGATACGTCTTATCGGTAGCCGCTACCGCGCCGAGCATGGGCGTGGACTCCTGGATAAAAGGCACCTCGACAGCGGACTCGGCCAGCACGCACACGGGGGCGCCGGCAATCACGAGCTCCTGCACGGCGCTCTCAAGGCGGTCAGACCCGCACGAAAGCACCAGCACCACATCGGTATCGGTCTTGGGGACGATACGGTCCTCACCCAGGCGCTCAACGCGCACAATGCCCGACGTCGTCTGTGGCACGAAGGCATCGCGCACCGTCTCGACCAAAAAACGTGAGGCAGACGAATCGAGGTAGACGGACACGCGAACAGGCGTGTCGAAATCCTTCTTGGTAGTCGCGCCCATCTTAAAGACGCGGGTCAGCTTATCCACGGGAATCTTCATAGCAAACCCCTCCAGCGGTTACGCGGCGCCCGAACGATGCCGCCATATGGATTGTACGATACCCACCGTCAGCAACTGGATCATCATCGAGGACGAACCGAAGCTAATGAAAGGCAGCGGAATACCGGTAATCGGCATCATGTCGATGCACATGCCAATGTTCTCGAAGGTCTGGAATGCCCACATGCCGACGATACCTACGCATGACAAGCGTAGGAACAGAGACTCACACTTAAAGGCGACACGAATCGTCGAGAATATAAGCAGCACGTACAGGCACAGCAGCAAAAAGGAGCCGCAGAAGCCAAAAGTCTCGGACAAAAAGGCAAAGACGAAGTCGGTGTGGAACTCGGGCAGAAAGCCACCGGCAGACTGCGTCGCATGGCCCAGCCCTTTACCGAAAAAGCCACCCGATCCAACCGCGATGAGCGATTGCTGCAAGTTGTAGGCATCGTCCGAATCGGCATTGTCGGGGTCGATAAAGACGGTCAGTCGGTTCATCTGGTACTGCTTAATGAGCACATCGTGGCCGAGCAGCGAATCGAAGACAGAATCAAGCGCCAGGACGAGCGCCACCAGGCCCACGAGCAGCGCCAAGGTCGACAGCACCCATTCGCGGCGGGCACCGCTCATGCAGATGACAACAGCACCAGACACCAACACGACCAGGCCCGAACCCAAGTCGCCCATGGCGACGACGGCCAAAAACGGAACGGACAGCATGCCGCAGAGCTTAATGTAGTCGCGAACGGAATCGATGCGGCCGTTGTACTGCGAACCAAGCGTGGCGATAAAGAAGATCGTGATGAGCTTGGCGAGCTCGACCGGCTGGAAGGTGAGACCGATACCGGGAATCTTGATCCAGCCCGTCATGCCTAAGCCGCCCGTATAGGACAGTCCCGGAATCTTGGGCGAGAAAATCACAATGAGGTCGATGACGAGCAGTGCCGTCGAGAAGTTAGAGATGCCGCGCAGATCGGTTCGCCAGACGAGCACCGCAAGCACCGCACCGATGCCGATACCCAGCAGGTGACGCGAGAACGAGGCGTCGGCCTTAAACTGCGAGGCCGACCAAATGATGATGGCGCCATAGGCAACGAGTGCCAAGGTTGCCAGCAGCACGCCGATGTGCACCTTTTGGCGAAACGTACCGCGCGAGGCCGAAAGCTGCTTGTTGACACGGTCCAGGCTGCTGCGGGAACCGGTTTTAGTTGAGCGGAACAGGTCCGCCGGCGAAAAATCCATCGCAACCTCCTATCGAACCGAAGAATCGCCCGTGGCAGAAGATGTATCGGGCTCGTTGTAGATGACGCCGAGCACATCGCGCACGACATGTAGGGCAATGGCAGAACCGCCGCCGCCCTGCTCCAGGACGGTGGCAATTACGTACTTGGGGTCGTCGGCGGGAGCATACGCGCAGAACCAGGAATACTCGTCCTCGCCGCTTTTCTCGCCGGTGCCCGACTTACCGTAGACCTGAGGCGTCAAGTTGGTAAAGTGCGACGCCGTAGTGGCGGAAGTCGAATAGATAACGTCGTGCATGCCGTTGCGCACCAGTGTCAGATCGGCATCACTGTTAATCTTGGCGGTGAGGCGCTTTTTGGAGCCCTTGCCGTTGTAGATATAGGCATCGCCCCCGTCGCCGTCACGCGAGACGGCGGACAGAAACACGTGCGGCGTGAACTGCTTGCCACCGTTGGCGAGCCCCATATAGGCGCACGCCATCTGCAGCGGCGTCACCAAGATATCGCCCTGTCCGATGGCAATGTTGGTCATGTCGCCCGCATTCCACTTGCGATCGTCTGCCGAGGCATCGGAAAAGAAGGATTCCTTCCACTCGGCATCGGGAATACGCCCGGCGCCTTCACTGGGAAGGTCGATGCCGCATGTCGAGCCCAAACCCCAACGGCGGAACATCTCCTGCAGGCCCTCGGGGTTGTCCTTGTCATAGAAGAACGCCTTGCCGATATCGTAGAAAACCGGGTCGCACGAATTTGCGATGCCCGATTGCAGCGTCATGGTTCCATGACCGGAGTGCAGCCAGCAGTACTTGCCCCACTGCTTGCCCAGGCCCGTCCAATAGCCCGTGCAGTCCGTGGTTTGAGACGAGGTGTAGGTACCATATTCGAGCGCGGCGAGTGAAGTCAGCGGCTTGATGGTCGAAGCCGACATGTACTGGCCGCTAATCGCGCGGTTGAGCAGCGGATGCGAGCCCTCATCGTCGTTGAGCTCGGTCCACACATCGTTAGAAACGCCGCCGATAAACACCGACGGATCGAATTTGGGCTCGCTGGCCATGCCCAGAATCTCGCCGTTGTTAGGGTCGAGGCATACCACCGCACCGTTGCCGGCATTGCTGTAGCCCGACTGCTTGGCGCGCGCGATGGCATCAGCAAGAGCCGTCTCGCAGGCTTGCTGAATGGCAAGGTCGATCGTGAGCTTGACATCGGAGCCTGCGCGCGGGGGTACAGCGCCGGCCTGTCCGGTAACGTTACCCGAGGCATCGACCTTTACTGTCTGTTCACCGCGAATACCCTGAAGCAGGTTTTCGTAATAGCTCTCAACGCCAGCCTGGCCTACGATGTCACCCGACTGGTAGGCAATCTTACCCGCAGACTCGTTGCTGTCCTCGGAGGCCTTCTTGTTCTGCGCCTCGATCTGCTCGGAGGTAATGGTGCCGGTATAGCCCAAAATATGGCAGGCGGTCTCGCCATACGGGTACTGGCGCTCGGTGCGCTCGGCAATCTTCACGCCGGGAAACTCACCGGCGTGCTCCTGAATGTAGGCGACAGTAGAGCGACGCACGTCAGTCGCGATGGTATGCAGACTCTGCGCGCCTTCGGAATTGTCCTGGATGTTGCGCAGCACCGCGACATACGGCATGCCAAGTACGTTAGCAAGATGACGCACCAGCACCTTGTCGCCGGCAAGGTCGCGATAGGCGACGACGGCAAGCGAGGGACGGTTCTGTACCAGCGCGACGCCGTTGCGGTCCAAGATGCGACCACGCACGGCGGGCGTGGTAACAGTACGCGTCTGATTGCTCTGTGCCTGCTTATCATAGTAGTCCGACGAGACCATCTGCATGCCCCACAGCTTAACGGCAAGTGCGGCAAACATCGCACCCACGCCCGTGGTAAGGATGGAAAAGCGGCCCTTAAAGGCCGTAGCGGCCGTATTGCCCTCGCCCTCGGTGGCGCGCGGGGCCGTTCCGTGCTGCGTGTCGTAGGTAAAGCGGGAGTCGCCGCGGCGCATAATGACCAGCGCGACCACAATGGCCACGACCAGCACGATACCGGCGATAACGACCGTCATCTGGGAAGACATCTACAGGCCTCCCCTATTTGAGCTTACGGGTCTTGGGCTTAAAGCGCATACCCGTCTGACGCCCACCGCGCGCGGAGAACCCATAGCCAGACTGCGGCGCGACGCCGGACATCAAAAACGGGACGGCGACCAAGCCCGTCAGAATCGAGGACGGCAGGGCGTGCCCAAAGATCGCCACGACAAAACTCGACTCAAGACCCATAAACAGCAGGATAAGGCTGTAGATCACATTAATGGCAAGCGCGAAGGCGCCCACCGTGATGCCGCGAGCGCTCGGGGTGCCGCCCGTCTGACCGGCGGCACTGTGCACCAGGGCAAAGCTACCCACTGTCAGCAACAGCGACATCACGCCCACCGGCACGGCTGCCGACAGGTCGTAGAACAGGCCACTGCAAAAACCGCAGATGACGGCACGCGTGGGGTCGCCCGAAAACACACCCAGGCACACCAGGACAATCATAAAGTTGACGCGACCGCCCGCGATAGAGATCTGCGGAGCCAAGCCCGCCTGCAACAGGACGCAGACAATGGCAGCGATCGCAAAAGCGCGGGAGCCAGCCCCCTGTTCGTGTAGATCCATGGACATGCCTCCCTATTCGCTCGAACCGGAATCATCGGACGCATCGGAGCCGTCGTCCGAGCTGTCGTCTTTGGACTTGGTGGCCGCATCACGCGAGGTGCCCTGCGGCGTACTGTTGGCGCTGCTCACATCCTCGTCCGAAGCCGACTGTTCGTCGGTCAGCGACGTAATGACCAGCACTTCCTCGTTGTTTTCGGCCGTTGTCTGGGCGCGCACGACGATGGTGTAGTACACATCGTTGGCAGACTTTTCCACCGAGGAGACCGTACCGAGCGGCAGACCTTTGGGGAACACGCCGCCGATACCCGAGGTCACGATAATGTCGCCCACCTTCACGTCGGAGTCGACACTCACGTGCTCCAGGCGCAGGGTACCGTCGGGCTGCCCCTGCAGCATGCCCTGAGCGCGTGTATCCTGCACCATGGCGGACACGCCCGAGTTCTCATCACCGATCAGGCGGACGGTGGAAGTCTTAGCCGAAACCTCGATAATCTGACCGATGACACCGGCAGAGCTCGTCACGGGCATGTTGATGGTAAGGCCGTCGGCAGAGCCTTTGTCGATGGTAACGGTCGAGGTCCAGGCATCGCCCGAAGCGCCGACAATGCGAGCCGCGGTGGACTTGAGGTTGTAGGTCGACTGCAGACCGACCAGGCTCTCGAGTCGCTCGGCGGTCTTTTGAGCCTCGGAGAGCTCGGCAACCTTTGACGTCAGGACCTCGTTTTGCTTCTTAAGCTCGTCGAGGGTGTCTTGCGAAGCCGTAAGGTTAGAGAACACGTTTCCGATTGCGTTAAAGGGAGCGGCCACAGCCGAGCCCACAAAACGCACCGGCGAGGTAATCGTCGTCACGCCCGAACGCACGGCATGAATCGGCCCCGCTTCGCCCTCGCGAATGTAAAACGTGAGGAGCAGCACCGAAATCACGCTGAAAACAATCAACGGGCGCATACCCGTTGATTGTCGCTTGGTATTCAGATTTGAAGAGAAACCCGAAGATCGTGCCAAATGGAATCCACCTTTTGGAAATTAAGCATTGGTCTGGACGAAGCCACCGTCAAACGCGTTGGCCTCGAGCACGCGGGCACAGCCGTTGACGACGTTGTCGAGCGCCGTAGGGCTAACGTTGACCGAAACGCCGGTCTCATCGCGCAAACGCACATCGAGACCGCGCAGCAGCGCACCGCCGCCGGTCAGAAGGATGCCGTAGTACATAAGGTCCGAGGCAAGATCGGGCGGCGTGGCGTCGAGGGCGTCCTTGACGGCCTTGGCCATCTCGTCGAGCGGCTTGTTGAGCGCGCGGCGAATCTCCTCGCTCTCGATGCGCACGGTCTTGGGCAGGCCCGTGATCACGTCGCGGCCGTTGACCTCGACGTCGAGCTCGTCCTTGAGCGGCACGGCAGAACCGACCTTGATCTTGATGTCCTCGGCCGTGCGCTCGCCGATAGCCAGGTTATAGGCATCGCGAACGTGGGTAAGGATAGCCTGGTCAAACTCGTCACCGGCAATGCGGATGGACTGCGAGACGACGATACCGCCCATGGCGATAACGGCGACCTCAGTGGTACCGCCACCGATATCGATGACCATGGAGCCGGTGGGCTCCTCGACAGGCAAGTCGGCGCCGATGGCAGCGGCCATGGGCTCCTCGATCAGGTATGCCTGGCGGGCACCGGCCTGGATCGTAGCCTCAAAGACAGCGCGCTTCTCGACCGACGTGACGCCGGAGGGGACGCAGACGACAACGCGCGGACGCGGGGTCCACGGATAGCGCTTTTCGGACGCCTTGTCGATAAAATAGCGAAGCATGGCCTCGGTAACGTCAAAGTCGGCGATAACGCCGTCCTTAAGGGGACGAACGGCCACAATGTTACCGGGCGTACGGCCGAGCATGCGCTTTGCCTCGATACCGACAGCCAGGATGCGCTCATCGTTCTTGTCGATGGCGACAACGGAGGGCTCGCGAATGACGATGCCCTTGCCGCGCACGGAGACAAGCGTGTTGGCGGTGCCGAGGTCGATGGCAAGATCGCCCGCATAGCTACCGAAGAACATATCCATCAAAGAAAACAACGCAACTCCTGATGTGTTGGATGATTGCTGGAAAACTACTAGCCCATCATACTAGCGCAAGCCCGGCACCTCACTTGCGGTGAAGCACCGGGCAGCGCCAAATCTCATAAGGTCACTACTGGTTGTCAGCGGCGGAGAGATCGATGTCGAGCGAGGAGACGGTCCAACCGATATGGTTGTCGGAGCGCACGAACTTGACGGTGTACTCCTGCTCGCCGCCCTTGGACAGCGACGCCTTGACCTTGGCGGTGGTCTCGGTCATAGACTGATCCATGCCCTCGATGGAGACGGTGGCGCCCTGCGGAATCGAGGAAACGATCATCGACTTGGCGTCCTCGGACAGGCTGGAGGCCAGGCAGGACTCGGCCTTGGCCGTGTCGCCATCACCGGCGGCCTGGAACAGGTCGGTGACAACAGACTCCTGCGAGGGGAAGCCCAGGCCACGCGTATAGGCAAAGCCAAGACCGCCTGCGGCAAGGACAATCAGCAGAAGCAGCACCAAGAAGACCTTGAGGCCAGTATGGCGATGGCGACGACGGACCTTGGCCTCCTTGCGGTCCTGCTGAACCATCTCGGACTCGGACAGGGTAAAGAAGCCGGTGTCCGAGGGGTCGGGCATAAACTGGCCGGTAGCACCCGTGGGGTCGAGCGGGTCGACGGCCGGAGCATCCATCGCGGGAGCCGGAGCCGTGGCCATGGCCGTCTGGGCCGAAAGCGCAGCGAGGGAATCTTGCACGCGGGCAAGCTCATCGGCCTGCTCGGGCGTGAGCTGGTAGATGCCGTCGGCGGTGGCGGCGTTAAAGGCATCGAGCGCGTCAGAGGGGCGACCGGCGACAGAGAGCGCCTCGCCCATACCGGCGTTAAGCGCACGCGTGTCATCGCGCGGACCGGCAAAGTCGATGGCCGTGCGGTAGGTCTCCACGGCGTCTGCCGGACGGCCGAGTTTAATAAAGCAGCGGCCAAGATCGCCGAGGGCGGCGGCAGGAGCCGGGTTGGCCCCATCGATGGCGGCCTGACGGAAGGCGGTACCGGCGTTGGCGTAATCGCCCGACTGGAACAGGGCGTTGCCCAGGCCCAGATAGGCCTTAAACGGCGTCGCATAGGATGCATCCTGCGTTGCGGCAGAGAACGCCTGGGCTGCGGTCGCATAGTCACCCACGGCAGCAAGCGCCTTACCGCGGTTGGTGAGCAGCGCGCCGCGCTTGCCATAGGTACCGTCGTTGAGGGCGGCGGCGTAGGCCTCAGCGGCCTCGGCATACATGCCCAGGTGCATCAAGGCGTTGCCGCGCAGATGGTCGGCCTCGCCCATAATCTCGCTGGGAGTCTTTGCCGCACCGAGCATCTGGGCGGCAGCGGAATAATCACCCGCGCGATAAGCGGCGCGGCCCTGTTGGATCAGCTGGCTATTCAAGGAAGTCCCCTTTACTCGTGAACGATCTCGACGTGGACGATCTCGTCGCCGGCACGCAGCTGCGAAATCACATCGAGGCCCTCGACCGTGGTACCAAAGACGGTGTAGCCGGAGTCGAGGTTATGCTGGGCGCCCAGGCAGAAGTAGAACTGCGAACCCGCAGAATCGGGATCCATCGAACGTGCCATGGCAAGCGCGCCGTCGACATGGCTGTTACGCGGATTGGTAGCGAACTCGCCCTTGATGCAGTAACCAGGGCCGCCGGTACCAGGCATGCCGTCGGGGCCCTCAAGGCCGGCGGCGACATCGGCGCCGGACATATCGCGGGTATTGGGGTCGCCGCCCTGGATCACAAAACCGGGCACATAGCGATGGAACTTAAGGCCATCGTAAAAACCCATCGTGGAAAGCTCGCAGAAG
Source organism: Collinsella sp. CM84Y_54 (assembly GCF_036317945.1). NCBI lineage: Bacteria > Bacillati > Actinomycetota > Coriobacteriia > Coriobacteriales > Coriobacteriaceae > Collinsella > Collinsella sp. CM84Y_54. The sequence goes on from NZ_JAWQCX010000001.1 coordinate 636,427, forward strand.
TTGGCCACGTGGATGGGAGCGCCCTCGCCGTCAAACTTGACCTTGATGGTGCCCTTCGACGTCTCGATCACCGCGCACTCATCGCCGGAAAGCTGGTACTCGGGCGTGTAGAGCTCTTTCTTAAAACCAAACATGTGGTTCCTTCCTCGTGCGTTTAAAGCATATTTGTTCGAATTGTAGCAATAAGCACAGGCTTTCATCAATTGCGCACGCAGGTTATACCGCTTAGGCGCATTAATTACGAACGCTGTCGCGGCTTCCAAGCGCCCACGTTGGCATCGTACTGGTTGAGCGCGCTGTTGCCGCCCTGCGCCATGGGTGCCAAGATCTCGCTCTGGCGAGCGCTCATCGACTCACCATCGGGGATGGAAAGCGAAATGTCCCAGCTCTGGCAGATCACGTCGACGCGCTCGTACATCCACTCGGCAAGCTGCTTGAGGTGTTCGATGTCTTCGGCATAGACCGTGCCGTCCTGGTACTTAAGATTGTCGAGTTCGTCCTGTGTCTGCTTGATGCGGTCGCGCAGGTCATAGGCGCTCTGCGACATCTCCTGGCGCGTGCTGAGCGTAGAGCGCAGATAGCCGCTGTTAAAGGAGGTGATCACCTCGCCGATCTGGTCCTCGGTGTTGTACGAGAGGATCGTCTGGTAGATCTGGTCGAGCTTGGCATAAAGTTCATCGTCAGTGAGCACGACCTCCTCCTTGACCACGTCGGAGGTGTCGTCGCCATCGCTCTCATCGACCTTGGCGACATCGTCCTGAGTCTGCTCGCCCTTCTGGCGCGAAGGGAAAGTACTCTGCGCGGCATGGCCAAACTCGCTATAGAATCCCGGCATGACGCCCAGGGGGTCGGTCGTCACAAACCAATAGGCACCGCCGCACACGGCCGCGAGCAACGCAACGACGATAACCGGCTTGGGAATATGGCGCTTATGCTTATGGTAGGCATCCTCGTCGGGATGCACCTTGCGCTTGGGCTTCTGTTTGCTGGACTGAGCATCGTCTCGCAGGGAAACCGGCGTCGGCATGTCCACCTTAGGGATGCCGAAGTCCTTGTCGAAGGCCGGCAGCACACAAGTCTCGTTGGGATCGGCGGCGTCCGAAAGCACCGCAGCGGCAGACGCCGGTGCATGGGGCACCTCGGTATCGATCTGCTCCTGCGTCAAGCGCGGAAAGCCGGCCGTGCGGCCTGCCGCCAGATCGGATGCAGCCGCGTCTTTGGAAAGGATGCCCGGGGCGGGGCGCCCGCACTTGGGACAGGTACGGTCATGCGGGGACAGGCGTGCGCCGCAACCATCGCAGAATACGAACTCGGTATGCTCGGGACCGTCGCCCGGACCAACGTATGCGTTGCAGTAGGGGCAGAACGAGGCGCCGTCTTCTATAGTCTTAAGGCAATGCGGGCAGATCACGGCTTCCTCTTTTCGGAGCAATTCATACAGTCGAGGTTAGAGCATAGCATCGCCACGCCCCCACAGGAGCAAGGCACCAATTCAACATCGCCAGGAAATCATCCCCCGGCGACTAGGGCTAGGCTTTCTTTGCGGGCTTTTTCTTCTTGCTCGGCATTGAGACCTTAATGCCCTGGGCGGACTTGGTCACCCGCGAACGTTTGGCGCCCGCGCTCTTCTTTTTCTTGGGCTGGGCCTTTTCCACACCCTCGAGCGCGCGAACCTCGGCCTCGCGAGCGGTGCGCTCCTCGCGGCGCTGCGCCATATCGGCGGCGACGCGCTTGGCAAAACGCTGGGCAGTTGAACCCGTCGAGCTCACCTTGCCGCCGCCGCGGCCCAAGCGAACGCGTACGCCGCGGCCAAAGCCAGTGGCAGCATGGCGACGGCGCGGCTTAAGCGAATCCATCTTCGCGGCGAGCTTAAAGAAAACCGTGCAGGTAAAGACGACGATCGCCAGCAAGATAACGGCCTCGCCCATCGACAGGTTGGCGATGGACAGCAGCTCCGGGAATCCGATAACACCCGCCAGGATGCCGACAACGACAAACACAAAGAGCACCACACGCAAGGGAGTGAGCGGCTGCGAGATACGCCAGATCAGGCTCACGCTCGCCGCGCACGACGTAAGCAGGCACATGGTCGAAAGGGTGAGCTGGTTAAAGCCGAACACGCGCGCCACAAAGATATCGAGCGCCGCGGCCATAATGACCGCCAGCGACGCCGGCAGCGCACGCTTGAGCACGTTGGTCAAGAATGACCCCTTCACGCGGGCATTATTGGGCTCCAGACCAAGCACAAAGCCCGGCGCGCCGATGCAGAAGAAATTGATGAGTGTCATCTGAATCGGCTCGAAAGGATACGGCGGAAACGCAATGCACAGCGCCGCCAAGCCCATCGAGAACAGCGTCTTGGTCAGAAACAGCGCCGCAGAGCGCTGCAAGTTGTTAATGGAACGACGGCCCTCGGCCACCACGGCGGGCATCGAGGCAAAATCGTTGTCGACCAGCACGATTTCGGCCACGTTGCGCGCGGCATCGGAACCGGCGGCCATGGCCACGGAGCAGTCTGCCTCCTTGAGCGCCAGCACGTCGTTGACGCCGTCGCCCGTCATGGCAACGGTATGGTCGCGACGCTTGAGCGCCTGCACGAGCTCGCGCTTCTGTTGCGGGGTCACGCGACCAAAGACGTGATAGCGGTCCACTGCCGCATCGAGCTTGGACGGCGTATCGAGCGTCGTGGCGTCGACGTAGGCATCGGCCCCCGGAACGCCTACCACGCGCGCGATCGACGACACCGTGCGCGGGTCGTCGCCGCTGATAACGTTGAGGGTCACGCCCTGCTCGTTAAAGTAGCCGATGGTCTCGGCGGCCGAGGTGCGAATCTCATCGCGAATGGTCACAAAGCCCACGGGCTCGGCCTCGCCCACCATATCGCCGTCGGGCGTAAAGCCGTCCACACGGGCCACCACAAGCACGCGGCAGGTGTCGGCGAGCTCGGCCACACGGTTCTCGACCTGCGCAAAGGCGCGCTCCGAAAGCACAAATTGCGCTGCGCCCATCACATAAGAGCCCTGCGCAAACGAGGCGCCGCTCCACTTTTTGGACGATGAGAACGGAATGACCGCCAGCGGCTCGGACACCTCGACCGGGCGGTCGGCGTAATAGTTGAGTAGGGCCTGACAGGTCTCGTTGGCGTCTGCCGAGGTGGCACGTGCCACATTGGCGAGCGCAAAATCGAGGACTGTGGTCTCGACGGGGACAGCCGCCTCGTCCGAATCCGCGCCAAAGCCAACACCCTCAACAGGCAGCGGGTAGGTGCCCTCGACCTCCATGTGACCCGACGTGATGGTGCCCGTCTTGTCCAAGCACAACACGTCGACGCGCGCGAGCGTCTCGATGCAGTAGAGCTGCTGCGCGAGTACCTTGCGGCGCGCCAGACGCACCGTGGCGATGGCAAGCACCGACGAGGTCAGCAGCACCAAGCCCTGCGGAATCATGCCCAAAAGAGCACCCACCGTGGACAGCAGCGCCGACGAGGGCACGCGACCGGCAAGCAGCTCGGAAAAACACCACGAAAGCGCGCTCTCGCCCGGCGTACCGGCGGCATCCCACAGCTCGCTCACGCTCGAGGCAAAGAGCGCCAGGCCGAGCGGAATCATAATGAGGCTCGCGAAGCGCACGATGGCGTTGAGCGCGTTCATGATCTCGGAATTGACCTTTTTGACGTACTTGGCCTCGTTATTGATCTTTGCCACGTAGTTATCAGCGCCAACATGGATCACGCGGGCGCGCAGCAGACCCGAGTCGATAAAGCTGCCGCTCATGAGCTCGGAGCCGGGCTGCTTTTTGATGAGATCGCTCTCGCCCGTCAGCAGGCTCTCGTTAACGAGCGCCTCGCCCGACACCACCATGGCGTCGGCCGGAATCTGGTCACCGCGCCCCAGGCGAATGATGTCGTCGAGCACGATCTGGTCAAGGTCGAGCTCCACCTCGGCACCATCGCGCACCGCGACGGCCTTCTTAGAGGTCAGCAGCGTGAGCTTATCGACCATCTTCTTGGAGCGCATGGACTGGATGACGCCGATGGCGGTATTGAGGAACACCACGAACAGGAACGTCAGGTTCTTAAACGATCCAGTCATAATGACCAGAATCGCCAAGACAGCGTTAATCAAGTTAAACAGCGTGCAGAGGTTCTCGATGATGAGCTCTTTGACCGATTTGGTCTTGAGCTCCATGTTGCGGTTGATCTTACCGGCGGCGATGCGCTCCTCGACCTCGGCGATCGAAAGCCCGCGCTCGATATCCGTTACTGCCATACCACGTCCCATCACGTCGCGTCGGTATAAGAAAACCGCCCGGACCATGCGAGGTTCGGACGGTCTTACGTTCGATGGTGCCCCATGTTGGATTCGAACCAACGGCCTTCTGCTCCGGAGGCAGACGCTCTAATCCCCTGAGCTAATAGGGCGAACGGTTGGCATTATACCCAAGTGCGCCACGGGCTAACAAAAGAATAGAAAAAGCTTTGCAATTACGTGGGAGACACGGCGCAAAGGCACACTTTAGAACGCAAAAGTGAAACAATTAGTATAAACTCACATGCACCATATATGCACGGCTCGCGATGCGGGCCGTTTTTGCAAAAGTTATCCATCGAGGTGAGAGGCACACCATGATTGCAATTTTAAAGCAAAGCGCCAGCGACGAGGCCGTCGGCCATATCGTCAGCTGGATTGAGAAGAAGGGTCTCAAGACCGACGTCTCGCGCGGCGAGAACGAGACCATCATCGGCCTGGTGGGCGATACGACCAAGATCGACCCGTTCCTGCTCGAGTCCATGGATGTCGTCGAGCGTGTGCAGCGCGTCTCCGAACCTTTTAAGCGTGCCAACCGCAAGTTCCACCCCGAGGACTCCGTCATTGATTGCGGCCACGGCGTCAAGATCGGCGGCGACCAGTTCCAGGTCATCGCCGGTCCCTGCTCCGTCGAGGGCGAGAACCTCATTCGCATCGCACGCCGCGTAAAGGCCGCCGGCGCCACGATGCTGCGCGGTGGCGCCTACAAGCCCCGCACCTCCCCTTACGCCTACCAGGGCATGGGTCCCGCCGGCCTGGACCTGCTATGCGAGGCATCCGCCGAGCTCGACATGCCGATCGTAACCGAGATCATGGATCCGCGCGACGTGCAGGTCTTCTTGGACAAGAAGATTGACGTCATGCAGATCGGCGCCCGCAACGCGCAGAACTTCCCCCTGCTAAAAGAAGTCGGCAAGACCCAGACCCCGATCCTGCTCAAGCGCGGCATGTCCGGCACCGTCGACGAGCTGCTCATGGCTGCCGAGTACATCATGAGCGAGGGCAACGACAACGTCATCCTGTGCGAACGCGGTATTCGCACCTTCGAGACCCGTACCCGCAACACCTTCGACCTCAACGCCGTGCCGGTGCTTCACCACCTGTCGCACCTGCCCGTCGTCGCCGACCCCAGCCACGCCACCGGCTACACCCGCTATGTCGAGCCCATGGCGCTCGCCGCGACCGCTTGCGGCGCCAACGGCCTGGAGATCGAGGTCCACGACGACCCGAGCCACGCCTGGTCCGACGGCGCCCAGGCCCTCACGCCTGACCAGTTCGACGACACCATGCGCCGCATCCGCGCCATCCGCGAGGTCGTCTGCCAAGAGACCATGGAGTAGGCCATGGGTACGGTGAGAAACGCACGCGTCAACCAAGGCGGCCCCAAGTGCGCCGGCATCGTCGGCTTGGGCCTGATCGGCGGCAGCTTTGCCCGCGGCTATGCGCAGGCGGGCGTTCGCGTGCTTGCCTGGGACCCCGACGATGACGTAATGACGGCCGCTAGCATGGGCACCGTCGCCGGCGAGCTCAACGACGAGACGCTCGGCGAGTGCGACATCATCGTCCTTGCCTGTTATCCCGAGGCATGCATCGAGTGGCTCGAGGCGCATGCCCAGGCGCTCGCCGACGCTACCGACACCGAAGCCATCATGGGCCCCGTGGTGATCGACACCGTGGGTGTGAAGGGCATTGTGTGCGAGCGTACCTTTGAGCTCGCACGAGAGCACGGCTTTTACTTTGTGGGCGCACACCCCATGGCGGGCACCCAGTTTTCGGGCTACGCTCATTCCAGCGCCGACCTGTTCCAGGGCGCCCCGCTCGTGCTCGTTCCTCCCGCGGTAGACGATGCCCTTAAGTTGGAGCTCTTGGGCCAGGTGCGCGAGATGGTGCGTCCCTTGGGGTTTGGCAAGTTCAGCGTGACCACCGCCGCCGAGCACGACCGCGTGATCGCCTTTACGAGCCAGCTCGCGCACGTGGTGTCCAACGCCTACGTAAAGAGCCCCACCGCCCAGGTCCACCACGGCTTTTCGGCCGGCAGCTACCGCGACCTCACCCGCGTGGCGCACCTCAATCCGCAGATGTGGTCCGAGCTCATGATCGACGACGCCGACGCGCTTGCCTTCGAGATCGACCATCTGATCGATTCGCTCGGCGCCTACAGCCACGCGCTCAAGGATCGCGACCAGCGCTATCTGGAGAATCTCCTAGCCGAGGGCGATCGCATCAAGCGCGCACTCGACGACGAGAGCGCCCACTAGACCACCTATCACGCCAGATCGAAAGGACCATAGCTTATGGCGATTACCATCGATATCGACACCGCACGCCCCTACCAGGTACACGTGGGCACCTTTTTGCTGGAGCAGGCAGGGCCGCTCGTTCGCGCCACCGCCGGAGGCACTCGCGCCGTCATCGTGACGGACACCAACGTGGGTCCGCTCTACCAGATGCCTGTCAAACAGAGCCTGGAGGCGTCAGGCTACGAGGTAAGCATCTACACCTTCGAGGCCGGCGAGGCACACAAGCGCGCAGAGACCTACATCAACATCTTGGAGTTTGTGGCCGAGCATGAGCTTTCGCGCTCCGACGTGATCGTGGCGCTCGGCGGCGGCGTCGTGGGCGACGTGGCCGGCTTTGTGGCCGCCACCTACATGCGCGGCTGCAAGTTTGTGCAGATCCCCACGAGTCTGCTCGCCATGGTGGACTCGTCGGTGGGCGGCAAGACGGCCATCGACCTGGCCGCCGGCAAAAATCTCGCCGGAGCCTTTTGGCAGCCGAGCGTGGTTATCGCCGACGTAGGGTGCCTGGCCACCCTCACGCCCGAGCAGTTCGCCGACGGCTGCGGCGAGGTCGTCAAGCACGCCGTGATCGCCGACCCCGAGCTCTTCGCCGAGCTTGAGAAGACCCCGCTCACGCTTGAGCTGCTTAACCAGGACGTGGCCCGCGTGGCGCTCATCATCGCCCGCAATATCGACATCAAGCGCGCCGTGGTCGTTGCCGACGAGCGCGAGACCAACCAGCGCAAGCTCCTCAACTTTGGACACAGTGCCGGACATGCCGTCGAGGCCTGCAAGCACTTTGAGCTGGGACACGGCAACTGCGTGTCGATCGGCATGGGCATCATCACGCGCGCCGCAGCCCTGCACGGCATTTGCGATGCCGAGCTGCCCGGCCGCATCGAGGAGCTCTGCGCGCGCCACGGTCTCAAGACCCGCTGCGAGCTTTGCGCTGACGCCGTCTTTACCGAGGCGCTGCACGACAAAAAACGCGCCGGTGACACTATCGACCTGGTGATTCCGCACGGCATTGGCCGCTGCAGCATCGACCGCACGCCGCTTTCAACCTTCCATGAATTAATTGCCGAGGGCCTCGGCCAGAAGGGAGACGCATTAGCATGCTAGCCCGCATCACCCCCTCCCCGCTCAAGGGCACCGTTCCTGCCATCGCGTCCAAGTCGATGGCGCACCGCCTCATCATCTGCGCCGCACTCGCCAACGGCGAGACGCACGTCACTTGCAACACCACCTGCGCCGATATCGAAGCCACGGTACGCTGCCTCACGGCCCTGGGCGCCCGCATCGAGACCGTCGAGGACGGCTTCCAGGTCCATCCCACCATGAAGAGTATTGAGTTTGGTCTGCTCAAGGCACTTGCCGGCGGCACGCTCGACTGCGGCGAGAGCGGCTCCACGCTCCGCTTTATGCTGCCCGTCGCCTGCGCGCTGGGGGCAGAGGCGACCTTTGTGGGACAGGGCCGTCTGGGCGCACGCCCCCTCTCCCCGCTCTCCGACGAAATCATAGCCGCCGGCTGCGACCTGCAGGGCCTGGGCGGTTTTCCGCTCAAGACAAGCGGCCGCATGCGCCCGGGCACCTTTATCCTGCCGGGTAACGTGAGCTCGCAGTACATCTCCGGTCTGCTGCTGGCAGCCCCACTTCTGGCCCAGCCCTCCTGCGTGCAGGTGACCGGCCTTATCGAGAGCCGCCCCTATATCAACCTAACCATCCAGGCCATGAAGGCCTTCGGAGTCGAGGTCAACGTCGAGCGTATTCCGGCCAAGGACGGCCAGCCCGAGGTCACGAACTTCCGCGTGAACAGCGGCTCCTACCGCACGCCTGGCAGCGTGGCCGTCGAAGGCGACTGGTCCAACGCCGCCTTTTGGCTGTGTGCCGGCGCCATCGGCTCCGACCCCATCACCGTCGAGGGTGTGTCGCTCAGCTCCGCGCAGGGCGACCGCAACGTGCTCGCCGCGCTTTCGCGCTTTGGCGCTCGCATCGTGCGCTCCACTAACGCCGCCACCGTGCAGTCCGACAAGCTCGCCGGCTTTGAGATGAGCGCGCACGACATCCCCGACTTGGTGCCCGTTATCTCTGCCGTGGCATCGTTGGCGCAGGGCCGCACGTTTATCCGCGATTGCGCCCGCCTGCGCATCAAGGAATCCGACCGTCTGGCCACTACCACCCGCGAGCTCACCGCACTGGGGGCGCAGGTACGCATTGCCGGTGACGACCTCATCATCAAGGGTGTCGACGCCTTTACCGGCGGCGAGGTCGATTCGCACAACGACCACCGCATCGCCATGATGGCCGCCATCGCCGCGAGCCGTGCTACCGGCGATGTCGTGATCCACGGCGCCGAGGCCGTCAACAAGTCCTATCCCGATTTCTTTGACCACTACCGCCTGCTGGGCGGCAAGGTCACGCTCGAGGAGGAATAGCATGTCCTCGACCTTTGGCAACGTTTTGCATCTGAGCATCTTTGGCCAGTCGCACTCCCCTGCTATCGGCTGCTCACTCGACGGCATTCCCGCTGGTATCGCCGTTGACCAGGAGCAGCTGCAGGCCTTTTTGGACCGTCGCGCCCCCGGTCGCGACGAGACCGCAACCAAGCGCCGTGAGGCCGACGCCGCGCATATCATTGCCGGTGTGGTCGATGGGCACACCACCGGCGCACCCATCGCAGCGATCATCGAGAACACCAACACGCGCTCCAAGGACTATTCCGAGCTGCGCCGCAAGCCCCGCCCCGGGCACGCAGACTTTCCGGCGCGCGTGAAGTACCACAACATGCACGACGTCGCCGGCGGCGGACACTTCTCCGGTCGTCTGACGGCCCCCCTATGCATCGCCGGCGGCATCGCGCTGCAGGCGCTCGAGGCCCGTGGCATCAAGGTCATGGCGCACGTCGCGCAAATCGGCGGTATCTCCGACCTGCCCATGGACGACATGGTCTATCGCGAGGCCGACCGCAAGGCGACCCTTACAAACGACCTGCCCTGCATTGACGCCGCAGCTGCCGGTCGCATGCGCGAGGAGATTCTGGCCGCACGCGACGAGCTCGACAGCATCGGTGGCATCGTGGAGTGCGGCATCTACGGGCTTCCCGCGGGCATCGGCGACCCCATGTTCGACGGCATCGAGAACCGCATCGCACAAATCGCGTTTGGCATTCCCGCCGTAAAGGGTGTGGAGTTTGGCATGGGCTTTGCCGTGGCCGCTATGCGCGGCAGCGAGAACAACGATCCGTACCGCGTAGATGCCGAGACCGGCGAGATTGCGGTCGAGTCCAACAACGCCGGCGGCATCCTGGGCGGCATCTCCACCGGCGCACCCGTCATGTGGCGTATGGCCGTGAAGCCGACGCCCTCCATCGGTCGTGAGCAGCAGACCGTGGACATGGACGCCATGGAAAATGCCGAGCTCTCGGTCCACGGCCGCCACGATCCCTGCATCGTCCCGCGCGCCGTCCCCGTAGCCGAGGCAGCCGCAGCGCTGGCCATCTGGGACGCCCTCCTCGAGGACGCAGCCCAGCGCTAAAAATCTCCGGGGGCCAACTCCGGCCCCCACGCCCACCCAGTGATTTTTCTGGGACGGGGATTAAAAAATCATTGTGTACCTAATGATTTTTTAATCCCCGTCCCAGAAAAATCACCGACACGTGAAAGGGGCCTCCATGGACCTCGCCGATATTCGCCAGGCCATCGATAGCATCGACACCACCCTGCTCAACAGCTTTGTCGAGCGCATGGATATTGCCACCGAGGTCGCCAAATCAAAGATCGAGACGGGCAAAGCCGTCTTTGACCCCGCCCGCGAGCGCTCCAAACTCAACAACCTCGCCAGCCGCGCACCCGAGCGCTACGAGGCCCAGACCATCACCCTGTTCCGCCTCCTCATGAGTATGAGCAAGGCAGAGCAGCAGCGCTACATCAACGAACTCAAGGGCATCACGGTGTCGCAAAAGGCCCACGCCACGGCTGTAGCCTTTGACGCACCCTTCCCCCAGACGGCAACTGTCGCCTGCCAGGGGGTCGAAGGCGCCTACAGCCAGATCGCCGCGTGCAAGCTCTTCGACGTGCCCGATATCGCCTTCTTTGAGACCTTCGAGGGCGTCATGCGCGCCGTGCGCGACGGCTTTTGCGAGTTTGGCGTGCTGCCCATCGAAAACTCCACCGCTGGCTCGGTCAACGCCGTCTACGACTTGCTCGCCCAGTTCGATTTCTACATCGTGCGCTCGCTGCGCCTCAAGATCGACCACAACCTGCTCGTCAAACCCGGCACCAAGCTCCAGGACGTGCGCGAGGTCTATAGCCACGGCCAAGCTATTGCCCAGTGCGCCGGCTTTATCGAGCGCCATAATCTGCACGCCTCCAAGTACCCCAACACCGCCATGTCTGCCGAGATGGTCGCCAACTCCGAGCGCACCGACGTCGCCGCCATCGCCTCGCGCAGCTGTGCGGCACTCTACGGCTTGGAGGTGCTGGAGCCCAACATCCAGGACTCGGACAACAACTACACGCGCTTTGTCGTCATCAGCCGCGAGCCGCGCGTCTATCCCGGTGCCAACCGCACCTCGCTCATGATCACCACGGCCAATGAGCCGGGCGCGCTCTATCGCGTACTCGAGCGCTTCTACGCGCTCAATATCAACCTCATCAAGCTCGAGAGCCGCCCCATCCCCGGGCGCGACTTTGAGTTTATGTTCTACTTTGACCTGGACTGCCCCTTTGGCAGCAAGGCCCTCGACGACTTGCTCGACTCGATCGACGACGCGTGTGAGAGCTTCACCTACTTTGGCAGCTACACGGAGGTGCTCTAGATGACCGATACCGTCGCAACCCGCCCCTACGGCGTCCTGGGCCGTGTGCTGGGCCACAGCTACACCCCGACCATCTACAAAGAGCTCGCAGGCCTGGAGTATGTGCGTTTTGAGCGTGAGCCCGAGGATCTTGAGGCTTTTATGACCGGCGACGAATGGGAGGGCACCAACGTGACCATCCCCTACAAGCGTGCCGTCATGGAATACCTGGACGAGCTGAGTCCCCTGGCCGAGCGCATGGGCAACGTCAACACCATCACGCGCCTGCCCGACGGCCGCCTGCGCGGCGACAACACAGACTACTTTGGTTTTCAGTGCCTGGTCGAGGAATTGGGCGTTGAGGTTGCCAGCAAGAAGGTCCTCGTGCTCGGAGCCACCGGTGGCGCGGGTACCACCGCCAGCATGGTGCTCGGCGACCTGGGCGCCATCGTCGTACCCGTGGGTCGCACGAGCGTGGTCAATTACGACAACATCGCGCAGCAATCCGATGCCGCGCTGCTCGTCAACTGCACGCCCGCCGGTATGTTCCCCCACTGCCCCGACGCTCCCTGCACGCTCGAAGGCCTCAATGCGCTCGAGGGCGTCATCGACATTGTCTATAACCCCGCCCGTACGGGTCTGATGCTCGAGGCCGAGCGCCGCGGCATCCCCTGCATCGGCGGCCTGCTCATGCTTGTTGCCCAGGCGGCACAGGCTGTAGAGCGTTACACCGGCCAAGCCACCCCGCGCGAGCGCATCCTGGATGTGACGGAACGTCTGTCCCGCCGCGAGCAGAACATCGCGCTCATCGGCATGCCGGGCTCGGGCAAGACCCGCGTAGGCGAGCAGATCGCCCAGCTCACGGGCCGCGAGCACATCGACCTCGATCGCGCCCTCGAGGAGCGCCTGGGCATGCCCTGCGCCGACTTTATCGTCGAGCGCGGCGAGGTGGCCTTCCGCGAGCAGGAGACGGCGGAGCTGGCCGACATCTCCAAGCGCAGCGGCCTGGTGCTTTCCACGGGCGGCGGCGTGGTCACGCGAGACGAGAACTACCCGCTGTTGCACCAGAACAGCCAGATCGTGATGCTCAACCGCAAGCTCGATGAACTCGCCCACAAGGGTCGCCCCATCACCGCCCGCGATGGCATCGATAAGCTCGCCGAACAGCGCATGCCGCGTTACCGCGCCTGGGCCGATTGCATCATCGACTCACGCGACTGCGCCGCCAACACCGCCCGCGCCGTCCTCGACACCCTCCCACCCGCTCTCTAACAAATACCACCACAAAGGGGACAGGCACCTTTGTGGTGGTATTTCATTCCGCCTCACCGCCCGCCCAACCGCAAAGGAAGCAACCATGAAAGCACTCGTCATCAACGGCCCCAACCTCAACATGCTCGGCATTCGCGAGCCGGGCATCTACGGCAACGATAACTACGACCGCCTGGTCCAGATCTGCCAGGAGGCAGGCGCCGCGCAGGGCTTTGACGAGGTCGAGGTCTTCCAGTCCAACCACGAGGGCAGCATCGTCGACAAGATTCAGGAGGCCTACGGCAAGGTCGACGGCATCGTCATCAACCCGGCCGCCTACACGCACACAAGCGTCGCGATCTTGGACGCCCTCAAGGCCGTCGCCATCCCTGCCGTCGAGGTCCACATCAGCGCCGTAGAGACGCGCGAAGACTTCCGCCAAGTGAGCTACGCCCGCCTGGCCTGCTTCGCGACCATCACCGGCGAGGGCCTGCAGGGCTATGCTCACGCACTGGAGCTGCTGAAAGAGTATCTCGAAAAGTAGCCTCGCGTGCAAATCCATCAACGCGATTCACACGCCAATAAAGCTAGTGCCGCCAGCAGCAACCTCGCTACTGGCGGCACTTTATTACTGGCATATAATCGTTGCAGTCACACAACGTCTGGAGACGCACATGTTAAGCATCCATCTGGGAGATTACCCCGGTTCCATCTACGATACCGAGACCTATTTTAGGAACTCATACTTGGACTCATGGTTCGAAGACCCTATGGCCGCACAGATCATTAAAAGCGTGGACGGATCAGAACTCATCGGCCCCCACAACATCGTAAGCAAGCAGCTTGGCTCGATCACCCCACTCGAACTGTCCGGCGGCGTCAAGACGCTGCTGCTGGTTCGCAATCTCCCAAATATGGTGTTCAACGCATCCACCTGCGGAGACAACTGTGCCCGCTGGCTACTCAAGATCGGCAAAGAGCAGGATGTGCTGGTGACCCTTTACCACATCATGAAGTTCCCTTGGAAGCGTTTTGAGATTCGCATCGATAACGACGACCGTATCGTCAGAAATATGCAGGAGTTTGTCGGCGCCACGAATGACTATTTGGATGTTGATGAGTAATGAAGGGAACGCATACCGTTGTCGTAGAACGTACAAAGGTCAAATACACACTCACGTTTAAGCGCAATATTTCCTTTATACGCGGCAACAGCGGCACGGGCAAAACGACGCTCATCTCGATGATTCGCGACTACAACGACCGAGGACAGGAAAGCGGCGTTACACTCAGCTGCGACGTGCCTTGCGAAACGCTTTCTGGCAGGCGCTGGGAGCGTGAGCTGTCGATCATCGAAGATTCAATTGTCTTTCTTGATGAGGGCAACGAGTTTATCTACTCGAAAGACTTTGCTAAAGCCGTTAACGGGTCGTCCAACTATTTTGTTCTGATATCTCGTCGCGACGCCAACGAACTCCCCTACAGCGTCGACGAGATCCTAAAACTGGTCAACACGACGAGCAAAGTAATTAACGGCCGTAAAAGCGACAAGCGTTTTTACTCGGTGACCAAACCGCTTTATACCCACGCGGCAAACATGCTGTATCAGGACCTTAACGTAGGTTTCGACAATCCCGATGCCGTAATTGTCGAGGATAGCAAGTCTGGCTATCAATTCTACAGCGCCCTTTGCAACCGACTGGGAATCCCCTGCTATACCGCTACCGGCGTAGCGAATCTAAAACGAACGATTCACGAATGTCCCGAGCAAAACATCCTTGCCATAGGAGACGGCGCAGCGTTTGGCCCCTACATCGAAAAGGTGCTGGGACAGCGGGTTTACAAGAACGTTCGCCTGTTCCTCCCCGAATCATTTGAGTGGACGCTTCTGCAATCCGACCTCATCCCCAGCAACGACATTCCAAAAATCCTCGAGGACCCTTCGAGTTATATCGAAAGCCGCGACTACCTGAGCTGGGAGCGGTTCTTCACCGACGTATTGATCAAGTACTCGGCAGACACTCGTTATGCTTACAAAAAGGCGAAGCTCAATGAGCAGTACCTGAAGCCGGCGGCGATGGATGCAGTTGCAAGCGTTTTGCCCGAGTGCCTGAAGGCGGAATAGCGAGTCCTTAAGTTCATTTAGAAACCCGGTTACGCCCACGCGCTGGAGCTGCTGAAAGAGCATCTGCTACACTAATCTATGGGCAAATAAGTCAGTGGCGTTTGTCCTGAATCATTTGTACCTGTTCGATTGACATACAAGGGAGCATATCCATGTCCCAGTACGATTACCTTGTCGTCGGTGCCGGCCTTTCGGGCGCGGTCTTTGCCAATGCCGCCAAGCGCGCCGGCAAGTCTGTCCTGGTCATCGATCGACGCGATCACATCGCCGGCAACATCTACACCGAGGACGTCGAGGGCATCCAAGTCCACCGCTACGGCGCGCACATCTTCCACACCTCAATGAAGGACGTCTGGGGCTACGTCAACCGCTTCGCCGAGTTCAACAACTACATCAACTCTCCGGTAGCAAACTTCCACGGCAACATGTACAACATGCCCTTCAACATGAACACCTTCGCCAAGATGTGGCCGGGCGTCGTCACGCCGGCAGACGCCAAGGCCAAGATCGCTGAGCAGGTGGCTGCCGAGAACATCGGCGAACCGCAGAACCTGGAGGAGCAGGCGCTGTCGCTCGTCGGCCGCGACATCTTCGAGACGCTCGTGAAAGGCTACACCGAGAAGCAGTGGGGCCGCGACTGCAAGGATCTACCCGCAAGCATCATCAAGCGCCTCCCCTGCCGCTTTACCTACGACAACAACTACTTCAACGATCGCTACCAGGGTATCCCCATGGGCGGTTACACCAAGATGGTCGCCAACATGCTCGAGGGCATCGAGGTCCGCTGCGGCATGGAGTACAAGGAGCTGATTGCCACCGAGCCCGATATCGCCACCAAGACGATTTACTGCGGCCCCATCGACGCGTTCTACGACTTTAAGCTGGGCACGCTCGAGTACCGCAGCTTGCGCTTTCAGACCGAGACGCTCAACGAGCAGGACCACCAGGGCGTGGCCGTGGTCAACTACACCGAGCGCGAGATCCCCTACACCCGCATCATCGAGCACAAGCACTTCGAGTTCGGCACGCAGGACAAGACCGTCATCACGCGCGAGTACCCGGCCGACTGGAAGCCCGGCGACGAGCCCTACTACCCCATCAACGACGCCAAGAACGAGACCCTCTACAAGCAGTACGAGGAGCTTGCGGCGCAGGAGGGCGACGTGATCTTCGCCGGTCGTCTGGGCGGCTACAAGTACTACGATATGGACAAGGCCATCGCCGCAGCCTTCGAGCTCGTCCGCAACGAGCTGGGCGTGGAGCCCGCGGAGGCGTAAACAAGGCGGTCATAAACACACAAGCAGGAAGCCCGGCACAGTTCGTTGCTGTGCCGGGCCTATTTATGGAGCGATCGAAACGCACCATTTCCATGTGAGAAAACGGGCTGCAAGTCATCCCCATGTCTTACAGCCCATGTTTAAACAATAGCACGGCAGACACATGTGTCCCCTCTGGTTTTCAGACCTTTAAAACCAATGCAAAAATGTAACAACTATACTTCTAACGGCAATAACCAAACTCTGGAGATCAACGTGAACTCAAAGAAAATCGCCGTTATCATCCCTTGCTACAACGAAGCGCTAACCATCGCCAAAGTAGTAGATGATTTTCACCGTGAACTGCCCGAAGCCACGGTCTACGTATATGACAACAACTCTAGCGACGGCACCGCCCAAATTGCACGCAAGCATGGGGCAACCGTTAAGCTCGAACCCCACCAGGGCAAGGGCAACGTATGTCGTCAAATGTTCCGTGATATCGAGGCCGATTGTTATCTCATGGTCGATGGAGACGACACCTACCCGGCGGAGTCAGCGCGCGCTTTATGCAAACCCATCCTTGCCGGCGAAGCGGATATGACCGTAGGCGATCGCCTCTCAAACGGCACATATGCCGAAGAGAACAAGCGCGCCTTCCACGGCTTCGGCAACAACCTGGTACGCAGCATGATTAAATGGATCTACGACTACAGCTTTGATGACGTCATGACTGGCTACCGCGCCATGAGCAGGCCCTTTGTCAAGACGTTCCCGGTGCTCTCTGAAGGCTTTCAGATTGAGACAGAGTTATCTATTCACGCCGTCGATCATCGTTGGCGCATCAAAGATGTTCCCATCGAGTATCGCGACCGCCCGGCTGGTTCAGAATCCAAACTAAACACCGTAAGCGATGGAATTCGAGTCATTGCCATGATCGGCACCCTCTTTAAGGACTACCGTCCGCTTAAATTCTTCTCGCTTGTTGCGCTCATCTTTGCCGCTATCGGTCTTGCCCTGGGCATCCCGATCGTTACGGAGTACTTTGCTACCGGACTTGTTCCGCGCTTCCCAACCGCCATGCTCGCCGCCGCTTTCATGTTCCTATGCGGACTCTCGCTCGCTACCGGTTTTATCCTGGACTCTGTGGCCAAGGTGGAGCGTAAGCAGTGGGAGTTGAGGGTGTACGAGGAAATAAAGAACCAAGAACCGCGATTAAGGTAAATCACATTTGAGATAGATGGCCCAAAAGGTGCATAGAACTATGCTCTGCGAGAAGTCATGAGCGCACGAGCGTACCCGGCTTTTATAAAAATGGCCGGGTACATGGCCCGGCCAGCTGTTTCTCTGGTGCTCCATGGCGGATTCGAACCGTCGACCTTGGGATTAGAAGTCCCCTGCTCTATCCAGCTGAGCTAATGGAGCATAATGTCGCGCGTCCAAGCGGGCACAAGTTCACACGGCGCATAAATTATAACCTACTTGAACTGGTCGTGGTATGCCTTGCAGACCTCGTCCACGGGGCCATCCATACGCAGGTCGCCCTTCTCGATCCATACAGCACGCTGGCAAATACGCTCAACCTGTTCCATGGAGTGAGAAACGAATAAGACCGTAACGTCGCCACTTTCGATAAAGTGTTGAATACGGCGCTCGCACTTCTGCTGGAAAAAGACATCACCAACAGAAAGCGTCTCATCAACGATCAGAATATCCGGCTCGGTAATCGTAGCGATGGCAAAGGCAATGCGCGCAACCATACCCGAAGAGAAATTCTTCAGGGGCATGTCGACAAAGTCTTTGAGCTCAGCGAACTCGATAATCTTGTCAAAGCTAGCGTCAATAAACTCCTTGGTATATCCAAGCAGCGCACCGTTAAGGTAAATATTCTCACGAGCGGTAAGCTCGGGATCGAAACCAGCGCCAAGCTCAATCAGCGGCGCAATATTGCCGTGAACCTTAACCTCACCTTCGCTGGGTTCCAAAACGCCAGCGATGATCTTAAGCATCGTAGACTTGCCGGAACCGTTAGTTCCAACAAGACCAACGACCTCGCCGCGATGCACATCAAACGAAATATGCTTAAGCGCACGGAATTCCTCAAAGAACAGATCGTGCTTTGCGAGCTTAATAAAGTACTCTTTGAGGTTTGTAAGCGACTCAGACGCCATGTTAAAGATCATGGTGACGTCTTTGACCTCAACAGCAAGAGGCTGCTTGCTGTAATCAATAGCAGATTCAGTCATGAACAGCACTCCTTAGATGTAGAGAATAAACTTGTGCTCGGTTTTGTGGAACACGGTATAGCCAATGGCAAGGGCAAGAACAGCCCAGGCAACACATAGGCCAAACGTAAGCGAAGAAGGCACGGTATTGAACAGGAAGATGTCACGCATAAACTGGAGATAGTTGTACATGGGGTTCACAACCACCAACACCTGAATCCAATGAGCCATATGGCTGATGTAATCGGTGGTCCAGAAGATCGGCGTCAGGTACATCCACGCGGTGATAACAACGGTCCAAAGGTGCATAACATCACGGAAAAAGACCGCCAGCGCCGACAGCATCATGCCCAAACCCATGCAGAAGCACATAAGAAGCAGCAAACACACCGGCAAGAGAATTAAATGCCAACTAGGAACCACATGGAACCAAAGCATAACCAAGGCGACAGCAACCAATGAGAAGGCGAAGTTAACGAGCGAGAACAGCACCTTCTGCACCGGAAAGACCCAGCGGTGCACCTTAACCTTCTTAAGCAGCGAGGAAGCCCAAATGATGGACATAAGCGCTTGGTTCGTCGACTCGGACATGACAGAAAACGTCACGTTACCGACGATCAGGTAAAGCGGATACATCTCAGGCGTAATGGAGCCATTGCGACCTTGGGCAAAGATTGTCGAAAAAACAATCGACATGACAATCATCATCAACAGAGGATTGAGCACGGACCAAGCTACGCCCAAGACGCTGCGCCGATACTTAATCTTAAAATCCTTGGTAACCAGCTGCCTAAGGATAAATTTATCCTTCTCAAAATCATTTTTAGCGTGAGAGGCCGGCTTAGCCACCGCTTTTTGACTCTCTACGTTGTCAGCCACAAACCAACTCCTTATCTCGCAAAACACAACAGTGGAAAGTATAGCCCTCCCTCGTGTCAGTAAAACCAGCCTATGCAAAACTGGAAAAGTACCCATATCAGCTATAGCCAATCAACGAATTTGCTACGAGGCAAGAAAAGAACTGAGCTATTTCTGCTGTGTTTGTACTCCCAACCTATCCATGGCCCCAGCGCCCTGCCACGAGATTATCATGGTCAAGTTAAGACATGTACCCTGTAAGGAGAACGACATGCCGCGTTTTTCCATCTGCGTTTCATCATATAAAGATGAAAAATATCTGCCCGCTTGCATCGACAGCGTCCTGGCTCAATCGTTTACCGATTTTGAGCTCATCGTAGTTGACGACGGTAGTCCCGACTCCACCGCCTCGATACTTGAGCAATACGCTCAAAAGGACAGACGTGTCATACCGCTCATCCAAGATACGAACCGCGGGCTTCACATCGGGCGAAAAATTGCCGTTGCAAAAAGCACCGGCGACTACATCATTCTCCTGGATTCAGATGACGAGCTCGGCGACGACTGCCTTGCCAAGTTCGACTCTTATCTCAACGCCACCCCCTGTGATGTCCTTCACTTTGGCATCGATGTCATTAATGCTGGCGTAAGCGACAACGAGGCTTCCAACTTCCAGAACTACATCAATGCACCCGTTGATCCCTTGTTCAATAAAGACATATTTGAAGCCGTCTTCAGTGCACGCAAGGGTTATCTTCAGGACTGGCGTATCACTCAGCGAGTCTATGCGGGGGGCTTCTTCCGCAGAATGTTCGCGGCGATGACCAACGACAGGCTTGAGCGAGCTGAGGACGCATACGAGTCTTTTGTCACACTTGCGAACGCGCGCTCGCAATACACCGCCAACGACATTGTCGGTGTACGCTATTACCTTGGTCGAGGCGTCAATTCCGACTCCTCACTCTCGGTATCGGCCTTCTTCAAAAGCGCTTCCGATTTTCAAGCTAACATCGATCACATGAGAACATTTGCGGCCGCTTTTGATGCCATCGACATAAAGAAGACCTGTTCGGAAGCCGTTGTAAAAATGTACGAGTTGCTTTTCAACGATTGGCTTGTTCGCGTACCAGAAGATCAAAAACTCGATGCTGCCGACGAAGCGGCAAAGGTAATGGGCAAAATGCCCGTTGCCGAAGAGCTCATGCGTCTTTCTCGCGACAGAGCATACGGCCTGCTGCAAGCAAATAGCGCCCCCGCAAATGACATGGCCCTCGATTGGTACGAGCACGCAAAGAAGCTGGCCTCGACTGACGCCGCAACTTCTCCACGCTTCATGTCGTTCTACACCGCAGCTCGCGACCACATAAACGATCTGATCTACATGGCAAAGCGCAAAAGCTATGAAAACCGAAACATTCGTATCTTCGTCTCGGCGCACAAGCCTGTCGAGCTATTTGACAGTTCAATACTCCAGCCAGTGCAAGTTGGCTGCAGCCTTCGCAACGACAGGTTCCCTTGGGCATTCCACGACGATAAGGGCAACAATATATCGGATCTCAATCCCATGTACTGCGAGCTGACAACCCAGTACTGGGCCTGGAAAAACACCTCGAGCGAATATGTCGGTTTTTGCCATTACCGTCGCTATTTTGACTTCTCGGGCACACGCCACGATGAGAACATCTACGGCGAAATCATGGACGATTTCATCGATGCGGCATCTCAAAAAAAATACTCACTGGACGACGAGAACATCGAGAAGTTTGTGACTCAATACGACGTCATCACCACCGAGCGTAAGGACATTCGCACCTATGTCGGACGAAATGCCACTTTGCGCTCCCAATACGACGCCGCAGACAAACTATTCGTTGAAGACCTGGACAAGATCGTCTCCATCCTTAAAAAGCAGCATCCGGAATATGGACAGGATGCCGACAAGTTCCTCAGTGGCCACGTGGGGCGTTTCTGCAACATGTTCATCATGAAGCGCGAGATTTTTAACGATTACTGCGCATGGCTCTTTCCCCTGCTTGAGGAGTTTGTTTCTACAACCGATATGTCCCGTTATTCAAAAGAGGGAGTGCGCACCCCCGGTCATCTTGCCGAGAGGCTGCTTAATATCTACCTCATTCATCATGAACGCATAGGAGCAGACTGGAAGATGGCCGAGCTGCAGTGTGTTCACTTTAGAAGGCCGGATCGCCGTATGCCTTTCGAGGCGCCCTATGCCAAGGCAAACGGTAAACAGATCATTCCGGTTGTTTTCGCTGCAGACAACAACTATGTCCCCATGCTTACCACCACAATCTATTCCGCACTGCTCAACGCCTCGGAAGGCTATTTCTACGATGTGGTTGTGCTCCATAGGGATATTGCTGGAGACAATCAATCGATTATGCAGCAGTTCTTCGGTCAGTTTGACAATATGTCATTGCGTTTTTGCGATGTGAGCGAACATGTCCTTCGCCATGATTTGAGCACCAACAACCCTCACATCAGCGTTGAAACGTATTATCGCTTCTTGATTCAAGAGATTTTGCCTGGCTACGACAAGGTTCTGTACCTTGATAGCGACCTGATTATCCAGGGTGATATTTCTGAGCTCTATGGCGTGGACTTGGGCAATAATCTCCTTGCCGCCGCTCACGATATCGATTTCTTGGGCAACCTTAACATGAAGGACGGCAAGCGCCTTGCCTACGCCCAAAAAGTCCTGGGCATGGAAAACCCCTACGATTACTTCCAGGCAGGCGTCCTTGTACTTAATACCGCCGAGATGCGCAAGCTCTATTCAATTGAAACGTGGCTTGATTACGCTTCCGATGATCGCTTTATCTACAACGATCAAGATGTTCTGAACGCGCACTGCGAAGGCCGCATAACTTGGCTTGACTACGACTGGAACGTCATGATTAACTGCAACAATCGCATTGCAGACGTCTTCTCTTTTGCACCTGCTTCTGCATTTGACGCCTTCAACGATTCGCGCAATCACGAGAAAATTATTCACTATGCAGGATTCGAAAAACCTTGGAAGTTCTCCTCATGTGATCGCAACATTGCCTATTGGACCTATGCTCGCCAGACTCCCTTTTACGAATCCCTTATGAGCATGTTGGCAGGACCGGAAAGAACGGCTTCTTCCTCCCCCCTCACAATGCACGAACATGCGATATCACCCGATAATCCGCTTCGCAAATTCATCGATCCCATCGCACCGGTCGGTAGCGCAAGGCGAGAGATGATGAAATCTGCGGTGAGGGCCGTTAGGAAAAAGAAGTAGGATCTTCGAAATCTAGCAAAGCAACAGTAGAGTTGCAATTTTATGGCCCCCATTTCCTCCCAATTAAAAGTCGGATGAAATGGGGGCCATTTTTTGCCTTAGTTTTAAGCGTCGAACCTCGATAGCGACAGTAGTGCACTATAAACGCTTGCTTAACTGCATGGCGGCATGTTTACACCGTTAGGATTTTGCAATTCGCGTATTTCTGCAGAGCTTTTTGAGGGACTCCAGCACAAAAGCAAACAAGAGAGAAAGCGCAAAGACTACAAACGGGCGAATCGCCGCATCCCAAAAGATGTTATGCAAAACATAGACGTCCAAAGCCCAAATAAACATCATATGTACGGCGTAAACATCAAAACTAAGGGAAGACAGTTTAGAAATTACAGCAATGAACGGATGCTTATCAGATTGGAAAAGCGGCTCCAGCGATTTGAACAGCATGAAAAGCGAGATTGAGTACACCAAAACCGGAAGGTGCAGATAATCGTTATAAAAGTTATCGTAATCCGAATATGCACCGGACAACACCGTATGCGGCACGTTGGTCTTGATTGTCATAAGCGCCATAAATACAACGGAAGAAATCGCGGCAATCAGGAAAACCGGGCGCATATTTCTGTCGTGTTCCTCAAAAGGAGAATACGTAACAATGTAGTAGCCGATTAAGAAGTACATTATCGCACCCGTCAAATAAGGTACGGCAAGCATTGAGAACAAATTATGATTTGGCGCAAAGCGATTTGCAAAAGGAATTACTGCAGTTGAGACGATACAGAGACCAATGGCATACTCCAGCAAACGCTTGTTCGACGCAAAACAAGCCAATAGCGGTGTAATCAAATACAGAATCAAAATTGAATACATAAACCAATAAACGTCGCAAATTTGATTCGTTAGAAACAGCTGAATGAACTCAAAAAGGGAGAAAGATCTTGCCGGAAGACCAAGCTGGGTCGGCGCAAGACAGCTGAGAATGTAAATAAAGAAACTAAAGCCAACAAGAGTCGCCAGAACGCGCTTGAGCCTCTTTTGAAAAAAGACTTTGGTAGAGTACCGAGAACGATATCCGATCAGATTTGCTCCGCTAATCATAAAGAAGACAGGTACGGCAAACATAAACAGTGACTGCAGCGCAACTGAAACAAACCACTGCACATTGCCTTGGTTAACGTATACAACCGTCGTGCAATGAAGAACAACAACGGCAAAGCAGGAAAGGACATTGAGAACGTCCATATAATGGCGGCGTATTGTCATTAGGGAACCTCAACTCGTTATTTAATCAGATACAGTCGCATTGACCCCGACGATAGTACCGGTTCAAAACCGGGAGTCTCATCGTTTATTTCAGTAATTCCCTCCCAGTCTTTTTTCTTGTATTGAAGGTCGCGAGAATAACATACATGCTTATCCTCCGCCGTATAGTCGCTACGATCAAGCAGGAGAACATACTTTGCTCCAGTGTTCTCAACGGCATCTTTCACTGTAGAATCCGTTGAGATATTACAGAGGCCCTTACGAATAGCATGACTGTCCTCAGATTCTGCCGAACCGAGCTTGGCATGATAGTACAGATTCAAACCATCGACAGACCAAGCAAATGAGCTACCGTCAACGGGAAGATTGATTATCAAACTACCTTCCGGAACCACTTCTTTGACTTGTTGAATAAAATCCCGCTCGGCAGCAGTGTAGGCCTGGACACGGTAACGCGAATAGCCATTATAGAGATCGTAAGAATTAAGCGTGAAAGCATTGGTCAAATCACCTCTAGAATGATCTTCCCATGCGTATGCGTAATTGAACGGATAACAATTAAGGAAAAAGAATAATAGGGATATCAGCACTGCCGATAGATTAAACCCCAAGCTCCCGGAAAAGTACCTCAGATGCTTAAGCACGCTGTATGCAGCTAGGACCACACCATGCAAACCAAAATATATAAACGGTACAAGCGAAATCGCCACCATCGCAGCGATTCGCTCCGGATCCGTGTACCAGAAGCCCGAAAAAAACGAACGAGCCTCAGCAGAAAATGCACCCGCACCGATATAAATCAGCAAAACGATGGCGAAGCTCAAGAAAAACCATCTTTGTTCCTTTTCATGGATAAGAACATAGATGGCACCTATTGCAAATAGCGGACACAGAAGAACCTGAGGAACCCCGAAGAAGAAAGAGCCGTTAACGATCGACTGCAAAATACCCTCAAGCGACATGCCCCATTCCCAGGTGAAAGAAACAATTCCGTGCATAAAAGGAAGATTGTAGACAGCCACCCATAGGAGTACGCAAAAAAAGCAAAAGATGATCTGAGCACACCTAGTTCTTAGGATTGAGCTTTTTGAAGAAACCTCGGCACGCTGATCCATGATTCCAAACGGAATAATCCTCAGCAAAATAAACGGCGCAATCAAAAGGCAAGTGAAGATGGCGGCATTTGGATGAACACCGGCTACGCCGACAAGCGCCAAGACAAAAGCGTAGAACGTTGCCCCGTAAAAGCAAAAACGCTCACCGAAAGAGATGGAACGAATTAACAAGGCAGCAGCAGCAGGGACCAAACAAAATGCGGCAATATTCGGAAATGGGCCATGAACGGCAAGCATGCGCATGGGAAATGCAACAGAGGCAAAAGCGGAAATCGCAACGATAAAGGGAGACACTTTGGCGTTCTTACAGATGGAATCTAAAAATGCCAAGATACCCAACGGATATGCAAACGCTATAAAACAAAAAATAGATGCGTTTTCCGCCACAGACGTTTGAATCCCCGTAAGGGAAACAAGTAGAGCTGCAGGTATGTGCCAAACAATTGGATAATATGATCCGCTACCCAAAAAAGCCGAGGGAAAGGCAGTCGAATCGTAATAGGTCACTCGTATTGTTGAGAAATTGCCCGAATCGGCGATCGATTTAATCCAGGCGAGATGCGATAGGTTGTCATCGTACTGAATGAAGGAAGATAACCCGTCGATATTACTCAAAAACAATGCGGCAACGAGAATAGCGCCAACAGCCACACATATCCCCACCGCCGGCCATGTCAGTCGACTGACATTAGAAAAACCATCGGTTGATAGGCGTGACCTTGAGTTAATCAAACGGATAGGAAAGGCAAGAGAGACGACGAAACAAAACGTCAACAGGATGAAAAATGCCGCCCCAGTAAGGCCCAGCCCCGTTCCAATAACACCCGCAACAAGAAAAACAAATGCCGAAAGCGCCGGAGCAAGACAGATGAATTGAGGGTTGATTTTTTTGAAGCCAATCCGAAGCAATAAGCTTCCTGGGGCAAACAGAATGAAAGTAACGATTAAAACAGAAATAGCAAATACCCGCATTAATAGCCTCTCGTCAAGAGGTGCCGTTTGCTAACCAGACACAAAAGAACAGTATCGACAAATGAAGCAACCCAATTGAAAGCAACTTAGAGCCTCATGGTGTTTAGAGCTTTTATCCAAACTATAACTAAGCTTTCAAAAAAAGCTTAGTTCATTGTGAACCTCGCCATCCGGTTCAAGAGGCTAAATCTAGCCTCTTAACGCAACCTCTTGTATAAGACCCTCTATCTTCTTGCGCAGCATGGCAATCTTGGTCGTATTCGAAAAATCACGCATAACCAAAACGGCAATCACATACACGAAAACAAAATTTGCTGAAGCCTGAAAGCCTAGCAAACCAGCAAAGAAAGAAGCCACCTGCGGGAAAAGAGCCAATACAACAAAGCTCAACGAGAAGAAGAGCCAGAAAATCGAGTCCATAACATCGATCTTCGACTTCTTTATTCGTCTAATGATGAACAGAAGAACCAGTGCGGCGCAGACAATGAGCACAATGCGAAGCGAGAGAGTCAACCAAATCACCTGAACCATTGAACAAAGAGAATAGACGTACAGACACGAGTCATGTACGCAGCAGAGCGCGTGAGATTAAGATAGCTCTCCCCCGCCGTACGGTCACGCATGGACACCTGAACTTCCTCGACTTTAGCACCCTTTCTGATAAGGTGCGCAATGGTCTCGGGCTCGGGGTTGAGCGACATGTCCTTAGCAAACAGTTCAATCATGCGACGGTTGAACATGCGCATGCCAGAGGTGGGATCACTGACACGC
Source organism: Collinsella sp. CM84Y_54 (assembly GCF_036317945.1). Taxonomy (NCBI): domain Bacteria; kingdom Bacillati; phylum Actinomycetota; class Coriobacteriia; order Coriobacteriales; family Coriobacteriaceae; genus Collinsella; species Collinsella sp. CM84Y_54. The sequence goes on from NZ_JAWQCX010000001.1 coordinate 662,927, forward strand.
TTTCCTGTGGTCATTTTCACAATAAACGTGATGATCCTCGAACCAAACATACGTGCAGAATGCTCTTTTTTAAACTGAACGAAGCGCGATCCGATGACGATATCAGCATCGTTCTCATCCATTTTCTTACGCATGGAATCGATATACTGCGGCATATGCTGGCCATCAGCGTCAAATTGGATGGCATAGTTATAGCCCATACGAGCTGCATATTTCATACCGGTCTGAAAGCCCACGGTGAGACCACCGTTAACGGGAAGATCAAGAACGGGGTAACCGTTGGCCCGGCAAATCTCGCCAGTTGAGTCAGTCGATCCATCATTAATTACGATGAAGTCAACCTCCGGAGCAACAGCTTTCAACTCTTCAATAGTGTTTTGAAGAGAGCACTCCTCGTTATAGGCGGGAATTACTGCTAAAACTTTGTCTCGCATATACATTCAATCCATTTAAATTTAAATATTCGATTCGCCTAATCAAATATGAACATTAGAGATATTTTACACGAAAACAGGCATGAGAAAGAGAAACGCTCAAAGCAAATGAAGGCCAAGCAAGAACCCCAATTGTCGGGTTAAAACAATTTACGAAATACAATCCTGAGCCAACTCCGCAAATCTCTCGCTAATCGAAATGAAGACAACTGCATTGCTATGCTAAACGGACTTGAGCGATCTGCTGAAAAGAAGGTATTTCTTCTTACCGCAAATGCGGAGACAAAGATATCAACGTGAGGTTACCTTCATCTAAGTGGCCTCAAAACAAAAATGTCAACCTTATCAAACAAAATCACTAATTACCTCCTTTCGATAAAGTTGCATTTGGATAATAAAACCGGGAAAATATTTCATAGTAAGTTATTCCCGCACCCATCAGAGGTTATAAAACATGAAGGTTTCGGTCATCGTTCCTGTATACAATGTCGAGCAGTATCTTGCGCGATGCCTCGACAGCATACTTGCTCAGACGTACGACGATTACGAAATCATTTGCGTAAATGATTGCAGTCCGGATAACAGCTCAACGATACTGAGCGAGTATGTTTCAAAGCATTCGGACCGCATTAAGGTAATCACTAACGAAGTCAATCTTGGCCTGGGCCTTTCAAGAGAGAAGGCCCTTGGAGTTGCTTGTGGCGAATTCGTCATGTTCATCGATAGCGACGACTACATCAAGCCCGATTACCTGCAGCACTATCTCGATGCTACAAAAGACGGCGACTACGACATTGTGGTTGGAGGGTATATTCGAGACATCGACGGCAAGCTGACCGAACATTACCTAAGCGATACGGTCTGGAGCTCCACCACCTATGCCATCGCTTGTGCGAAACTATACCGGCGGTCTTTCATATCGGAGAATGACCTGCACTTCACATCAATCAAATGCGGTGAAGACATCTACTTCAGTCTATCAGCATTTTATTGCAACGCTAAAACTAAAGTAATTCAATACGCGGGCTACTATTACGTGCTGAACCCCGGCTCAATCACTGGTTCAATGAACTACAAAAAGAACCACGAGAGAATTATGGCCGAGCTCTTTGACACCTTCCTCAAAAACCATGAGCTGAGCAGCATCCCCCAGGACAGACAGGACGTTATCGAGTACACCTATCTCGCCAATATGATTAATGCCCTCATTTCGTTCAATCATGGATGCGGCATTTCCCTTATGAAAGAGAAGTACGCTTTTGCAAAGGCAGACGCAGAGTCAAAGTTCCCCAACTACCTATCCAACCAATACGTTGGACTGTTGAAGCCTAAGGGCCAAAGAACAAAAATCCGACTTGGAGTCGGAGTGGTAATTCTTCTTGAGAAAATTCATATGGCTCGCTTCCTCTTCTATCTTATTGCCCTCATTTAGATAAGGAACGAATAAGGTGCTCGACCACATAGCTATATTTTCCGCCTTTTACCCACCACACCTTGGCGGAGTTGAACAGTTTACTCATAACCTTGCAACACAGTTGACAACACAAAACATCAAAGTAACTGTGGTGACATCCTCAACCGAAGGACTCTTCCGGATTTCAGATGGAGAGGTAACGGTTATTGGAATTCCTTCGAAATCAATCATGGGCGACCGTTTTCCTCTAATGATTCCTTCGAAGGCCACTTTCAAGCAGATTAAAGAGCTTACAGAGGCTCCATTTGATGGCATTGTCATCAACACGCGATACTATCCGATTTGTCTTCTGGGATGTCGCATCGCAAGCGCCCACAACCTGAGACCCGTTCTAATCGATCACAGTTCGGGTCCAATTTCTAACGAAAAGTCTCCTCTGGGACTCGCGATGCGTACTTATGAGGCAATCAACAATCGTCTGATTAGGTCCAAAAGGCCTATCGGCTGCTCAGTTTCAGAGCGAGGGCTATCTTGGCTTAAGAGCATAGGCTTTGATGCCCAAGCTGTTATACCGAACTCAATCGACTGCGCTGAATATAGGAGCACGGCCAAACCGGACAGCTACAGAGAGCTCCTATCGCTGACCGACAACGAATTTCTTGTCACATATGCCGGAAGATTGATCCCCGAAAAGGGCCTGCCCAAACTTCTGGGGGCAGTATCCTCCCTCAACGCCGCTGGAGCATGCGTCCATCTTGCAGTCGCGGGAAGTGGCCCTCTTGAGGGCAAGCTCCTTGAGGCCCATGAGACATGGCTTCATTACATGGGACGTCTATCAAAGCAGGAGCTGTCGGGACTACTAAGAGACTCTGACTGCTTTTGTCTTCCCACCGAGTATCCAGAGGGGCTTCCAACGGTTCTTCTGGAGGCGGCAGCTCAGCATTGTGCGATTGTCGTCTCAAATTGCGCCGGCGCAAGAGAGGTCGTTCCATCCAAGGAGTACGGTACTGTGCTTAACGTAGTTAGCGAGGATGAAATCGCTAAGGCGATTCTTGTCTACTGCAACGATCGAGGTGCGACCACAACGTGCGGCGATAACGTGGCGCTTCATATTGAGCATGGCTTCTCGTGGGCAGCAACCGCAAATAAGCTCATCAAAATCTTAGACGCCTCATAGGGATACACGCAAATTAAAACTGCCTTGGTGCAATACTGAACAGTACACACCAAGGCAGCCCAATTGATTATTTTGAGGCTCTAAGTATCATCATTCGCTCAACCAGGGGCATCAAGCCCAGCGCATTAACAATGCGCTTGATGACCAGCTTGATACGCAAGTTGAGCAACTGCGCAGAGGATACCTTCAGGCGGTAATCGAGCTCTTCTTCCAATTTCTTAACACTGACATCCGCTCGGAAAGCAAGATCAAAAAAGTATTCAGCCTGCTTTGCCCTCAAAGAAGCATGGAACTCCGAAGGCATTTTTGAAATCAGCTCATCGATCATTCCAAGCATTCTCTTATCGAACTTAGCAGTTGCATCTGCATTTGCAGAGCGCCAGCCAGTCCATGAGGAGGCAACTGCGACACGATACAACCCTAAAACCTCAGGAAGGCAGACGACGGAACCGCATGTTGAGAGATAAAGCATCATAGGCCAATCACCTACAGGGCAATTGTTAGGCCGCCACTGCAAGTAATTCTTCATATCGCTCGTTCTGGAAAAATAGCTACATGTCGGCAGTGCCGCTCCGCCACGCATTATGAGGTCTTGTGTTGAAAATGTCATCGCTCGAGCGCAGCCGCTGGCAATTCCATCAATTTTGCCCGTGGTGTCGTTGTAAAGCTCTGCCGAGTGAGCACACAAAGCGACCTCAGTGTGAGACTCCATGTAGTCAAACTGTGTTTGAAGCTTATTCGTGCCTACCCATGCGTCGTCGCATTCGAGCTCAGCAATGTACTTTCCACTTGCGGCTGGAATCAGAAAGTCGCACAAGGGTGATTTCCCCTTTGAAAACTGATTTTCAATTGGGAAAATACACTTGATGATGTCTGGATGTTGTTCCTGATATCGAGAAATCAAAACCCTAGATGAGTCTGTCGACTTATCATCATAGATCAAAATTTCAAACGGAAATGAAGTCTGCTGGGAGAGGGCAGACTCAATTGCCTGAGAGAGATACCTCTCGTGGTTGTAGCAAATCATCAGGACACTGACCTGAACATCATTACTTTGCGGCATATAACATCCATTTCCAATACTGAGCAGAGAATTCCAGGTTCGGGAGATGAATTGCCCCTACTGTCCCTGGGCGCGGTAGCGGGCCTCTGTGGCCTCCTTGGCCGGGCGCCACCAGGACTCGTTCTCCACGTACCAGCCGATGGTCTGGCGGAGTCCCTCGGCGAAGCCGGTGTGCTTGGGGCGCCAGCCGAGCTCCGTCTGCAGCTTGGTGCTGTCGATAGCGTAGCGGCGGTCGTGGCCCGGGCGGTCGCGCACCCAGTCGAAGTCGTCGGGGTCCTTGCCCATCGCCTCCAGAATCATCCTCAGGACCGTGATGTTGTCCCTCTCGCCGTCGGCGCCGATGAGGTAGGTCTCGCCCGTCCTGCCCTTAGTGAGGATGTCCCAGACGGCGCTCGAGTGGTCCTCGGTGTGGATCCAGTCGCGGACGTTCTCGCCCGTGCCGTAGAGCTTGGGGCGCTGGCCGTCGATCACGTTCGTGATCTGCCTGGGGATGAACTTCTCCACGTGCTGGTAGGGGCCGTAGTTGTTGGAGCAGTTGGAGATGGTCGTGCGCAGGCCGTAGGTGCGGGTCCAGGCGCGAACGAGCATGTCCGAGCTGGCCTTGGTGGAGGAGTACGGGGAGCTCGGGTGGTACGGCGTCTCCTCGGTGAACCTGACGGGGTCGTCCAGGGCCAGGTCGCCGTAGACCTCGTCGGTGGAGACGTGGTGGTAGCGGACCCCATACCTCCTCACGGCCTCCAACAGCCGGAAGGTTCCCTCCACGTTGGTGCGAAGGAACGGCTCGGGGTCGGCGATGGAATTGTCGTTGTGGGACTCGGCGGCGTAGTGCACGATCGCGTCGTGGCCGGGGACGAGCTCGTCCAGCAGCGCCGCGTCGCAGATGTCGCCCACCACGAGCTCGACCCTGTCCTCAGGCAGGCCGGCGATGTTGGCCGGGTTGCCGGCGTAGGTGAGCTTGTCGAGCACGGTCACGTGGACGTCCGGGTGGTTGTCCACCACGTAGTGCACGAAGTTGCTGCCGATGAAGCCGCAGCCGCCGGTGACGATAATGTTCCTGGGCTCGAAGACGTCCGTCATGCTACCTCCCGTCCTCCTCTGCCACGGCAAGCAGGTACTGGCCGTAGGCGGTCTTCCTGAGCGACTCCCCCAGGGCGCGCAGCCGCGACGCGTCGATGAAGCCGCGGCGGTAGGCTATCTCCTCGACGCAGGCGATGAAGTAGCCCTGGCGGCTCTGGACGGCCTCTACGTACTCGGCCGCTTTGAGCAAGCCCTGGGGCGTGCCGGTGTCCAGCCAGGCCATGCCGCGGCCCATGAGCTCGACGGAGAGTTGGCCCTGCTCGAGGTAGGCGTTGTTGACGCTGGTGATCTCCAGCTCGCCGCGCTCGGACGGCTCAACGGCCGCCGCGATGTCCGCCACCCGCCCGTCGTAGAAGTAGAGGCCCGGCACGGCGTAGTTGCTCTTTGGGCGCTCGGGCTTCTCCTCGATGCCGACAACGCGCCGCTCGGAGTCGAACTCGACGACGCCGAAGGCGCGCGGGTCCTTCACCGGGTAGCCGAACACGACCGCCCCGCCGTCGGCCTCCACCTTTGCCTTTGCGCGGTTTAGCACGCGCGTGAGGTCCTGGCCGTGGAACATGTTGTCGCCGAGCACGAGCGCGCACGGCTCGCCCGCCAAGAAGCCCCGGCCGATGGTGAAGGCCTCGGCGAGGCCGCGCGGCTCGGCCTGCTCCGCGTACTCCAGCCTCATGCCGAGCTCGGAGCCGTCGCCGAGCAGCTCCCGGAAGGCGGGGAGGTCACGCGGCGTGGATATGACCAGCACCTCGCGGATGCCCGCGAGCATCAGCACCGAGAGCGGGTAGTACACGAGAGGCTTGTCGTATATCGGCAGCAGCTGCTTGCTGACCGCCTTGGTTATGGGGTGCAGGCGCGTGCCGGAGCCGCCCGCGAGGATTATGCCTTTCACCGCCCTACTCCTCGGGCCTCATGCGCAGGGAGGCGAACCGGTCGACGGCCATCTCGGCCCTGTAGGCCTCGAAGAGCTCGCGGCAGCCGAACCTGGGCTCGTAGCCGAGCTCGTCCTTTGCGTTCTGGACGTCCATGAGGAAGCCGCCGCCGCAGGGCTTCTCGGGGCGGTACACCACCTCGGAGCGGCCCGAGGCGGGGGCGAAGACGTCGGCGATGGTCTCGACCTGCTCGCGCAGGGTCACCGGGATGCCCGTGCCGATGTTGTAGAGGCCGCCGTCCCTATCGGCCAGGGCGGCCAGGCACAGCTCCTGGCTGAAGTCGTCGACGTAGACCATGTCCTTGGAGTACTCGGGGTCGCCCCAGACCTCCAGCGGCTCGCCCGCCATGGCACGCTCGATCATCGTGTAGACGGGCCGCTTGGTCTTGACGCCGTTGGGGAAGTAATAGTGGTAAGGGCTGTAGCTGTAGATGGTGGGGAGGCGGAACACGAACTTCTTGATGCCGTACTCCCGGCGGTAGTGCTCCATTACCTCGAGGGCCGCGTTCTTGGCGATGACGTACATGGCGTGGTCACCGGTGTAGCTGAACGACGGCGGCGTGTCGGGCGCGAGGACCTTGCCGGGGGCGGAGGCAAGAGAGATGTCGAACACGGTCTGGGTGAAGATGACCCTGTCGACGCCGACCTTGCGGCACCACTCCAGCACGTTGTAGGCGCCCATCGTGATCGAGCTGAGGTACAGCCCGCCGTCGTAGTCCCTCATGTAGGAGGGAATCTGCGCGGCGAGCAGCATCACGGCGTGCACGCCGTCGGTGGGGAGGGCGTCGAAGTCCCCCGGCCTCGTGACGTCAACCGAGTAGTAGTCAACGCCCATCCCGGCGAAAACCGGGGCCTCGGGGCGGCGCCCCACGGCGACGACCTCGTACTCGGCGGGGTCGAAGAACTCGGAGGCGTACTTGGTGAGGTAGGAGCCAACGTTTCCCGTGGCCCCGAAGATGACGATCTTCTTCATCGTTTGAACCCTTCTATCTGAGGACGGACTTGACGCAGGAGGCAACGTACTCCATGTCATCACGGTTATATCGCTGGTCGACGGGGAGCGGGAGAACGTCTCGGGCGTACCTGTGAGCCCAGCTCGGCGCGGGACACTCCGCCAGAACGTTCGGCCATAAAGTGGGGACGAACACGCCCGCCTCCGCAAGCCTGTCCCTGAGGCCGGCGGAGTCCTCAACGAGGAGGGGGTACATGTACGGCCCCTCGGGCGACCCGGCGGCAAGCCGGTTGCGGCCGCCGAGGGCCTCGCCGAGGATGGCGTAGTTCTCCTCGCGGCGACGCCTCGCGAAGGGGAAGTCGACGGCGGCCATCAGGCTCCGCGTGGTCTCGGACATGGCAGCGAGCGGCTCGGCATCGATGGACTCCTCGGAAGCACGGTAGGCGCCGTACCACTCGGCGCTGCCATCCTCCATCCTCCCGACGACATGAGCCATCCTGGCGCGCGACGAACCCTTCGGCAGCTCCCGGCCGAGCCGCGAGCCATCGCGCGTGACCAGGTAGGCGCCATCGGGCACCCCGAAGAACTTCCTGCAGGTGTATATGGTGTCCACACCGGCCCAAGGCTCGCGGAAGAAGCCCTGCACCTCGTCGACGACGAGCCTGCCTCCCGAGGCGGACCGGGCGCGCTCGACCTCCGAACAGGAGAGCCTACCGTAGTAGTCCGCGACGTAGAGCCACTCGCCTTCGCTGACGGCAAGTTCGGAGGGAAGAGCAAAACCCTCCCCCACCTCGAAGGTCCTGACGGCTATCCCCTCGCGCTCGCAGGTCCCGCTCACCGCGTCACACATGAGGTCCGGCAGGGCGATGCGCTCGATCCCCCGAAGCTCGGCCAGGTAGGCAAGGCAGTTCCTCGCACTGTTGAGCGCCACCGCCCCGGGATGGTAGGGCTCGCCCTGGTAGCGCTCCAGCTCAAGGTATCCGCCGATCTCGCGGCTCACGCTACCTCACCACCGCCCGCATGGACTCGCCGGGCGCGGCCCTGAAGGCCTCGAGCTCCTCGCGGGATCCAAACCTGAGCATCACGGAGCCGAAGGCGTGGTTGGCGGCGGTAAAGGCCTCCACACGGGCGCCGGGGGCGACCCACAGCTGCTCCTCGGCGACGTGCGCCTCCCTGAACCCGGGCGCGTACTCCACTCCCGCGAACTCGCCCGCGTGGTCCGAGTGCAGCATCTGCTGGAACCAGAAGCCGTCGTAGGCTGGCATCGACAGCTCGTCCACAGACAGGCCAAGGGCGGCCTGGACGCTCGCCCTCACGAGGTCGGTCGCTCCCCCCGTCGCGAGGCGCAGCATCTCGCAGAGGCGGTTGCCACCGCCGCGCGGCGAGCTTTCCATGATGTAGGCGCGCCCGTCGGTCGCCACGCGGGTCTCGACGTTGAAGACGCCGCTCCCAAGGCGCAGGAGGTCGGCCAGGCGCTGGAGCTCGGAGACGAGCTCGGCCTGCGCCCAGGCGGGCATGGAAGCCGGCATGGCGTAGGCGGCCGGCGTGTAGGGATTGGGGGCCCCGGGGTCGAAGAGCTGCGAGGTGAAGGAGACGCACCTGAACTCGCCGTCCACGAGGAAGGCGTCGGCGTCGGAGCTGTCCCCAGACTTCTCGAGGAACTGCTCGACGATGCACCTCCCGTCTCGCGAGAACGACAGCGCGTACCCGACCGCCTCGCGGAGCCCCTCCGGCCCGTCGACGCGGGAGCAGCCCTTGGAGCCGGCCGAGTCGACCGGCTTGGCGATGACCGGGTACCTAAGCGAGTCGGCCGAGGCCGCGGCCTCCTCGGCCGAGGAGAAGATGTGGAGCTCCGGGCAGTTGAAGCCGTTATCGCGCAGGAAGGAGCGGTAGCGCTCCTTGTCCTGCAGGACCGAGACCGCCTCGTAGGAGCCCTGGAACGGGAGCCCGAGCCTCTCGGCGGCGTAGGCGGCCGAGACGACGCCGGGGTCGGCGGCGAAGGACATGATGCCGTCGGCGCCGACCGACTCAGCGGCGGCCAGCACGGCAGTCTCGTCGACGATGCTCGCGTTCACGTAGCCGTCGGAGAAGCGGTGGGCGTAGTTGTCGGGCAGGTAGTCGCACGTGACGACACGGGCACCCAGCTCGTGGGCGGCGTCGATGACGGGGATGGCGTACCGGGCCCCGCCGAGCAGCAGGAGCGTCTTTGGCATGGCTAGTTCCTTCCGGTCGACTCGACGACGTCGCAAATGCGGTCGACGTCGGCAAGGGAGAGATCGGCGTACATGGGCAGCGTCAGCACCTGGGCGGCCATCCTCCTGGCCACCGGGGTGCGGTCGCTGGAGTAGACGCTCCTGTAGCAGGCGTAGTCGCTAATGAGCGGGTAGAAGTACTTGCGGGCGCCCACGCCTGCGGCGTCAAGGGCGTCAAAGACGTCGTCGCGCGTGGCCCCGAAGGCCTCGGGGTCGAAGATCACGGGCAAGTAGGCGTAGTTGGCCCTCACACCCGGGGCGGGACGGAACACCCGCACGCCCGGGACGGCCTCGAGGCGGTCCCAGTAGCGCTCGGCCACGGCGCGGCGCTTGGCGACCTCCTCGTCGAGGTGGCGCAGGTTGCAAACGCCCATCGCGGCACAGAACTCGTTCATCTTGGCGTTTCCGCCGACGTACTCCACGTCCTCCGGCCCGGTAATTCCGAAGTTCTTCCACTGGTTGAGCGTGTCGTAGAGCGAGGTGTCCCTGAAGCAGACGGCGCCGCCCTCGATGGTGTTGAAGACCTTCGTGGCGTGGAAGCTGAACATGGAGGCGTCGCCGAAGGAGGCAGCGGATACCCCGTCTCGCTCGACGCCGAAGGCGTGGGCGGCGTCGTAGACGACCCTGAGGCCGTGGCGGTCGGCGATGTCCTGGATGGCGTCGACGTCGCAGAGGTTGCCGTAGACGTGGACTGGCACGATGGCGCACGTGCGGGGTGTGATCGCCTCCTCTATGCGCTCGGGGTCGAGGGTGCAGTCCGACTCGCGGACGTCGGCGAAGACGGGCGTGAGGCCCTTGCGCGAGATGGCGTGGGTCGTGCTCGCGAAGCTGAAGGGGGTGGTAACGACCTCGCCGCGCAGGTCGAGGGCCTCGAGTACGCACTCGAGGGCGTTGTGCCCGTTGGTGAACAGGCACACGTTAGGCGTCCGCAGGCGCTCCTTGAGGGCCACCTCGAGCTTCTTGTGCTCCTCCCCCATGTTGGTGAGCCAGTGGCTCTCCCACAGCGGACGAATCTCCTCGCAATACTCTTCGAACGGTGGCATTGAAGAGCGGGTGACGAGAATCCGATTACTCATCTGACCTCCAATAATCTGCTGCTTCGATCATTTCCTAGACCTCAGAAGGTCGACGACGCTAGACCTAAGATAGACGAAAACCTCCAGCCTCAGGACGGCGGACAAGCCGAGATACACTGCGGCCATCACGAGCGCCTCGACAACGATCTTCAGAACCGGGTTGATCACCAATCCGCCAGCGACCAAGCTCAGTCCTCCCGCGATTATCGAGAGCAAGAAAGAGGGCGCGATGTCGCGCAGTTGCTCCCCGTAGGAGTATCCAATAACGCGCTTGTTCGGGAAGCCGTTGACGAAAGTTGAGATTATCCCGGTGAACATATAGGTGCCAACCATGACGTAGACGTCCCTGAAGACAAACGCGGCGATAAGAAGGCAGGCAGTTCCATAGCACTTCTTGATAAGCTCGAGCTTAAGGAACAGGTCGGAACGCCCCATGCCGTTGAGAGTCTGCAGGTTGGTCGTGTGAATGGGAAGCAAGGCGTAGGTGAAGCAATACATCCTCATGAATGGGACGCACGGGAGCCATTGGTCCCCGAGCACCAAGGTTACGATTGGCTCCGCGGCCACCGCGAACAGCGTCATCGCTGGTGCAATGAGATACGTGGATGTCTTGAGGGCGCGCCTGACCAGGCGCTTTACCTGCGACAGATCGGACTGGACGTGCGCGACCGCAGATAGCATCACAGGCTGTATGGCCCCGTCCAGTATGTTTCCCAGGGCCTGGGGGTACTTCTTTCCTTGGCTGACCAGGCCAAGGCTCGAAGCGGAGAACTGCTTGCCAATAATCAAATCGGAGAGTGATTGATAGCCCTGGTCCAGAACGCCCGAGACAAGCAGCTTCCACCCGAACCCAAGCATCGTTCGGGCACGGGCCAAATCAAAAACCATTTGAGGAAGCCATTTGACGCTATGCGCGAGAACGACGCAGTTGCAAAGGTGATACGACACCTGCTGAATGACAAGCGACCAGAGCCCGGCGCCCAGAAGAGCCGAAGCAATTCCCAGAGAACCGGAAACCAGGCCCGCAATGAGCGTGGCGTCAAACACCTTACGGAATTCGAGTTCACGCTCCACAAGCGCGACCTGAACCGAGTTGAAGGAGCTGACCACGAGAATGAGACACATGGCTCGAAGCGGCCAAACCAGGGACGGTATCACGTAGAAGGAGGCAATCCCGGGGGCAGCAAGGAAAACAATCAGATACAGCGCAAGTGAAACGCCGAAGCACAGCCAAAATACAGTTGAGGAGTCTTCATCGGTAATTGAAGGAGCCTGAATCAGTGCCGTGTTAAGCCCCGACTGAACAAGCACGTTGCCGATATTCACAAAGACGAGCATGATCGCCAACGTTCCAAAATCATCTGGCGAGAGCAATCGGGCGAGAATAATCTGGACGATTAACTCGACAACCGCTCGACCGCCCCTCTCGAAAAACTTCCAAAAAAGAGAAGAGAGCGTCTTAGCCTTAAGCGAATTCTGCGCCATTCAATCCCTCTTCTTAGGTACCAATACATGAATAACAGTCGATTTAAACCGAGGTTAAACCATAGCGCATCTAATGACAATTAATTACAAGTTCCAACAAATGCACGATAGCTACAGCATAGGAAATGAAGTGATTTCATGCTTCAAAAATAAAAACTGGAATCACTGTGCTGTCCCTCATTTTCCTGCTGCATATGGGACCAACACCACAATGCTTTGGCTTCCACGGAATGTTTTATATGCGCGCTAAGGCACAAGAAACCAGCATCGAGATCGCCAAATAAATTTAAGCGCAAGAAAGAATCAAACTCTTACGCTTGCCTTTCCCGAGTGAATTATCCCAAAAGAGTCCACCCAGGCTGTACATTTGAACAAAAATCACCAATAAAACCTAAACAAACGGCCTGAGAACGCCCCTAATTTCATAACCCACATAGACACTGTGCACGCGGACACCATTACGAGGGCTCGAGGCTTCGATAATCTGATCGTTGCCTATATAGATTGCTATATGACCTTTATAGCAAATCAAATCGCCGCGTTGTCGTTGGGAAAAAGAGAGGTGTTTAAACTTGGGATCATTCCACATGTCGTTTGCGTAATGATCATGACCCGGAGTGTAATAGTGATCCCAGGGGGTGTATCGACCCAAGTTCATTCCCGTAGCATAGAGACATTGCATAACGAGGCCAGCACAGTCAACGCCGACGCCTGGAGCGCAGGAATAATCCCAGATATAAGGTGTTGTCCCAACATAATCATACGCACGAGTGATCATCGCATTAATACAATCCTGCCTGGTAGCATAAGTACCAATTCGGGATGGCGTTCGATATCCGAATATTCCCTGGTTCATGTGCGGAATGGTAACAGACGCGCATGAGACTTGATAATAAGAAGACGGGTTCTGATAACCACGGTATCCAACCCATACAGAAGTATGATTCGTGTGCCAAGAGCCATCGGGGTATTGAACATCAACATACACATACCAATAGCCGTACGTTAAGCCAAGCGCACTTGGATTAAGGTGTGCTGAATTCTCCGAAGAAGCCGCTTTGAGCACACCCCATTTTGACCAGCTGCTATTCGTCCATACAAACTTGAACTTAAAGGAACCGGCTTTACTAGCTAAATTCGAACCCAAGTCTGCACTTATATCCCAGGACCAATTGCTGTCAGTTGTTTTAACGGAAATCCCGCTGTACCCCCATACACCGAATGAGACGGTCTTAGTGGTATAACTGCCATCGGATGCAATAGCATCGCAGTAAATCGTGTAATCACCAGGCTCAGAAGGTGTCCAATCGAGACGCGGGCTCTTCCCTTTTTGAGCAACTCCCCACTTTGCCCAGTTATTCTTAGTCCAAACAAACTTATATGTTAGGTAATCAGTCTGACCGGACGTTGATGCGTCAACGGAGACGGTTTCACCCTGCTGAATCAAATCAGTATTACAAGAAAGGGAGTCATAGCTGTATGACTCTTTGGAAACTTCTACCGGATAGTGAACAGTAGATTTAATTCCATCAGCATCGACGAAATCGATCCAGATATTAATCTTTCCAGACTCAGAAGGAGTCCAATCGCATTGAGACGAGTCGCCATAGGGGCGCAATACTCCCCAGCTTTTCCAATTGTCCTTCTCCCATACAAATTTGTAAATAAAACCGCTCGTATCCCCATCGAAATCAGCATGAATCGTGCAGGGAACACCAATGGTCACAGGCGAATCATCAGACGTTTTCAGGGTAACGCCTTTAGAACGATACTTATCGTAAACAATGACCCTCGCCGTGGCGTGCTTGGCCCCGGCGCCGTCGATCACGTCGAGGGTGACGGTGTAGTCGCCCGGCTCGGTCGGGGTCCAGGTGGCCTCGGGCGAGTCCTGAGACGAGCCGCCCACGACGCCCCACTTCT